>NZ_QQWG01000009.1 GCF_003863355.1 Ancylomarina euxina | reverse complement strand
GGTACAATACATGTAGAAGGCATTCTTCTTTAAATTATCTTTCGCCTTTAGAATACGGAAGGCTATTAAATAATCAAAAGAGAGCGGCATGACTTAACTTATTGTCCACATTTTTGTTGCAAGTCCATTACTGATAAGGATAATTAGTAAACGTATGACGAACCTAAGGGAAATATCGGGGTATATTCATGGAAGTTTAGGGCATAAAAAAAGCATCAAAGTTTTTCAACCTTGATGCTTTAAAGCGGAGAGAGAGGGATTCGAACCCCCGGTACGTTGCCGCACAATAGTTTTCAAGACTACCGCATTCGACCACTCTGCCATCTCTCCTTAAATTGAGCGGGAAACGAGACTCAAACTCGCGACCCTCAGCTTGGAAGGCTGATGCTCTATCAACTGAGCTATTCCCGCAGGAAAATATAATAGTGGGGAGAGCAGGATTCGAACCTACGAAGACGAAGTCAGCGGAGTTACAGTCCGCCCCAGTTGGCCACTTTGGTATCTCCCCAATATATTTACAATAAAATTGAGCGGGAAACGAGACTCAAACTCGCGACCCTCAGCTTGGAAGGCTGATGCTCTATCAACTGAGCTATTCCCGCAGATCTTTAGCAATTCATCGATCGTTATCGAATAAATTTTGTTGCTTCAGAATGTTGTGGGAAGAGCAGGATTCGAACCTACGAAGACGAAGTCAGCGGAGTTACAGTCCGCCCCAGTTGGCCACTTTGGTATCTTCCCCAATCACAATGTTTATTGGGTGATCGTTATCTCCCTATTGCGATGCAAATATAGATGCTTTCCCCGAATATACAAGTCTCCTGGAAATATTTTTTTGATAAAAAAGTGTCAATTTTATGTAAGTGTTTGATTCCCTAGAGACTATTTTTTGAACTTTTTTTTGAAAAAAATGAAATTGTATCTCTTTACTTAATTGATAAGGCTTATTTCAGCTATAATTGATGGGATAAGCTCGTTTATTTTTCAATAATTTATTTTTTTTTAAGTTTCAATTTATAAAGCATCATGAGAACTCAAGGCAAATTCAAATTGAAAACTTACTTTAGCGGATATTGACCGACTTAAAAAAACGATACTATGAATTATAAAAGACTTGTCCTGATCCTAGCATTGATTTCATTTACCCCATGTTTATGGGCACAGGATATGAATTATGCACGAAAAGTAATCAAAGAGCTGAGTTCTGATGATTACTTTGGACGTGGATACATTAATAAAGGTGATAGTATTGCAGCAGCCTATTTATCTGCAGAGATGAAAGAGCTTAAATTAAAAAACTTTGAATCGAATTATTATCAAACTTACTCAACACCTATAAATACCCTTCCTGAAGATCCAATTCTGAAGCTTGGTAAAAATAAGCTTGAATCTGCTAAGGATTTTATTGTCTACCCAGATTCACCATCCTGCGAAGGAACTTTTGATGTGCTCTGGTTGAATACAGAAATTCTAACTAAGAATAAGATTCGCGAGGAATTTCTTAAGAAGGATTTATCTCAAACATTTTTGGCCATAGATTCAGTAGGTTTGAATAATAAGGAACTATACAATTTTGCGTCAGATCTTGTTTCTGCTAATCTCTTTGGAGCCAAAGGTGTAATGTTGAGAAAGAATAAATTGAAATATACAGCAAGAACCTTCTTAAAGGAATTCCCGACACTTATCGTAAAAAACTCTAAGCTTGATACGACAACAAGTAAAATTACCGTTAAAATAAAGAATCAATTTATCGACAATTATAAAACTCAGAATTTATTGGGCTACATTCAAGGTAAGACGGATACTTGTCTTGTTTACTGTGCACATTACGATCACTTAGGGATGATGGGATCAAAAATTTATCCGGGAGCTAACGATAATGCAAGTGGTGTGGCTATGGTATTGAATTTAGCCAAGCATTATAAGAACGCTAGAAAGAAACCTCACTACACTCAAGTGTTCTTATTGTTTAGTGGGGAAGAGGCTGGTTTGTTAGGATCAAAACACTATGTAGATCATCCATTGTTTCCCCTTGAAAAAACTAGAATGGTCATGAATTTCGATATGATTGGAACAGGATCTCAAGGGATTTATATTTTTAATGGGAAAGCATTCCCCGTAGAGTTGGCTCTTTACGAGAAAATTAATAAGAAACACGAGTATGTTTCTAATATGAGAGGAACTCAACCTGTACCATCGTCTGATCATGCGAGTTTCTATAATAAAGATGTAAAGGCTGTTTTCTTTTATGCTGATGGAGACAATGCCGATTATCATGAAACAACGGATACTTATGAGAATTTGAAAATCGGTCAGTTTGAAGGCGTATTTAAATTGGTTCGTGATTTCTCGGATCAATTAAAATAAAGACCTTAAATAGATATAATGAAAAAGCCGCAATCCATAAGATTGCGGCTTCAATGTTTTTTATTTTAGTCCTTTAAGAGAATTCAAGAAAGTTTTGCATTGACCCAAGGTAGTAATCTTTCCAACCTTCAACAATTTCATCATAGGCTTCATCAGGAATATTTGTGTGTGACAACTCTATCGATGTATTCTTTCCTGCTTTCTTAAGAGTAAAACTTACTATCGATGGGTTTTCTGTTTCCCCGAAAAACCATTCTTGCACCAATTTGTAATCTTTCACAACCTGAATATTACAACCTGAAATATCACCTTCCCATAAGGAGAAAACAGTCCCAACTTGATCGTCCATAGTAGCAGGATAACCCGTCCATAATTCAATTTGGAAAGAATTGGTCAGCGCATTAAATACTTCTTCTTGATTAGCTGAAATCTCCAGAGTATAATTAAAATCTTTCATGATGCTTTGTTTTATTTAGTGCAAAAATAATTTGAATAATAGATTTCACTAATTATTTGAGCATATATTTTTAAAATAGGCTATAGAGTCTGATTATCACGCCTTTTTTCGCTAATAAATATTCTTTAGTTTGTTAGAAGGGGAATTGTAAATTGCTGGTAATCAATAGTCTCTTGATTTTTGTTATCTGGAGATTGCAGAAAACTTAAATTTTAAGGAGTCTAAATAAAAATAAATAATATATTTGTTTTATTATTTATATCGATTCTAACTAATAATCAAAGAATATATGTCAAGTTTTGAAATTCTAATGCCCAAGTTGGGAGAGAGTGTTCAGGAGGCAACCATCACCAAAATGTTTGTAAATCTTAACGATGTCATCGAAGAGGATGATATGCTTTTTGAGATCGCAACCGATAAGGTGGACTCTGAAATTCCTTCTCCTGTATCTGGTAAAGTTATTGAGATTCGCTTCAAAGAGGATGATGTGGTACCCGTAGGAGAGGTCGTTGCTATTATTAATATGAGCGAGGATGCTGCGGATGCTGAATCCGTATCTCAGATAAAAGAGGAAGTAGCTGTTGAAGTTGTTGAAGAGAAAGTCGTGAACGAAGCTTCTGAAATTAAATCTGATTCAGATCGGTTTTATTCTCCTTTAGTTAAGGCCATTGCTCAGAAGGAAAACATTTTACAAGCAGAGTTAGATGCTATTGTGGGACATGGCAAAGATGGACGTGTTCAGAAAGAAGATGTTTTGAAGTTTGTAGCTGAAAGAGGAGCTTCTTCGCAAGTACAATCAGCATCAGTCAGTGCTACTAAAGTTGAAAAAGCTTTAACTAGCACTCAAAAACCAAAAGTGTCTATGTCAGTTGGTGCAAATGACCAGATTATTGAAATGGATCGTATGCGTCGAATTATTGCTGATCATATGGTGATGTCTAAGCAAACTTCGCCTCACGTTACTGCAATGGTTGAGGCTGATGTAACCGATATGGTGAATTGGAGAAATAAGGTGAAAGATGAATTCTTTGCAAAAGAGAAAACTAAAATCACTTTTATGCCTATTATCATTGAAGCCGTTTCAAAAGCTTTACGCGAATTCCCAATGATCAATTCATCGGTTGATGATTATAAGATTATTGTGAAAAAGGATATCAATATTGGTGTGGCAGTTGCTTTGCCATCAGGTAATTTGATTGTTCCGGTTATTAAAAATGCAGACCAAAAGAATCTATTAGGTTTGACTGTTGGTATGAATATCTTGGCTGATAAGGCTAGAAACAACAAATTGGACGCAGATGATATTCAAGGTGGAACTTTCACAATATCAAATTTTGGATCGTTTAAAAATGTAATGGGAACACCGATTATCAATCAGCCTCAGGTTGCTATTTTAGCAGTGGGTACTATTGAAAAGAAACCTGCTGTATTGGAAACACCTGATGGTGATGTTATTGTTCCACGTCAGAAAATGTTCTTATCTCTTTCTTACGACCACCGTGTGGTTGATGGGGCTTTGGGTGGTGCTTTCTTGAGAAAGATCGCTGACTATCTGGAGGAGTTTGATCTTAACAGAGCATTTTAATTGCCTGTCTTAAGACAGGCATTTGAAGACGGATTATTAATATATTAATGACTTTAACAATGACAAATAAGAAAAAATATAGCATAAAAGAGACTCCTAAAGAAAGGCTTGCTGAGTGGTTTAACTTAATGACTTTAGGACGTGCTCTTGATGAAAAAGCACCCAATTATTTGAAACAAGCAATTGGTTGGTCGTACCATGCACCTTATGCAGGACACGATGGTATTCAGCTGGCTATTGGACAAACTTTTGATAGAAAAACAGACCATTTATTTCCTTACTATCGTGATATGTTGACTTCATTATCAGCTGGACTGACAGCTGAAGAGGTTATTTTTAATGGGATATCAAAGGATACTGATGTTGCAGGTGGTGGACGCCACATGTCGAATCACTTTGCAAAACCAGAGTGGAATATTCACAATGTATCTTCATGTACGGGTAATCACACTTTGCATGCAGTTGGTATTGCACGAGCATTGAAGCATTATAAAGGTAAAGGTGTTGCCATTAGTTCTCAAGGTGAGTCTTCGGTTTCTGAAGGTTACGTTTACGAAGCGATTAATGGTGCTTCAAAAGAACAGCTTCCTGTCATCTTTGTATTCCAGGATAATGGTTACGGTATTTCTGTTCCTAAAAAGGATCAAACTGCTAACCGTAAGGTTGCCGATAACTTTAAGGGACTAAAATACCTGAAAATTTTCCATTGTAATGGTAAGGATGTATTCGATTCGATGAATACAATGGCTGAGGCGAAAGCTTATGCGACCGAAAATCAGATGCCAGCTATCGTTCAAGCGAACTGTGTTCGAATGGGATCTCACTCAAATTCAGATAAACATGAATTGTATCGCGATAATGCTGAATTGAATTACGTGCAGAAATACGACCCATTGGCTAAATTTCGCCGATTGTTAATTCGTTACAAGCGTTTTACTGAGGAGGAATTGCAAGCAATTGAAGCAGATGTGAAATTGCAAGTTAAAAAGGCGCACCGTGCTGGTTTAACTGCTCCGGATCCGGATCCAAATTCGGTTCACGACTTTGTCATTCCAGGTGCTTATCCGGCAGCTAAATATCCAGAAGGACTTCATACCGAAACGGGAGAACCAAAGAAATTAATCGAAGGATTAAATGAGACCCTGAAGGCTGAGTTCCGTCATAATCCAGATACGTTTATTTGGGGACAGGATATTGCTAATAAAGATAAGGGTGGTATTTTCAATGTGTCGAAAGGCATGCAGCAGGAGTTTGGTATTGAACGGGTGTTTAATGCACCTATTGCCGAAGACTTCATTATGGGAACTGCCAATGGAATGAGTCGTTTTAACGACAAAATTCGTATTGTTGTTGAAGGTGCTGAGTTCGCTGATTATTTTTGGCCAGCTATGGAGCAGTTTGTAGAAACAACTCACGAATATTGGCGTACAAAAGGTCAATATTCACCTAATATTACTGTGAGACTAGCTTCTGGTGGTTATATTGGTGGTGGTTTGTATCACTCTCAAAATATTGAAGGTGCTTTGGCAACTTTCCCAGGGGTTCGTATTGTTTATCCATCTTACGCGGATGATGCGGCAGGATTACTACGTACTTCTATTCGTTCTAAGGGTATGACCGTATTTATGGAGCCAAAGGCTTTATATAACGATCCTAAAGCGCAAGCTGTTGTTCCTGATGATTTCGAGGTGCCATTTGGTAAAGCTCGTGTTCGTCGTGAAGGTACAGACTTGACAATCGTTACTTATGGTAACACAACACATATGTGTGTTGAGGTCGCTGATCAAATTGCTAAGGATTTTGGAAAAAATATTGAGGTGATTGACCTTCGTACACTAGTGCCTTTAGACAAGGAAACTATTATTAAGTCGGTTGCTAAGACCAATAAGGTTTTGGTTGTGCATGAAGATAAGGTGTTCGCTGGGTTTGGGGGTGAAATTGCTGCGACTATTACAGAGGAAGCTTTTAAACATTTGGATGCTCCAGTAAGACGTGTTGGATCGACCTTTACTCCAGTAGGGTTCAATCGAATTTTGGAAAAGGCAACTCTTCCAAACACTGAGAAGATTTATGCTGCTGCTAAAGATTTGTTAGACTACTAAAATTAAGATGATGACTAAAATTGGATTAATATATAGCTTCAATACCATTAAGACTTCGAAGAATGCTGAGAAGGTGAAGAAAGCTTTCGGTAAGGATTTCGATATTGAAATGGTAAATGCTGAGGAGATTGATGAGGACTCTTTCTTGTCTTATGAAAATATGGTATTAGGTGTCCCAACTTGGTTCGATGGCGAATTACCAAACTATTGGGATGAGTTTATGCCAGCTATCGATGATATGAAGCTTAAGGGAAAAAAAATCGCTTTTTTCGGATTAGGCGATCAGGTAGGTTATCCTGAAAATTTTGTTGATGCGATTGGTTTATTGGCAATAGCATTGGAAGATAGAGGAGCTAAGTTGATTGGTTTAACTAGTCCTGAAGGTTATACATTTGAGCGTTCTGTTGCTTTGCGCGATGGTAAATTCTTAGGTTTGGCCTTGGATATTGAAAATCAGGCTGCTTTAACTGATGAGCGCATTAAGGCTTGGGTGGAGCAACTGAAGAAGGAATTCTAAGCTTATCGTCTTTTCTTTTAGAGAGAATTAAGCCCAAGGGGCTTTAATTTTAATAGCCCGGGGTAAAGTCACCTAGTGACTGCAACCTCGGGTTATTAGCATCATTTCAATCCGTCGTACATCTAGTCGTTGATCAAAGAACTTGTTTTCTTCAAGACGGAATATATCTATAACAAGGGTAGAGTAATTGAGAATGAATTTTAAGCTGTCAATATTGCCATAAACGAAAAAAGATGATTCAATTCAGAACCATCTTTTTATATGTTGAAATCTAATTTCTTAGATCTCTTATTTCAGCTCTAATTTAAAGCATTTGCATATCATTAAGCTTCTTGTATGTTCCATCAAGCTTAATCAGCTCATCGTGTTTACCACGTTCAACAATCTCACCTTCGTGGAAAACACAGATGAGATCTGCATTCTTAACGGTAGATAAACGGTGAGCAATCACAACAGAAGTTCTGTTTTGCATTAACTTATCTAAAGCATCCTGTACCAAACGTTCCGATTCTGTATCCAAAGCAGAAGTCGCTTCATCCAAAATCATAATTGGAGGATTCTTAAGGACAGCACGGGCAATACTCAATCGCTGACGCTGACCACCAGAAAGTTTACCACCACGGTCACCAATGTTGGTATAATACCCCTCTTCAGTAGCTGTAATAAAGTCGTGGGCATTGGCAATTTTTGCAGCTGCTTCAACTTCTTCTAATGTGGCATTTTCCACACCAAAAGCAATATTGTTGAAAATCGTATCATTAAATAGGATAGATTCCTGATTCACATTACCCATTAGGTTACGCATGTCCGCAATTTTGAGATCGCGAATATCCTCGCCATCAACAAAAATCCCTCCTTCCTTCACATCGTAAAAGCGAGGCAATAGATCAACAAAAGTTGTTTTACCAGAACCTGATTGACCAACTAAAGCGATGGTTTTTCCCTTTGGAATTTCGAGGTTAATATTCTTAAGGACTTGCTTCTCCCCATTATAAGAGAACCCTACATTACGGTATTCAATTGCTTTTTCAAATTTATCAACCGACTTCGCATTAGCCTTATCAACGATTGTTGACTCAGCGCCTAAAATCTGATCAATACGTTCCATAGCAGCTAAACCTTTTTGAATACTGTATAGGGCTTTTGAGAATGCTTTAGCTGGATTGATGATGGAGTAAAAAACAACCAAGTAAGCAATGAAACCAGCTCCATTTAAGCCACTTTCACCATTAAGTATTAAACGACCTCCATACCAAAGAACAATCACGATAACAATGGTTCCCAGGAATTCACTTACAGGATGTGCTAATATTCGTCTACGCATCAGGCTATTCATGATACGACGGTAATCATTATTTTCTGCTGCAAAATGCTCTTTCACTTTTTCTTCAGCAGTAAAGGCTTTAATAATGCGAAGACCAGAAAGGGTTTCTTCAATGGTTGATAAAAGATCGCCCATTTTATTTTGTCCCAATCGTGATGTCTTTTTCAAACTACGACCAATTCTACCAATAATAAAACCAGCGATAGGTAGAAGAATAAAAGAAAAGAGTGTCAACTGAGGACTCATGATAATCATAGTCGTCAGATAAACAATAATAAGAATAGGGTTCTTGATGAACATGTCCATCGAATTCATTACGGAATTCTCAACTTCTTGTACATCACCTGTTGATCGTGCAATAATATCACCTTTCTTTTCTTCTGTGAAGAAAGGAATTGGCAAGCTTACAATCTTATCGTAGATCTGCTTTCTCATATCTCGAACTACAGAATTTCTAATTCCGACAGTATGATATGAACCCAAATATGTAAAAGTCACCTTAAATAATGCAGTTATTACTAATACAACACCTACAAATAGGAGAGCAGAATCAGCTCCATATTCTGCTTTCATTTGAGTTGTGTAGTAATAAAAATTGTGTTTTACTGCATCTATACTAGCTTCCCATGGTACAAGCTCTTTTATAGGTTTTGCCATTTCGAAAAGAATTTCGAGTACCGGTTGCATCATGACAAAGGAGAATACTCCAAAGACAGCTGCAAGTAAATTGTACACAAAACTCATGATTAAATCACTCTTGTATGGAGGGAGGAATCGTCTTAATATCTGAATGAAATCTTTCATTTATGCTTTTAAATAGTTTCTAGTTTGAATTGATTTTATTTTGTTTTTCAGAACTGAAGTAAAACAAAATAGCTGGTAAAAATACGATTCTTACAGCTATTTACAAAGATTTAACAATATTTAGTGGCAGTTGTTATGGGAGCGATATTCAAAATGAAAGGCCACAGAAGTTATACTCCTGCAGCCTTTCAATTAAATGTATTTTGATATTAAACTCCTGTATAGTTAGATGGAGTAATAGTCTTCAATTCAGCTTTTAGGCTGTCTGAAATTTCAAGTGTATCGATAAAATCAGAAATACTGCTTTGAGTAACTGTTGTGTTTGTGCGGGTTAAAGCTTTCAATGCCTCGTATGGGTTTGGATAAGCTTCTCTACGTAAAATAGTCTGGATTGCTTCAGCTACAACAGCCCAGTTTGCTTCTAAATCTGCTTCGAAAGCATCAGGAGAAAGAATCAATTTGTCTAAGCCTTTTAATACCGATTTAAAGGCAATGATCGAGTGAGCAAAAGGAACTCCAATATTTCTTAATACAGTTGAATCTGTAAGGTCGCGCTGTAAACGAGAGATAGGCAATTTGGCTGATAAATGCTCGTAGGTTGCATTCGCTAATCCCAGATTACCTTCCGAATTTTCGAAATCGATAGGGTTCACCTTATGAGGCATAGCTGAAGAACCAACTTCACCTTCTTTAATTCTTTGCTTGAAGTAATTCATGGAAATATAAGTCCAGAAATCACGGTTCATATCAATTAAAATGGTGTTGATTCGCTTGAAATTATCGAAGATCGCACCCATATTATCGTAGTTCGAAATTTGAGTGGTGTATTCTTCACGCTCAAGTTTTAACGACTCGTTTACGAATTTGTTACCAAATTCTTTCCAATCGATTTGTGGGTAAGCCACATGATGCGCATTGAAATTACCTGTAGCTCCACCAAACTTAGCTGAACAAGGAACTGATTTCAATAGGTCTAATTGCTTCTTAAGACGGTAAACGTAAACCATCACTTCTTTACCCAAACGAGTTGGAGAAGCAGGCTGTCCGTGAGTACGAGCAAGAAGAGCAATGCCATCCCAGTCCTTAGCTAAACTCTCAAGCTTAGCGATCAATTCTTCCAAAACAGGGTAATACACATCGTGTACTGCATCTCTTAGAGAATATGGAGTTGCTGTGTTGTTAATATCCTGAGAAGTCAATCCGAAGTGGATGAATTCTTTATATTGTTGTAGGTTTAGAGCGTCGAATTTCTCTTTGATGAAGTATTCAACTGCTTTGACATCGTGATTGGTTACAGCCTCAATGTCTTTAACTTTCTGTGCATCTTCAACAGTAAAGTCAAGGTATAAACTGCGTAGTTCATCAAAATTGTTGGTATCGAAATCGGCCAGCTGAGGAAGTGGGTGCTCGCAAAGCGAAATAAAATATTCTACCTCTACCAATACTCGGTAACGAATAAGCGCATACTCCGAAAAATACTCTCCCAATACGTCAACCTTATCACGGTAACGTCCATCGATAGGCGAAATAGCTGTTAAACTGTGCATTCTATAAAAATTAAGTTGTAAAATGATTATTTAGTTTTGCAAAGATACAATATTAAGTGAATGGGCATAAAGGTAATTTTACGAATCTCTTTTAAGATTCAGAATTTATTACGGAACCTCAGACACAAAAAAAGACACCCCTTTGGGATGTCTTTAAAATCTTATCGTTTCATAGTGGCGATAAAGGTGTCGGAATCTAAAAAGAAATCTAATGCATCGATAATCGATGGCATAATTACATCGACATGATCGATAATATCTTTGTGAATGCCTTCTGCCTGAAGCGTAGCAATCGAAACTTTTGATTGAACAAAAAGGCCAATATCTGTTCTAGCATTACCAATGGAAGCTATATTTTTACTTCCCAGTGAAAGAAGGATATCTTCTTTTTCGCGTGCATTGCTTGCTTCGTAGTAGGTCATGCCACTAACACGTGCTAGATGGTTAGCAGTACCACGTTGATCAGCTGATACCATTACTACATTAACACCATGTGATTGCAACTGATGAATTTTCTCGATAACGCCAGGAACAATTTCTCCTTTAATTGAGATAGTTCCATTTGAGTCGACAATTAAGGTGTCAATCTCAATTACTCCTACTCCTGAAACATCGTAAATCATACTCATAATCTGAATTTATTAGTTTTTAATTCAATATCTTATAATTATGGGTCGAGTTCCGTGTATAGAACTCATTTTTTTAAAATTGATATCTAACTCCTACTGCCAGGTTCTCCTTAAACTGAATCTTCGATCCAGTATCATCATCAGAAATGAGATAGGTCGATATGGTAGTTGTGAGGTATTGGTTGATGGGAAGGTTAAGAATAAATTGCCAGTCAATATCAACATTTTTGGGTGTGTTGGTATAACTGGAATAGAATTCTAACTTGTTTTCCATGCTTATATCTTTTGTAATTTTCCATTTATGTAAAAGCTTCATATAGGCTCCGACCTCTTTTTTAACTTTCTTATCAGCATCAATACCAAAGGCGGTTTGATCAATATTCGCCGTATCGCTTACGATGGTATATTTAGCTGTAAATGGCGAAAGCAGAATAGAAAAATCTTTTTTAGGCTTATAGTCCAAACCCATAGAACCTAGGATATAGGCTGGAGCAAAAAAGGTTGAAATCAGTTTGCGATCTTCATTAGCAGGATAATTGTAACCTCTAACAAATTGAGTTCTCAGGTTAAACATGGAGGTGTAATACCATTTCCCGAAAGCCAAATGTCCAAACTTGGTATTGAGCTCTAACTTATCCTGATTTTTTCTAAACTCATTGTCACCCGATTTTAAAAGGCCATATTGCATATCAATGGTACTTTCCCAAGTGGTTTTGTTTTTTTGATATTTGGCAAAAGATTTAACACCAGCTAAGGCAGATATAGAACTTTCTCCTCCTTCAGCCCAACCTTTACTCACATGACCTTGGTTGAAATCTAATTTAATGATGGTTCCAAACTTCCATATATCCACATAACGTCTATATTTTTTCAACTTTGCAAGCTTGAATCCATCGGGGGATAATCTTTCTTCTAGGCGAACTTTTGCTCCTTTTCGTTTGGTGTTTTTAACAGACTCTTGATAGATATCATCATCATATAAAATCCGGATACCCTTACTTGGTGTATTTTGAAGCCAGATACCTATGGAATCTCGCTTGTTCTTTTTTAACCAAAAACGTTTAAAATCTGATTTGCCATTATTAATCCAAAAGGCCAAAGAATCATTCATGGCATTTTTAACAGCAAACGAAACTGAATCGCGACTAATTTCTCTGATCCATTGATGTACCGAATCTTTCTCTATATAATTAAATAGGTCAGTATATTTTCTTGCATCATCTTCCAATTCGAATTTCTCATCTTTCGAAAGGCTATCAATTTGTGCAGTCCTCAGGTTTTCCAGCTCTATTTTCTTAGTTAGTTCTCTTAATGCATCTTCAGTTTGACGATGTTCGATATAGGATTTTAAGTAATTTACCATATTCCTAATGCTGTCATTCTTAACATAGTCGAGCAGTGTGTTTACGGCTTTATCTACATTTTTATCCTCTTTGCTTTTTGCTTCAATTTCGAGCTCCCCAAGCAAATATTTGAAGCTAATATTATCAATATGTCCTAAAGGATCATTAAATTTTGTAGTTTTTATTGAAAAATTAAAATAGCGATTCAGATCAGATTGATTGTGGGCAATACTATAATAATATTTTGGAAAAGTCTTCGCTTTAATTTGGATAGAATCCCGTTCAATTGTTTTGGACGATGTTGCTGGCGTACTGTTGAATGCACCCAAATCTTGATGATCTATGTACAGTGAGTCGTTGACTTGATGAAAGATAGGTTCGGCCTTACTTTCCGATGTAAATATGAATGTTGATTGTAGTAATAAGAATAAGAGGAAAAGGTTGCGGTTCATCCTTGTAGTTTTGTCTTTTGGTTTCGTATAAGTTGTAAGTGATAATTGGCTAATTAGATCTGAACGTTTTTGATCTAAATTTTAATTACCTATAGAACAAAAATGAGAATAAATTTCATTAAAAAAAGCAAAAAGCCCGTATAAATAACTTCAATCGTTTGCGAAAAATTGTGTCAGTTCTTTTTTTAGAATTTAAAAAAACTTATTTTTGGAGCAATGGTAAAAATTGAGACTATGAAAATGCATAATCAACCATCGACACCTACACAGAACATCTTTCTTAATATTAAGAACCGCGACGGATACCACTATTAGTCGTTAGGACAATTATTGTCCAAATACCAGGCTTAGTTAAGCTTTCCCAAAATTAATTTTAATTACATTATTTTTTTACAGAACAAGCTGTAGATATTTGTTTTGGGTACCTGCTATTTGCGAGGGGTTTATTTCAATATCTGTAGTTTAATTCTTTAATCACAAGTCACTTACTTATTTGTAAGAGGATAAATGTGATACTTATTTTAAAAATATAAAAAGCATATAATCATGGAATTACCTTTTTCAGAATCATTTAAAATTAAGATGGTTGAAACCATCAGAAAAAGTACTAGAGAAGAAAGAGAAGAGTGGCTTAAAAAAGCAAACTATAACCTATTCAACCTTAAAAGTGATTACGTATTTATTGACTTGTTGACTGATTCAGGAACAGGTGCGATGAGTGATAAACAGTGGTCAGAATTGATGTTGGGTGACGAATCATATGCAGGAGCAAGATCGTATTATAAGATGAAAGAGGCTATCCAAAACATCTTAGGTTTCGATCATTTCTTACCAACTCACCAAGGACGTGCGGCTGAGAATGTCTTGTTTTCTGTTCTTGTAAAAGAGGGTGATATCGTTCCTGGAAACTCACATTTCGATACAACCAAAGGGCATATCGAATTTAGAAAAGCTAAAGCAGTTGATTGTACAATTGATGAAGCTTTTGATACATTAATCGATCATCCATTTAAGGGAAACCTAGATCTTGTAAAACTAGAGGCGGTTCTTTCAACTTATCCAAAGGAGCAAATCCCGATGATTATTGTTACTGTAACTTGTAACACATCAGGTGGACAGCCTGTTTCTATGGCGAATATGAAAGCGGTTAAGGAGTTAGCCAATAAGTATGATATACCTGTATGTTACGATTCGGCTCGTTTTGCTGAAAATGCTTATTTCATTAAGATTCGTGAAGAAGGATATCAGGATAAAACAATCAAAGAGATTGTTGCAGAAATGTACTCATATGCTGATATGGCTACAATGAGTTCTAAGAAGGACGCTATTGTTAATATGGGTGGTTTCATTGCGATGAGAGACGAAAAGCTTTGGAAAGCAGCTTCTACCTATAATATCATGTTCGAAGGGTATGTTACTTATGGTGGAATGTCAGGTCGTGATATGAATGCTTTGGCTCAAGGTCTTGATGAAGGAACTGAGTTTGATACTTTGGAAACCAGAATCAAGCAAGTTGAATACTTAGGAGAAAAGCTATTGAGTTTTGGTATTCCTATTCAAATGCCAATTGGTGGACACGCTATTTTTGTAGACGCTAAAAAATTCTTAAGCCATATTCCAAAAGAGGAATTTCAAGCTCAGACTTTAGGTTGCGAATTGTATCTTGAAGCAGGTATTCGTGGTGTTGAGATTGGCGCAATCTTAGCTGATAGGGATCCTGAAACTCGTGAGAATCGTTACCCTAAATTAGAGCTGTTGCGTTTAGCAATTCCTCGTCGTACTTATACTAATAACCATATGGATGTTGTTGCTGTAGCACTTAAAAATGTTTGGGACAGACGTATGGATATCAAACACGGTCTTAGTATTGTGGATGAAGCTCCAATTATGCGTCACTTTACTGTTCAACTTGAAAAAGTGGAGTAAGGTCTGAATTATCATATTTTTATTGAGCCCCTTTTTAGGGGCTTTTTTGTGCTTAAATAGTCCGTTTTCTTAATTTACAGCGAATTTAAATAATTGTAGTTTTCAGTGATGATAGGGCATAAGAGCTGTGTTTTTCAACAATTTATTATGCTCTACCTCGTCATGAGTTATATATCAGTATTTATATCTAAATATATTTATATATTGAGACGTCCAAATATTTACTATTTATTTAAATCGACCCAAAATGAAGAAAATTAGTCTTGTTTACATCTTTTGCCTTATTGCCAGTATGGCTTTTGCTCAAGATGGAAAACTATCTCCCTTTTACAAATTAAATACCACGCAAAGTTTTGATTTGGAACAAGCCAAAACCGATGTTGAAAATGCTTTTGTTGGAAAATCCTTTGATTTAATTGGTGACTATCACCCTGAGAATAACGAAGGCTTCAGTGTGCTTTGTTTTACTCGCAAAGATCTTTCAGAATTGTGTTTAAAATCGAAAGATCGTGGTGCTTTGGCATCGGTTATTCGTGTTGGAATCTCTAAAAAAAAAGACGCTGTTAATTTAAGCCTCCTGAATCCACAATATGTGTTTTGTGCATATTTGTCGAATTACGAGAGTGATAAATCAGGCTTGATGGCAATTGCTAATGAGGCTAAAGAAGCCCTTACTAGCTTAGGTGGTAATCTTGAGGATTTCGGTGGTGTTTTAACTGAAAAGAGCTTAAAGAAATACCATTATAAAATGATGATGCCTTATTTCAGCGATCCTGTTGAGTTGAATACGTTTACTTCATTTGAGGATGGTTTGGCGAAAATTCGTAAGAATTTAAACAGTGGAAAAGGCAATACCACTTTGGTTTATGAGCAAGTTTTTACTGATGAAAAAGTCGCTGTTTTTGGAGTTGGACTAATGGATACTGAAGATGGAGAAGGGCATTTTCTTCCTATAATTGGCCAAGATCATATTGCAGCTATGCCTTATGAGATTATTCTTCAGGGGAATGAGGCGACTATGCTACATGGTAAGTATCGCTTTGCATTATATTGGCCAGAGTTGACCATGGGAACATTCATGAAAATTATGAGTACGCCTGGTGATGTTGAAGAATTTTTAGAGGGAATTACCCAATAAAAAAATAGCATAAAAAAAAGCGAAGATCATTGATCTTCGCTTTTTTTATATCTGAATGACTTGATTACTTCAAGTTCAATTTTGCACGAGTAATGTATTTTTCAATGTCACGAGCTTCTGAAGACTTTTTAAAATCTTTCTCAATTGTTTCGTAAGCAGCTAATGCATCTTTGTAGTTACCTGTCAACTCATAAGCAATACCTGCTTTTTGAAGATAGATAGGAGTTGTAAAGTCATTTGTGTTAAAAGTGCTTGCAGACATATAGTTTGAAGCAGCTTTCTCGTTATTACCAAGCTCCATATAAGCATCACCAATAGCAGCTTTTGCTAAAGTAGAAAGAATGAAATCTGAAGAAGAAAAATCTTCTAAATAGTTGATTGCATTTTGATACTCACCTAAGTGAAGGTATGAAATACCTGTATAGTAAGATGCTAAATTACCAGCTTCGGTTGATCCAAAGTTATCAATGATATCAAGAAAACCATCATAGTTACCGTCGCCGTTGATAGCAAGGTTAAATGAGTCTACTTCGAAGTAACGTTGTGCCTGAAACATTTCAGCTTGAGCGTTCAACTCACGAGGAGCTTTATAGTATTTCTGGTATGCGAAGATACCAACTGCTACTATGATAATAGCTAAAGCGATAAAAGTTAATTTCTTTTGGTTTTTCTCGATATATTGTTCGGTTCTACCTAAAGCTTCTTCTAAATTTTCAAAATTATCTTCGTGAGCCTGATCGTTTTTGTTTGTAGACATATTAGAAATATTTAATGTTTTATTTTTTGCTAACGCAAATGTAATTTTTTTTGTGAATATTACGACAACTTTTGATTAAAAAGTGAATGCACTTCACCTTTGATTAATGTGTGAATTTAAGTCTGTATCTGAATTTATTCGTATTTTTGATGCGGAATTAAAAATCTGAACATAAATTTAGATTGTTTAGTCCTTAAAGCAAAAATAAAATATATGCATTTAGAGCGTTTGTCCCTTATAAATTACAAGAACATAAAAGAGTTGGAAATAGAACTTTCGCCTAAGATCAATTGTTTTATTGGTAATAATGGAATGGGGAAAACCAATTTACTTGATGCGGTTTATTATTTGAGTTTTTGCAAAAGCTACTTTCACTCTACCGATCAGTTAAACATTAAACACGAAGAATTGTTTATGGTTCTCGAAGGCAACTACAAGCGTCAAGGTATGGACGAGCTGATTTATTGCGGTGTGAAACGTGGACAGAAAAAAAATTTCAAGCGAAATAAGAAAGAATACAAAAAGCTTTCGGAGCATATAGGACTTTTACCCATTGTGATGGTTTCGCCAGCTGATGTGCGATTGATTACGGATGGGAGTGAGGAGCGACGTAAGTATATGGACAGTGTGATATCGCAATACGATAGGAAGTATTTGGATGATTTGATACGATACAATCGTGTGATTTTACAACGTAACAAGTTGCTAAAGGATTTTGCTCGCCGAGGTAAGTTCGAAGAGGATAGTTTGAGTATTTGGGATGAGCAGATGATTATTCTTTCGGCGTCGATACACGAAAAACGTAAAGATTTTTTGAATAAGCTCATGCCAGTTTTTCAAGAGTATTATAATGTCATTTCTCAAGGGAATGAACTTGTGAATCTGGAGTATAAATCTCAATTGAACGATCACGAAATGAGAGATTTGTTGCGCCATGCCCGTTTAAAAGATCAGGTGATGCAATACACAACTGTTGGTATTCATAAGGATGACTTAACCCTTTCATTGGGTGACTATCCCATAAAAAAGATGGGCTCTCAAGGCCAGCAAAAAACTTACTTGATTGCCCTTAAGTTGGCACAATTTGAATTCATCAAGAAATTATCGGATTACAATCCGATCCTGCTGTTGGATGACATCTTCGATAAATTAGATGCCGAGCGTGTCGAGCAAATTGTTCATTTAGTTTCTGAGGACCGATTTGGACAGATCTTTATTTCAGATACCAATCGCGATCATTTGGATCAAATTTTATCTTCGTCGAACTTAACCTATAAGCTCTTTGGCTTGGATGGAGGCTCTATAACCAACTTGTAAGTTCAACTACTTATCAACCTTATCCTTTTTCCCTTTAACTTCATTACTTTTAAGCTTTATATGCGCCGATCGAAAACACAGAAAATAGAAGAACTTGTTAAGCTTGTTTTAAAAGAACAGGGCTTGGATGTGAAATTAAAAGAATTGGAGTTGATTAAGGCTTGGGAGAATGTGATTGGGAAGAATGTGGCAAATGCGACTACAGATCTCTATATCAAGAATCGAAAGCTGTTTGTGCATGTACGTTCATCTATTGTTCGCAGTGAGTTGATGCTGATTAAAGCAGGTTTAATTCAGGCTTTAAATAAAGAAGTCAAGGATAAAATTATTGATGATATTGTGATAAGATAAAAGGTTCAAAAAGTTGTGGTCCTTTTTGAACCTTTCAATTTCTTTTTCTGATGAATGCTTAATAAATCTCGCAACCTGAAAAGTGGAATGCACCTTCGATACAAGCATTCTCGTCGCTATCAGAACCGTGAACGGCATTTTTTGACATCGACTCAGCAAACTGCTTACGAATAGTTCCTTCTTCAGCCTCAGCAGGATTGGTTGCACCAATTAATTTTCTAAAATCAGCCACTGCATTTTCTTTTTCGAGAATAGCAGCTACAATTGGTCCTGAACTCATGAATTCAGTCAGCTCTCCATAAAATGGTCTGTCCTTGTGAACTTCGTAAAATACTTCAGCTTGTTTCTTGCTGATATGAGTATATTTCATAGCTGCGATTCTAAAGCCACCCTTGGTAATTGCGGCTAAAATATCACCAATATATCCATTGGCTACAGCATCTGGTTTTATCATTGTAAAAGTTCTATCACTTCTCATAATTCTTCTATTTTGGTTAGTGAAACAAATTTAATCAATCTAAATAAAAATGCAAGAAAAATGAGACTGATCTTCTAATGGTCTGGCAGAGTACTGCATTAGATGCTTTGATTGATTGTTGTATCATTCAAAACAAGCTGATGAATTGCCAAATTTCAAGGCATTTACGACTTGTCTTATGTCTACTTCACTCAAGTGAAATTTATTCCAGATTCTTTTAAAATAATGAGTAATTTAGCAAACTTGAATCAAAAGAGAGAAAAAATAGGATCATGCAAAACAGAATAAACTTAGAATTGAGCTTATCAGCCAAAGAATACATCCAAAAAGCAACACAAATTGTAATCGTTCCTCACGCGGGGCCAGATGGTGATGCAATAGGGTCGTCATTAGCATTAATGCGTTATTTGAAAAAGCTGGGCAAGCAAGTGAAGGCGATTTGTCCCAATGCCTATCCTGAGTTTTTGACTTGGCTGCATGGCGAAGAGGAGCTGGATGTTTTCGAAAAAGCAGAAGAAGCTTGTATAACTTATATCGAGGAGTCTGATTTGATTTTTATTCTCGATCACAATTCGTTTAAGCGTTCTGGTG
Organism: Ancylomarina euxina; assembly: GCF_003863355.1. Taxonomy (GTDB): domain Bacteria; phylum Bacteroidota; class Bacteroidia; order Bacteroidales; family Marinifilaceae; genus Ancylomarina; species Ancylomarina euxinus. The sequence continues at coordinate 153,774 of NZ_QQWG01000009.1, read as the reverse complement.
ATGTAGGAAAGCTATTAGAGAAGCATACAGCTACTAAAATCATGATCGATCATCACCCAATGCCTGAGGATATTGCAGATATCACTCTTTCGGATACGGCAATGTGTTCGACCTGCGAAATGATTTATGAATTTATTGACGCTCTGGATGGGAATAATCAAATAGACCAGGGAATTGCTGAATGTCTTTACACAGGAATCATTACCGATACGGGAGGATTAAGCTACAATTCCTCGAATAAGCGTATCTATCAAATTGTAGGTGATTTGATGGATAAGGGAATTGATAAGGCCAAGGTTCATGGCAAGATTTACGATAATTTTTCGGCTAATCGCATGAAACTTTTGGGCTATTGCTTGAATGAGGGAATGGAACTTGTGCCTGAGTATGAGGCCGCTATTATTCACTTGACTAAAGAAACCTTGGAGGCCTTTGAATATCAGGATGGCGATACCGAAGGATTTGTCAATTACCCTTTATCAATAAAAGGAATCAATATTTCTGTCATTTTTATGGAAAAGGACGATTCGGTAAAGATCTCTTTCCGATCGAAAGGTGATATTCCAATTAACCAAATGGCTCGTGACTTCTTTAACGGTGGAGGTCATATTAACGCAGCAGGTGGTCGTACTTACGAAAGCTTGCCAAAAGCTATTGAAAAGTTTAAGAAAGAATTACCTGCCTTTTATAAGAGTATGTAAGCACTGAATTGATATAAACAACAAGCCCACTCTTGTAATAGGAGTGGGCTCATCTTGTATTTAATTAGGCCTGATTTTCTTTTGAAATTCCGTCCCTTATTCCTTTAATTAGTGGCAACCAAATAGGAATGATAAATAAGAATACAATTGGCGCAGATAATACATTAGCAGCTATATTAGCACCGATTATTATTCCCGTTCCAAAGCATCCCAGTATGATGTGCAGAATAGCCTTTTTTGAAATAATATAGTGACCTATCTTAATTGTCATAAATAATTGTATTTAAAATATTTGTGCTTTTTTTTGAAAAATCCATGTAATTTGTATTTTATCTCTTGATTGTGCTTTTATAACTTTTAAGCGAGGTGAAATCATGACTGTTAGAAAGGCTGTAATTCCTGTAATATAAGCTCTATTAATTGAATCTATAAAATAGAGTAAAGGAAAATACAAACACATATAAATAAAAAGGAAAAATAAGAAATGTAAGCCTTTAGCTTTTATTTGATTTTTCATAAACGAATTTTTATTGATTAGTAAATATAGTAGTTGTTTACATACTATTCTAATTTGAGAAACAAAAAAAGCTGCCAATTGTCTTGACAGCTTTCTGTAAATTCGTTTTTAAATAGCTTTACTTATCCTTATGCAAAAGGAAGATGGTAGGTCGTTTGTGTAATTCTGGCATTTGATTTTTCCACTGTTTTGCAGGAAGGGTTTTGATAAATTCCGTTTCCAAAGTGATATCCACCGCCACACATATTTTAGTCCCCGCACTACATTCTTTGGCTAAATCTTCCAGTAGTTTCATGTTCCGGTAAGGCGCCTCGATGAAAATCTGAGTTTGGTTTTCGCCAACAGAGCGATTCTCCATTTGTTTGATTCTTTTTACTCGCTCGCCATCCTTAATGGGTATGTAGCCATTAAAAGCAAAACTTTGTCCGTTGAAACCCGAAGCCATCAGCGAAAGCAAAATAGACGAAGGTCCAACTAAAGGGATAATTCGGATGTTTTTATCGTGAGCTAATTTTACCACATCGGCCCCAGGGTCGGCAACTCCAGGGCAACCAGCCTCTGATATAATGCCCATATCGTGATCTTTTATGGCCTTTAAATAATCTGAAATAGCATCAGGCGAACTGTGTTTGTTTAGCTCATAAAAACTCAGTTCTTCGATATTGATGCTGCGATCAACTTGTTTCAGGTAACGACGAGCCGTTCTGATATTTTCAACAATAAAGTGTTTGATTGTTGGAATTAATTCTTGAATATCTTTTGGAATAACAGCATCAAGGCGCGAATCGCCAAGAGTGGTTGGTATTAAATATAGTTTACCTTTCATATGTTTATGAATTTATATTTTTGCCATATGGAAGTCGCCCTTGGACATTTCCTGTGAGAGAAAAGGTTTAAGCAGGGCTCGTTTCATATGCTTTGTGATGGAATGTGCGAACTTGCTCTATTAATTTTGTTGGGCAAATGTACGAATATTTAAGTATTACTTGCTCCGTACGACTCATCCTATTTATAGATCTATATTTGAATGCTTCCGTTCGCCATTTTACCTGTTCAGTTTGCAAACTGAAGGGTATCTACCCCGAACTGAACACCTCCCTATACGAACTGAAGGACTAAATCTCCGAACTGAGAGGTTCCCTAGGCGAACGGAGCACCTCCCATCACGAACGGAAGGACTCAATTTCCGAACGGAACACCTCCCATGGCTAACGGAACACGTTTTTGCTATATATAATCGATATTATCAGTCAAATGCTATAAATTTGTGAGATGGAAAAAATAAAGGCAGAACAGGAAAAGGAATTTATATCGCGAATCTTTATCGATGAGATTGGTCGATTACAGAAAGAAGGCTTTTATTTCTTTTCGTTTATCTTGATGGGGCAAGCGATTGAAGCCCTAGGTTGCTTTCTCGACAATAAGCCAATGAAGGCAAAAGCTCAATCGTCCAAACGGTTCTCAAAAGCATTAAATATATTGATGGGTAATAAATATCGTGTTGTTAATAACGACCATTGGTTGTACGATAGATTAAGAAATCAACTGACCCATTCTTTCGTACCAAGCAAGTCGCTTCATTTGCTTTCGCGCGATAAACAAACGGATGAGTTGCAACATTTGCAGTGGCATGACGATCGTTTGGTTTTGGTCGCTGAGGATATGTACGACGATTTAAAGGGAGCTTGCAAGCATTTGTTTTCGATGATAGATAAGGGAAAAGTACCTTTGAAAAATATTGCAGCTTCGCCTGAAGATTTACTTTTACAAGGTTAATCTAAATGATAAAATATCGTAAATGATTAAAAATATTGTATTTATTGGTGCCGGAAATCTGGCAACACATTTGGCTTTGGCTTTAAAACAAGCGAGCTATAATATTCTTCAGATTTATAGTAGAACACGGCTTTCTGCTGATATTTTGGCTAAGCAGGTTGATGCGGATTCTTGTTCTGATTATGCTGAGGTGAGGCGTGATGCCGATTTGTATGTTTTCGCTTTAAGTGATAAGGCTTTACCTTCTGCATTAGAGGCTTTGAAACTGAAAAATAAACGACTTGTACATACGGCTGGCAGTTTGCCGATGTCTGTATTCGAAGGCTATTCCTCTTGTTATGGGGTGTTTTATCCTTTGCAAACTTTCTCAAAAGCTCGTGAGGTTGATTTTTCAAAGATACCTCTATGTATTGAGGCTATAAGTATTGATCTGGAATCAGAACTGTTGCTTATGGGGAATAAAATTTCGAACTCAGTTCAATTACTATCATCCAATCAGCGTAAGCAACTGCATTTGGCAGCAGTGTTTACTTGTAACTTCACCAATCATATGTATCATATTGGCCAGGAATTGCTTCAGGAAGAGGGGATGGATTTTGATCTATTAAAGCCACTGATTTTAGAGACGGCTGAAAAGGTTCAGGAAATGCCAGCCCAAGCTGCCCAAACTGGACCAGCTGTTCGGTTTGACGAAGATGTTATAAAAACACACGAGGAAAGCCTTAATATGCATCCTGATTTTCAAAAATTGTATAGATTTGTCAGTGAAAGTATTTATCACTTGCATTCTAAAAAAAAATAAAAAGTTAATGAATGATTGGGAATTGATTTAATGTGTAAAACTGATATCAAGTCTCAAATCTAATATCTCAATATTAAATATATATGGCCTTTTTTAAAGAAGATTTAATGAAAGTTAAGGCTTTCGTTTTCGATGTGGACGGGGTATTGTCTACTGAGTGTATTACCATCGATTCTGATGGGGAATTGTTGAGAACAGCGAATACAAAGGATGGCTATGCTATTCAGTATGCTGTGAAAAAAGGTTATCCTGTTGCGATTATTACTGGAGGAACATCAGATGCCGTTGAGAAACGTTACCGTGGTTTAGGTGTTCAGGATATCTATATGTCATCGAAAGATAAAATTGCCGATTTCGAAGATTTTCTATCAAAGCACAATATTGAGGAAGATAATATCATGTATATGGGTGATGATTTGCCTGATTACGAGGTGATGATGCGAGTAGGTGTGCCAACCTGTCCAAAGAATGCAGTGACTCAGATCAAAGAAATTTCATCTTATATTTCAGATATGAATGGTGGTTGTGCATGTGTTCGCGATGTAATGGAGCAGGTGCTTCGTGCTCATGGCAATTGGTATGCAACTGATACTAAGATTCAAAGTATTTAAGGTTCTCGGTTATCAGTTTTTTGTTGACGAATAAAACCACTTCTTTACTTTAACCTTTTCACTTTAACCTTATTTGTAATGCTCAGCTTTTTAAAATTGATTCGCTTACCCAATCTGATTATTATTGCTCTAACACAATATGTGATGCGATATTTTATTATTCAGCCTATTTTGGCGATTAATAGAATTCACCTGCAACTGAGCGATATTGATTTTTCAATTTTGGTGATAGCAACGCTTTTTATAGCAGCTGGGGGTTATATTATTAACGATTATTTCGATTGCAAAGCCGATCGTTTAAACAAGCGTGAGGTGATAGTAGGAAGACGAATTAGTCGTCGTATTTCACTTATGTTGCATCAGGTTTTTAGTTTTATTGGTCTTGTATTGGGTGGCTATGTGTCATACAAAGTAGGGCATTGGCAATTTGTCTTGATCTTTTTTATGGCAGGCGGCTTGTTGTGGTTTTACTCAACTTCATATAAGAACCATTTTATACTTGGGAATTTAGTCTTAGCTTTTATATGTGCAGCTATTCCATTTTTGGTGGTTATCTTCGAGATTCCACCTTTAAACAAAACTTATGCTGAAGTTCTGGTAGCTTCAAAAACAAACTTCGATTACCTCTTATATTGGGTAGGCGCTTTTTCATTTTTCTCCTTTTTTGCAGTGCTGATTCATCAGTTTATTCGAGATTTAGTTTCAGTAAAAGGTGATAAGGAAATAGGACGAAAAAGTTTACCTTCTATCATTGGTTTTAAATGGACTAAAACAGTTATTGTCGGTTTGATTTTGTTTTTAAGTGTGTCAGTTTTTGGTGTTTGGTACCAATTTCTAAATGCACCAATGGACAAGATTACCCCCTGGTATTTTTGTCTGTTAATTATCGCCCCACTGCTTTTGCTGGCCTATTTAGTTATTAAACTGAAAAAGGATGAAAGCTTGAAATTCGGGGTGTTTTTATTACGAATGGCTATACTAGCAGGTATTTCATATGCTTTTGTAGTCAATCATATCTTGGGAAAATTATGAATTATAATTTATAAGTGATGAATGAAAATACGATTAAGACAAAGTCGTTTCAATTCGCTATACGTATAGTTCATTTGTACAAATATCTATGCGATGAGAAACGGGAGTATGTACTTAGCAAACAAATATTAAGATCCGGAACATCTATAGGAGCTAATGTTAGAGAAAGTCAAAATGCAGAGAGTAAAGCCGACTTTATTCACAAACTTGGAATAGCACAGAAGGAAACAGATGAAACACTTTATTGGCTTGAATTGCTTGAAGCTACAAGTTATCTTGATGAAGAGGCATTTTTATCAATGCATAAAGATGCTAATGAGATTTTAAAATTAGTTCGTAGTATAATTATTACAAGTAAGAAGAATAAGGATTAGAAAAGGAATCTAATTTATCATTTATAATTCATCATTAAAAAAAACATGCTGAATAATTTAAAAAACTATCATATCATATTGGCTTCTCAGTCGCCTCGACGTCACCAGATGTTGAAAGAATTGGGCCTCGATTTTAAAATTCAAACTAAAGATGTTGAGGAAGTTTATCCCGATCATTTAAAAGGGGAAGAGATTCCTGTTTATTTGGCTAAGTTAAAAGCTGAAGCTTTTGTGCTTGATTTGAATGAAAAGGAATTGGTCATTACGGCTGATACCATTGTATGTGTTGACGATATGGTTTTGGGAAAGCCTAAAGACAGAGCTGATGCAGTAGAGATGCTAAAGACTTTATCCGGCCGATCACATCAGGTGATTTCTGGTGTTTGCTTGAAATCGAAACATAAAGAAGCGAGTTTTTCAACCACAACGCATGTTCATTTTAAGGAACTAAGCCTTGATGAAATTGATTATTACATCGATAATTATAAACCATTCGATAAAGCTGGGGCATACGGTATTCAGGAATGGATTGGCTTTGTAGGGATAGATGGAATTGAAGGTTCTTATTTTAACGTAGTAGGTTTGCCTATTCAGCGCTTATATCAAGAACTAAGTACTTTCTAATTATGAATTAGGAGTTATGAATTATGACTGTTTTTAATAAGAAATTAATAATTACGATTGATTTTAATTAGGAATTAGGAGTTATAAATTATGAATGGAAAGGTAATCAAAGAAAAGTCGTTTAGGTTTGCAGTAAGGGTCGTAATGCTTTATAAGTATCTTAAAAGTGAAAAGAAAGAGTACATATTAAGTAAACAGCTTTTGTGTTCTGGGACTTCGATTGGTGCTAATGTACGAGAAAGTCAAAATGCAGAAAGCAAAGCCGATTTCATTCATAAACTTGCTATATCTCAAAAAGAAGCTGATGAAACTTTGTATTGGTTAGAGTTACTTAAAGAGACAGATTATATCACAAGAGAGGAATTTAATTCTTTAGAATCAGATGCAACCGAATTATTGAAAATTATTCGAAGTATCATATTAACAACAAAGAATAATAAAGGAATTAAAGGTTAGATGGCGAAGTTAATTCATCATTCATAACTGATAATTAATAATTACAAACAAACTCACAACAAACCATGTTAAAAAAAATGACACTATTCCTGACGGCCGTACTATTATTAGTTGGTAATCAGGTAAAAGCAGATGAGGGAATGTGGATTCCTATGCTTCTGAAAAAGTACAATATTGAAGATATGCAGAAGGCTGGATTTAAGTTGACTGCTGAGGATATTTATGACGTTAATCAGGCTTGCTTGAAAGATGCTGTAATAGGACTTGGACGTGAAGGTAGACCATTTAGTCATTTCTGTACTGGAGAATTGATTTCAGATCAAGGTCTTATTGTAACCAATCATCACTGTGGATATGGTGCTATTCAGGCTCACTCAACATTAGAGAACGACTATCTGAAAGATGGGTTTTGGGCAATGAACAAAGGCGAAGAGTTGGTAAATGAAGGTATTACTGCTTCTTTTCTAGTTCGTATGGCTGATGTAACGGCTGAAGTTCTAAACGGTGTGAATGATGACACGAATGAGGAAGAACGCACTAAAATAATCAAAAAAAATATCAAGCAAATTGAAGTGGATACCGAGAAAGATTCAGAGTACCGTGCTAATGTAAAAGCTTATTTTGCAGGGAACCAATTCTTCCTTTCGGTTTACGAGATATTCAAGGATGTTCGTCTAGTAGGTGCACCTCCATCAGCTATTGGAAAATTTGGTGGTGATACTGACAACTGGATGTGGCCTCGTCATACTGGTGACTTCTCGATGTTCAGAATTTATGCCAATAAGGATAATAAGCCAGCTTCTTTCTCGAAAGAAAATGTGCCTATGAAGCCTAAAACTTCTTTCAAAATTTCTTTGAAAGGTGTGGATGAAGGTGATTTCACAATGGTATTTGGTTACCCTGGAACAACAACTGAGTATTTGACATCTTATGCTCTGGAATTGATGACTCAGGTCGATAACCCTCATAAAATTAAGTTGAGAACGAAGAAGCTTGACTTAATGCGTGCTGATATGGATGCTTCACCAATGGTGAGAATCCAGTACTCTGCGAAATATGCAGGTGTTGCTAACTCGTGGAAAAGATGGCAAGGAGAAATCACAGGTTTGAACCGTTTGAGTGCTATCGCTAAGAAAAAGGAACTTGAAGCGAGATTTGAAGCCTGGGCTAATTCAGATGCTCAGTTGAAAGCTAAATATGCTGGAATTCTTGCTGAGATGAAAGGTATCTACGAAGAAATGACACCATATAGCTTGGCTCGTGATTATGCTCTTGAAGCTGGCTTCTCAGGATCAGAAGTTGTGAAATTTGCAGGTGACTTCAAAAAGCTTGTTTCTTTGGATAAGAAAGAAACTGAAGCAATTGCAAAAGAGGTAAAAGGCTTGCAAAAGAAAGCTGCTGCTTTTTATAAGAACTACAATCAGTCAACCGATCAGAAGTTATTGGAAGCAATGATGGGCATGTATCATGATAATGTTGAAGCTAAATTTTTACCAGAAGAGTTGAAGGTAATCGCTAAAAAATATAAAGGCGACTTTAAAGCTTACGCGAAAAAAGCAATGGCTAAGTCAGTATTGGCAAATCAAGACCAACTTGAGAATCTATTGGCTAATTACAAGCCATCGAATGCGAAGAAAATTGCAAAAGATCCTGCTTATGTTTTAGCAATGAGTATTGATGATCTATATAAGCTTATAATTAGTCCTAAGTATTCTGAGTTATCGAATAAGGTGAATAAATTGCAACGTACTTATTTGGCTGGTTTAATGGCTATGGAGTCGGATAAGGTTTTCTACGCTGATGCTAACTCAACTTTCCGAGTTCACTTTGGTAAAGTTGCAGGTTACAAGGCTCGCAATGCAGTAAATTACGATCACTATACAACTCTTGAAGGTATTATTGAGAAGGATAATCCAAACATCTTCGATTACGATGTGCCTCAAAAGTTAAGAGATTTGTATGCGACTAAAGATTATGGTCGTTATGGACAAAATGGACAAATGAATGTTTGTTTTGCAGCAACGAATCATACTACAGGTGGTAACTCTGGTTCTCCAGTATTGAATGCAAATGGTGAGTTAATCGGATTGAACTTTGATCGTGCATGGGAAGGTGTGATGTCTGATTTAATGTATGATGCTACAATCTGTAGAAACGTATCATTGGATATTCGTTACGTGTTATTTATCGTTGATAAATTTGCAGGTGCAGGGTATTTACTTGACGAAATGAATATTGTGGAGTAATCCCAATTTGAATTTATAATGAAGGCTGTTGGAGTGATCCAACAGCCTTTGTTTTTGATCTAACTTAAAGCTTGAACTTACATCATTTAAAGAATGGATTTACGGAAACTGAGAACTGCTATGATCGTTAATCTAATTCCAATACCTAGATGTACAAGTACATTAGGAATAAGATCGATAATAGGAAGATGTCTCCAGAAAATATCGAATTCAACGAATTGTTTTACTATGGAAAATTCCAATGCAAATAATCGGTAAAGGGAAGAAATATAAGAGTGAAATATTATTCTAATATGGGTGGTAATTATTTAAGAAGAGCAAATTTACCAGTCTTTGTTCTAATAACACCATTGGTGTAGGTGATATCTAAATTGTAATAGTAGCTATCCATGTCTTGAAAATGACCATTGTGAGTCCCATCCCATCCCTGATTAACATCAGATGTTTCAAACACTTTTTTACCACTTCGATTGTATATCGTGAGCTTGATTTTATTGATATCAGTGCCGCGTACAAAAAGCAAATCATTATGGCTATCTCCATTGGGAGAGAATGCTTTGGGTAAGCCAACAAAGGGGTAATCGTTTAAGAATTTCACATAAATGGAGTCGCGTGCAGAACATTGAGCTTCATCAATAACTTCTAACCAGTATGTACCTGTCTTTTCTATGGTAATCGATTTTGTGATTTCACCAGTAGACCAGTTGTAGCTTACCTTATCAACATTAGCTATTAACTCTTGTTCGAGATTTGGAGAATCAATAATGTCTTCGCCTAGATTTACGATAGGAAGTGGTAGAATTGTGATATGAATTTGAGCACTTTCAGTATTACCTAAGTTATCTGTTACTTCTAATGTGTAATCACCATCTTCTTTCAAATAAATTTCAGCTTCAGTATGATTTAGATCGATCCAATTATAGATCAAAGGAGCTATAGGATGACCAATTATCTCAGGAATAATCAGAATCGAGTCTCCCTGGCAAATCGATTTGTCTTCTCCCAATTCTACTCTAAACTTTTCTCCATCCCGATAGTCAACAAAAATGGTATCAGCATTCGCACAACCGTATTCATCTATAACGTTTACCCAAAAATCACCTCCAGAGTTCACCGTGATTACCTGACTTGTTTCAAGTGTATTCCACCTGTAACTTGCACCTGCATTTTGAGCATCGAGTTGTTTTGATTCTCCATCCCAAAGAATGAAATCAACTCCTAAATCAACTATGGGTTTTGAATGGTAATAAATTTGAGAACTGGCTGTTTGAGAGTATCCATTGGGGTCAGTAGCAGTGAGTGTATATATACCTTCACTACTGATCTCTATTTCTCTTTTAGTTGAACCTGTGCTCCATAAATAGGTGTAGGTTTGATTAATATCCATATAAGGGCTCAAAGTCATTGTTTCTTGAGCGCACATATGTATAATATTCGGTAGACTTAGGGTGAAAAACGAAGACTGATCTTTAACCGTGAATGATTTAGAATTGCTACATCCATATTCAGAAGTAATCATAACTGAATAATCGCCAGGGCTTGCAATTTCAATTTCACTTGTTGTTTCTCCTGTTGACCAAAGGTAAGTGCATCCTTCCTTTTGAATGTTGACTTGAATTGGAGCACCATCCATCATAATAATGTCAGCAATATCTATTTCTGGTGCATTATGGACTGTAACTATAATTTGATCAGTTATTTTTTGATTGTCCTTAAGATCGGTAACGGTTAATTCGTATTCTCCTGATTGATTAACTTCAATGGTTTCGGTTGTTTCACCCGTTTCCCAAAGGTAGGAATAGTCTGATTTAAGATTGATAGTTGGGCTTATAGTAATGGCATCACCTGAACAGATGTTTTTATCCTCGCCTAAATCAAGACTAAATTCACTTTTAAGCTCAATATCACTATAGATTGTATCGCTATTACAACCAAAACCAGTCTTTTCAATCGATTTGAAAGTCGTAATCCCAGCTTCTGCCTGCCACTTTACTCTAAAATTGATGTACTTGTAGGCATCAATAATTTCGGTTTGATAATTTATCTGATTTGCTCCGGCTGGTAGTTCTCCAGTATACGTGGAGTTCATTCCGATTATGACCGTGTAATCATATTCAGAACTTGTTTTGATTTTACTCTCATAGGCTTGTACACTGGGGATGGTTAAAGGATAGACCGTTATATCTCTTGTTCGATCATCAGTTGAAATGTCAAGTTGAGTTCCATCTTCCAACCATGCCTTTTCAATAGTTATACTGAAGGTCTTTAGTTTTTGGCTATCATTTCTAAAACTAATCTCAAAATCGAATGTGTCTGTGTTTATGCCCATGCTTCCATTCATATTCTCAGCAGGTCCTCCATTTACAGAATATGAGGCAAACCAAGTTTTATCAGTAGGACCTGATATTTCTAAAGATGAAGTTTGTAGAGAAGTGATAATTCCATTGTTTAAGGGGCAAAGGGTCTTATTCGAATTATTGATGAATGCCACAACCGGATCTTGCGAGTAAACATGCGAAAAGATACTGAGTAATAGTGTGATACTCAGTATTCTGATCGCTATGTTTGCTGTTGACCTCATAAGTAATTGAATTTATTTTGACCAATGAAATCTGACTATGATATATATAGTTGCTCTAAAGATACAAAATAATTAGCCTTTATCTAAGTAAAAAACGTGTTCGTCAGGCTTATGTGGTTATTTATCATTAGTTAATAGAAGACTTAAAAGAAATGGAAATGAGAGTAGTTGATTGTTTTTTAGAAAAAAAACGTTTAGTGTAACATTGGTTACATTTTAAAACTTGACTCAAGCGTACATTTGCAATAGAAAATTAAATAAAAGCTCACTGATATGGAGAATCAATATTTTAAGAATACCGATAGTTTACTAGATATTTGTACACGTTTCCCTGAAACAATTAAGATTTTTGTTTCAAATGGATTCAAACAGCTCGAAGATCCTAAGAAAATAGAACTTTTCGGTAAATCTTTAAGCTTGGAGATGGCTTTGAAGATGAAAAAGTTAAATGTTGACGCTTTTGCTTCTTTGTTAGTTGAGGGTATTGATTTGACAAGAAATCAGGTTGATGCAGATCTAAACCAGAAACCTACTAGTACGGACGTTGATGCCATTCATGTTCAAGGATTATTACCTTGTCCAGTTCGTGTGCCCTTGGTTGAAGGTATTGATGCTTTTATTGAAGAATATAAGAAAGAGAATAATCGTGAAATCGTATATGATCTAAAGGCTGCTTCAATGGGACTTGATTGGTTAATGGGTGATGTGATTAATGAAGATAATCCAGATAAGTTAGCTGATATCTTTATTTCTGCGGGATTCGATTTATTCTTTGACGAAAAGTTGATGGGGAAATTCAAAAAGCGTGGTGTATTTGCTGACAGTACAGGATTCGATCGTTTGAATAAGGATTTTGACAATGAAGATATCTGCTTGAAAGATCCTGAAGGACATTACTCTATGATTGGTGTTGTGCCAGCCGTATTCCTTGTAAATACTGATGAATTAGGTGATAGAGCAGTGCCACGCACTTGGGCTGATTTATTCAAGCCTGAATTTAAAAATAGTGTGAGTCTTCCAATTAGTGATTTCGACTTGTTCAACTCTATGTTACTTCACATCTATAAAGCTTATGGTGAAGAGGGTGTGAAAGGTTTAGGAGAATGTTTATTGGAAAGTATGCACCCATCTCAAATGGTGAAATCGCATACCAAAAAGAAAAATCGTCCAGCAATAACCATCATGCCTTATTTCTTTACCAAGATGATAAAAGAGGGTGGAAGTATGCTTGCAGTTTGGCCTGAGGATGGTGCTATTATTAGTCCTATTTTCATGTTAACTAAAAAAGATAAATTGGAGAAAACTCAGGATGTGATTGATTTCTTTGCTTCAAAAGCTGTTGGTGAAATTCTTTCACATCAAGGACTGTTCCCAAGTATAAATCCTGAAGTTGATAATAGACTTCCAAAGGAAAATAAATTTATGTGGTTGGGTTGGGATTATATCAACTCAAACAATATTGGAGAGTTAATCGTTAAGTGTGAAGGTATATTCAATAAAGCAATAAAGGATAACAGCTTTAAAAATATAGGCCCTTTAAGTTTTACGCCACAATCTTAATTTAGCAAGCTATCAAGCTTGTATTAACTCATAATTTTAACAGATATAACCTTAAGATATGAATCTAGTTACTGTATCAGGACCTCCTTCATCAGGGAAAACAGCCGTTATTTTAAAGACAATTGACTCCGTTCAAAAGCGTGGTTTAAAAGTTGGTGTTGTAAAATTCGATTGTTTGTATACTGATGATGACATCCTTTATGAAAAAGCAGGCGTAAAAGTGAAAAAAGGGCTTTCCGGTTCACTTTGCCCTGACCATTATTTCGTGAGTAATATCGAAGAGGTGACTCAGTGGGGTTTGAAAGAAGGTTTGGATCTTTTGATTACAGAGAGTGCTGGATTGTGTAACCGTTGCTCTCCATATATTAAGACTGTAACTGCCGTGTGTGTTATCGATAATTTGAGTGGTATTAATACACCAAAGAAGATTGGACCAATGCTTAAAACAGCTGACATTGTAATCATCACAAAAGGTGATATTGTTTCTCAAGCTGAACGTGAGGTATTTGCTTCAAGAGTAAATACGGTGAATCCAGGTGCTACTATAATGCACGTGAATGGATTAACAGGACAAGGTGCATACGAGTTAAGTACTCTTTTATATGATGATAAAGTTGAAGTTAAAACACTTGTTGGAGAAAAATTGAGATTCTCAATGCCATCTGCTCTTTGTTCATATTGTTTGGGTGAAACCCGAATAGGAGAATCTTATCAAATGGGTAATGTTCGAAAAATTGACTTAGGTGATAAGAAGTAGATTATTGACAATTACGATTAATCAATTTAGATTTAGAAGATGATTACAATTAACGATATACAGAGCAAAACTCTTACCGATTTATTTGAGAAATATCCTTTTTTACCTGGTTTTTTCGAAGAGCACACATTGGAATTGAATGGGAATTTAGATATTAAACTGGTCAATTACCTGGATTTCCTAGATGAAGAGGAAGAGCAAGAAAATAGGGCTATGGATAAGTCACAGGTTCTAGGATCAATGTGTACTTATATCGATCAGATGCTCGCATTTTTAGGTGAAGATGAGGATGATGGTGTTCATAGTATTACATTATTACCAGGAACAAATAAGTCTGGTGAAGCTGAACAGTTTGGTGAATTAACAATTAAAAAGAGCGAAATTGTTTGTATTGTAGGACCTACTGGTTCAGGTAAGAGTCGTTTATTGGCGGATATTGAATGGGTTGCTCAGGGGGATACGCCAACTTCACGTTCAGTACTTATCAATGGAGAAGCTGGCGATTCAAAATGGCGTTTGAATTCGGGTAACAAGTTGGTTGCTCAATTGTCACAGAATATGAACTTTGTGATGGACTTAACGGTTTATGAATTTATCGAGTTACATGCACAGTCTCGTTTGGTAGAGGATATCGAAAGTGTGATTAATAAAATTTTTGCACAAGCAAACGATTTGGCTGGAGAGAAGTTTGAATTATCGACTCCTATTACAAGTTTAAGTGGGGGACAGTCAAGAGCATTAATGATTGCAGATACGGCTATTCTTAGTAAATCACCTATTGTCTTAATTGATGAAATTGAGAATGCAGGTATCGATAGAAAACGAGCTTTGGATTTGTTGGTAGGTGAAGAAAAGATTGTTTTGATGGCAACACATGATCCAATTTTGGCACTTATGGGCGATAAACGTATCGTTATTAAAAATGGTGGAATTCACAAAGTGATTGAAACTAGTGATGAGGAACAAAACTTATTGAGTGATCTTGAAAGAATGGATTCTGTTGTTCAAAAAATGAGAAACAGATTACGTCAAGGTGAGATTATTAAAAAAGAAGATATTGGTTTTTAGATTACCTTTTAAATAAAAATAGAATTACGAACTAACACTAAAATATAGATATTATGCATGACGGATGCGCAGGAAGTTTCGAAAATGGTCAACAAGTAGTTGATAAGGTTAGAATGATGGGATTTGCAGAGCAGTTGATGCCAATGCCACTAGATATTGAATGTCATGGTTGTAAAGAACCTTTTACCATGGAAGAATTCGAAGGACATTGTCCTAAATGTGATATGGTTCACGGTGTAACACCTTGTCATGCTTTCGACCCAAACAACATTATGGCTGCAGGTATTGGCTATTAATATTTGGTTTTAAGCCTTTAAGGGATAAAGTAAAAAAGACCTAAAAGCATTGAGCTTTTAGGTCTTTTTAGTTAAAGGGTTTGGTAGCTTATTTCACAAGAAGTTTTCCCTTGTATATTTTTTCACCTTCAAGATTGATAAGGTGAATACCAGGTTTTAACTGTTCACGGTTTATCAATACATTATTATTAGTAATGTTTTCAATAATACGAACAACGCGACCAGAAGCATCAACAACAATTAATCTATAACTTTCATTATTTTGATTAGGAAAAGCAATGCGACTTTCATTAACCATAGGATTAGGATAAATACTAAGTTTGGCATTAGTTTCGTCTAAATCATCAATACTCACAAGTGGGCCTGCAGGGTCAATAGTTGGCTCTCCAGGTGTAATATTTGCGTGGAAAATACCATTACCGTGAGTTCCTACTACGATAAAACCATCTTTACGGGTTTTCACCATATCAACGACAGTATTCCCGATTTTATCAGTCGAAACTTGAGTCCATTGTGTATTCGGATTAAGATCAGTTGCCTTATACAAGCCAATACTTGTTGCTGCAAAGTAGATCGGTCCATTTTCAGCGTTTACAACGTTGATGTATCTAACTGAAGGTCCAATATTCTTTGTTTCTTTTGTTATTTCAAGGTTTCCTGAAACATCAGTCCATGTTTCACCGGCATCTTTCGAAAAGAATATACTAGCTACTTCATAGTTTGAAAAAGTTGCATAGACATGGCTAGCATTAGCAGGGTTAACCTCAATACTGCTTACATAACCTTCTGGCATGAAAGAAGCAGTGATTTCTTTAGTTACCGTTTGACTTGAGTGCGAGTTAATAATTTTATAGATCTTTCCTTCAGAAGTTCCAAAATACAATAAGTTAGCAGGAAGGATCGATGACTTTATTGCAGAGATTTTACCAGTAACATTAGTTCCTTCAATTTTTACCCATCCTTCAGTAGCTGCATAATTTGAAAATCTATCGATTTCATAAATATCATTATTTCTCCAAATATCAGTTCCTCCTGCATAAAACATAATTCTCTCGTTGTTGCCATCAATTTCATATGGGTTGATAAACAATACATTGTCTGAGTTTACACCTTCGGGATCAACTCTTGTCCACTCCCATTCCTTACTATCGGTATTGTATGCATTTAAATAGATACGACCTTTTTGTGAAGACGTGATGTAACCATTTAAACTGTTGTGCATACTACAATAAGAGCCATCACCACTTCCGAGTTGAATCCAACCTTTTTTATGAATTCCATTGTCCTCTCTATAAGTGTACCAAGTTCCATTGTCTTGAAAGCCTGTTAATATTTCGTAAGATGTTTCATCTTTAGCATCAATTCCAACTGTGTAGGCTTGAGTTGTCAAGTAGCCATTATTCAAAGAAACCCAATCTACCGGTTTAACTGATGGATGTTCGGGATCGTCTTCTTGTCCAGAGTCCTCAGTTTGCTTGTAATTACTGGTTTTACTGATACCACCATCATGACCACTTAATAGTGTTTTCCCATCGTTAAAGAAAGCTAAGGCGTGTTGGTCCGGATGTTGGTTGTCATATTGACTGACATTGTTCTCAGTAGCATATCCTCCTATCCAATAGGTTTTAGATTTGTTAGTAGGATCATCCTTGCCTGTTTTAACCGGATTAGCATTCGTTGCAAAGCCATCGTCACTACGGTAAAGATTGGTTCCTCCAATAAAGACCATATTTTCATCATCTGGAGCCACTTTGATGACCATATTGTAAGAGCCTTGTGATCGGTATCCCGCTACATCGTCTTCTCCTTGTGCAGGAAGATTGAGTGAACGATCTTCCCATGTATATGTATCACCATCTACTGCTAATTTCCAAATACTATGTCCTTCAAAACCTGCATTGGGTGTTTCAGAAAGGAAATAAAGAATATTCTCATTACTTGGAGCATAAGCTAAAACAATACGTGCAAAATTAGTAGGGAAGTTGTCTGGTGTTATTTTTGTCCAATCACCTGTGTTTCCAGTTACTGATTTAAATATACCATTTACAGTTCCTCCACTACTTAATGTTGCATATTTAACACCTGAAGGAGTACAAAGTATATCAGTAGTTGAAGCCCATTTATCATCGTTAGTAGGCTTACTTGTTAAAACTGTTGTTGCAACTTCACCGACATCGGTTAATCGCCAAATCTTACCATAGGTTGCTAGGTAGACGTCACCGTTTAAAGGATCAACACATATATTCCAACAGATATCGATTGTTTCTGTGAAAATAGGTGTATCATCAGTATCCGTTGCTGCAATTTTAGCCCAAGTTTTTCCACCATCGATAGATTTGAATACCCCAGCCCCTGAATAAAAGGCTCCAATAGCACCAGCTGATCCAGAATATTCACCAGTCGCATAATACCAAATATTGGTGTGCCCTTCACGAGGATCTTGAGTTACAGCTGTTACACTTTGATGCTCTGTTGTGCTTGTCGTTTTTGTCCAACTTTCACCTCCATCTTCTGAGCGCCACATTCCACCCGTAACACCACCAGCTAATATTATGTTATCATTCGTCACATCAATGGCAAGTGCTCTTGTTCTTCCACCTACATTGTATGGTCCTGTTTGTTTCCAATCAATATTTTGTGATTTAGTTCTGGATATGAATTGACTTTTATTATCTGATAGAAATTTTAATTCTCTTTCACGAAAGTTAGTTGGAAGTTCTCCTGTTTTGGGATCTTGAGTTATTAATTTTTCAAACATTATTCGTTCGTGTGGTGCATCTTTGACACGAATGATTCCTTTGCGTTTGTCTGCTTTTTTAGCCATTCTCACGTGGTTCACACCAGGTGCAGTAAGCTTTTTGTAGGTGTTTTCATTAATAACAATATTTTTTGTTTGTGCTAATCCGGATAAGGAGCAAACTACAAAAAATGCTGTACCTAAAAGTAGATGTTTTGCCATTCTTTTTTTTTGTTAGTTAGTGGTTAGTAGGTCTAAATGATTTTCTTGTAACAGACTAATACGTTTAATTTCTAGCTTATGCTGAAGTTCAGCAATTGGATTGTGTTATTACTTTATTTCCCTAATTACTTTTAAATTACTTTTATTATTACCTATAGTTTGTGTTTCCTTAAAAAGGAAACTGCGAGTTGAATTCACTTCTAGTTTAAAGTCATGTTTGCTTTCAAAGGATACTTCTTTTCCTTTTGAATACACTCCAATTATTCCAGCACCAGAACCTAATGTTTTTTCTACAGTTGAAATTATTTCATTATAACTATCATGAGGAATAATATTTATTATTTTTATGTTTAACGCAAGTGTTCCAGGTGAGAATTTGGGCTTATTGATTGAAACCTCTTTATTAACTTGAGCAGAATCTGACACGGATTTCTTATGTGTGTGTTTATTGTTAGCACATGAGAATGTGATAGATAGGATTGATATGAGTAGTGCAAAGTGCTTCATCGTATTGTTCGGTTTGGTTAGTTTGAAGCACAAGATATTAAAAATAATCTAAATTGAATCTTTTTATTGTAAATGAAAAAACCCTCTTGCCTAATAGGAAAGAGGGTTTTTAAATATGTGGATATTTAATTATTTATGTTTTGCAATCCATTTTCTTGCGTTAACAAAAGCTTCAATCCAAGGACTTAATTCATCCTCTAATCTGTTTTCATTGTAGTAAGCCCAATTCCAAGGGTAAGTTGCACGCTCCAAGTGAGGCATCATAGCTAAATGACGACCATCTTCGGAACAGATTGCTGCCGTTTCGAATGGAGATCCATTTGGATTAGCAGGATAATCTTTAAAACTGTACTTCATTGGAATCTGGTATTTGTCTTCACCATAAGGTAAGTTGAATTTACCTTCACCGTGAGCAACCCAAATACCTAAACGGCTACCAGCAAGTGTTGATAGCATGACTGAATCGTTAGCCTGAACATCAACATTCACAAAACCCGACTCGAATTTATGAGATTCATTATGAATTAGTTTAGGATGTTGATCGTGCTCAGGGTATATTAAACCTAGTTCAGAGATTAACTGACAACCGTTACAAACACCTAAACTAAGCGTATCTTCTCGTTTATAGAAGTCTTCAAGCGCTTTTTTAGCTTTATCATTATATAGGAATGCTCCAGCCCAACCTTTTGCCGAACCTAATACATCAGAGTTAGAGAAACCTCCAACAAAAACAATCATGTTAACATCAGAGAAATCTGAACGGCCAGAGATAAGATCTGTCATATGAATATCCTTCACATCCATGCCAGCTAGATGCATCATCCAAGCCATCTCTCTATCGCCATTCACACCTTTTTCACGAATGATAGCGGCTTTGATACCCGATTTGGTTTGACGCTTTGGATCGATACCATATTGCGCAAATTTACCAGTGAAATTCTCAGGGAATTTGTAGCTTAAGCTATTTTCTTTATATGATTTGAATCGCTCTAAGGCTAGATCTTTACCAGACTGACTACGATCTAATAAGTAGGATGTTTTGTACCAAAGATCACGTAATGATGCCACATCAAGAGATAAGTTTTTATCTGCTTGGGTGATTGTCATTTTGCCAGCTTCAGATGGACTTCCAATATTATGGAAAATGATTCCTGCTTCAGTAAGAGTTTTGCTTACAGAATCGAAGTCTTCTACCTGAATGATAACACTAGGATTCTCGCTAAATAGAACTTTGATTAAGTCTGATTCTTGAATTGTATCAAGATTAATTGAAGCGCCAAGTTTGTTATCCGCAAAACACATCTCAAGTAAGGCAGTAATCATACCACCAGAAGAGATATCGTGACCAGCTAGAATTTTTCTGTCCAGAATCAGTTGCTGAAGAGTTTCAAATGTCTTAGCAAAATATTTAGCGTCGTTTACATTAGGTGTTGTTTTACCTAGTTTGTTAACGATTTGAGCGAAACTACTGCCTCCTAGTTGGAAATCATCTTTTGAGAAATCGATATGTAATAGGTGTGAGTTAGCTACATTTTTCATCACTGGGCTAACCATACGATTGATGTCAATAATTTCACCTACAGTTGAAATAATTACTGTTCCTGGTGCATAAACCACATCATCCTGACCATATTTTTGAGTCATTGATAATGAATCTTTACCAGTAGGAACATTTAGTCCAAGTTCAATGGCAAACTCACTAATTGATTCAACAGCTTTGTAAAGACGAGCATCTTCACCTTTATTTTTACATGGCCACATCCAGTTAGCTGAAAGCGAAACACCTTTAATACCTTGCTCAATTGGAGCCCAAACTAAGTTGGTTAAAGATTCTGCAATTGAAAGACGTGAACCATTTGCTGAGTCAACAAGAGCTGAAACAGGAGCGTGACCAATTGAAGTTGCGATACCTTTTTCGCCTTGGAAATCCAAAGCAACAGCTCCAAGATTATTCAATGGTAATTGAAGAGGTCCAGCGCATTGCTGCATGGCAATTTTACCCGTTACAGAACGGTCGACCTTGTTAGTTAACCAGTCTTTACATGCAACTGATTCCAACTGAAGAACTTCTTCTAGGTAATCTTCAAGTTTGTCAACTTCGTATGAAACATCTTCGAAAGATTCGATTACAGTTTCATCAGTCATGACGGTTTTGGGTGGTTTACCAAACATTTCAGAAAGAGCTAAATCGATAGGATTTTCCCCAGTCTTTTTATCTTCAAAAGTAAAACGCATGTCTCCAGTTGTTTCACCAATTTCGTATATTGGAGCTCGTTCACGATCAGCAATACGAGTTAAAAGAGCAACGTCATCTTTACCAATAACCAATCCCATTCTTTCCTGAGACTCATTACCAACAATCTCTTTTGCTGATAGTGTTGGATCACCAACAGGAAGAGCGTTAAGATCAATTTTTCCACCAGTTTCTTCAACTAATTCAGATAGACAGTTCAAGTGACCACCAGCACCATGATCATGGATAGAGATGATTGGATTATTGTCTGATTCTGCCATGGCTCTAATGGCATTACAAACTCTTTTTTGCATTTCAGGATTAGAACGTTGAACCGCATTTAACTCAATAGAGTTGGCATATTCTCCAGTTGCAACTGAAGAAACAGCAGAACCACCCATCCCAATTCTGTAGTTGTCACCACCTAAAAGAATTACTTTGTCGCCTTTATTAGGGACATCTTTCTGAGCTTGCTCTAATCGGCCATATCCAACTCCGCCTGCTTGCATGATGACCTTATCGTAACCGTATTTTTTGTTGTTTTCGAAATGCTCGAAAGTCATTACCGAGCCACAAATTAATGGCTGACCGAATTTGTTTCCGAAATCACTTGCACCATTTGAAGCTTTGATAAGGATTTCTTCTGGAGTCTGGTATAACCATTTACGAGGATCCGTCGCGTTTTCCCAATTCCTTGTCGCTTCAAGTCTAGGATATGCTGTCATATATACAGCTGTTCCTGCCATTGGTAAAGACGCTTTCCCGCCCGCAATACGGTCTCTAATCTCACCACCAGTCCCGGTTGCAGCACCATTAAATGGTTCAACCGTTGTAGGGAAGTTGTGAGTTTCTGCCTTTAATGAGATGACAGTGTCAATATCTTTAGTGTAGAAAAAATCTGCTTTGTCGTGAGAAGCAGGAGCAAACTGTTCAACTCTTGGACCTTTTACAAAAGCGCAATTGTCTTTGTAAGCTGATACAATACGGTTGTGATTCTTTTTTGAGGTTTCTTTAATTAATTGGAAAAGAGAAGATTCTTTTTCCTCGCCATCAATTATGAAAGTACCATTGAATATTTTGTGGCGGCAGTGTTCTGAGTTTACTTGAGAAAAACCGAAAACTTCTGAATCGGTTAATTTACGCTCAATCTTTTTTTCAACCTCTTCAAGGTAGCTTATTTCTTCATCGTTCAGGGCCAGACCTTCTTGCTTGTTGTATGCTCTAATATCTTCGATGTAAAGAATAGGATCAGCTTGCTTTTCGATGGTGAAAATTTCTTGATCTAAATTTTCATATGAGCTTTGAAGCATAGGATCGAACAGAGGATATTCAGTATCAACTTGTATGAATTCTTCTATACGAAGGATTCCATTTAATCCCATGTTTTGAGTAATCTCAACAGCATTTGTACTCCAAGGTGTAATCATCTCTTTACGAGGACCTACAAACTTACCTGTTAATGTTGGTGTAGTTAGGACTTCAGCATCGCTAAATAGCCAAGATAATTTAGCTGTGTCAATTGCATTTAATTCGAGAGAACAATGTACTCCGTAATGAACTTTACCTTTTTTAAAGAATAGTATCATCTTAAATTTTTTATAAAATTGGTTGAAAGCAGATTTCGGTGCAAATATAGTTAAAGAGTTTGATTTTGTTGAGCCGAGATTACGGAATTTCAATGTTTTTAATGCTGATGATCTTGTCAAACAGTCTTCTTTTTTAGTGGTAAAGAATATTTTATTGATTGATTTGATTTTTAGGGTAGAACGGTAGTCAATAGCTTATTTGTTTTGCTCGTGTTGTAAAGAGGTATTAAATTGCGTTGTAAAGAAATGCCAACGAATATTAAATTCAACTTTATTTTGAGATCTTTTCGGTGGAATTTGACGTTTTTGAGATTCGCTTTTTTTTGAAATATGACTGAGTAATAAAAAAAGATTGTTTTAAAACAGTTCAGTTTGTGCTGAGCAAACTATTTTTTTTTTCAAAAAAAGGTAAAAACCGTCTTCATTTGTTTTGTCGAAAATTAAGAATAGTGCAAAGGTTTTCGAATATGCTGAATTTGAAGCAAGTTTGAGTCTTTTTGCTGGAGTTTTTAAATGTGTTTCTATTCTGTAATAGTCTTTGTATCAGAAGGGAGTGGGTGAATTTAACTTGCTGATTTGAACATGTTGAAGAACAAGTTTAATAATCAGTGAAAACGTTGATTATCGTTTTTCCTTTCAATATTTTTGTCACCAAATTATTCAATCAAAATATACTTAGTTATGAAACCGACACATATTGAGCACATCGGGATTGCTGTTAAAAGCCTAGAAGAAGCTATTCCTTTTTACGAGAAAGTATTAGGATTAGAGTGTTATGCTATTGAAGAAGTAGTTGATCAGAAAGTGAAAACTGCATTTTTCAAAGTTGGAGATGTGAAAATAGAATTGCTTGAGTCTACTGATCCAGAAGGACCAATTGGGAAGTTTGTGGAGAAAACAGGTGGCGGAATGCATCATTTAGCTTTTGCTGTTGAAGATGTTCAAGAAGCATTGAATGATGCTGCAGAGGCGGGCTGCCAACTAATTGACAAGACTCCTCGTGGAGGTGCTGAAGGTTTGAAAATTGGTTTTATGCACCCGAAGTCAACACAGAGAGTTTTGACTGAACTTTGTGGTAATAAATAAGAATACTCAATTATAATATATTATAACTAATAGAAGTTATGGCTAGTCAGGATAAAATTAAGAAGTTAATTGACTTAAGAGCTGAAGCTAAACTTGGCGGAGGTGAGAAGCGTATCGAATCTCAGCACAAGAAAGGTAAATACACTGCTCGTGAAAGAATCGACATGCTTTTGGATGAAGGTAGTTTCGAGGAATTCGATATGTTTGTGACACATCGTTGTACCAATTTTGGTATGGAGAAAACTAAATTCTTAGGCGATGGTGTTGTTACAGGTCAAGGAACTGTAGATGGACGTTTAATTTTTGTATTCTCTCAGGATTTTACTGTATTTGGTGGTTCTCTATCTGAAACTTTTGCACAGAAGATTTGCAAAGTGATGGATATGGCAATGAAAGTTGGTGCACCTTGTATTGGATTGAATGATTCAGGTGGAGCTCGTATTCAGGAGGGTGTAACAGCTCTAGCTGGTTATGCTGAGATTTTCCAGAGAAACATTATGGCGTCTGGAGTTATTCCTCAGATTTCTGCAATTTTTGGTCCTTGTGCTGGTGGAGCCGTTTATTCTCCAGCATTAACTGACTTTATCATGATGACTGAAGAAAAGTCATACATGTTTGTTACTGGTCCTAAGGTTGTGAAAACTGTGACTGGTGAAGATATTACAACTGAAGCTTTGGGTGGAGCACATATGCACGCTTCAAAATCAGGTGTTTCTCACTTCAAATTGGAAGACGAAGAAGAAGGTATCATGATTATTCGTAAGCTTTTATCTTTCATGCCTTCGAATAACCTTGAAGAGGCACCACTTATTGAGTGTACTGATCCTTTCGATAGATTGGAGGATGCATTGAACGAGATTGTACCTGAGAATCCTAACATGCCTTATGACATGAAGGATGTCATTTATTCTATTGTTGATGATGCTGAATTTTTAGAGATCCACCGTCACTATGCAAAGAATATTCTTGTAGGTTTCTCTCGTATGGGAGGTCAATCTATTGGTATTGTTGCTAATCAACCTAATTTCTTAGCGGGTGTTCTCGATATTGAATCATCAAGAAAAGCGGCTCGTTTCATTCGTTTCTGCGACTGTTTCAATATTCCAATTCTTACTTTAGTTGATGTTCCTGGATTTCTTCCTGGTTCAAGTCAAGAGTTTGGTGGTATCATTACTCATGGTGCTAAATTAATGTTTGCTTATGGCGAAGCTACTGTTCCTAAAGTAACTATTACTTTAAGAAAATCATATGGTGGTGCTCATGATGTAATGTCTTGTAAGCAACTAAGAGGTGATCTTAACTACGCTTGGCCTTCAGCTGAGATCGCGGTTATGGGTGCTAAAGGTGCTATCGAGGTTTTACATGGTAGAAAAATGATGGAGCTTAGCGATGATGAGAAAATTAAATTCATCAACGAGCAAGAGATTGAGTATAACGAGAAATTTGCTAATCCATACAATGCAGCTTCATATGGTTACATTGATGATGTAATTGAACCTCGTAACACACGTTTCAGAGTAATTCGTGCATTCCAGTCGTTACAGACTAAGAAGCAATCTAATCCTCCTAAGAAGCATTCAAACATTCCATTGTAAAAAATAATAAACTATGAGTTATATCAATTTATTATCGATTGGAAGCCAGGGAGGATGGACAATTGCCTTGGTTGGATACGGCATCGTGTTTGTCGCATTGGTATCCCTGGTTATTGTTTTTGTAAATCTTCCTAAGCTTTTACAAATCAAGCTTAGATCGAAGCTTAAAAAGCAAGGTAAACCTACTGCTAATATTGGGGAATTGGATATCGAAGGTAGTGTAAATGCAGCTATTGCAATGGCTCTGTTTATGCATTTCGATCAGATTCACGATGAGGAAAGCAACATTATTACCATTAAAAAAGTTACTAAGAATTATTCTCCATGGAGTTCTAAGATTTATGGAGTAATGAATCAACCAAGATAAGACGATGAAAAAGTTCAAATTTACAATACGCGGACAAGAATTCGATGTTGATATCAAAGAGATCGAAGGTGCAAACGCTCAAGTTGAAGTAAACGGTACTGTTTACGATGTTGAGATCGAAGCTAAAGAGAAAGTAAGCAAAACTCCTCAATTGATTCGTAAGCCTGTTATTAATAAACCAGGTGAGGGTCAGATTAAGAAGTCAGCTGGTGCTGTGAGTGTTAAGGCGCCACTTCCTGGAACCATCATCAAAATTGGTGTTGCTGTTGGCGACGCAATTAATGTTGGTGATACTCTACTTGTAATGGAAGCCATGAAAATGGAAAATAACGTATTAGCTGAAAAAGCAGGTACTGTTAAAACTATTAAGGTAAATGTAGGTGATAGTGTCCTTCAGGATGATGTACTTATTGAGTTAGCGTAAATCAATTTAAGTCAAATTTAACGTAATGAGAAATCTCTATAAAATGATATTCTCACTTGTTTTGATGTTAGGGATGTGTTTTTCATCCCTGGCTCAAAATACTGGGGCTATTGAAAAACAATTAACCGAGGGGAAATGGATTAATCATCAAGATGGTTATATTCCTAATGCTCTGGGTTTATCGGATAAGACGGTTAAAAGGTATAAGATTTTTGAATTTAAAGAAGAGAATAAAGCCTTTTCAATGGATTCAATCAAGCAACGTTTTACAGGACATTGGACTGTTGAGGGGAATAATGTAATCTTGACCTTTAATCCAAAGAATGTAGAACGATTAAGTAAGAATACCAATCCGAATTCAGGATCTGGATCATATTGGGTAACTTCTGAAATATTGGATTTAGGTACTCGTGTAGGAACTATTTCTAACGATGTTATTAAATTTGGAAACAATAGCGACTACGATTGCAGTCACGAATCGAGTGCGGTTGTTGGTTTGAGAAATTTTTGGGAATTTACAGGATTTTCTAATGTAACTCCAGGTCACCTATTGATGATGCTTATTGGTATCTTCTTTATTTTTCTAGCTATTAAATACGATTACGAGCCTCTATTGCTTATTCCTATCGGAACAGGTATTTTAATTGGTAATATCCCAATGTTTCAGGCGGTTGATTTCAACCTAAAGCTAGGTATTTATGAGCCTGGATCGGTAATGAGTTATCTGTATTCTGGTGTATTACAAGGTTGGTATCCTCCTTTGATTTTCTTAGGGATTGGAGCAATGACTGACTTCTCATCTTTGATTTCGAATCCTCGATTGATGATTTTAGGAGCAGCAGCTCAGATAGGTATCTTCGTTACTTTTCTTGGTGCACTTTGGTTGGGTTTTGCTCCACCAGAAGCTGGTGCAATTGGAATCATTGGTGGTGCTGATGGCCCTACGGCTATTTTCCTATCGTCTAAATTGGCTAATGGTGTGAACGTTATGGCTAATGGGGTTACGGTTAAGAATCTGATCGGTCCTATTGCGATTGCGGCTTATTCATATATGGCTTTGGTTCCTGTGATTCAGCCTCCAATCATTAACTTGTTGACCACTAAGAAAGAGCGATCAATTAAGATGAAGCCTCCTCGTGCGGTATCTCGTCTTGAAAAAATCATGTTCCCGATTATTGCATTATTGTTAACAGCATATATTTCGCCTACATCTGTACCTTTGTTGGGTATGTTATTCTTTGGTAATTTACTGAAAGAATCAACAGTAACAGGTCGATTGGCTGAAACGGCTAGTAATGCATTAATTAACATTATTACTATTCTTTTAGGTATATCTGTGGGAGCTTCAACTCAAGCAGATGTCTTTTTGACAAAGGATTCAATGTTAATCTTCGGACTTGGAGCTGCTTCCTTTATAGTTGCAACAGCAGGTGGAGTTATCTTTGGTAAGGTTATGAATTTGGTTTCTCCAAAAGATCGACCTATTAATCCTATGATTGGTGCCGCTGGAGTTTCAGCTGTTCCTGATAGTGCTCGTGTAGTACAAGTTATGGGATTAGAGAATGACCCTACAAATCACTTGTTGATGCATGCAATGGCACCAAACGTTTCTGGTGTAATTGGTTCAGCCGTAGCTGCAGGTATCTTATTGAGTTTCTTAATGTAAGACTTGTTCTACATTTTGATAGATATATTCAAAAACACCTCTGAATTTCAGAGGTGTTTTTTTATTGTCATTTTTCGATTTAAAAACTTGCTGAAACGCTGAGAATGCCTATATTTGCATCGCAATTGACAAGGATAAGACTCTAAGATTATTCTTGATTCAAGTTTCTCAATAACAATTGAGAATAAAGCATAAAATGCGAGAATAGCTCAGTTGGTAGAGCACAACCTTGCCAAGGTTGGGGTCGCGAGTTCGAGTCTCGTTTCTCGCTCAAATCAGTTTTTCTTTTCTGATTAAATTAAAAAAAAAGAAATGCGAGAATAGCTCAGTTGGTAGAGCACAACCTTGCCAAGGTTGGGGTCGCGAGTTCGAGTCTCGTTTCTCGCTCAAATCAGTTTTTCTTTTCTGATTAAATTAAAAAAAAGAAATGCGAGAATAGCTCAGTTGGTAGAGCACAACCTTGCCAAGGTTGGGGTCGCGAGTTCGAGTCTCGTTTCTCGCTCGGTCAGTTTTTCTTTTCTGATTAAATAAAAAAAAGAAATTGCGAGAATAGCTCAGTTGGTAGAGCACAACCTTGCCAAGGTTGGGGTCGCGAGTTCGAGTCTCGTTTCTCGCTCAGAAAATTCATTTAGAATTTAATGCGTATAAAAATATTAGGATTGTTTCTTCGGAATTGATCCTATTTTTTTTGCCTAAATTTTATAGGAAGATGAGTTTTAAACAAAAAAAAGCGATACCTGATGGTATCGCTTTTACTTATATCAATGGTGTGCTTATTGCTTGAAGATATCAGCAAATTTTTCGTTGCTATATTTTCCTTCTTTCAATTTTGTAGCGACATCTTTAAATGCGTTAACAGTGTACTCAACATCTTCAAGAGTATGAGTTGCTGTCGGGATCAAACGAAGTAGTAATTGTCCTTTAGGAATTACAGGATACACAACGATAGAACAGAAAATATTATAATTTTCTCTAAGATCCATAGTTACCTGAGTACCTTCAGCAACGCTACCAGAAAGATAAACTGGAGTAACTGGAGATTGAGTACATCCAATTTCCAAACCAGCTTCAGTTAAACCTTTTTGAAGAGCATTTGAAATGGTGAACAGTTGCTCACGAAGCTCTGGTTTAGTTCTAAGTAACTCTAAACGTTTGATAGATCCTTCAACGATTGGCATAGGAAGTGACTTCGCAAAAGTTTGTGAACGCATGTTGTAGCGTAAGTAGCCACAAACATCTTCATCACAAGCAACGAATGCACCAATTCCAGCCATAGCTTTAGCGAAAGTACCGAAAAGAACATCGACACCATCTTGAACACCGAAATGCTCAGGAGCACCAGCACCTGTAGGACCCATTACACCGAAACCATGAGCATCGTCAACTAATAAACGGAAGTTGAATTCTTCCTTCATTGCAACAATCTCGTCCAATTTACCTAGATCGCCAGCCATACCGAACACACCTTCAGTGATAACTAAGATACCACCACCTGTGTTTTCAGCCCACTTAGTAGCACGCTCAAGCTGCTTGTGAAGGTTTTCCATATCGTTATGAGGGTAAACGAAACGTTTCCCTTGGTGAAGTCTTAAACCATCCATGATACATGCATGTGACTCTGAGTCATAAACGATAACATCATGACGATTAACTAAAGCGTCGATGATTGAAAGCATACCTTGGTAACCAAAGTTCAAAAGGAAAGCATCTGGTTTACCAACAAAATCAGCAAGCTGAGCTTCTAATTCTTCGTGACGACTAGTTTGCCCAGACATCATACGAGCTCCCATTGGATAGGCTAGTCCCCATTTTTCAGCTGATTCAGCATCGGCTTTTCTTACTTCTGGGTGATTTGCTAGTCCAATGTAGTTATTCAAACTCCATGTTAAAACTTCTTTCCCTCTAAATGTCATTCTAGAGTTAATTTCGCCTTCTAGTTTTGGGAATGCGAAGTAGCCATGAGCTTGCTTTGCGTATTGTCCAATATTCCCTTTTTGGTTGTTAACTTTGTCAAAAATATCCACGTTATATGTTTTTTTGAGTTTTCAAATATTCTGAATGGAGTTATGGAATTCAGAACGGAAAATTTCTCGAAATGGATTCATAACTGTGCAAAAGTAACATTTTATAAAAATATATCAAGCGATAGATACAGTAGATTTTACTCTCTATTTAATAATAAATGATATGACGCTGAGAACACTATGTTTATAGCCTTCTTTACTTATTGTGTTACAGAACAAGTATTGGTTTAAACCATTGAAAAAATATTGTAGGTATCTATCTGCTTGATAACCTTGTTAAAAAAATATAATTGCAACAATATGATAGTGTGAAATGTTCAAAATTGGCGGAAAATTCTATCTTTGCATGATACAAAATAGTAGAGTCCATATACCTATGAGAAAAATCCTTTTGTTGATTGTGCTTCTTTCTACGCTTTTAGCTGGATGTAGCGAATATCAAAAACTTCTAAAGAGTAATGATACTACTCTTAAATACAAGAAAGCCATTATATATTATAATGAAGAACAATATGTAAAAGCAGCTACGCTTTTCGAAGAGTTGATACCTGTATTTAGGGGCACAAGTAAAGCGGAAACCGTGAGTTACTATATGGCTTACTGTAA
The DNA here is from genome assembly GCF_003863355.1 of Ancylomarina euxina. Taxonomy (GTDB): domain Bacteria; phylum Bacteroidota; class Bacteroidia; order Bacteroidales; family Marinifilaceae; genus Ancylomarina; species Ancylomarina euxinus. Next base: position 123,320 of record NZ_QQWG01000009.1, on the reverse strand, counting down.
CTATGGAATGAGTGACTTTATCACTGGAGGATACTATTTCCGTAATTTCATTAAGAGTTTCCCGGATAGTCCATATGCTGAAGAGTGTTTGTATATGAGTGCTTATTGTTATTATAAAGAATCACCAAAACCTCGATTGGATCAAACTTCAACAAAAGATGCTATCGATGCCTTGCAATTGTATATTAATCGTTATCCAAACTCAACTCGAATTGAGGAAGGGAATAAATTGATTGATGAATTACAAGATAAATTGGTTTATAAATCATATTTAAGTGCTCGTAACTATTTCGATAGAGAGCACTATCCTTCAGCTATAATCGCGTTAGAAAATGCAATTAAAGATTATCCAGGTTCTTCTTATCGTGAGGAACTCATGTTTATGCTTTTAGATTCTCGCTACCAATATGCAATAAAGTCGATTGACGAAAAGCAAAATGAGCGTTTCAATTTGGCTAAAGAAGAATACTTTGCTTTTGTCGATGAGTTTCCAAAAAGTAAGTTTCAGAAGGATACTGAGCGTATGATCAAGGAGATTGAAGCCTATTTTGGAAAAGATAAATCTGCAAAAGAAGATAATTAGTTATAAATTAGAGGAAAACTCTTAAAAAATTGTATTTTTGCAAGCTGAACTAAAAATAAACCAATAGATAATAATTCTTTGACAGTATGGATTACAAAAAAACGAATGCAGCAGGTTCAACTATTACACGTAACGTTACAGAGTTGAGCAGGGAAGTAGGAAATGCTTACGAATCAGTGATGATTATGGCAAAGCGTTCCAATCAGATTGCTGTAGAGCTTAAAACAGAACTGAATAAGAAACTTCAAGAATTCGCATCTTTTACTGATAATTTAGAGGAAGTTTTCGAAAATCGCGAGCAGATCGAGATTTCGAAATATTATGAGCGCTTACCAAAACCGACTTTAATAGCGGTTGAAGAATTCATTAATGGTGACGTTTATTACAGAAATCCTGCTAAAGAAAACAATACGGATAAGTAAAATTTTGCTTTAATATTTAAGTTCCCTCGAAACAGGGAACTTTTTTAGTTTTACGGCTTATGTTAAAAGATAAGAAGATTATACTTGGAGTTACAGCAAGTATCGCTGCATACAAGGCTGCAACTTTGGTGCGCTTACTTGTAAAAGAAGGCGCTGAAGTAAAGGTGTTAATGACACCATATGCCAAGGAGTTTATTTCTCCGGTAACAATGGCTACACTTTCGAAAAATACGGTATTAAGTGACTTTTTTAAGCACGATGATGGTGAATGGAATAGCCATGTTGATTTGGGTTTGTGGGCAGATGTTCTTTTAGTTGCACCAACTACAGCCAATACTATGGCTAAAATGGCTCATGGTATTTGTGATAACCTTTTGTTGACAACCTATTTGTCGGCTAAATGCCCTGTGATTCACTCCCCAGCTATGGACTTGGATATGTTTAAGCATCCTGCGACACTTCGTAATATGGATATCTTAAAATCATATGGCGATAGCTTTATTGAGCCTTCAAGCGGTGAGCTTGCTAGTGGTTTATATGGCAAAGGTCGAATGGAAGAACCTGAAATAATTGTTGAGAAGCTCAAGGAATTCTTTGCTTCAAAAAAAAAAGACTAATTAATAAAAAGGTCATGATAACAACAGGGCCGACTTACGAAAAGATCGACCCTGTTCGTTTTATTGGTAATTTCTCCTCAGGCAAAATGGGTTTTTCAATTGCTGAAAAACTAGCAGAAGAAGGTGCTCTAGTTACTCTCATCTCTGGGCCTTCTGTATGCCAAACTAATCATCCCAACATTCATAGAATCGATGTTATCTCAGCACAGGAAATGTATGATGCTTCTGTTGAGCATTTTCCGCATTGTGATGGAGCTATCATGACAGCAGCTGTTGCTGATTTTACGCCTCTTAATCCTGTTGATGCTAAAGTAAAACGTGAGAAGGAAAACTACACGATTGAGTTAACGCCGACACAAGATATTGCTGCATCGCTAGGACAGATTAAATCTGAAAAACAATTTTTAGTAGGCTTCGCACTTGAAACTAATAATGAGGAGCAAAATGCACAAATAAAGCTTGAGAAAAAGAATCTGGACTTAATTGTGCTGAACTCATTAAATGATTCTGGTGCCGGTTTTCAGCACGATACTAATAAAATCACAATTTTTTCTCGGAATGGTGAAGTGAAAAAGTTTGAGTTGAAACCAAAGTCTCAGGTTGCAAAAGATATTGTTGATGAGTTAATTCGGAATCAGAACTTCTAGAACTCATTTGATGTGTTATGTCTAAACAATAATTGAATGTTTTTTTAGTTAGGTTTATTAAGCTTGACTGCTCATTTGTTTTGATTAACTTTAGTCTTAATTTTGAAAAATTCGGATATGCGTAAACTACTTTTTCTAATTCTCGTTATACTCTCTGTTGCAAATGTGAAATCACAAGAATTACAATGTAATATACAGGTTGTGAGTCAGCAAATACAGGGGACTAATAAGCAGGTTTTTAGAACCATGCAGACAGCAGTGTATGAGTTTATTAATAATAGGAGTTGGACAGATCATGTTTACGATCAGGATGAGAAAATAGAGTGCAATATTCTAATTAATCTCACAGATCAGATTTCTTCGGATGAATTTAAGGGAACAATGCAAATTCAGGCTCGTCGTCCTGTTTTTAACTCATCATTTAATACCGTTCTTCTAAATTTTAAGGACAACGATATTCACTTTAAATATGCAGAGTATCAGGCTTTGGATTATAACGAGTCTAATACTCCTACTAGTTTAACTGCACTTTTAGCTTTTTATGCCAATATTATTGTTGGACTCGATTACGATTCGTTTGCCTTAGAGGGGGGAACACCCTATTTTACTAAAGCAGAGGCTATCGTCAATAAGATGCAAAATGCAAAATATCCAGGTTGGAAATCCTTTGAGAGTAAGAGTAATAGATATTGGTTGATCGAAAATATATTGAATAATTCCTATCGTCCTGTTCGAGAATGTATTTATCGTTATCATCGTTTGGGATTAGATAAAATGTCAGATAAGTTGACTGATGGGCGTTCTGAGATTGCTGAGTCTTTGCGCTTATTGCAGAAAGCTCATCGTGCTAAACCAGGTTCTTTTATTCTTCAGATATTTTTCGATGCAAAAGCAGATGAATTGGTTAAAATATTTACTGAATCGTTTAATGATGAGAAAAAGCGTGCTTACAATATTTTAAGCGACATCGACCCTGCAAACCTGAATAAGTATAAGAAGATCCTTGAGTAAGCGGAGAGATCTTTTTTCAATTATTGCTTTAAAACTTATATTTTAAATATAATATGCTTCAATCCTTAGCTATACGAAACTATACTCTAATCAATCAGATTGAGATTGATTTCAATAACGGATTTTCGATTATAACAGGTGAGACAGGATCTGGTAAATCTATTTTACTAGGTGCTTTGGGCTTGGTTTTAGGTCAACGACCAGAAACGAATATCCTTAAAGATAAAGACCTTAAATGTGTTGTAGAGGCTCATTTTAATATTTCAAAGTATCACCTGCAAAAGTTCTTTGCTGATGCTGAAATGGAATATGAGGAAGAAACAATTTTACGACGTGAAATTTTACCTAATGGTAAAACTCGTGCTTTCGTAAACGATTCACCTGTTAGTGTCAAGCTTTTAAAAGAGTTGGGGCTTAGGCTAATCGATATTCATTCTCAGAACCAAAATTTATCTTTAGGTGACTCTGAGTATCAAATGGGAATTGTAGATACTTATGCACAACATGCTTCATTGTTGAATGATTATCAAGTTCAGTTTGAAAATTATCAGCATATCAAAAGAGAATTGTATCGTAAAGAACAAATTGCTCTAAAAGAAAAATCTGATTTGGATTACTATCAATTTCAATTGGAGCAATTGCTTGATGCAAATTTGGTAGATGGAGAACAAGTTGAAATGGAATCAGAACTTGAAACTCTAAACCATGCCGAAGAGATAAAAACGAATTTATTTAAGGCATCAAACCTGTTAAGTGAGGGCGAAGTAGCAATTATTTCTTTATTGAAAGAGGCTCGTTCAGCCATTGGTCAAGTGCAGAATGTTTTTTCTGATGGGGAGAATTTTTACGAGCGTTTTGAAAGCTCATGTATTGAATTGCAAGACTTGGCCTCTGAACTTGAAAGGAGTTATGAATCGATGGAGTTCGATCCATCTAGGATTTCTTTTCTCAATGAAAGACTAGATACTATTTATAGTTTTCAGCAAAAACACCGCGTAGAGTCTGTTGAGGAATTAATTAAGATACGTGAAGACTTGGATCAGAAAGTTCAGGATATTTCATCCAGTGATGATTTGATTGAAGAATTAAAGGAGCAATTGCAGAAGCAGGAATTAAATCTTGTGAAGGTATCTGAAAAGCTCAGTAAGAGTAGGAGGTCTGTGATTCCAGATATTGAAAAAGCTTTGGAATCTCAACTGATTCAGTTGGGGATGCCTCATGCTAAAATTAACTTCGAACAAAGTATTGCTGAAGAATTTCAGTATTTAGGGAAGGATTTAATACGAATTTTATTCTCTGCAAATAAGAATGGACAGCTTGAAGAAATTTCAAAAGTTGCTTCAGGTGGAGAAATGTCGCGATTAATGTTGAGTATTAAATATTTAATCTCAGCTTCTACAGCCTTGCCATCTATTGTCTTTGATGAAATTGACACTGGTGTTTCTGGAGAGATTGCAGATAAAATGGGAGTCGTTATGCGTGATATGGCTGAAAATATTCAGGTAATCAGTATTACTCATTTACCACAGATTGCAAGTAAAGGAAATTATCATTATAAAGTTTATAAGGCTGATGATGAGTTGGAAACTTACTCAAATATAGTCCTTTTGGATAGTGAAAGCCGTATTGAAGAGTTAGCCAAGATGCTTAGTGGAGCTGACATGACTCAAGCTGCTATGGAAAATGCTAAAGTCTTGCTATATAGATAGATCAGTGGGAAGGTGTTTGATTAACGAATTTATTCAGTCTTAATAAATGATCTTTTTTTGATTTATTCTAAATAATATTGGTTAAATTTGTAGCTGATAAAATTGAAAATTTCAAATTATGTCTTATAACTTATTAAAAGGAAAAAAAGGAATCATCTTTGGTGCCTTAAACGAAATGTCAATCGCATGGAAAGTTGCTGAATTGGCTGTTGAAGAAGGTGCTGAGATCGTCTTAACAAATACACCCGTTTCCATTCGTATGGGAACTATTGATGAGCTAGCAAAAAAATGTAATGCACATGTTATTGCTGCTGATGCAACTAATCCTGAGGATTTGGAGAATTTGTATAAGGAATCTATGGAGCTTTTAGGAGGTCCTGTTGATTTCATTCTACACTCTATTGGGATGTCACCAAATGTTCGTAAAGGAAATTCATACGATGAATTGAACTATGAATACTTAAAGAAAACACTTGATGTTTCGGCTATCTCTTTCCACAAAGTGATTCAGAAAGCTAAAGAAATGGATGTCGTTGCCGAATACGGATCAATTGTTGCCTTATCTTATGCAGCAGCTCAAAGAACGATGTACGAATACAATGATATGGCCGATGCAAAAGCCATGTTGGAATCTATTGCACGTAGTTTTGGTTACATCTATGGTCGTGAGAAAAGCGTTCGAGTGAATACGATCTCACAATCACCTACGATGACGACTGCTGGTAGTGGTGTAAAAGGTTTTGATAAGCTGATTGATTTCTCTGAGCGTATGTCCCCACTGGGAAATGCCTCTGCTCAGGAATGTGCAAATTATTGTATCACTCTATTTTCAGATCTAACTCGAAAAGTAACCATGCAGAATTTATTCCATGATGGTGGATTTTCAAATATGGGAATGAGTTACAGAGCTATGCAACAGTATAATAAGAGTTTTGATGAGAAATGTGACTGTAAATAGTCAAATCATCTAGCTAATAATTTTAAAAGCTCCCTTTGTAGGGGGCTTTTTTTATACTTATTATTCAAGTCTTTGAGCCTATATTACTTTATTTTAAATAAAGGATACATGCTTCTTTTTTTACTGTAGAATCTTGCTTGTGTATTCCTAGTCTAAAATTTTTATAATCATCTTAGAAATTGTACATTTGTGTCTGATTTTTCGGAAGGACTCAATCTAAAATTGATTAAAATCTTTCATAAATTAAGAAATTGGGAACTCTTCATCAGCTACTGCTGAATGGGTGATTGAAATCGTATAGTTAGTTCGATTCTATCATGGCAAAAAGTTTAATAATAGCTGATTCGATTCATATAAAACAGATTAATGATCAGTAAAGCAACTAATATACATCCAGTTTTCGATCGAATTGTTGGTCGAGAAGAGAAGGAACAAATTTTAAATCAAAAAGCTCGTGTTATTTGGATGACAGGACTCTCTGGATCTGGAAAAACAACTATCGCAATTGGATTAGAAAAGGCACTTCAGAAAAGAGGGTTTTTAACTCAAATTCTGGATGGGGATAACATTAGAACAGGTATTAATAAAAATCTAGGTTTTTCTGAAGAGGATAGAACAGAGAATATTCGTCGTATTGCCGAAGTTTCAAAGCTGTTTGTTAATTGTGGAATCATTACAATAAATTGCTTTGTTAGCCCTACTCTTGCGATAAGAGAACAGGCTAAAGAGATTATAGGTGATGATGATTTTAGAGAGATCTACGTTAATGCATCGTACGAAGAGTGTGAGAAGAGGGATGTAAAAGGCTTATATAAAAAAGCTCGCAATGGTGAGATTAAAAACTTTACAGGTTTGGACGCACCTTTTGAAGCCCCCGAAAATGCTTTCTTGGAAATTAAAACGGCAGATATATCAATTGAAGAATCTGTAAAATGTTTGGTTGATGCTATTCTATCTGATATAAAGCAGGCATAGTTAAATTAGAGAATATAAAATACAAGATACTAGTGATCGGGTTTGATCACAGAAAAGTAAATAAAATTTTTTCGAATGAATGAATACAATATAAATCACTTAAGAGAACTGGAAGCTGAATCGATTTATGTGATTCGTGAAGTTGCAGCTCAATTCGAGAATCCCGTAATGTTATTTTCGGGAGGAAAGGATTCTATTATCATGTTTCATTTAGCAAGAAAAGCTTTTGCACCTGCAAAAGTACCTTTTGCATTAATGCATGTTGATACAGGCCACAATTTCCCAGAGACAATTGAATTTCGTGATAGATTGATGGAAGAGACAGGTACTCGTTTGATTGTACGTTACGTTCAGGATTCTATAGATCAAGGAAAAGCTATCGAGGAAACAGGTTTTGATGCAAGTAGAAACAAGCTACAAACTGTAACTCTACTTGATGGACTTGAGGAGTTGCAAGTAGATTGTGCTATGGGTGGAGGTCGTCGTGACGAAGAGAAAGCTAGAGCAAAAGAACGTTTTTTCTCTCACCGTGATGAGTTTGGACAATGGGATCCAAAAAATCAAAGGCCTGAGCTTTGGAACCTTTTCAATGGTAAAAAGAATATGGGGGAGCACTTTAGGGTTTTCCCAATTTCAAATTGGACTGAGATGGATGTGTGGCAATATATCTATTTAGAAAATATTGATATCCCTAATATCTATTTCTCTCATGAGCGTGAAGTTTTTGTGCGTCATGGTAATTTATTATCAGTTTCTGATTGTATTCCAATGCGTGATTCTGAAAAAGTAGAGAAAAGAATCGTTCGCTTTAGAACGATTGGTGATGCAACTTGTACTGGAGCTGTTGAGTCAGAAGCAAATACTCTTGAAGATATTATTGAAGAAGTAGCTGCTACAAGAACGACAGAACGTGGTACACGTCATGATGATAAGCGTTCTGAAGCTGCCATGGAAGATCGTAAAAAAGAAGGGTATTTTTAAGCCACTTCAAAGCTTTAAATATTATTTCAAGTACTGAATGTATTTGAATCAAGAAATAGATTAGAGATTAATTTCTCGTTTATGAATCTAGAATAAAAAGAAATAAATATGTCAGATAAAACATCAGGATATTTAGATATGGAGCTTTTACGTTTCACCACTGCTGGTAGTGTGGATGATGGTAAAAGTACCCTAATTGGTCGTTTGTTATACGATAGTAAAGCCATTTTTGAAGATCAAATGGAAGCTATCGAGATTTCTAGCAAAAAGCGTGGCGACACCGAGGTTGATCTTGCTTTACTTACCGATGGTTTAAGAGCCGAGCGTGAGCAGGGCATCACCATTGATGTGGCTTACCGTTACTTCGCGACTCCAAAGCGTAAATTTATTATAGCTGATACGCCAGGTCATATTCAGTACACACGAAATATGGTAACAGGAGCTTCTACAGCCAACTGTGCTCTTATTTTGGTTGATGCTCGTCATGGTGTTATTGAGCAAACTCTTCGTCATTCATATATTGCTAATTTATTGCAAATTCCTCACCTTATTGTATGTATCAATAAGATGGACTTGATGGGGTATTCTGAGGAGACCTATGAAAACATTAAGAACGAATATCAAAAAGTTGCTGATAAATTGAATATTAAAGATGTTCGCTTTATTCCTATTTCAGCCAAATTTGGAGATAATGTGGTTGATGCTTCTGAAAATATGGATTGGTATAAGGGTGAGACCTTATTGACTTTATTGGAGACGATTGAAATACTTGACGATAGAAATCATAAAGATGCTCGTTTCCCAGTTCAATATGTAATTCGCCCTCAGAGTGATGAGTTTCACGATTACCGTGGATTCGCTGGTCGTGTAGCTAGTGGCATATTCAAACCAGGTGATAAGGTTAAGGTGTTGCCTTCTGGCAGGGAAACAACAATTAAAGCAATTGATACTCTAAATGGTGAGTTGGATATCGCTTTTACGCCTCAATCTGTAACTTTAAGATTGAATGATGAAATTGATACATCACGAGGAGATATGATTGTAGCCGCTGACAATGTTCCAAGAATGGAGCAAGAGTTCGATGCTATGGTTTGTTGGATGAATGAACGTCCTATGATACAGGGAGGTAAATATACCATTAAGCATACTTCAAACGAAACACGTTGTATGGTGCGTAATGTAAACTTCAAAGTTGATATTAATACTTTGGAAGAAATGACGGATGATAAAACTATTGGATTAAATGATATCGCTTCATTGAAGCTTAAAACGGCTAAACCTTTGTTTTTCGATTCGTATAATAAAAATCGCAATACAGGTAGTTTTATTTTAATTGATGAAGCAACTAACGAAACTGTTGCTGCAGGTATGATTAGATAAATCTGGTTTAGATATAGAATAAAAAAAGCTCCCATCGGGAGCTTTTTTTTTGTCGCATTAAATGTCGTTTAAATTGAAATATCCTACGATGTTTTCTTAGATAGCTACATTGTTTTAGGCATGAAATTAGGTTTTTTTTTAGTGTGCTCAACATGTTAATAATCAGTATTTATATAGGGGCTGTGAAAACATGCTTATGTTTTGACCAAAACTACACTATGTTTTTTTTGTGCCGATAACTATAGCTTTTTATGGCATTTTTTTCGAAGCTCAAAACGATTTAAATATTTGTTTAGTAGAGCATCTTGTGTCGCAGTAAAAATGTTTAAAGCAAACATTTTTCAATGAAGTTAAAATTTGAAGCCAAAAGTTAATCGAACTTGATGATTTTTATCTTGAAGGTCAACTTTTCCTGATGAAATTAAATCGCCATCAGCAGTGGGAGTACTATAGTATATGTATGATTCATCCTTATCTGAATAGCTATAAGCCGCATCGAAGAAGAAATTGCCTTGACGAATACCGAAACCAGCAGAGTAAATATTGTATGACTCATCTATTGAGCTAGCTTTATATGGGTCTCCATAATTTGCAAACCCACCTCGTAAGCTTAAAGCGGATGAAACTCGATATTCTAAACCAGCTCTTAGGTTCCCAACACTTTCATAGGATGATTTAATGATATCATTCGCCTCAGGAGCTTCTGTGGTTCCATTGAAATCAAAATCATCTTGTCCATCAGAAAATTTGGCATTTGAGTAATCTACAAATTCGTAATCAAGACTAAGAATTGCTTTTTTAGAAAGAACTACGGCACCACTTAATGTGAATTTCATAGGTGTTCTATAGTCATAGGTGTAGCTTGATAATCTAGTTTTGTCTGCATAATTTGAATACCCATCATCATCTTCAGTTTTAAAATGTGAAGCCATTCTGTTTTGGAATTCATCTTCCATTGAGAAGAATGTTGGTGTATGTAATGAAGCGCCTAATCTGATATTTTGATTTGGCTTGTAAATCATACCAATCTTAAGATTAGCACCGACACCTGTTGTTTTTACATATTCTTCAAAATAATAATTATTCAAATCCGAAGCACTGTTTGTTAGTGTACTTTCAGTAAAACGAGCTGTTGATTTGTAATTAATACTTTGAATACCAAGTGAAGCTCCTATGTATAATTTATGAGCATAGTTGGCTCCAAAAGCAATATTAAATTCACCCAAATGACCTCTTTCTTCTACCGTTTTTCTTTGATTCATTTTTTCTCCAGGAAAAATAGGTAGATCATAATCTAGGGGGTTTTCATCTTGTGGATTCAATAAGTAAGTTTCATACGCTAAATTTTCAGTCATTGAATTTAACTGATTTGCTGATAAACCATCTGCATTTGTTTCAAACACATCCAGCATGCTTGATTCAGAATTTAGGATTTGAGAGATTGAAGATTTTCTAAAGTTATTGATCCGATTGTAGCCAATCCCAAAATTGAAATTCTGCCAGCCATCTTCAGAAGTTATTCTTGGCTTCATAGTGGCGACGTAACCAATATTGCTGATTCCAAAAGTGAATTTGTCATCACTAAGGTTGCCGCTTGTACTCTTTCTCATTTCCATGGTAGGCGTGAAGGTGAACTCAGAGCTTTGGTAGACTCCAAGGCCAGCTGGGTTTATACCAATACTAGAGAAATCTCCTCCTAGAGCTCCAAAGGCGCCACCCATGGCTGTTGATCGTGCTGTTCCTGTGTAGAACTGCTGAGAATATCGCAGAGCATCATCTGCAGTTTGTGCGTATAATATTCCTGAAAAGACTGTAAGGAATAATAAAGTGATATATCTTTTCATAGTCATGTGTATTTAAATAGCAGGTTAAGAAAAATTTAGTTAATCAATATCCAGATTCAAGTAGCGGTTTATCTTCTTCTAGTTGTGCTTCCACTTGAGCGGTTTCCACTATTTGAAGAACGAGAAGATGAACTTGATGAACGAACAGCTCCTGAAGAGCGTGACGAAGATGAACTTGGAGCTCTATATGAGCTAGAAGAGCTTTTTGTTGAACTTCTGTTATAGCTTGGAGTGCTCTTAACTTTACTGTAATTAGATGTTCTAGTACTAGTTCCTCTCATATTAGTCGATCGTTTTGTTCCAGAGTTATTATACGATGGACGTGAATTACTTTGAGGCTTTGTATAGTTACTTGTTCTTCTTCTAGTTGTAGTACCGCTTTTTGTTCCTTGATAAGTTGAACGGTTCTGTGTCCCATATCGAGTTGTAGTACCCTGATAGTTTGAACGTTTAACAGTTCCCGTTGTATTGGTACGTCTAGTACTTGTTCCTACACGATTGCTATATGAACTTCTATTGTTTCTAGTACCATATTTCTGAGCTGCAGTACTTCTTCTAATTGCATCTTGAGCAGTAGCAGCAGAGCGACGAGTTGTAGTCCCTGATTTGGTGTAACCAGCTGAGCGATTAACTCTGCTTACAGTACCATCTGTTATTGTTGCAGAACGCCTATTCGTGTATGCTCTATTAGTGCCAGCTTTTGATCCCATAGAAGATCTATGTCCGTAATAGTTGTTTGAATATCCTGAACCGTAGTAATTACCATGGTGATAATTATGTCCGTAGTATGGATAACAGCTATTTCCGTAGTATGGATAATTGTTATAATAAGAGTGTCCCCATCCAAAATTTAATGACCAGTAGAAATCGTCGTAGAAACCAAATCCTAAACCAAAACCGAAGTTAGAGCCGCAGTAAGGGGAATAGTTATAAGCAAAAGTTCGACCATAACGTGCAGGCGAGAAATTGAATGAGTTGTAGTAACCAAAGTTAGTCCAAGTAGGTGTCCACCATACGTTGTCTCCATCAACATAAACATTCCAATCTGGATCACCGGCTAGCCACATAGCCATATTATAACCACTGTTGTCGTAGTAGCCAAATCCTTGTGGATACCATTGTCTTAGCCTTTCAGCCTCTTCGCGATCGTAGTCACTACCTTTAAATTCATTGATATAATACCCTTCTTCTTCGTTGTAGTAGGTTGTGTCAATGCTTTCGATAGAGTCATTTGCAAGCATCTGACGATACTGCTCTTGAATCAGTTGAAATTCTCTATCATCGCTAAAAGTAGCCTTAGATGTAGGCTCAGTCTTTATAGTTTGTTCGATAATAGGTTCTTTTTTCTCGGCATGAGTCGTATAGACTGCCATTTCCTTATCGATTAATGTTTCTTCTCCAGGAACATAATAAATGTCATCCTGAAATGCCGATGTTCCCACATATGAGGGAGAACAAGCCGTTGCTATAAGCAAGGGAACGATTAGTAATTTGAAGTAAGCTTTCATCTGGATATGATTTAAGGTTTAGCTTTGATGTAATTTATCTGATTGGATTATTAACCTGTTTAGACAAGGACAAAAATCGAGCCTAAAATGTGTTTAATAATTATTCAATCACCTAAGTTTCATGTCTAGCCTTCAATATGATTATCTAATAATATTTTATACTTTTGTAGCCTAATTTAAAAGCCTAAAGTCTGATCTCTGATAATATATCAATGAAAACAAATTTTAAGAACTTTTAAGTATTATTTAGTTAGCAAATACTATACCAAAACAATATAAAATGGCAAAAGTTTTAACCAGTAGAAGCGAAAATTACTCGCAATGGTATAACGACTTAGTAATTAAGGCCGATCTAGCAGAAAATTCTGCAGTTCGAGGTTGTATGGTAATTAAACCATATGGCTATGCTATTTGGGAAAAAATGCAAGCAGTTCTTGATGGAAAGTTTAAAGAAACCGGACATCAGAATGCTTATTTTCCACTTTTAATTCCTAAGTCATTTCTTAGTAAGGAAGCTGATCACGTAGAAGGTTTCGCAAAAGAATGTGCAGTTGTAACCCATTATCGTTTAATGAACGACCCTAATGGGAAAGGCGTGATTGTTGACCCCGATGCACGTTTGGAAGAGGAATTGATTATTCGTCCGACTTCTGAAACAATTATTTGGAATACCTATAAAAACTGGATTCAATCATACCGCGATTTGCCTATTTTGATTAATCAATGGGCAAACGTAATGCGTTGGGAAATGCGTACGCGTTTATTCCTACGTACTGCTGAATTCCTATGGCAAGAAGGTCATACTGCTCATGCAACTAAAGAAGAAGCTTTGGTTGAAACTGAGCAGATGATTAATATATATAGTGATTTTGCTGAAGGTTGGATGGCCGTTCCTGTCTTAAAAGGAACAAAGACTGAAACAGAACGTTTTGCAGGTGCATTGGACACATATTGTATTGAAGCATTAATGCAGGATGGTAAGGCACTTCAGGCTGGAACATCTCACTTTTTAGGACAGAATTTTGCTAAAGCTTTCGATGTTAAGTTTACAAACAAAGAAGGTAAGGAAGATTATGTTTGGGCGACTTCATGGGGTGTATCTACTCGATTGATGGGGGCTTTAGTTATGGCTCACTCTGATGATCAGGGTTTGGTACTACCTCCAAAATTGGCTCCAATTCAGGTTGTGATTGTACCAATTTATCGCAAGGAAGAAGAGTTGGCTAAACTTGCAGAGGTGATTGATCCAATTGTGGCTAAGCTTAAGGCTAAAGGTATTTCTGTTAAGTTTGACGACAGTGATAATCGTAAACCAGGATGGAAATTTGCTGAATACGAGTTGAAGGGCGTTCCTGTTCGTTTGGCTATGGGTGCTCGCGACCTTGAGAATGGAACGGTTGAGTTAGCTCGTCGTGATACTTTATCAAAAGAGACGGTTGCTGTTGAAGGTGTTGAGGATTTGATTGAAAATCTTCTTGAAGAAATTCAAAACAGTATTTTCCAAAAGGCACTTGATTTCAGAACAGAAAAGACAACTAAAGTTGATTCTTACGATGAGTTTAAAGACTTATTGGAAACGAAAACTGGATTTTTCTTAGCGCACTGGGATGGTACTGCTGAAACTGAAGAAAGAATTAAGAATGAAACTAAAGCAACAATTCGTTGTATTCCTTTTGATAATGAGGAGGAAGAGGGTGTTTGTATGGTTACTGGTAAACCATCGAAGCAACGTGTTGTATTTGCTAAAGCATATTAAAGTCTAAATTAATTTCGCTGTTTAACGAAATTTAAACTTATAAATAACCGCTTCCGATTCTTCGGAGGCGGTTTTTTTTTACCTTTATCAGATGAATCAAAGGAATGATTCTTCGCTCAAAATTAACCAAACCCAAATAGAATGAATATACTCAACACTAAATCAGCCATATTACAAACCATCCGTGAAAAATCCATTTTAAAACAATTGGTTTATAAGAATACTTCTGAAGTTTTTGCCGATTTGAAAGAAGTTCTTAAAAATTTAGTTGAAGAGTATAATGCTGAACTTCATGATCAGTCTGATGCAGTAAAGTTGGATTATAAAGATAGAGGAGCATCTGAGGTTCAAATTCGTATCGCTTCGGATATTTTAATTTTTAGTATGTATTCAAATGTTTTTCAGTTTGATAGAGAGCATGCCGTTTGGAAGAAAGATTACGTTAAGCACAATCCTGATAATTCTTATTCAGGAGTTATTAATATCTATAACTTCTTGTCAGATTCTTTTAAATACAATCGATTAGAAGACTTAGGTTATTTGGTTGCACGTGTTTTTATCAATAAAGAGAAACATTATATTGTAGAGGGGAAACGCCAAATGGGACTATTAGAAAATGATTTGTCTCAATCGATAAGTAATGAAGATAGTTTGAGGAAAATAATAGAGACGGCTATAAATTATTCATTGAATTTTGACTTATTGGTGCCACCTTACGATGATGTTAAGATTTTGGCAGTGGCCGATATCGATGCGAAAATTCAAAGCTCAAGAATTAAAACGGGTAAACGTTTAGGCTTCCAGTTCAAGTCAGACGATGTTTAAATAATTCAGAAGTAAATAATAATATGATACCTATATAAAATGACTGCAGTTGTAGATAAATTTATAAAATACGTTAAGTTCGATACAGAATCTGATACTCAAACAGGCATGACTCCTAGTACACCTGGACAAATGGTTTTGGCTCAGGAATTGGTTAAAGAACTAGAGGAGATGGGCATGAGTCAGGTTTCTCTTGACGAGAATGGATATGTAATGGCCGTATTGCCTTCGAATATCGATAAGGAAGTTCCAACAGTAGGCTTTATATCTCATATGGATACCAGTCCTGATTTTACAGGAAAGCACGTGAAGCCTCAATTTGTTGAAAATTACGATGGGGGTGATATTGTTCTGAATACAGAGAAAAATATCATTATGAAAGTGTCCGATTTTCCTGACTTGAAAAGGTATATCGGACAAACCTTGATTACAACTAATGGAACAACTCTGCTTGGAGCAGATGATAAAGCAGGTGTTGCTGAAATTATGACAGCTGTTGAGTATCTCATTAATCATCCCGAGATTAAGCACGGTCCGGTTCATATTGGTTTTACACCTGATGAAGAGATTGGACAGGGGGCTGACTTTTTTAATGTGAAGAAATTTGGGGCTGATTTTGCTTATACACTTGATGGTGGCGAGCTAGGGGAGTTGCAGTTCGAGAATTTCAATGCAGCTTATGCTGAAGTTACCTTTAAGGGGCGTAACGTGCATCCAGGTATGGCTAAGGATAAAATGATAAATTCGATGAATATTGTTCAGGAATTTAGATCTCAATTGCCTAAGGACGAGGTTCCGGAAAGAACGGAAAATTACGAAGGTTTTTATCATCTTTTAGGTATTGAAGGAAGTGTTGAGAATTCTAAATTGAAATATATCATTCGTGATTTTGATATTAAAGCTTACGAAGCACGCAAACAAAAATTCGAAACAATTTGTAAAGAATTACAGCTTCAGTATGGAAAGGAGAATGTGATACTTGAGATGAAGGATCAGTATTTTAATATGCGTGAAAAGATAGAGCCTGTAAAATTCATTGTTGATATCGCTGAGCAAGCCATGAAAGATGTGGGAGTGACACCTATAGTGGTTCCAATCCGTGGTGGTACCGATGGTAGCCGTTTATCGTATATGGGACTGCCTTGTCCTAATATTTTTGCTGGTGGGCATAATTTCCATGGTCGCTTCGAATATGTTCCAGTTGATTCAATGCAGAAAGCAGTTGATGTTATCCTAAAGGTCGTTGAACTGATTTCGAAACGATAAGCTTGATGATCTTAGTTTAAAAACGGCATGTAACGATTTGTGTGCCGTTTTTTTGCTTCCCCGTGAGCTTCGCCTATTCCTTCTATCGGTATGATAAAAAACACTAGAAAATAAATAATGCACAACTTAATTATTCTCAAAAAAGGAAAAGATGAGTCAGGTAATCAAGAGAGCTATTGTAGCTATAATATCAGTTTTTTGTCTACTAAATATTACATTTGCTTCTGAAATTCCCATTTATGATATTGGGAAAGAAAATAGTCAACTTAAAGATTTTACAGTTGGACTAATCGTTGACTCAGACCAAGAGAATATTGATCAGATTTCCAAGATTAAAGATGTTGAATTGCTTAACTCTCGATTCACAATCACCTCACTTGAAAATAATTATTGGTTTGCTTTTAGAATTAAAAATTCGACATCACAAACTATAAGGCGAGTTGTTGGATTTGATGAAGTCTTTATGGAAACAGCCGATCTTTATTATCGGACAGATGCAGGCTGGCATCATGAAAAGAATGGTTTGTCCCAGCCAATTAATCTTAGAGAAATTAAGAATCGATGTCCTGTGTTTTTTATATCCCTTAGCGCAGGAGAAACTAAGACAATTTATCTTAAACTACATTCAAAATTTTCTGGAGTTGTTGGTGTTTTTCTTGAAGAAATCCCTGAATTCGTTTTGGATGAACAGACCAGAATTATAGGATATTGGGGCTATTTTGGAGCAGCATTAGCTATTCTGTTATATAATTTATTCCTGCTATTCCACATTCGAGAAAGGATTTATTTATATTATGTGATTAATGTAATCTGCATTATCGTTTTCAATCTTCTTTATAGTGGATATTCACTGTATCTCAACTCAGATGTCAATACATTCTACGATCTACATGTTTCAAGTGCTGTAATGGGTGTGTTTCTAACCCTTTTTACACGAGAAATATTAAGGCCTAAAAATCAATGGATCAATAGAGTGTTAAATATCATTATTGGGATTTATGTAGTTCTATCTTTTCTGCTTGTAATTGATATTTGTTTTTATGAATGGCTCTTGCTTTTTGCTATGCCTTCGATGCTTTTTCTTTTGTTTACTGGTGTTTATTATCTGATAAAAAAGACACCTTTAACACGCTTTTATGTAATCGCAATGAGTGGGTATTTATTGGGACTTTTTATGATTGCTGCTGTAAGTATTGGCTTGATTCCTTTTAATACATTTACTAGATATGGATTTTTAATGGGTTCATTTATTGAACTGTTAGTGTTTTCTCTAGCTTTAGCATATAGGGTAAAGTTGCTTCAGGTTGAAAAAATAACTTATCAAAATCAACTACTGGCTACAGAGAAATCAATGAATAATAAACTGGAAACTCAAGTTCAGCTTCGTACAAAAGATCTTGTTCATTTAACCAGAGAGTTACAGACGACGAACATTAAATTAGCTCAACAAATCGATGAAAAAAATAACGCTTTGACGGCGTTAGAGAAATCAGAATTGGAATTGCACGAAAGTAATGAAACAAAAGATAAATTCTTCTCTATAATAGCTCACGACCTGAAAAGCCCGCTCAGCGCAATGCTTGGCTTGTCAAAACTACTAAATGATAATTTTGATGATTTTACTGTGTCTGAACAGAGGAAATACTTAAGTTATATTCATCAATCTGTTAAGCATACACACAAATTGCTTGACAATTTACTTTTGTGGTCCCTGTCGCAAAAAGGAGTCATTGAATTTAAACCAGAAAAATTAAAATTGAATTTATTATCAGCTGAAACGATAGAGTTGTTGAAGGAAGTCGCTGCAGGTAAATCAATAAAGATAAAAGATGAAACTCAAGAAGATATATACGTAAATGCAGATTCAAATATGCTCTTAACGGTTCTTCGGAATTTAGTTTCAAATGCGATTAAGTTTACTCCTAAGGGAGGGGAAATTATTATAAAAGCCCAGAAACTATCAAGTGAAAGAGAGCTAAACTTCACAGAAATAAGTGTGAAGGATAATGGAATTGGTATTTCACTTGAAACACAATCAAAATTATTTTCACTGGGAGAAAATTCTATTACCAATGGAACGGAGAATGAGACTGGTACAGGCTTAGGATTAGTGCTTTGCAAAGAGTTTGTGGAAAAGCACGATGGTAATATCCAGCTTGATAGTGAATTAGGGAAAGGTAGTACTTTCTATTTTACGATACCAACAAATATTGCACGTTCAGAATTAGAAACAGTGTCTGGTTGTTAAAAATAGTTCATTTCAAATTCTTAAAATGATATGCTAGATCCTAATAAATTAAGGTTTGCGGAATTGTATCAGCAAATTGAAAGTCTATATGAAAGTAAGCAGTATGAAGATATTATTGAATTCGATGAGGTTTATTTGCAGCTTGATTCATCAAATTTAGATCCTGATAAACTGCAAGCTTTAGCAGGAATGTTTGCTCGAGCTTATATGAAACATGGTCAGCAAGAGAAAAAGCCGGGTTTAATCAGACAATTTAAAATGAGCTTATGGTATGCAAATTTGGGTGGTGGTGACAGTGATATTATGAATTGGAAGTTGAGTCTTGAAGAAGCTGTGTTGATGCGATATGTAAAGGTGAATAAATATATTTTATATCTAATTCTGTTATCAATATTGCTAGTAAGTCTTGATCTGCTTCCTTCAAATAATGATTATTTGCCTGAATTGACGGGAGTTGCAGTAGTTTGGTATGTTCTAAATATTGTGATGAACTGTCGAGTTAAGCGATTGTATTTAAATTTAATGCGTTTGATCTACTCTTAACTCCAAATTTATTCTTCTATTTGTTTTTCAAACAAACGACCTCCTTTAAACATAGATTTAAGGATAGGAGAGATTTCATCCCCCAGATCAGTTAAGCTATACTCTACCTTAGGAGGAATGACAGCATAGGCTTTTCTGTTTATGATACCGGCTTCTTCCAGTTCCTTAAGATTTTTACTGAGCATACGGTCGCTAATGTCAGGAAGGAGTTGAATTAATTCCTTATAACGTTTAGTGCCTTGTTTGAGGTGTAGGATGATGGTCGCTTTTCGTTTTCCTTTAACGAAATTGATGAATGTATCGATGGGACAATAACCTTTTTCCAAAATTTAAAAAATTTAGTTGTCTGAAAATCAATGTTTCTGAAAGGAATGTTAGTGGCGAACCTAAATGTAAGCTCTTGATTGATAGTTAAACTCCTCGTAACTTTGCACAAGATAAGGATAATTTAGAACAAATGGAATTGAGATTAATTATGGAATCGACACAGACTTTTAAGGCCTTGCGTGTAAATGAAGAGGATGGGAAATACATCAGAAGAATTGAAGAACGTCAATTAAGCGATTTGCCAGAGGGTGATGTACTTATTCGAGTAAAATATTCATCCTTAAATTTTAAGGACGCTCTTTCCTGCATTGGGAATAAAGGGGTGACTCGAAATTATCCGCACACACCTGGTATTGATGCTTCTGGCATTGTTGAGGCATCTTCAGATTCTAGATTTAAAGTAGGTGATGAGGTCGTTGTTACATCTTATGACTTAGGAATGAATACCGATGGTGGTTTTAGCGAGTACATTCGAGTTCCTGCAGATTGGATCGTGCGTAAACCTGCGAATTTAAGTTTAAAGCAAGCTATGGTTTTTGGAACTGCAGGTTTTACAGCAGGATTATCAGTTGAGCGTTTATTGGCTGCTGGTCAAACTCCGGAAATGGGACCTGTTGTTGTTACAGGAGCTCTTGGTGGAGTAGGTGCAGTTGCTGTG
This sequence comes from Ancylomarina euxina, assembly GCF_003863355.1. Taxonomy (GTDB): domain Bacteria; phylum Bacteroidota; class Bacteroidia; order Bacteroidales; family Marinifilaceae; genus Ancylomarina; species Ancylomarina euxinus. The sequence continues at coordinate 103,062 of NZ_QQWG01000009.1, read as the reverse complement.
TGTATTCTTAATAAGTTAGGTTTCGAGGTTATTGCTGCCACAAGCGATTTGAATGATGGTGATGAAATTCTTAAGAAGTTGGGAGCTTCAAGTAGAATTGATAAGACTGAAACAGATGATCAGTCTGGTCGACCGATGTTAAAACCAAAGTGGGCAGGTGCTATTGATGTGGTAGGAGGGAATGTTCTTTCAACACTCCTTAAGGCTTGTCAGCCTATGGGAAATGTGACTTGTTGTGGTAATATAGGATCAGGTGATTTGGAAGGAACGGTTTATCCATTTATTTTAAAAGGTATTAGTTTAATTGGTATCGACTCTCAGAACTGCCCGATGGGATTGCGCCAAAAGGTTTGGGATAAGTTGGGTCAAGAATGGAAATGTGAAGAACTTGATAAAGTTGTGATAGAGTCTAGTCTTAAGGAACTAGATGCTTATATTGATAAAATGAATGACAAGAAAAGTAGAGGGCGTGTGATTGTGAAATTATAGCATCAAATAATAGATGATTTTAAAAGGCAGCCTGAGGGTTGTCTTTTTTTTTTTTTTGTTCATAAACATTTATTATATTATGCTGTAATTCAATTGTCTATATTGATATTGTAAGTGCTATTATGCGTATGGTTAATGAAAGTATCTCTACTAAGAAGATTTTTTAATATATAATCTAAGGGTTAGACGTGTCATCAAAATATGAATAATGACAAAAGAAATATTTCTAACGTATTTTATTGTTGATTAAATATTGTCTAATGAAAAGGTTCCTTATTGTACTGATTTATGTTTTATTAGCAACTCACTATGTAGATGGACAAGAGGTGGTTCGGATTGGGGCGTTTAATCATTATCCTGCAATATTTAAAGATGTTGATGGTGAGATAAAGGGATTTTATGTTGATGCACTACGGGAAATAGAATTAAAAGAGAATCTTAAATTTATTTATGTCTTTGGTTCGTGGAATGAAGGTCTTGAAAGAATAAAAAATGAAGAGATTGATATCATGGTTAGTGTGGCTTATACTGAAGAACGAGCTACCTATATGGATTATTGTTCTTCCCCTTTACTAACGGTTTGGGGTGAAGTATATGTTGATGATTCTTCTGATATTGATGGTATTCAAGATTTACAGGATAAAAGAATCGCTGTAATGAAGGAGGATATTAATGCTTGGTGTATAAAAGACTTAATTCGCAAATTCTCAATTGATTGCACGTTTGTGGAAGAAGATGATTTTGATCAAGTGTTTAACTTGGTTGCATCATCCAAGGTTGATGCTGGTGTTGTTAATAACACTTTTGGTGCTGGAAAATCGCGTGAATATGGGCTTCGCTCAAGTGGAATTGTATTTCATCCTTTTGATATTTTTTTCACAGTTAAGAAGAATACACACCCTGATTTATTAGAGCTTTTAAATAATTCTCTTCAAGATTGGAAATATAAAAGTACTTCTGTTTTTAATACCTCAAGGCAAAAATGGTCGCATGGAAAAGTGGACTCAATACAAGTTTCCCCTTCATGGTTAAAAGAAACAACTGTTCTTGTGATTATTGTGTTGATATTATTGATTCTTTTCATTGTTTTACTTCGTTTTAAAATTAGTGTTGCCACAAGAAAAGTGAAAAAAAGTGAAGAAAAATTGAGCCGGGCATTAATTGCAGCACCATTTCCAATTATGATACATGCTGAAGATGGAGAAGTGATATCAATAAATGAAACATGGACGGAATTAACAGGTTATTCTCTTGAGGATATACCAACTTTTTCAGATTGGAAAGAAAGAGCATTTAGACAAGAAAGACCTAATGGGAAGAGGCATATTGATGAGTTGTATCTATTTAATAGCAAGATGGAGGAGGGTGAATATAAGGTGTTTACGTCTTGGGGGGAGAAAGTCGTTTGGGATTTTATTTCTGCTCCTTTAGGAAGTTTTGAGGATGGAAGAAAGCTTATTATCTCAATTGCAAAAGATGTTACTGAACGTAAATTAAATGAAGTGGAGTTAATCCAAGCTAAAGAAAAAGCTGAAAAAAGTGACGCTTTAAAATCAGCTTTTCTTGCCAATATGAGCCATGAAATCCGTACTCCGATGAATGGCATACTTGGTTTTGCAGATCTATTAAAAGAACCTCAATTAAACAGTGAGGAACAGCAAAAATATATTCAGATAATTGAAAAAAGTGGTGTGCGGATGCTAAATATTATTAATGATATTATTGATATTTCGAAAATTGAATCAGGATTAATGGAAATGAATATCAAAGAGTCAAATATAAACAAGCAAATAGAGTATATCTATACTTTTTTTAAACCCGAAGTTGAAGCTAAGAATATGCGGTTTACATTTAATACTCCTTTGCCTTTAGAAGAAGCTATTATTAAAACTGATCGGGAGAAATTATTTGCTGTTTTAACCAATTTGGTTAAAAATGCGATTAAATATAGTGAAAAAGGCTTTATCGATATTGGTTATGTAAAGACGGGTAAGCACATGGAGTTTTATGTAAAAGATACAGGGATTGGAATAGAGAAAGATAGACAACAGGCAATCTTTAAGCGATTTGTGCAAGCTGATATTTCAGATAAAGAAGCACGTCAAGGTGCTGGTTTAGGTCTGGCTATTTCCAAAGCTTATGTTGAAATGCTTGGTGGGAAATTTTGGGTTGAAAGCGAAATAGACAAGGGGTCAACTTTTTACTTTACGGTTCCTTGTGAGTTAGAGTTGAAAGAAACAACTATTGCTTCAACTGAACTTGCCGATGGTGAATTAGATAGTCAAATTAGAAACTTGAATATATTAGTTGCAGAAGACAATGAAGAATCAGCCTTGCTTTTAAGTATTCTTTTGAAAAGAAATTGCGATAAAATTTCGTACGTAAAGAATGGATACGAAGCTGTTGAGTTTTGCCATAATAATCCAGATGTCGATATGGTATTCATGGATGTTAAAATGCCTCAAATGGATGGCTATGAAGCTACCCAAAAATTACGTCAATTTAATAAAGATATAGTTATCATTTCTCAGACTGCATTTGGTCTTGCAGGAGATAAAGAAAAAGCAATTGAAGCCGGGTGTAACGGATATATATCTAAGCCAATTAATAAAAGAGAATTAATGATATTAATAGAACGTTACTTTGGTCATAAAAAGGAATTGCATTCAGAATTAGTTGAAAATGATTAATACGAATCATTAAACGAATCGTTATCAATACTTCATCTTATATGCCATCAGAATAATGTTGCTATTTATGTTAGGGTATGGAATTCTATGCATCTTTTATCTAAATTTGCACCATGCGAAAAATCTTAAGTTTTCATATATCGGATCCGGTCGAATTTAAGGAGCAAGTATTGCTTTGGAGCAAGCAATTTAACAGACTTGCTATTCTCGATAGTCATGAGGTGAATCAGAAAGCGAATTCTAAAAAAGAATACAATTCATACGAATTGATTGCTGGGATAGATGCTTTGAATGAGATTCAGCTTGAAGAGAACTGTTTTGATACTTTGAAACAAACTTACGATGCTAATCAGGATTGGTGGTTTGGCTTTATGACTTACGATCTAAAGAATGAATTGGAAGATTTATCTTCTGAGAATTTTGATGGCGTAAAAATGCCAGCCCTTCACTTCTTTCAACCTCGATGGGTCTTAGCTTTGAAAGAAGATCTATTAGTGATTCATTATTTCGAAAGCGAAAATTCAGAGGAAGATATTAAGGAGCTTGTTAATCAAGTTTTATTAACAGAAGTAGATCAAATAAAAGCCTCATTGGTTCCAAGTATTCAGCATCGTATTAGCAAAGAAGAATATCTTGAGGCTGTAAATGCCTTGAAAAATCATATCCGTCTGGGAGATATTTATGAAGTCAACTTCTGTCAGGAGTTTTATGCTGAAAGCACAAAGATTGATCCTTTGGAAACGTATCGAAGTTTACGAAAAGTTTCTCCAACACCTTATTCATGTTATTATGCTTTGGGAAATAAGTTTTTATTATCTGCATCACCAGAGAGATATATCAAGAAACAAGGGTTAAAGATTATATCTCAACCTATAAAAGGGACTGCTAAAAGAGGAAAAACACCTGAAGAGGATTATCAAATCAAGGAATTTCTGTATAGTGATCCTAAAGAGAGAGCTGAGAATATTATGATTGTGGATTTGGTTCGCAACGATTTGTCAAGAACAGCTGCAAAAGGATCGGTAAAGGTAGAAGAGCTTTGTGGGATATATAGCTTTCCTCAAGTGCATCAAATGATTTCAACAGTGGTTTCTGAATTGCGAGAAGATATTCATTTTGTAGACTGTATAAAACATAGTTTTCCTATGGGTTCGATGACTGGAGCTCCCAAAGTGCGGGCCATGAAATTGATTGAGAAGTATGAGATGACTAAGCGGGGTTTATTTTCTGCTGCCGTGGGTTATATCACACCTGAAGCCGATTTCGATTTCAATGTTGTGATTCGTAGCATACAATATAATGCCATAGATGATTATCTTTCATTTATGGTTGGTGGTGCCATTACCATGCAATCCGATCCAGAAAAGGAATATGAGGAATGTCTGTTGAAAGCTAAGGCGATTAAGCAGGTTCTGGGAAATAACTAGTACTTAACGATTGTTGTCTGTTGTTAGTTGTCGGTCTTCCGATAGTCGCAATGGATAACCGATAACCGATAACTGAAATGCTTAGAAAATTAGTTCGTCATATCGAAAAAGAAGACTTGTTTTATCGAAATGAAAAGCTTCTGGTTGCTGTTAGTGGTGGACTCGATTCTGTGGTTTTACTTCATCTTCTACACAAAATGGAGATGAATTGCGTTGTTGCACACTGTAATTTCAGATTGAGAGCTGGGGACTCTGATGGTGATGAGATTTTTGTTGGGGAGTTGGCTGAAAAGTATAGTTTCCCGTTTTGTACGACAGCATTCGACACGACTGCGTATGCTAAAGAAAAAGCGATTTCCATTGAGATGGCTGCACGCGATTTACGATACGAATGGTTCGAAAGCATACGTCAGGCTAACCAGTGTCTGTATATACTTACTGCTCATCATGCTGATGATGTGATTGAAACGGTTTTAATCAATCTGGCTCGTGGAACTGGTATTCATGGTTTAACAGGAATAAAAGCAAAAAAAGACCGTCTGATTCGACCTTTACTACCTTTCTCGAGAGATGAGTTAAAAGCTTATGCCGAAGAGAATACTTTGAATTATCGTGAGGATTATACCAATGCTCAAACCGATTTCGTGAGGAATAAAATTCGCCATCAAATTATTCCTGTTCTGCGGGAAATAAACCCTAGCATTCAGAAAACTATGAATGAAAATGTGGCTAGGTTTTCAGATGTCGAGTTGATTTACAATAATGAGATCAGCAATAAAAAAATGAACTTCATCAATCAGAAAGACGATAAATTGTTGATTTCAGTTTCTGAACTCAAGAACCTGCCAGCTAATAAGTCTCATCTCTTTGAATTATTGAAACCCTATGGTTTCCATTCTCGTGACGTGGCTAATATTATTGAATCTTTGGATGCCACTTCGGGAAAGTTATTTTATTCTGAAAACTATCAGCTTTTACGCGACCGGGAATACTTGATTCTGATAGAAAAAGAAGAAAAAGTGGCTGGTGAATATGAGCTCAATAAAAGCGGACTATCCATTGAAGAGGAATTGAAATTGGAATGCCGTATTTTCGAACTCTCCTCAGACTTTAAATTCTCAACAGACCCTCAAGTTGCCTGTTTCGATGCTGATAAATTAAGCTTCCCCCTGAAGTTACGTAAATGGCAGGAAGGTGATGTTTTTCATCCTATTGGAATGAAAGGTAGAAAGAAGATCTCCGATTATTTTATCGATAATAAATTCTCATTGACAGATAAAGAAGATGCATGGTTGCTTGTCTCTGGTGATGATATTATTTGGCTGGTTGGCCACAGAATGGATGATCGTTATAAAATAACAAAAGCGACCCGTTCGATTTATCAAGTAAGTAATGTCTTGAGATAATTCCATTGATTTGTGTAAATTGGGCATGCAATTTAATTGCTAACCTAAAACTCAAACAATGAACAAAAGAATTTTCTTAAGCCTACTGGTTATACTCATTTCAGCGGTAGGCCTTAATGCACAAAATCAGAATCCGATTAAGGAAGAGCTGAAAGACCTTAAAAAATACAATACGAATTTGGATCATAGAATGGATCGCCTACAAAAAATGGTTGATGATCTGATTTGGTTCGAGAGGGTTGGCGATGTGGCTCATATCGATAAGCTTTATATTTATGGACCTCCAAAATGGAAAGAGAAGAATCCAACTGCAAAAGGTGCAGGAAATCCTGTAAAGTTCTGGACTTATACTTTTGTTCCTAAAAGCATCAACCCTGATAAGAAATACCCTTTAATCGTTTTGCCCCATGGTGGTGTTCATGGTGATTTTACAACCTATTACACACATATTGTTCGTGAGTTAATTGCTCAGGAATATATTGTGGTTGCTGCGGAATACAGAGGTAGCACAGGATATGGTAAGGGGCACTATGAGAAGATTGATTATGGTGGGTTGGAAGTTGAAGATGTATATGCCAGCCGAAATTATATGATAGAGAACTATGACTTTGTTGATAAGAACAGAGTAGGTATTATGGGTTGGAGTCATGGAGGTATGATAGCTCTTTTTAACCTATTCGATCATCCCAATGATTTTAAAGTTGGATTTGCAGGTGTACCTGTAAGTGACCTTGTTGCTCGCATGGGATATATGACTCAGGAATACCGGGATCTATATTCCGCAGAATACCATATAGGTAGAACAGCTAATGATAATTTGGCAGAATACCGTCGTCGTTCGCCAGCATGGAATACCCATAAGTTTCAGAATACGCCTTTGCTAATCCACACCAATACAAATGATGATGATGTGAATGTAATTGAAGTGGAACACTTGATTAAATCATTAAAAGCAGATGGAAAGACCTTTGAGTATGAAATTTTTCAGGATGTACCAGGTGGACACTCTTTTGATAGAATGGATACAAAGAAAGCAAAAGAGATTCGTGTGAAGATCTATAAATTCTTGGGTAAAGAACTTAATCCAAATAAGCCCATTACTAATTTGAAGCAATTGCAAAAAGCTGGATACAGATTTTAGATAGAAGATTATTGAAACGAAAAAGAGCCTATCCCGATTGGAATAAGCTCTTTTTTTTTATGCTATAAAATTCTACAAGTTGTCTTTCAAGAACTTGTTGAATCTATTGTAAAGATGTAAGCGAGTCACACCACCATAAATACTATGGTTACGGTTGGTGTAAATCTGCATTTCAAATTGCTTGTTAGATTGTACTAAGCGTTCAGCAAATTCGTATACGTTTTGTACATGTACGTTATCATCAGATGTACCATGGCATAACAATAAGTTACCTTTCAGTTTATCGGTATGATTGATAGGCGAATTGTCATCGTATCCTGATGGATTTTCAGCAGGTGTTCTCATGAAACGCTCTGTGTAAACACTGTCATAATAGCGCCAGTTAGTTACCGGAGCAATGGCAATAGCAGATTTAAATACGTCGCTTCCTTTTTCTAAACATAGCGAAGACATAAAACCTCCGAAGCTCCAGCCCCATATCGCAATTCGATCTCCGTCGATAAAATCTTTTTTAGCTAATGCTTTTGCTGCTGAAATTTGATCGTCAGACTCTAATCGGCCTAATTGCATATAAGTGCACTTGCGGAATAATTCACCTCTGGCACCCGTTCCTCTAGGGTCAACACAAACAACGATATAACCTTCCTGAGCCAAGTAGTTGTACCAGTCAATTCCCCAACGGTTTAATACCTGTTGTGAATTAGGACCACTATACTGAGTCATTAATACAGGATATTTCTTTGCTGGATCAAAATCAAAAGGTTTGATGATCCATGCATTCAATTGAGTCAACTCATCAGCAGCAGGTAATTGAATAAATTCTTTTGACGTGAACTGATAATCTTTAAGCTTTTCAACAAGTTCTTTATTGTCTTCAAGGGTACGAATCAGTTTTGCTTTAGCATTATAAAGGCTAACTGTTCTTGGTTGCGAAACGCTAGATAAGCTGTTGATGAAATATTTGAATCCTTTTGAGAAAGACGCGTCATTTGTTCCCTTTGAAGGAGTTAAGTTTTTCTTTGAGCTCCCGTTTAGTTTAATTGAGTAAATGTTACGATCCATAGGCGATACTTCTGCCGACTGGTAATAACATACCTTTTTCTGTTGATCGTAACCAAGGAATTCAGTAACATCCCAATCACCTTTAGTAATTTGCTGAACTTGGTCCCCATTCATGTCAAATAGGTATAAGTGAAGAAAGGTATCTTTCTCGCTAGAGAAAATGAAATGCATGTTGTCATCCAAGAAGGTTAAATCATCAAGAGTATTACTGTCTATATAATACTTGTTTTCTTCAGAATATAAAATTGAAGTTTTACCCGTCTTAGAGTTTGCTAGTAGGATGTCTAGTTTGTTCTGGTGACGGTTAAGGCGACAAATACTAAGGGTTTTAGCATCAGCAGTCCATTTAATACGAGGGATATACTGATCTGTTTCAGCACCAACATCCATCTTTTTAGTTAATCTGTCGTTTACATCATAAACGTAAACCTCAACAATTGAATTCTTTTCGCCAGCTTTTGGGTATTTGTAAGTGTAGTTTTCAGGATATAAAGCATTGCCTTTAACTTGAGGGTACATGCCCTCAAATTTATTCATATTGAACATTGGAACTTCGCTTTCATCAAACTTCAGATAAGCTAAAGCCTTACTGTCTGGAGACCAGTCAAAAGCTTTATTGAATTCAAATTCTTCTTCGTAAACCCAGTCAGGAGTACCATTCTGAATTTTATTGAATTCTCCGTCTTTAGTCACTTTACTTTCTGAGCCGAAAGCAATGTTATGAATGAAAATGTTGTTGTCACGAACAAATGCAATACGTCTTCCATCAGGAGAGAATGTCGCTAAACGTTGCTTCCCATTTTTAGAAAGAGGCTTCAGCTCTTTATTCTTAAAGCTGAAAATGAAATAGTTTGCAGTGAATGAACGCCTATAGATATTCTCACGATCAGTCATTAATAGAATTCGACTTTCGTCAGTATTAAATTCATAATCGAAGGTGCTCGTTAATTCTTCCGATTTTAACTTGTTTAAATCAAGAAGTGTATCAACAGCTTTACCTGTAGCATAAGCATATTTCACAATTTTAGTTCCATTTTCCTCGAGTGTTGTGTAATGTATGCCATCATTCATGGAACGTAAGCCGTATACTGATTTCTGCCCAAAAGTGTGGTTGAGCATGATATCCTCCATGGTGATTTTTTTCACACCTTGCTGTGCAAATAGTGAAATTGAAAGGCAAAGGAATAAGCCTATGGCAAGCAAATGCTTGAAATTTTTCATACTTTATGAATTGATTTTTGTTTTAGATTGTCCTTAAGTTGATTTGTCATTAATAAAATGAGCGTGTTTTTATATTGTTGCCCCAAAGGTTTCATTTTTTTAAAAAATAGAAAAGGATTTATGTCATTAAAGTACAGTTTTTATCACTTGGTGAATTGGAGCTATTAAATGAGACTATTTTATCCAGAATGTTATATCTTTGTGGATTGAATTTCGGACTGGCTTGTTTTCATGGAAAATAAGCCAATTTAGTCAAATGATTTTTCTGGAATTCAGGTTTTCTATTCTAGTATAATCATGCCGGTTTGTAGCGGTGTGAATAAAAATTAAACACAATAGGATGATTAAAATTACATTTCCGGATGGAACAGTAAAAGAATTTGAAGCTGGCATCTCAGGACTTGAGATCGCAAAAAGCATTTCTAGTCGATTGGCAAAAGAAGTTTTGTCAATTACGGTGAACGAACAGTTGTATGATCTGACACGTACGATTAATGAAGATGCAAACATTAAGCTTCACACGTGGGATGATGAAGAAGGGAAGCACGCTTTTTGGCACTCATCGGCTCACTTAATGGCTGAAGCTCTTGAGGCACTTTATTCTGGAGTTAAATTTGGTATTGGACCCGCCATCGATATGGGTTTTTACTATGATGTTGACTTAGGTGAAGATCGTATGCTAACCGATAAAGATCTGCCAGTAATTGAGCAGAAGATGTTGGAATTAGCTCGAACTCAAAGCGAGTATACGCGTAAGGATGTAACGAAAGCTGAAGCTATTGAGTTTTTCAACTCGAAAGATGAGGGATATAAAGTGGAGTTGATTAACGATTTAGATGATGGTACCATTAGCTTTTATCAGCAAGGTAGCTTTACTGATCTTTGTCGTGGACCACACTTACCAAACACTTCATATATTAAAGCAATTAAATTAAATTCTATTGCTGGAGCATACTGGAGAGGCGATGAAACGAGAAAACAGTTGACTCGTGTTTATGGTATTACTTTTCCAAAGAAGAAATATTTGGATGAGTATGTTGTGATGATGGAAGAGGCGAAAAAACGCGACCATCGTAAGTTGGGTAAAGAGATGGAACTTTTCACTTTTTCTCAAAATGTTGGTCAGGGAATGCCATTGTGGTTGCCAAAGGGAGCCCAGTTAAGAGAAAGTCTTGAGACATTTTTGAAACGTGTTCAGAAGCAGTTTGGATATGAGCAGATCATTACACCTCATATTGGAAACATCAATTTATACAAAACTTCTGGGCACTACGATAAATATGGTGAGGATTCATTCCAGTCAATAAAAACGCCTCAAGAAGGAGAAGAATATTTATTAAAACCGATGAACTGTCCTCATCACTGTGAAGTTTACAAATTTAAGCCACGTTCATATAAGGATCTTCCTGTTCGTTTTGCTGAATTTGGAACCGTTTACCGTTATGAGCAAAGTGGAGAACTTCACGGTTTAACTCGTGTAAGAAGCTTTACGCAGGATGATGCACACCTTTTCTGTACTCCAGATCAGTTGAAAGAAGAGTTTAAAAAAGTAATAGATATTATTTTTATCATCTTTAAAGCACTAAACTTTACTGAATATACGGCTCAGGTTTCTTTACGAGATAAGGAAAAGAGCTCGAAATATATTGGTAGTGACGAGAATTGGGAGAAAGCTGAACAAGCAATTATCGAAGCAGCTGAAGAAAAAGGTCTAAATACTGTTGTGGAATATGGAGAGGCAGCTTTCTATGGACCCAAACTTGATTTTATGATTAAGGACGCAATTGGACGTAAGTGGCAATTGGGTACCATTCAGGTAGACTATAATTTGCCTGAGCGTTTCGATTTGGAATATGTAGGAAGCGATAATCAAAAACATCGTCCTATTATGATTCATCGTGCTCCATTCGGATCTATGGAGCGTTTCGTTGCTGTTTTGATCGAACATACTGGCGGTAAGTTCCCATTGTGGTTAACTCCTGAGCAAACGGTGATTATGCCAATCAGTGAAAAATACAATGATTATGCGAAAAAAGTTTTAAATTCGTTAAATAATTCCGATATTCGCGCCGTGTTAGATGACCGAAATGAGAAAATTGGTCGTAAAATACGTGATAATGAATTGAAAAAGATTCCTTATCTTCTAATTGTTGGTGAAAAAGAAGCCTTAGAAAATACGATTTCTGTTCGTCGACAAGGAGAGGGTGATATGGGGACTATGCAAATTAATGAATTTGCTGAATTAATTAAGAAAGAAGTAGGAGAACAGATGTCTTCTATTGAGAATTATTAACTAACTAAAGGAGGAACTAGCCATAGCTGGATTTCAAAACAGAAACAGAAGAGGTTTTGCACCTCGTGAGGCTCAACATAAGATAAATCAGTTGATTAGAGCCCGTAATGTTCGTATCGTCGGTGATGATGTAGAACCAGGTGTGTTTTCTATTGCCGAAGCATTGAAAATTGCTCAGGAAAAGGAATTAGATTTGGTGGAAATTTCACCTAATGCCGATCCACCAGTTTGTAAAATAATCGATTATAATAAGTTTCTTTATCAGCAGAAAAAGAAGCAGAAAGAGATTAAAGCAAAAGCCGTTAAAGTTGTTGTTAAGGAGATTCGTTTCGGTCCAAATACCGACGAACATGACTACAATTTTAAATTGAAACATGCTAGTAAATTTCTTGCTGAAGGTGCTAAAGTGAAAGCTTTTGTATTCTTTAAAGGTCGCTCTATTCTTTTTAAAGATAAAGGAGAGATCTTATTGTTGAAATTTGCTCAGGATCTTGAAGAACATGGTAAAGTTGAACAATTACCTAGACTTGAAGGTAAGCGTATGACGATGTTTATTGCGCCAAAAAAGAAAAAGTAATTTAGTATATAATCAATAAGTTTGTACAATGCCTAAGATGAAAACAAACTGCAGCGCAAAGAAAAGATTTACTTTGACTGCATCTGGAAAGATCAAAAGAAAGCACGCTTTTAAGAGTCATATCTTGACTAAGAAAAGTACAAAGAGAAAGAGAAATCTTACTTATTTTGGTGCTGTAAGCAAAGCTGACCAGAAGAATGTTAAGTTAATGCTTAACATGTTGTAAAAAAAATCAATTTTTGATTTTTTCAGTTTATTAACCGAGTGATTTAGCACAAAAGAGTCCCAATGGGAACGCTAACATTCTAAATTTTAAAATTATGCCAAGATCAGTTAATTCTGTAGCATCTAGAGCTAGAAGAAAAAGAATTCTTAAGGAAACTAAAGGTAACTTTGGTGCTAGAGCTAATGTGTGGACAGTAGCTAAGAATACATGGGAAAAAGGTTTGCAGTATGCTTACCGTGATAGAAAAAAGAAAAAAGGAAATTTCCGTGCATTGTGGATTCAGCGTATCAACGCTGCAGCAAGACTTGAAGGTCTTTCATATTCTCAATTAATCGGATTAATGCATAAAGCTAACATCGAGATCAACCGTAAGGTTTTGGCTGATTTAGCAATGAATCACCCACAAGCTTTTACAGCTGTAGTGGGAAAGGCTAAAGCAGCTAAATAGCATTATAGATTATTTTACTTTGAAAAGGACTTGCTCATGAGCAAGTCCTTTTTTTATACCTTAGATTTAGACTTATAGTTTGGTTTTCTTCTTGATAAATTCAATGATTTGACCTTTGATTTCCAGTTTTTTCATTTTAAGAAAGGCGTAAACAGTTTGAGATAGAAGTTGGTCTTTGATAAGAAACTTTCTGAGTAAATACGCCGATCCGGCATAAGGAAGTACAGAGATAAGAATATCGTAGACTTTAACTTTCCCTTTCAGACTGATTAATATATAAATCAGTTTTGCAAGGATATTAGCTCCGAGGAAGAGGATAGGGGGAGTGAGGACTTTATAATCGACTACGCCATGAAAAATAGCATAAACGACAATGCCCGGAAAAAGAATGGAGTCGATTAAACCAGCTATAAATGGCCAAGCTGCCAAAACACTACTGACATATAAGATTCCTGATATCTTATCATCCAGAATGACCTTTGTGAGATAGGTTTTTCGCTTGATGAAAAATTATCATCATGATTAATGTATTTGCAAAAATTGCTTTTTGCACAATCGCACTTTTCTTTATAGGATAGCTTCGAATCCATAGTAGTTCTAATTCTCAATAGAACTAAGATAGTTAAACTTTGTTGAAGCTATAAAATTGCAAAATGGCTAATCGTATTAATGCAAGGGTCTTTTTTTTATCATTCCCCCTTTAGCGTCTTTAATGCTGTGCATAACAGTAAATGCATCACGATCAATTTTATCGATCTCTGTTTGAAGTTTCACTAATTCTAATCTTGTTACAAGTGTGTATACGATTTCAGTAGGCTCTAATTTTTGTCCCTTGGGTGCAAATCCTTTTTTGCCATTATATAGGGTACAGCCTCGTCCAAGTTTTTCAACAATGGCCACCCTGATTTCTTCACTTTTGTCTGAAATGATTGTGACACCAACATATTCTTCTATTCCGGATACAACAAAATCTATAGTTTTTGATGCCGCTAAATAAGTTAACATGGCATACATGGCAATCTCAATAGAGAAAACATAGGCTGCAATTAAGAAAATAAATACATTGAACACTAAGATGACATCTCCAATTGTTAACGAGGATCTTTTGCTAATGAATATGGCCAGAATTTCTGTTCCGTCGATAACTGAGCCACCGCGTATTGCCAATCCAATTCCTGCGCCCAGGAAAAATCCACCAAAGACAGCAATTAATAATTTGTCATGAGTAATAATAGGAACGGGTATAAAGTGAACTGATAAGGCAAGTAGAAAAATAGCAATAATACTTCTCACCGCAAATTGTTTATTGATGGTTGAGAAAGCCATTAGTAAGAAAGGAATGTTGATAGCAACCAGTAAGATTGATAAGGGTATATTTGTTAGTTCGCTTATAATAAGTGAGATTCCCGTAACACCACCGTCAATAAAGGCATTAGGCAAAAGGAAACCTTTTAGCCCGAAACAAGCAGATAGTATGCCAATTAGGATGAAGAAACTTTCGCGGATTAAGTGAGTAAATTCAATTTTTGTTTTAATTACGATGCTATCAAATTCTTCATTAGGATCTGTTTTGTGAGATTTTTTTAGTTGACGTCTGACTGTTTCACCAATAATGTATTGAAAGAGTGGATTCATATTGTAGATCTTCAATTGTTAGTTTGGTATTGAAGATACTACTTAGCTCTTTGTTATTTACAGTTTTGTTCTGAAAAATTATTTTTTGATACTAGATCTGATTCCAAATTCAGGATCAATATCAATTAGTTTAATCATGATAAAACTTGGTATAGTGCATAAGATAACCCAAATAAAGAAATGTTGGTAGCCAATCATTTCTTGTATCCATCCAGAAACCATTCCTGGCAGCATCATTCCTAAAGCCATAAAGCCAGTGCAAAAAGCAAAGTGAGCTGTTTTGTGCTTCCCTTCTGAAACATAGATTTGATAAAGCATAAAAGCCGTAAATCCAAAGCCATAGCCAAACTGTTCGATAGCTACTGAAACACTTATTAGGATGAATGAATCGGGTAATGATTGTGATAAGTAGACATAAACGAGGTTAGGAAGATTGATGGCTAAAACCATCCACCACATCCAGTATTTTAATCCATTTCGAGAAGCCAGATAACCACCTAATATGCCTCCAATGGTTAGTGCTATAACTCCTATCGTTCCATAAATTAAACCTACATCGGAGGTTGGTAAAGCTAAACCTCCTATTTCTTTACTATCTAAAAGAAAAGGAGATGCCATTTTTACCAATTGAGATTCTCCCAGACGATAGAAAAGAAGCATTCCGAGAATTGTCCAGATATTTTTCTTCCCAAAGAATGTTCTGAAAGTTTCTCCAAAATCATGAAATACATCTGTAAAGCTTTTTACGTCTTTTTCATTATCGTCTTGTGGTTTAGGTAAAGAATATTTGTGATATAAGGCAATAATCAGAAAACTGATAGTTAAGATTCCAAATGTAAATGACCAGGCTAATGGAATGCTTTTTGCACTTTGCCCAAAGAGTTTGATTTCTTCTAAAAAACCTGCAAGTATAATCAAAAGGCCTTGTCCAGTTATCATTGCCAGTCGATAAAAGGTGCTGCGAATCCCAATAAAATAGGATTGTTTGTGCTTATCGAGTCCATACATATAGAAGCCATCAGTAGCAATGTCGTGTGTGGCGGAACTAAACGCTAATAACCAAAAAAAAGCGAGCGAGGCTCTGAAAAAGTTAGTAGAGGGGATGGTAAAAGCTACACCTGCTAATGCTGCACCAATGAGTAATTGCATTGTTACTATCCACCAACGCTTACTTTTAATAATATCAACCAAGGGACTCCAAAGGGGTTTGATGACCCAGGGCAAGTATAACCATGATGTGTATAATGCAATATCTGTATTCGAAATGTCCAAACGCTTATACATGATTACCGCCACTGTCATTACGACGACATAAGGTAAGCCTTCTGCAAAGTAAAGGGATGGAATCCATGCCCAGGGTGATCTCGTTTGTTTACTCATATTCGATACAATTGCTTAAATATTATTCTAATATTTTTTTTCCAGTTGGGCTCCTTTGAAATAGTGTAACAGAATTTCTTTGTGGAAATAGCCTTTTGCTCCCATCACGGCAGCGCCAATTTGACAAAGCCCAACACCATGTCCCCAACCTGCACCTTTCAATATAAAATCCGTTGATTTATTTTCTCTTTCAAGTATGAAATTTGAGCTGTACAGGTGTGATTCGGAAAGAGTCTTTCTTATTTCTAATTCCTTGCCAATGACAAAACTCAATTTTTCACCGATTATTCTTAGCTTAATGATTCGACCAGAGAGTCCTCTTTCTATTGGAATAAGATTTAATATGCGACCAAAGTCTTTCCCCGTTTTTCTATTGACTAGTTCAGATAATTCATCTTGTGTATACCTAGCTTCCCAACGAAAAAAGTCAGGTGTTTCCATATCGTAATCATTTAAAACCTGAGAGAGAACGGCTTTATCACTACTGTTGCAGAAAACATCAGGAGAATTTTTAATCCAGCTTTCGGCATTCGTTTCATTTCTTAAATCGAGTTTTAAGTCAGATTCTTCTCCGTCAGTAATAGCTTGGAGGTATTTGTGAGCTTTAGGTTCCCAAACATTTTCAAATGTTTCTGAAACACCACCACAGCACTTCGAAAAGCGAGCATCACAGATTTTACCATCGCTAGTTAGGAGAATGCCTTTGGTTGCTTCAATGGCTTTTAAAACCGTTTTGTTTGATTGTCGTGTGATCCCTTGGTAGCGTTGGCAGTGATCATCAGCACAAACATCGAAATTGTGATGGTCTTCTCTGTCATACCATTTGATCAATTCTTCAGAATTCTCAGTTATAGATTGATAGGCTTGATCTGAAGCCAGTATGGCTTCTCCCTTTAAAACTTGTGCCATTAGCCAAGAGCGAGAGATAACGGCATGCGCTTTTAAAAGCTCTATATTGCTAGTCGCTTTCATCTCTGAAGAAATAACGCTTGCCAGGTAATCTTCAAGTTTAAGGACATTGATAGCAGTTAGTTTATCATCTTCAGAAAGAAAATGCAAGCTACCTTTGAAGGATTGATTCTCTTTTCGTTCCCAGTGAAACTTGATACCAATAGTCACGTCAAATAAATCGAAAGAGTTGCTTTCGTAATTCTCAGGACTAAAAATCAATTCTTCAGGTTCAATTATTAAACCATCAAATTCGATTTTGCCATTCAGGTATTTTATAACTTGCGTATCCGTATAGTTTTTCCCGTTTTTATGAAGCGAGTAAATCCCATTCAATTTGAATGTGATTTCCTTGTCATACATAATGCCTATACGTATTTTAGGTTCTTGCATATGGGTTCTTTGCAATTTAAATCATGACTAGTTTTGTGAAATCATGACACAGTTTGTCGAATACTAAATCATCTAAACTAACCTGTTTGTAAATACTTACGATATCTTCTTTTGTGATTTTATCGAAATCTTCTTTTCGAGGTGTAATAATCACACCACCCATATCTACCGCACCAGGACTAATTAGTAACTGTTCTTTACCTTCAGCAAAAAACTGAGATGGACGGTGTTTTTTTCGTGGGAAAATATGAAGTCGATATTTATTATTTTTGAATACACAAATCGCATTCAACATTGGTTCTTTTTCGTCTGATTGTAGCTTTTCGAGATAACGATAAAATATTTTACTAGCACTTACAATATCTTGTGCTCTATCAGCTTCTACACTAATCATTTTCCGCAGGTAATGGTTGAAACGATAAACTTCAAATCGACCATTCCAAGTGACTAATTTGCCATAATTCTTTTTTCTATCTACGTATTCAGTGTCAATAGGCAAAAAGTCGTTTTCACCAGCCTGAAAATGCATGTGATCAGGTGCAGACGCTCCAGATTTAGGGCCGTTATAGAATACTGAATAGCCTTCCATGGTTTCAGATAAACTGACCAGATCAGCAATGTGATTAACAAAGTTCTGATCGGTATGATCGTTTTTAGTAATGGTGAAATGTTCTTTGAGAATAGGGAAGGGGTTAACTAAAAGGCTATAATTATTATCCAAATCCATTTTCCCTTGCTCTGCAGGCCTGTTCTCTTCACACAAAAAGCAGGGTCTTTTTTCAATAGCTTCTTTATCGACTTTAGCTGCAGTGGATGTTATTCGTTCAGGATTATACTGAACCTTGATTTTAAAGCCTTCGAATTGAAATTCCTTTTCTTCAACCTTTTCTAAACCTTTATAATTGGTTTTAGCCAACGCCCAATTCTCCTTTTGTTCAGTTATGAACGTTTGTAAGTTTTCTTTATTAATTTTTTGCATTAGTTCTCTTTTAAGTCTAGTTGATTCTCATTAAGAGAAAGTAATTAATTCGATATTTGTTGTTTTAGCTGCACTCTCGCTACGATTATTCCTGATTGTAAATGATTTTTCAGAATCATGTCAGCTAAAGGAATGTCCGAGATAATGACTTTTTTTGCCTTGCTAGATGCATGCATAAGGTGTAATCGCTTGTTTAAATGTATCGCAATCCCCGTATGAGATACATCCAGACCGTTAATCTTAGTTGTTATTGCAATCAAGTCGCCATCTTCAATTTGATTTTCTAACTGTTGTATTTTGTCTTCAGGAATATAATAATGTTTTCGATCATTAATTGTTTTTTCCGTTTGAATGATTGTTTCAATTAGTGATGAGTCATTGACCAAGGCTGGATATGAACTTGTATGTAAACTCATAAAGTTGATGGTTTTATCATATGGTTGCCCACCAATTTTTTTTGTGACATCAAGAAGCAAGCCTTTTTCTTCGTTATTAAATATCCAATCCGTAAAATAATGTAATCGCGATGTGTAGTCATTCAGCTTCCCATTACGATAGCGAATATACTTCAACTGATTTGAGAAGTTATCAATACTAATTGAAGCTTTATTCGATAATATTGATAGAGCCAAAACATTCTCAAGATAAGTCGTGCAATCAAGCTGATGTAAATTGATCCTTATTTTTTCAATCTCATTATTATCAAGTGTTCCACCCACATATGGAGTTTGTAAAAATAGTTTACCTGTTTCAATAATCAGACCTCCATTGGAAAGTGAATTAAACGATGGATCTGATATAAACTGGATCAGGGATTTAAATAATTCTATATCAGTTGAATTAATTTGCAGAGATTCATTCTGAGATAAAACACTCTTGTTTTTATCCGTTTTAGCTTGGCACGAAGCTAAAAACAGTATTAATCCAAGAATAATGAATATTGCTTTGAACTTCATATTTATAGATTTTGAATTCGTCTAGCCTTTAGTTCAATTGTTCTAATTCTATCCTTATAGCTGTTGTGCGCATTCATTTTTTCAATGCTCAGTGAGGCATCTGAATTTTCGTCCCAACGGCGGCATAAGTACAGCGAATTGTAGATACGACCAATTTGGTGCTTTCTCGAAATAGCTAATCCTAAGGCATAATCTTCACCATAGTTAACGTTTGGAAGAGGTGTTTCTCTTAGAATTGGCGTATAGAAAGCCCTTGGAGCACCAAGCCCATTTATTCGTATAGCATTATTGCGTCCATTTTCAGGAGTCCATTCTTTGTGATCAATTAAACCTGGAGGGATTTCTTCCAGTTTGAAATTCACCATTTGATAGCTACCCACAACCATCGCACACTTCTCTTTATGGAAGCTTTCAATGATTTGTTGTATGGTTGTTTCATCAGCATACAAATCATCGCTGTCGAGTTGAATGGCAAATCGACCACAGTTTTTATGGTGTGCAGCTTCGTTCCAGCAACCACCGATTCCTAAATCCTTGCGTTTGGGAATAAGGTGGATAATTCGGTCATCTTGCTCAGCGTATTTTTGAATAAGATCAGTTGTCCCATCTGTCGAGTGGTTGTCTACAATGATTAGGTTGAAAGCAAAATCACTTTTTTGACATAACACAGATTTGATAGCGTCTTCAAGGGTTTTGACACGATTGAGAACGGGGATGATAACCGATGCTTCCAGATGAAACTGTTCTGAATTAAAATCAAGTTCTGCAAACTTAGGCTCAAGATAACCACCAGCTCGTTTCAGATATTCAGTGCATACTTTTTCCATTTCGATTTGAACGACACGATTTTTAGGATCGACATAGTCAAATATTTTTTCACCAGATTTACGCGTGTCTAATTCTTCGTCGGTATATAAATATTCAGGAATTCGAAGCAATTCAGATTGTTCAGAAAGTGCTAGCCTAAGAGAATAGAGTCCTGCATATTGAACTGCCTTGTCTACCCCAACAGATGCTTTTTTAAGAGCTTTTGTATTGATGAAAAGCAATGAGCCAAAATCAAAATCGTCTCTTAAACTTCCTTCTTGATAGTCAATTACTGGATGGTTCTCAACTTGACCTTTTTTAATGACTTTGGAATCTGAATAAGTTAAACTTGCTTGTGTATCTGTAGCAACTTTAACGAAGCGATTTAGTGCAAATTGGCCTAGTTTAAGAGCACTCGTTTTAGTATAGATCAATGTGAAATCAGAAATTGATTTTTCGCCAATCTCATGTATTGTTTGGCCTGATAATAGAGACTTTGAAGATAATAATTCTGCCCCATCCAATTCGAAATCAGAATCTCCAATTAGGAATATCTTGGTAACTAAGTTTGAGCTTTGTAATTCTTTTATAGTAGATTGAGTTTCTTCCTGAGTTCCCACAGGTAGAAAGCAATTGATTGTATAATTCATCTGTTGATATTGTATGTAAATCTTTGGAGCTATTTTCTATACTAGTAGCTAGTAGCCTCCTCTGTGTTTGTTTATTGAATTGATTAACGATTCAATATGAAATATATTGTCATTTTTCAACCTATGAATATAAGACTTCTGGTTCAAAATTTGAATTTAGTAGGTATAAATATTTTGATGGCTAAATCTTTCATTTATGGTGCGATATATCAAGGTTATCGAAAAATTTAGAGACTTAAGTTTTATTAAGCCTTCAAAATGCAGCAATCTTGTTTTGATTTGTTATTTTTGAAATTCGATAAACAAATATAGAATTGTGTTGGTATTTGCATATTTAGCTAAGCTTTTTCACAATCTAGAAAAGAAGAACTATTAGCCATTTCTCATTCTAAACCACAGAAACAAAGGATGGGGTTAAAATTAAAGGAACATGAAGATTGCACTGATTGGTTACGGTAAGATGGGTAAGGAAATTGAAAGTATTTCTCTCGATCGTGGCCACGAAATTGCTTTGATAATAGATCAGAATAACCAAGCTGATTTAACTGTTGACAATTTAAAAGGGATTGATGTTGTTATTGAGTTTACAAATCCTGATTCTGCATATCAGAATTATATGACTTGCTTTGACGCTGGCGTGCCTGTGGTTTCAGGTACAACAGGTTGGTTAGATCAATTGGATAGGGTTAAGTCTCGATGTGAAGATGGTAAAGGTTTTTTTTACGCTTCAAACTTTAGTTTAGGTGTTAATTTATTTTTCGAATTGAATAAGAAATTAGCTCAACTGATGTCTGGTTTCGATCAGTACGATGTGGATATGGAAGAGATTCATCATATTCATAAATTAGACTCGCCCAGTGGAACAGCATTAACTTTAGCCGAAGGGGTTCTTGAGAATCACCCAGTGAAGAATTCATGGATTGAAGGTTTAAGTACTAAAGCTTCTGAAATGAGCATTGTGGCTAAGCGTCATGGAGCTGTTCCTGGAACTCACAATATCACATGGCATTCTGAGGTTGATGAAATTCAAATTCAGCATCAGGCTTATAACCGAAAAGGTTTTGCTTTTGGTGCCGTATTAGCCGCAGAATTTATGCCTGGTAAATCTGGATACTTCGGGATGAAAGATTTGTTGAAATTGTAAACAATAATTTTCGTAGATTCGCACAAAATCAATTTGAAACAAGACTTCAAAATAAAACTAAATACTCTATGAAGGAATTTTTAAAGAATAAATGGTTTAAGTTTTCATTAGCAGCCATTATTTATCTGTTGATGATGATTTGGATTGGTAACTTTTGGTTAGTGTTAGGTTTGCCAATTTTGTTTGATGTTTATATCAGTAAAAAAGTGCATTGGGCATTTTGGAAGAAACGTGGCGTTAAAAAGCAAGGTTTTATTGTAGAATGGATTGATGCTTTAATATTTGCAGTTGTAGCAGCGACACTTATTCGTATGTTTTTTATAGAGGCCTACACCATTCCGACTTCTTCAATGGAGAAATCGATGTTGGTAGGTGATTACCTTTTTGTAAGTAAAATGGCTTATGGGCCTAAGGTGCCAAATACACCCTTATCGTTCCCATTTGCACATCATACCATGCCAGGTACAAAGTCTACAAAGTCATATTCAGAATTGATACAATGGCCTTATCATCGTTTGGCTGGTTTTGGAGATGTGGAGCGTGATGATGTTGTTGTTTTCAATTTTCCTGCAGGAGATACCATCTGGGTAGGGAATGAGAATCCTGATTACCATTCTATTATTCGTGGTTATGGTCAGCAATTTAAGGCTGATGATATGAGCAAAGGACGCTTATTGCAGTCTGATCATGCCTACCAAAATATGGCTCGTAAGTTCATGAAACAGCGTTACGATATTCGTTCTCGACCAGTGGATAAACGTGAGAATTATATTAAGCGATGTGTGGGTTTACCAGGAGATACGTTGATTTCTAAAGATGGTCAACTGTTTGTAAATGGCAAAGCACAAGCTGCTATCGAAGATATGCAATACAAATACATTGTTAAAACCAATGGAACGACTATTAATCCAAGAATCTTGGATGATCTTAATATTGCACTTGCTGATAGAGGTAGGAGAAGTGCTTCTGAGTATGAATTGCCATTGTCAAATGCTAAAGCTGAAGAGCTCAAGAAACTGAATAATGTGATATCGGTAACCCGAGTGCTATATCCACTTGGCATGTACGAAGAGGTTTTTCCATTCAGTAGAGATTATAATTGGAACCGTGATAATTTTGGTCCTCTTGTTTTACCTAAAGAAGGAGCAAGTGTTACTTTAAGTAAAAAAACGCTTCCGTTATACGAAAGAGCCATTACGGCTTATGAAGGCAATAAGCTGGAAGTGAAAGAAGATGGTATATATATTAATGGTAAGTTAGCTGAGACATACACATTCAAGATGAATTATTATTGGATGATGGGTGATAATAGACATATGTCTGCTGACTCTCGTTATTGGGGATATGTGCCAGAAGATCATATTGTAGGGAAAGCTTCATTTGTATGGTTATCTCTTGATAAGGACAAATCATTCTTGAGTAAAATCAGATGGAATCGAATTTTTAAAGGAATTGAATAGTATTCGAATTTCTTAAATCGAATATTAAAGGCTATCTCTATTGGGATAGCCTTAATTTTTATTCATTATTTTTGTAGTTTCGCACAAAATCAAGAAAAAGAAGATGGAAAACTCAGTCCTATTATCTACTGCATATTTTGCCCCAATTCAATATTACAGCAAGTTGGTTCAATTCCCCAATGTATTGATTGAGCAATTTGAGAATTACTCGAAGCAATCATATAGAAACCGATGTAATATTTTTGGAGCCAATGGCGCTTTAGCTCTAACAATACCAGTTGTTAAAGCGAGTAGTAAGAAAATTATAACAAAGGACGTGAGAATCTCTTACGATACCGATTGGCAAAAACTGCATTGGAAGGGCATTGAATCAGCCTATCAATCATCACCTTTTTACGAATACTATATCGATGATTTAAAGAAGTTTTTTGATAGGAAATGGGATTTTCTATTGGATATGAATCTTCAAATTCAGGAAGAGATCTGTTCTTTGATTGATTTGGATTATGACATTAAATTAACGGATGATTATATTGAAGATGTTAATCAGATTATCGATTTTAGAGAAGGCATTCATCCCAAAGCGTTAAAATCTATTGTTGATCCAACCTTTGTTTCAAAAGAGTATTATCAGGTTTTTAGCGATAAACAGGGTTTCATTGAGAACCTGAGTATTCTGGATTTATTATTCAATATGGGACCAGACAGTTTGATATATCTTGAACAAAGTATTAAAAGGTAAAAGTAAGAACAAGGATAAAGGTTAAAGTGAGCAATCATACTTTAGGAATCCGTAAAGGTGGAATGTTTATGGTATCTAAAGTACTTAGAGTGTCTTGAGTACTTAAAGTTAAAGGGGGATTTCGTATCGTTTCTATAATCCCCACATTCTCATATCATCAAATTACCCCATTTACTTATCAAGTAATTCTGTCATTATCAAATCATGATCGAAAGCTAATTGTGGCAAGTCATCGATTGGCCACCATTTTGCTTGCTTGGCATCATCCATTCCTTTTACCGCAGGAAGTTCTGATAGATTGAGTTCCCCTTTGTAAACCACAGATACAGTTCTTCCTCTAGGATCACGATTAAGACCGCCGTAGGTTTTAAATTGTTTAAGTTCACAATTCTCAAACCCGGTTTCTTCTTTAAGTTCGCGGTAGGCTGCCTGATCCAGATCTTCATCCATATCAACAAAACCTCCAGGAAAAGCCCAGCAATTTGCGAAAGGTTCCTGTGCGCGTTCAATGAGTAAAATATAGTCGATGTTTTTGTGTTGACAAAAAACAGCACAATCAACCGTTAGTGCTGGGCGGGGATATTCGTAGCTGTACATTATAGTTCTTTCTTCTGTTCTTTAATATAGTATTTGCATAAGTTTTTCAAGCCACATGATTTACATTTAGGTTTTCGAGCAATGCATACATAGCGACCATGTAAAATTAACCAGTGATGTGCTATTGGAAGTAATTCTTCAGGAATATATTTAATGAGTTGCTTTTCCGTTTCTAGAGGTGTTTTTGCATTGGTGGTTAAACCCATGCGGGCTGAAACTCTAAAAACATGTGTATCTACTGCCATGGCTGGTTTGTCGTAAACCACTGAGGCAATCACATTAGCTGTTTTCCGACCCACACCTGGCATTTTCTGCAATTCTTTAATGTCATCGGGAACTTCTTCTTTGAAATTTTCAACCAGCATCTTAGCCATTCCAAGAAGATGCTTGGCTTTATTGTTGGGATAAGAGCATGAACGAATAAAATTGAAAATATCCTCCTGAGTGGCGTGAGATAGATCAAATGCTGTTGGATACTTCTCAAAAAGAGCCGGAGTCATCATGTTTACTCGTTTGTCGGTGCACTGCGCAGATAGTATAACAGCAACGAGTAGTTCGTAAGGGTTGGTATAATGGAGCTCAGTTTCTGCAATTGGCATATTCTCCTGAAACCAAGCTATGACTTTTTCAAAACGTTCTTTCTTTCGCATGTATTTACTTACTGATTAGGCTTACGAAAATAGTAAATTTTAATAAAAGACTTCCTTGTCTAAAAAGAGATATTTAAAGGCATAAACATTATTTGATCTTAGTAATGTTTGTTGTCCTAAATAAAATATATGTTTTTTTACTAAAACACCTTGCTTTTATATACATATTATTGGTTAGTGTGTAGGCTGGTTATAGATGTGCTTGGTTTGTGTTATATTTATTTTTAGTCTAAATAGTTATTTGATAAATATGACTAATGATGTTTTTTAATTGACTAATCGTACCTTATTCTAATTTAATGATATTTTATTATGTTTCTCATTTGTTTTATTTTTAGTTACAGTGTTGATTATGTGCAGTATTTTATTCTATATTTGAGATGAAGTTTTGAATTCAACATTCTTATTTAGAATGAAAAGTGCATGTGTGATGTTATGAAATTTCGACCGACTAACTAACCCCATTATTAATCGAATAAGTAAAAAATTATGAAAAAATTATTTTTAAGATCAACATTGTTGGTTTTTTCAGCAGCTACCCTAATTCTTTCTTTCCCTTCTTGTGATAATTCTGAAAATGAAATTCAGGAAGAAGCCATTCAGGAAGTAAGTATAAATACAGGTTATTTACCATTACCTGAGGCAGAATACAATAAAATCCCTTTAGCTGGAGCTATCAGTAAAACTAAAGCCTATCCAACTTCAGTAGCACTTAACTGTCCCCCTGTTAGAAATCAAGGAGGTGAAGGTTCATGTGTTTCTTGGGGAGTAGGTTATGCTGCAAGAAGTATTTCCTGGCAATCCCTTAATGGAGGCGCTTATAGCTTAGATTACAATATTTTTAGCCCAGAATTCATTTACAACCAAATTAAGGTAGGTGACTGCGGCAGCGGTTCCTATGTAACAAGTGGTTTGAATTTAATTCAAGATCAAGGTGTTTGTTTATGGGCTAATATGCCATACACTGACGTTTCTTGTGATTTGTATCCTGATAATAATCAGGCCGCTTTAGCTGCAAATTATAAGATTGCAAATTACACTCGTTTATCTGTAACCCTTGATGCTTTTAAGGATCAGTTAGCAGCTGGTAAGCCAATTGTAGTTGGGGGTTCTGTTTATAAAACATTTATGAATCTTGGTTATGGTGAAATCCAAACTTCTGCAAGAGGTAGAAATTTAGGAGGACATTGTTATTGTGTTGTGGGTTATGATGATACTAAGAATGCTTTTAAAGTCATTAATTCTTGGGGAACTTCATGGGGAACCGATGGTTTTGGATGGATTTCATATAGTATCATGTCAAAAGTTTGGCAAGAAGCTTACGTTGTGACCGAATTATAAATTATCAATTTTTAGTTGGTTGAGGTTAATGTTAAAATCCTGTTGCATATTGTCAGCAGGATTTTTCTAGTTTATAAAATTCGGATTAGATAATAAGATAGTGTGTCGTTTCTAATTCGTAAATTTGCAAACTAATCGAAAGTAAAGCCATTCATGATATCATACTTACAAATAGAAAACTTTAGCAAAAGCTACGGTGATAAGATTTTATTCACCGACATTAATTTTGGTGTTGGGCAGGGACAAAAGATTGCTCTGATAGCTAAAAATGGAACGGGAAAAACCTCGCTCTTAAATATTATTGCGGGAAAAGATAGTCCAGATAGTGGGGAGATGTCTTTTCGTAAAGATATTAAGTTGGGTTATTTGGAGCAGATTCCTGAAATGAATGAAAATAATACAGTTATCAATGAGTTGTTCAATTCAGCTGATCCTGTATTATCTGTCATTCGAGATTATGAAAGGATGATTGACTCGGGTCAGGAAGAGGGTATGACTGAGATTCTCGAAAAGATGGATTTGCACAAAGCCTGGGATTATGAAGTAAAGGTAAAGCAGATTCTTTCTAAGCTGAAGATTACCAACTTCGATCAGCCAATTTCTCAGCTTTCTGGTGGGCAGAAAAAGCGTATTGGTATGGCTAAGGTGCTGATTACTGATCCTGACTTCCTAATGCTCGATGAGCCAACTAACCATTTGGATCTAGAGATGATTGAATGGTTAGAAGAATACTTGAAGAAATCTAAAGGCACTCTTTTAATGGTGACTCACGATAGGTATTTTCTTGATAGAGTATGTAACGAGATTATTGAAATGGATGCTACTAGTATTCATTCATATAAGGGGAATTACACCTACTATTTGGAAAAGCGTGAAGAAAGAATTCATAATCAGAATGCTGAGGCTGGTAAAGCTAAAAGTTTACTGAAAACTGAGCAGGAGTGGATGCGACGCATGCCTCAGGCGCGTGCTACAAAGGCTAAGTCGAGAATTGATGCCTTCTATGAATTAAAGGAAAAGGCGAGTAATAGTTATCGTGAGGATAAAATGGATCTTGATATTAAATCTGCTCGATTGGGAACCAAAATACTCGAATTCGAACATTTGAATAAGAGCTTTGGTGATTTGAAGATCTTAAAGGACTTCTCCTATAAATTCCAAAGAGGTGAGAAGATTGGGATTATCGGAAAGAATGGAACAGGAAAATCGACATTCTTGAATATCATTACTCAAAATATTGAGGCTGACTCTGGAAATATCGAAATTGGTGAGACTGTTGTCTACGGCTACTATAAGCAGGATGGTATGAACATCAACGAGAATCAGAAAATAATTGAAGTCATCAAAGAAATTGCTGAAAGTATCGACTTGGGTAATGGTAAAGTGATGTCTGCCTCTCAATTTTTGGAGTATTTTCTCTTCCCAACCAAAACACAGTATAACCTGGTATCGAAGTTGAGTGGGGGCGAAAAACGCCGACTTTATCTGATGACGGTTTTGATGAAAAATCCAAACTTCCTGATTTTGGATGAGCCTACCAATGATTTGGATATTATGACTCTGAATGTTCTGGAGGATTATCTGATGAATTTTAAAGGCTGTTTAATTATTGTATCTCACGACCGTTACTTTATGGATAAGGTGGTTGAGCATATGTTTGTGTTTGAAGGGCAGGGGCAAATCAGAAATTTCCCAGGCAACTATACCATTTATAGAGATACTCTTGAGGAAGAAGAGTTGGAGCAGAAGCAGATTGAAAAACCAGTGAAAGTAAAGAAGGAAAAACCAAAGCAGAGCACCAAAACCAAGATGACTTTCAATGAGAAGCGGGAGTTTGAACAATTAGAAAAGGATATGGAAAGCTTGAATGTGGAAAAAGATGCTATCGAAAAAGCAATGAGCTCTGGAACTTTATCTAATGAGGATTTAATGATCAAATCGGCTCGTATACAAGAAGTCATGGATTTGATTGACGAAAAAGAAATGCGTTGGTTAGAGTTAAGTGAAATTGGAAATTAAAGAACTACGATATAAAGTAAAAAATACCGACTTTTGATGAGGTCGGTATTTTTTTTGACTGGTATTTAAAATAATTCATCCTTTGAAATAAGTCCTTCTTTTAGCAGTTCGCGTATAACGATTTCTGTCATATCGCTTTTAAATTGAAATTCGTAGCGAATATCCATCACATAGGCTTTTATCCTCATTTTAAGATAAGAACGTCTTTCTTTTACCTCATTAAAAAATAGAACCGTAATGGGTTTGTTGAGATAAACGTATCGAGAAACTTGAGCACTCTCGGTCGCAATTTGTCTTACTTTGAAGGTGTCAATATCAATAGGCAGATATATTTCTGCAACCACCTGGCAATTGAGTTCGCCCGAGTTGGAGTTGGACACTGATGAGTTTACAAGCTCAGCATTAGGCACTGAAACAACCGAATCGTCTGCAGTAACCAGTCTGGTGGCTCTTAGTCCAATTTCAATCACTTCCCCGTAATATTTTCCGCTGTCAATTTTGTCCCCGACCATAAAGGGTCTGTCCAGAAGCAAGGCCATGCCACCAAATACATTTTTGAGTAAATCTTGTGCTGCCAAACCAATAGCAATACCAACTGATGCGGTAAAAGCGATAACCGTTTCGAAGGGTGGGTCGTAAATGCCTTTTATAATGGCAAAAATAATGATGGCCCAAGTTAGAATCCGAAAAACGGGAATAATACCTTTTATAGTGATACGAAATCGAGCACTTCGTTCAGAAAAGATATAGAGAATTTTAATGACTAATTGAATAAAATAATAGCCTACTATTATAAGAATGAGAGTCCAGAAAATTTTTGATAAGGAAATAACTTCTAATACATCCTTGGGTTTATTTGGTACTTTTTGTTCGAAACTAGAGAATAGATTTTTTGCACTAAATAGGTTTGTGTCCTGCTCATGTGAATTGATTTTATCTTTTGCCACTTTATCTTGCACACGCTCAATGGTATCAGGAGTGGATGTAGAGCTGTCTTTTTTTATAGCAGGCGTCTTGATCTTGATAAGGGGCTCAGACTTTATTCTTTCCAAATTAAGTGCATTTACCGAAGTATCATTCCAGTTTGTCAGAGACTTAAAGAGGATTGTATCTTGAGCTGTGGCGGTTTGTGGATATAAGTATCCTATCAACAGACATAAAAGGAAAAAGGTAAAATGTTTCATTGTGATACAATTAGTTGATAAAGTTGTGTGAGCTTAATAAACTGACTACCTGTCTGAATATAATAGGATTAATATTGAATTTTTCTTTAGGACGAATAAGTAAACCTTTTTCTAGCATTGGGATTAATACATTTCCGCAATTACTTTCAGGTATGTTTAAGGATAGTGCATAATCTTCGAGGTTTAAACCGTCGTGTATCAGTATGGTATGCATGGCAAATAAATGTTCTGCAGGTAAATCTTTAACAAAGGAGGCATCGATTTCACGTAGAGAACTAATGTTTATAGTATCATCGCTTACCGAGCATGTAGAGCGAAGCCAGTATAGCTGAGCTAAACTAACATTTCCATTAGACATTTGATTTAGCTCAATGAAAAAATGTTTCCTTAAATAGGATTGTCTATCATCGTCATTCATTTTCTGAAAGGTTTTGGAGCTAAGGTTTTCTTTTGATGGTTCAAATTCAATCTTGTAACCACTAAGATTATTGCGTTTGAAAATAACCTCATCCAGCATTTCACCATCAAACTTTTGCAGTTGAATCTCTTTGGTAAAATGTTCGGATACACGTACCGTCTTTTTAAGATACTCCCAAGAATGTATGGTATAACTCGCAATCCAGAATACTTTTTTAGAAGTTCTGGACATGAGTTCGAAAAGCATTTTTTGGCATTCAAATCCATTTACTTTTTTAATAAAAAAGTGATGGAGGTTCTCAATAATAAGAATCAAATAATCGGTTCGATTATTTAGATAATCAATAATTTCTTCGTTCGATTCAAATTTTTCTTGTTCAAATATTTCAGAAAAGAATGTCAGATAAGCTTGAGTATTGTATATCTTTTTATCTGATGATTGATGAATAATAGGAATATCAGTTTCAATTTTGTTTAGAAAAATCTTTAATAATGAAGTCGCTCCATTCCCTTTTTCTGAAATAAGTGCTGTAGTGACAAAACGATCTTTTGTCCAATCAGAAAAGGCTTTTTGTAAGCTCTCCAACTCTGCCTGACGATTAACAAAAAAACGATCTTCATCGGTAGGTGTTAACTGGTAAAGGCGTTGGTAAACGAAGGGTAGTTTTTTTAGGGCCAGTTCTGTTTGGCGAATAAATTCTGGAAGCTCGTGAGAGATTTGTACTTTTTTTATATCCCTTACACCCAGATGTTTTTTTATTTCAGCAATATAGCCCGTAGTGCCAGAAATATGTTTTTTCACAAAATCGATTATTCTGGGAACAATGGTCAGAATCCAAGTAATGGCATCTTTTCTTAGCTTTTTTGATCGTTCAATAGCCTTAATTTTCACAATCTGTAAATTCAGCTCAAGGATGGTATCGATATTCTTGAGTTTCTGAATCTCTGTATTAAAAGTTGTAATGGTTTGATGAAGCTGTTCCTGTGGTTCTTGTTTTATCCCCTCCATAAGCTCTGTTACTTCATCTAAATGGCTTAAGGCACGATTAAGACCTTCTTCCGCAACTTGAGCGGTAGATTTTATTGCCCCTTTTTTATTTTGTAACATGATTTGAGCTGACTCGAGACTAAAATCACTTACAGTTCCCATAGCAAGAAGCTTAACTCTTGCTTTTTTCATATTGGCTTCAATAAATTGTTTAATTTCTTTTATCGATGCTTCAAAATGAGGAAGAGCTTCAAAGTTTAAAAGTTCTTTAGGTGATAGCCAATTGATCTCTGAACTTCGGATGCCTCGCTCGTAATTTTTACTTTTTATAAAGCTACGCTTGTCTGAAACATTATTGATAAGGCTGATCATTCTGGAATTAAACTTTTCTATATCTTGAGTAATGCTCCCTGATAATTTTTTAATTGTTTGGGCAAGCATTTTATCAATAAAGTCATTGGAGACTTTAGATCTTTCCTCGTTTAAAACTTGAGTTAGTTCCTTAGCTGTAGTGGCATTGTCCTGAATTCGCTTGACTGAAGCACTTATGAATTCACGTAATTGCTCAATGTTCAGGCTTAAATGTTCATCTATAAATTTGCTTATTTTTGAATGTAGATCTGTGTAATCACTCAGGACAGTGAAATAAAGGCGTACGATTTCAACATCCAATGACCAGTCATCTAATAAAGTCCGATGTGTATTATGCCATTTCTGATTCTCTAAATCAATAGTAGTAAACAACAGGTTCTGTTCAGCTTTTATGTTATTGGGCTGGAATTTATTTCTGGGCATTTCAGGTGTGTCTACTCGTAGTAATGCTTGGTCAAGCGTATCAAACAGGGTCGAATTTATTAAAGTAATATCATTTTTTAGTTTATCTGTTAAATCATTAAGTCGTTGCTTTTGTATGGCAATAACTTCGTTTATTGAATATTTATCTGAAATAAGTTCTATTTGATCGGTTTGGATTTCTAATAATTGGTTTTGTATTTCAGTATCAAAATCATTATCGAATCGCCATAAGTCTAATAAAACAATACTTTTAATTTGCATGATTTCGTGTAAACTATTGGCCATTTGTTTGGGTAGCTGAATACCAAAATAATAGTCTACCATATATTTATAGGGAATCTTACGGGTTTGGAAAGTATCAAGACCTAAAAGATTCATCTTAAATATTCTTCGGAATATGTTGAAGAATTTTCTTCTTTGAACTTTGATTGTGAATTTTGAGTTTATACTCAATTTCTTGAGGAAAACAGATAGCTTATCCTTTTTAGAAAAGACGTATGGAGAGAATTTCTCTCTTCGAATAATGGTTTTGTTTAAACTCAAAGAGCTGAGTTTGGATAAATAAGTTTGAGTAATCTTACTAAAATCCCTATCAAGCATCTTTTCTTGGCTCTCTAGTAAGAGTTTGAGTATGGATTGATTAAACTCACTTAAGCAAGCAAAATTGTTTTTGTCCTCATTTTTTGATTTGCTAAGTGACTCATAGAATTCCTTGTAGGTATCGGAGATTCCATTTAGTTCGCTTAGGTGAACATTGAAGCATTGAAACATTTCTTCTTGAGAAATTGATCCAAACGTGTCCCATAACTGTTTTATTTCATCATTGCTGAAATTTTTCTCAACTTTCATACTTAGTATCTTTTATACTAAAATACTATTTTTTTTTATGATGAGTGAGAAATTATTTTATTTCAGTCTTTTTCAACTAAGGCCATATTTTATGTCGTATGCTCAACTATTAATAGGAAGATAGAACATTGATGATTCTAATAATTAAAGCATGTTTTGTTAAAACGAGTTGGTTAAAGGTATTACGACTTAGAGGATTTTAATCAAAACCTGGATAAATCGCCGATAAAGGTTTTAGAGGGGGGGAATCATAGCTCCAACTAGCCTTAGGTAAAGGCTCGGAGGTTTAACCATAGCTCCAACTAGCCTTAGTTGGAGGCTTGGAGGTTTAACCATAGCTCCAAATAGCCTTAGTTGGAGGCTTGGAGGTTTACCCATGGCAGCAAAAAGCTCTTAGTGGAGGCTTGGAGGTTTATCCAAAGCCCAATTAAATCATTCTGTTTATTATTTCGTTGTAGCCTTTTGCAAAGAATTAATAGTTGCCTGTTGTGCTTCAATTTTAGCCTTTTGATCGGAGATAATCTGATCATCATTATTTTTTGTTATCATCAACATGGCTATAAATAATGCCAGAATAAGGTTAATGACCAAGCTGATTGTCTTTAAGGAAAGGGGTGATTTTATTTGAGGAGCAGGCTGCATGTAGGTTTCTATGAAAGCCGTATAAGAACCAAATACATTAATGATATCTCGACCTTCCTTAGTCAGAACCAGGAAGCCTAAGCCTTGATCTACGGCCCATTCGTTCGATATGAACTCTTCGATAATCGATTCGTATATTGGGCTGTCATCCTCAGTATGAAGATGCTCCATTCCCCAACAAGCAATATCTAATGACTCATTTTCTGGTTGAGCGTAAAGGGCATCGAATATATAATTAATGAATTCTGTTCTTTCCATAGGTGTAATTGTATCTAAATGTAATGCAAAGATAAGCTTAAAATAAAAAGAAGAAAGCCACATTCCATTTAGGTTGTGGCTTTCTGTCTTGAACTAGATTCGAACAGACTATTTGATTAGCTTGATGCTACGTTTTACGAACTTAGCCAACTCTTCACCTTTAAGCATATTGTTTGCTAGTAGAGCAAGGTCAACCAGTTGTTTTACAACTTGATTATCCTTACCAAAACCAGTTAATATGGCTTCGCGCTCAGCGTTAATTGCAGTAATTTGCTTCTGAACCTCAGTCATTTTGTCTTTTTCTTCCTGAGGAACTTCGTCTTCTTTTTTGTCCTTTTTAAGGGCTTCAAGAGCTTCTCTCTCGGCAACTACTGGCGTCAATTTAGCCTTCACTTCAGCAATCTTTTCGCTTAGTTCAGCATCCTTGCTTTCAATAATTTTTTCGATAAGTGCATGATCGGTATTCACAACCAAGTTGTACGAATCTGGCATTTCGCCAAACATTGCCATACCCGGGTTCATAGCAGCCATATCTTTCATACGACGCATAAACTCAGCCTGAGTAATCATTAATGGCTGTGCTTCGGCACCCAAAGATTCGAAAGCTACGATGTAGTTCACTTTTTCCTTAGGTAGTTGTGAGTTGAATACAGGAATTAAATCGTTTCTCTGCTCTTCAGTTATATTAGAAGCTTTTGCCTCGTCCTTCTGAATCAACTTGTCGATAACATCAGAGTCAACACGTACATATTTAGTCGTTGTTGTCTTCTGCTCTAAAGTGTTAATCAGGTGATTGTCCAACTGGCTATCCATAATCAAAACATCATACCCTTTGGCTTTAGCCAAATCGATATAAGTGTATTGCTCATCTGCATTGGTTGAGTAAAGGCAAATCATATTACCTTCCTTGTCTGTCTGATTTTCTTTTACGATTGCTTCGTACTCTTCAGTCGTAAAGTACTTGCCATCGGTGTTTTTAACAAGCATGAATTTCTTAGCGCGATCGTAAAACTTCTCTTCGCTAAGCATACCATATTGAACGAAAATCCTCAAGTCATCCCACTTCGCTTCAAAGTCCTGACGGTCTTTTTTAAAGATATCGAATAAACTATCCGCTACTTTCTTGGTGATATGGTTTGAGATCTTCTTTACGTTACCATCACTTTGCAGGTACGAACGAGATACGTTCAATGGAATATCCGGTGAATCGATAACACCATGCAATAGGGTTAGGAATTCAGGAACAATACCTTCAACCGAATCGGTAACAAATACCTGGTTGCAGTACAATTGAATCTTATTCTTCTGAATTTCAACTGAGTTTTTAAGCTTAGGGAAATAAAGAATACCAGTCAGATTGAATGGGTAATCAACATTAAGGTGAATGTGGAACAAAGGATCTTCGCCCATTGGGTAAAGCTGACGGTAGAAATCGTTGTAGTTTTCGTCAGTTAAGTCAGCTGGTTTCTTTGTCCATGCAGGATTGATGTCGTTTATTACATTCGCTTCCTCTGTCTCAACATTTTTACCATCTTTCCACTCTTTTTTGTTACCAAAAGTGATTTCTACAGGTAAGAATTTACAATACTTATCTAAAAGCTGTTGAATACGGCTTTCTTCCAAAAATCCCTTTTCTTCCTCTGAGATATGCATCACAATATCGGTACCACGCTCTGTCTTTTCAACTGCTTCAAGTGTGTACTCAGGATTTCCTTCGCAACTCCATTTCACTGCCTCAGCACCTTCTTTGTGAGAAAGGGAAATGATTTCAACTTTATCAGATACCATGAATGAAGAATAGAAACCCAAACCGAAATGACCAATAATAGCATTGGCTTGATCCTTATATTTATCCATGAACTCTTCAGCACCTGAAAAAGCAATCTGGTTGATGTATTTCTCAACTTCTTCTTTAGTCAGTCCAATACCACGATCAGAAACAGTTAAGGTTTTAGCTTCTTTATCAAGTTTTACCGAAACCTTAAGTTCTCCTAAATCGCCTTTGAATTCGCCTGTTGCAGCTAAAGTCTTTAGCTTTTGAGTCGCATCGATTGCATTCGAAACGATTTCACGTAAAAAGATATCGTGATCAGAGTATAAGAATTTCTTAATAATCGGGAACAGATCCTGACTGGTAACACCAATTTTTCCTGTTGACATATTTTTAAATTTAGAATTTATATGAAAATTTACGATTGAGCATTAATCAAAGCTTGTGCCACGACTCGGAGGCTGACAAAACGACATAAAAACAGAAAAGTTTGCAGCATCTTGTTTGAGAAAATGACAGGATGTGTTTTAGTTTATAGCTAATAAGTCATTGCTGTCTAATTAAAATTAAGACTCCCAACTTATATAAGTTGCTAATATTGTATTTTCTAAACTATTGGTTTAAAGTCCGGATTGCACTCGTTTTTTAAGGGCTGTATTAACCCTGGGTTTAAAAGAGACTGACCAATCGAGGGCTTTAGCCCTTGCTATAAATAGAATGATAAGGATTATCTGCTTAATAAAAACTAATGTGTCATTTAACATTGTATGGATCTAAGTTTTTATTGTAGATTTAAGCCATATTTATCAAAAAAATAATATCAATGGAAACGAATACAGTCATATCAATAAAGAATCTGCATAAATCTTATAAAAATGGAGTAGCAGTCAATCATGTTTTAAAAGGTCTTGATTTGGATATAAAATCAGGACAAATTATTGGATATATTGGTCCTAATGGCGCAGGTAAGTCTACGACTGTGAAAATTCTTTGTGGTATACTAACCGATTTTGAAGGTGATATCAAAGTCTTGGGAATGGATTTGAGAACACAGGATCTCGACATTAAAAAGCGTATTGGTTATATTCCAGAGAACGCTGCTTTGTATGATACATTAACCCCAAGTGAATACCTGCAATTTGTTGGCGAACTCCAAGGGATGGAAGAAGGGGATATTCAGACTAAAACAGCGAGGCTGTTGGATCTTTTTGAGATGAAATCGCATGCCGATGAACGAATGAACAGTTTTTCGAAGGGAATGAAACAGAAGATCCTTATCATTTCGGGATTGATTCATAATCCAGATATCATTTTTATGGATGAGCCTTTATCTGGATTGGATGCCAATGCAGTGATTATTGTAAAACGTGTCCTACAGCAATTGGCACGCGAAGGCAAAACCATCTTTTATAGTTCACATATTATGGATGTGGTTGAGAAAATATCAGATCGAATTATTTTGATTGATAATGGCGTTGTGTTAGCTGATGGTAGTTATGCTGAACTGAATTCGGAGGCAGACAATGAGTCATTAGAGACTTTATTCACCAAATTGACCGGTAATTCAGGCCATAGCGAAACAGCTAATGAGATTATTAATGTATTTGAGAACTAAGCTATGGTTAATTTTATTATAAGAATCATCCGTCTTTTTAAGGGGCTATTCACAATGATGGGGGTGGATTACCAACAACTTGAATGTATCCTTAGAGTAAAACTGACGATGGATAATCGCCGCGGTTTTTCGACATCAACAAAGAAGACGGATTCGAGTAATCAACTCTTGTTACAATCATTTGTGTATGCGATTATTGGGGTTTTTATAGGGATATTGATTGATTCCATGGATCATACTTTTACGGCTTATACGATGGTTTTCTCAATGATCATGGTAATGATTGCCATGTTGATGATATCTGAATTTTCGGTTGTACTAATTGATACGAGAGATAATGCAATTTTACTTTCTCGGCCTATAAACAGCAGAACAATGACCATGGCTAAGCTCTTGCACATTGCTATTTATCTTCTGCATTTGAGTCTGTCATTATCCATAGCTTCTTTATTTTTTACTGTAATTGATTATGGTATCGTCGCTGGCTTCCTATTTTTATTTATGGTTTTCTTATCAACTTTATTCACGCTATTCTTGACTAATTTATTTTATTTGGGTTTGATGCGATTTGTGAATGGTGAAAAGTTGAAGGACATCATGGTCTATTTTCAGATTGGGATGGCTATTATTTTTATGGGAGCTTATCAGCTTTTGCCACGCCTAATTGAAGTGAATGATCTTTATAATTCTCAGATAAAAGTGGAGTGGTTTACTTACCTTATTCCTTCATGTTGGTTTGCGGGTTCGATAACAGCTTTAACAACTTCTGTTTATAGTTTATCTAGTATATTATTTGTCTTGTTGGCCTTATTTGTTCCATTGGTAAGTCTCTGGTTAATTATCAAATATCTTTCTCCAAAATTTAGTCAACGATTGAGCCAGATGGATGCAGTAGCTTCTAAACCTGAGAAAAGAAAAACTCAGAAAGCTCATCGATTAAGATATTCAGATAAACTTGCTCAGCTCTTAACTCAAAGCTCTGTTGAAAGAACAAGTTTCAAAATGATATGGAAAATGAGTGGGAGAGAAAGAAAATTTAAACAAACCGCCTTTCCTGCCTTTGGTTATATATTTGTTTTTATTGCCCTTATGGTAGTGAAAGATTTTGGTAATGAGGATAAAATAGCAAGTTTGTTGGCATCGAAACGCTATCTGCTATTTATTTATTTTATCATTTTTGCTGCATTCGCAGTTTGTATGAATATCATATATAGCGATGAGCCCAAATCGAGTTGGTTTTATAGTTCTATGCCTATTTCAAAACCTGGAGATATTTTATCAGGTACAATTAAAGCCTTACTTGCAAAATACGTTTGGCCTCTCTATGTCATAATTGGTGGCCCGATTCTCTATTTCTGGTCGTATAAAGCTCTTCCAGACCTTCTTTATGCTCTTGTATCTATTACTGTTATAACCTCCTTTGTGACCGTGATGCAAAGCAAAGCCTTACCTTTTTCAAAAGAGAGATTATCACAAGATTCAGGAGATAACTTCATAAAGGGTATTTTAATGATGATATCGGCAGGTTTGATTGGATTAACGCATTGGGGCTTGACATATATTGAATATGGTGTTATGCTTGGCTTGCCTATTATGCTAGCTTTTCAATACTTAAGTTTTAGATATATCAAACGCATTAATTGGAAGCAGATAGAAGATTAATTTAATGCTAGCTTTTATTACCTTTGGGTTTGTTAAAAAAAAAGAATACTAACACTAATTGAGATGGATGAATATTCACTTCTTTATCTCAAATTAAAAAATAAACAATGAGCGTACTAAGCGGATTAGAACCTAAAGTGATTTGGGAACATTTCGAGGCCATTTGTCAGGTTCCTCGTCCTTCAAAAAAAGAAGATAAAATTATTGAATTCCTAATGGACTTTGGTAAGAAACACAATCTTGAAACCAAGCGCGACGAGATTGGTAATGTTTTAATTAAGAAGCCGGCAACTCCAGGCTATGAAAATCTTAAAACTGTCGTTTTACAGTCGCATATGGATATGGTTTGTGAGAAGAACTCTTCAACAGAGCACAACTTCGATACCGATCCTATTATTCCTTGGATTGATGGTGAGTGGGTAAAAGCTAAAGGAACAACTCTGGGTGCTGACGATGGTATTGGTGTTGCTGCTGAAATGGCTCTGTTGACTTCTAATGATGTTGAGCATGGACCGATTGAGTGTTTGTTTACTGTTGATGAGGAGACAGGTTTGTCAGGAGCTTTTGCTCTTCAACCTGATTTTGTTAGTGGTAATATTCTATTGAATCTTGACTCCGAAGATGAGGGTGAGATTTTCTTAGGTTGTGCAGGGGGTATTGATACTTTGGCGACTATGTCATATACTAGGGAAGATATTCCTGCTGGTTATTTCGCTGTTCGTTTAGATGTAAGCGGTTTGCAAGGTGGTCACTCAGGTGATGAAATCAATAAGAATCGAGGTAACTCCAATAAGATTCTGAACCGTTTCTTATGGGAAATCAATAAGAAATACGATGTTCGTTTAGCTGATTTTGCTGGTGGAAACTTGCGTAATGCTATTCCTCGCGAAGCTTCTGCAGTTGTTGTCATTCCTTCAAAATTTAAAGAGCAAATCCGTATCGATTTGAACCTTTATGCAGCTGAAATGGAAAACGTATGGTCTATTGCTGAGCCTAAATTGAAGATTGAATTGGAGTCTACTGATATGCCAGCTTTCGTTTGTGATAAGCAGACTTCAAATAATCTATTCGATGCCCTTTATGCTTGTCCACATGGTGTATTTACCATGAGTTCGCGTATGCCGGGAATGGTTGAGACTTCAAATAACTTGGCTTCTGTTAAATTTATCGATGGCGATAAGATCTTTATTACCACTTCGCAGCGTAGCGACGTTGATAGCGAGAAATACAATATTGCACAGAATGTAGGGGTTGCCTTTACGATGGCAGGTGCTGAAATTGAGCATACCGATGGTTACCCAGGATGGGCTCCTAATCCTAGCTCAGCAATTTTGAAAGTGGCAGTTGCTTCATACAAGCGTTTGTTTAATGTAGAGCCAATTGCACGTTCAATTCATGCAGGTTTGGAGTGTGGTTTATTCCTTGAGAAGTATCCAAATATGGACATGATCTCTTTCGGACCAACTCTACGCGATGTTCACTCACCTGACGAGAGAATTAATATTGAAACTGTAGATAAGTTCTGGAAACACATACTGGATATTCTAGTTAATGTCCCTTCAAACTAGAGTTTATCTCTAAAAATAATTTCGAAAAGCGATTCCATTAGGAGTCGCTATTTTTTTATCTAAACATTTGTTTTATGTTAGTTGTCTAACTGTATTTTTAGTAACTTGGGATGTAATATTATCCAAAATCTAATACTCAAAACTAACAGTCCAATGATCCAGACTTTGAAGCTTATAGATGCTGACCCATTTTTAGAGAATTATCAATCAAAAATATACGGAAGAAAACTTGCTGCAGAGAAAAAAGAAGCAGAAATCCTACAAGGATTGGATTCTCTTGAGTCTTTCTCAAATGGTCATTTGTACTTTGGTTTGCAAAGAACTGAGCATGGATGGATTTTTCGAGAGTGGGCACCCAAT
This sequence comes from Ancylomarina euxina, assembly GCF_003863355.1. Classification (GTDB taxonomy): domain Bacteria; phylum Bacteroidota; class Bacteroidia; order Bacteroidales; family Marinifilaceae; genus Ancylomarina; species Ancylomarina euxinus. Next base: position 62,272 of record NZ_QQWG01000009.1, on the reverse strand, counting down.
GCGACTCAAATCTATTTGCTAGGAGAACTGAACCATTGGCAAGATTCAACTGAGTTTGAATTCACTCAGAAAGAAAATGGTGTTTGGGAGCTGGAGTTAGTTGATTCTGCACTTAAACATGGTGACCTATACCGGTTCTCTGTTCATTGGCAATCTGGTCATGGTCAACGTCTTCCTGCTTATGTCACAAGAGCTGTTCAGGATTCTGAATCCTTGGTTTTTAGTGCTCAGGTATGGCAGCCTCCAATAAGTTTTGTATGGCAAAATGATAGGAGAATACCTGAGTCAAAATCACTTCTCATATATGAAGCCCATGTTGGAATGGCATCTGAAGAGGAGAAAGTGGGCAGTTACAATGAGTTCAAAAAGAATATTCTACCAAAAATAAAACAGGCTGGTTATAATACGATTCAGCTAATGGCTGTTCAGGAACATCCATACTATGGTTCTTTTGGTTATCATGTTTCCAATTATTTTGCGGTGTCTTCACGATTTGGAACGCCCGAAGATTTAAAATCTCTGATTGATGAGGCTCATGGTATGGGTATTCGCGTGATTATCGATTTGGTACATTCACATTCTGTGAAAAATGAGGAAGAAGGGTTGGGTAATTTTGATGGCAGTGCTTATCAATATTTTCATGAAGGAGATAGAAGAAATCATAAGGCATGGGATTCTCTCTGTTTTGATTATGGTAAAAATGAGGTTTTACATTTTCTTTTATCCAATATCAAGTACTGGATGAGCGAATTTCATTGTGATGGTTTTCGTTTCGATGGGGTTACATCGATGCTATATTTGAATCATGGTCTGGACTGTGATTTTACCTCCTACGATTTGTATTTTGATGGAGAACAGGATGAGGATGGGATTACTTATTTGATGTTAGCGAATAAGCTGATGAAACAAATCAATCCGGATTCGATTTCAGTTGCCGAAGAAATGAGTGGTTATCCTGGACTTGCAGCTCCAGTTGCTGATGGAGGAATAGGTTTTGATTATCGTTTGGCTATGGGAGTACCCGATTATTGGATCAAGTTGATTAAAGAGGTGAAAGGAGAGGAGTGGAGCGTTGGAAGCATGTTTTGGGAATTATCAAATAAGCGGGTAGAAGAAAAAACGATCAGTTATGCCGAGTCTCACGACCAAGCTTTGGTGGGGGACAAAACGATAATCTTTCGACTGATTGATAAAGAAATGTATTGGAATATGCACAAGGACAGCCAGTGTTTGGCAGTAGATAAAGGAATTGCTCTACACAAGATGATTCGCTTGATTACCATTGCCAGTTCAGGTGGTGGCTATCTTAATTTTATGGGTAACGAATTTGGACATCCCGAGTGGATAGATTTTCCACGTCAAGGTAATAATTGGTCGTACCAACATGCCAAAAGACAATGGAGTTTAGCTGAAAATAAGGAATTGCGCTTTGAGAGTTTAAATAAATTTGATGAGGCAATGATTCATTTGATCAATGAAAAACTGAAATTTACCTCAAGTTTCCCCGAATTGACTCAGCAAGATGAAATTAACCAAGTTTTGGCCTTTTATCGTGGTGATCTACTTTTCGTATTTAATTTTAATTCATCTGAATCATTTGCAGGTTATGAGCTTCCAGTTCGTCCGGGGAAATATCACTTGGCTTTAAGCACCGATGCTGAAGAGTTCGGGGGTTACAATCGTGTTGATACATTACAAATGTATTATTCTTTTAGCTCAGCCCCCTTGGCTAGAATTCATAAGCTGAGTTTATATATACCATCGTATTGTGCCTTGGTTTTTGAACATATTCCTTCAACGAGGTTGGTTTGATTTTTTAATAGGATGAGTTTCTGATATAAGGATTCAGTCAATTTTATTTAGATATCTTTTAAACGAATATGCTTATTCTTTTAACTGTGTTCGATTATTAAATTCATTTTTAAACAGCGTCTAGAAAAACATGAAACCAATCATATACCAAATCTTAACCCGTTTGTTTGGAAATAAAAACGAGGAATGTAAACTCAATGGAAACCGAGATGAGAATGGTGTAGGAAAGATGGATGACATCTCGGAAAAAGCATTATCTGAAATCCATAAACTAGGAATTACTCATATCTGGTATACAGGTATTATCGAACATGCTCTTGTTAAGGGGTATCCTGACTGTGATATTCCTGATGGGAATCCTCTGGTTATAAAGGGAAAAGCGGGATCTCCTTATGCTATTAAAGATTATTACGATGTGAATCCTGATTTGGCGGTTGATGCGGATAAGCGAATTGAGGAGTTTCAAGATTTGATAGAGCGAACGCATCAGGCGAATATGAAGGTGATCATCGATTTTATACCCAATCATTTGGCTCGGGAATATTATTCTGATAAAAAGCCTTTGGGAATTGTTGATTTTGGGAAAGATGATGATAATTCAAAGGCTTTTGATAGGGATAATAATTTCTACTATATGCCCAATGAGAACTTGTACTTGCCTGATTCTTTATTGGAGAAACATCCTATCGCCAGTTATTCTGAAAAACCTGCCAAAGCGACTGGGAATGATATTTTCTCAGCTTACCCCTCCGTAAACGATTGGTACGAAACGGTGAAGCTGAATTATGGTATCGATTATTTGAATGGCAGGAATAAGCATTTTGATCCTATTCCTGATACCTGGCTTAAAATGGAGCAGGTAATTTCTTATTGGGCAGCAATGGGGGTGGATGCTTTCCGTTGTGATATGGTTGAAATGGTGCCTGTCGAGTTTTGGAATTGGTTGATATCAGTTGTCAAATTAAGCTTCCCAAACCTGATCTTTATTGCTGAGGTTTATGATCCTCAAAAATATGATAGTTATATAGAATATGGAAAATTTGATTATTTGTATGATAAAGTTGGATTATATGATACACTAAAAAGAGTGATTCAGGGCGATAGCAAGACGTCGGATATTTCACAGTGTTGGCAAAATTTGAATGGAAAGGATGCTCATATGTTACGTTTTCTAGAAAACCATGATGAACAGCGAATAGCATCTGCATTTTTTGCTGGTGAGCCTACAAGAGCTATTCCTGCTATGTTTATCGTAGCTACTCTGAATAAGGGGCCGATTATGCTATATTTTGGTCAAGAGGTTGGAGAGGCTGCTGATGGCGTTTCAGGTTATAGTAAGGATGATGGTAAAACTACCCTTTTTGATTATTGGCGAGTACCACAGTATCAAAAATGGATGAATGATGGCAAGTTCGATGGTGGACGTTTATTAAACTCTCAGAAGGAACTGAGAAAGTCGTATCATGATATTCTTAATATTGCGCAAAAGGATGCTGTCGTTAATGGAGAGTTTTATGATTTAATGTGGTACAATCCTGCCTCCTCTGAATCCGATACATCTCGATATTATTTTTATCTAAGATATACCCATTTGCAACATTTATTGATGATTGTAAATTTTTACAATTGTGAGAAAGAGATTCGGGTTAAAATTCCCAAGCATGCTTTTGAATTAATGGGGATGCCAAAGAATGGAAAATTGAGGTTAGAAGCTAATAATGCAACTATAGATACAATAACTTGTGAAGAATTTTTGAACAAAGGGAAGTCGTTTAAACTCCCTAAATGGGGATATTTGGTATGTAAAATATCAAGCTTCTAAAATGAACTTTTGTGTTTGCTGTCTTTTGGGGATTACCAATACTGATGTTTTTGTTATTTAAAGAAAAAAAACCGCATTAAATTATTATGTTGCTGTAAAAATAACTAACTTGTTAGTCTATAGGTGAAAACTACTAAGCAAAACAAACTACTTAACACATCATGAATCAACAAACCGAAAAATTAGAATTAATTGAATGGCTTGTAAAACAAAGTGATTCAAGCGTAATTGAAAGATTTCAAAAGTTAAAAGGCGAAAATTTTAACTCGCCAGATAGCGAAAGAGAAATGACCCCTGATGAAAGAGCATTTCTTTATAGAATTCAGTTTTTGGAAGATCGAAGTTCTCAAGAGCAAGATGAGTGTCGCGATTTCTACGAACAGTATTTGTAGAACAAAAAAAAACGACTGGTCATATGACCAGTCGTTTTTTTGTTAGATCCATTTTACGTAACAGAAATCCTGACGATGAGGTAAATCATTATTTTCAGCATATATTCTGAGTCCAAAATCGAAAACTCCAGCATCGTCAAGAGTTAAATTTAGCTTATAAAAAGCCAAGCTGTTGACTTTTGAATTCAGTACTAGCTTTCGGGTAAGTATTTTACCCAAGTTCTCAGGATAAATAGATGAACGCATAACAAGTTCAACACATATAGAATCGTTAATGAGTTCTTTCAAATCTAAAACAACCTCGATATTATAGTTGTCGCTAGCGATATACTGTTTTTTTTGTGTGTTGGGTGCATCTACTGAAATCACTTCTATATTGTCCCAATGACTAAGGATATGTTGTTTCCAATTAACAATGTTTTTAGCTAACTGGAAGTTGTTTTCTTTCAGTTTCTGAACTTTTTCATACATTTTTGAGTAGAACTTATCGTTGTAGTCATCCATCATACGTTTAGTCGTATAATGTGGAGCAATTTCAGCTATACATTTTTTGATGTACTGTATCCATTTTATAGGTAATTTCCCATCTTCACGATCATAAAATAAAGGAATTATTTCATTTTCGAATTTGCTATAGATGATTTTAGCATCCAGTTGATCTTGTAAATCCTGACTTTCGTAAGTTCGTTTTTCTGTTATAGCCCAACCTGCTTCTTTTTTATAACCTTCCATCCACCAGCCATCGAGAACACTAAAGTTCAGAACGCCATTCATCACGGCTTTTTCACCCGAGGTTCCAGATGCTTCAAGAGGTCTGGTAGGTGTATTCATCCATATATCAACTCCTTTAACAAGCCGCTTACCCAGTTCAATGTCATAGTTTTCAAGAAATAGAATTTTACCAGCAAACTCTGGTCGACGCGATATCTTGACAATATTTTTAATTAAATCCTGACCTGCTTTATCTGCTGGGTGAGCTTTCCCTGCAAATATAAATTGAATAGGACGTTCCGGATTATTCACGAGTTTAGATAATTGATTTAGGTCGCTAAACAGGAGATGTGCACGTTTATAGGTTGCAAATCGACGTGCAAAACCGATAGTTAAAGCATTTTCATTAATTGATTCAATAATTTCAAGCATTCTGCGTGGATCTTCGTAACGACGAATCCAGCTTTTTCTGAATTTGTTTTTTACAAAATAGATGAGATTCTTTCGCAATTCTTGGCGTATTTCCCAAATTTTCTCATCGTCAACATCATATATCTTTTCCCAATGTTCCGAATTTGATTGGTCTTGTATGAAATTCTTTGGGAATTCGGATTCGTATAGAGAACGCCATTCTTTAGCTGTCCATGTTGGATAATGTACGCCATTGGTCACGTAGTCTATGTGTAACTCTTCGGGGAAATAGCCTGCGTAAAGATTATTGAATATTTGTCGAGATACTTTTCCATGTAGCCAGCTCACACCGTTCATTTGATGAGAAGTGTTGGCCGCCAGATTACTCATTGAAAATTTCTCATTATGATCTTTAGGATTAACTCTTCCCAAAGAGAGAAACTGTTCCCAGTTAATTCCAAGTTGCGATGGAATATGGGCAAGGTAATGACGAATCATACCTTCTTCAAATGTATCGTGTCCAGCGGGAACAGGAGTATGCGTTGTAAATAATGAGGATGTCCTTACAATTTCGAGGGCTTCGCTGAAATTATGTGACTGTGCGCATAATTGTGTCAATAGCTCCACATTGATAAGGGCTGCATGGCCTTCGTTACAGTGATACAAGTCTGGATGAATATCGAGAGCGTTTAAAGTTCTGATACCCCCCATTCCTAAAATAATTTCTTGCTTGATACGATTGTCCCAATTACCGCTATAAAGTTGATGAGTAATTGCTTTGTCTTCTTCTGAGTTTGTTTCGATATTGGTATCTAGCAGGTAAAGAGGAATACGACCTACATTTACTCGATAGATTATTGCATCTACACTATGATTGGCAATTTCAATACTGATCGTTATAGGCAAACCTATTGAATCCCTTACTTGGGTGATTGGTAGGTGACTTAATTTTTGTTCTTCGTTAGTGACTTGTTGTTCTCCATTTAAAGAGAGACTTTGAGTAAAATAACCAAATCGGTACATTAAACCGATTCCGATCATATTTATATTAGAATCGCTCGCTTCTTTCAAGTAGTCTCCAGCTAAAATCCCAAGGCCTCCTGAATAAATTTTAAGATTATCATTTAAACCATATTCCATACTAAAATATGCAATCTTAGGCTGTTTAATTTCTGGTTCAACAGCCAGATAATCTTTAAAGTCCTGATAAACATGATTATATTTTTTAATAAAGTCATCATCAGTTACTAATTGTATTAGACGCTTGCTTGGGATTTGTTTTAATAGTAGTATGGGATTTTTGTTGCATTTATGCCAAAGTATCGGATCGATAAATTTAAAAAGGTCAATTGCATGATAATTCCACGACCACCAGATATTCATTGAAAGCTCTTCGAGTCCCTTGATTGATTCGGGTAAATTTGATCCTATAAATAACTTTCTCCAGCTAACCTGATTGCTTTTAGGGGTTTCTAGTTGCTGGTTTAAATATTCGAAGTTTGTATCTCTATTGGTAGTATTTCGATTTACATTATTTTTCATGGCAATTTCGTATGCTTGAAGATAATAGTTGATAAAATTTTTCCATAAAGCTTTCTTTGATAAAGCCTGAGCTTTGTTTCGAATGACTTGCAAGTCTTTTTCGGAGTTTCTTGAGAATGATAAAATAGATTGACTAAGATTTTTGATTAATTCCAATGTATTGAGATCAGTACGTTCTAATACTTCAACTCCGCTAAAATCTTGACCATTCGTTTTGTTTACCCATTTCCCAAAGCCTGCCAAAGTGGTCGTGATGGTAGGTACTTTAAAAGCAATACTTTCATGAGGCGTATACCCCCAAGGCTCATAGTATGATGGGAAAACAGACAAGTCTAATCCCACAAGTAAATTGTAATATGATAGGTTGAAAATACCATCTTCACCATTTAAATAAGTTGGACAAAGAATCACTTTAACTTTATCTTTGTCTGTGTTTTTTAAACAGATATTTTGTATTTTATTGAGAATGGGATCTTGATTCGTATTTCCCAGATAATGGGTGACATACGGTATTGATAAGGTCTTACTTCTTTCATGTTTAATATTTTCTAATAGATCTTGTCGAGGTCCTTTGGGATCGCCTGGAATAAATAAAAAGGCTACAATTTCTCGATTTAGGCTTTTGTTGAGATTGAGTTTGGCTAGTGATTCTAAAAAGATGTCGATACCCTTATTTTTATATTCGTATCTTCCGCTAGTACCAATAAATAGTGTATCTGCTGGCAATTGATATCCGAACAAAGCTTCGGCAACACGCTTGAAACTTTGGCGGGCTATATTCCGTTTTTCTTCCAGTTCAATATCACTGGGTATTAAATCCTCTTCAAAACCATTGGGGGTAATCATATTTACCGGACGACCATAAAACTGACGACATTCCCATGAAGTAATATGGCTTACAGTAGTTAAACAGTCGGCTGCAATGGCAGCTGATTTCTCAAGTGAACATTTAGAAATAACATTGTATTGTTCAGCTTTTTCTTTAGCATCAAAATAAACTAAATTGGCATATAAATTCTCGTAATTACTGGCCAATACACGCCCCATCATGGTAGCATGCGTGGTGAATATGGTCGTGATTTCAGGAGAATTCATCTCAATATAAAGGCAACCAGTACCCGACATCCATTCGTGGAAATGAGCCAATGGAATATCTGAGTCTGATAGCTGAAAATCGATAAAACTTTCTATTACGATACCACTGGCATAGCCAAATAGAGCAGCTTCCACAAATTCCCATTCGGCATTTAAGGATTCCAATCTATAGACTTCCCATAGATGTGTAAAAATCTCATCTTTACGAGGTATTAGACTCTTAAAATCGATAAGTATGGCAAGTGGATTCCCTAGGATTAACCAACGACCAATCTTGACGTTTATACCACAAGAAGCCACTTGTAGTTTCCATTCTTTAAATAAAGTCAAATCCTCTTTGAATTCCTGACAGGGGTTATTTTCATTCCATAAATCAGGCCCGATATAGATGATGTTATCGCCGAAAGCTTTTTTTAGAGATAATGCCTTTGTTGAAATTACAGTGTGTATGCCTCCAATTTTATTGCAAACTTCCCAACTAACCTCAAAAATATAATCTGGTTTTCCTTTTATTTCCTTCATAATTCATCAACTCAAAATTCTCAATGAAATTAAAATCCATTTTCGGTCTGATTCTTAACTAAAGCTATTCCTGAATATATTTATTAAAGTTCTAGTAAACTTTAGTTTGCATGTTGCTGAGCACTATGTTTTTAAGAATATTCTATTTTTACTGGCATTGAAGAATCATGTTGCATTTTAAACTTTCTGATATTCATACCCGGGAATAGCTTCAGCCTTATGCATATTTAATTCTGTGAGTCTATTTTTGAAATCGCTCAAAATATTCATGTAGTTGATAAATGCATCGTAGGGTGAATTATATGGACTACAACAGTTATGAATATCACCATCTGTAAAGAAATTGTTGCTCATATAATAGAAATGATCTGACGATTGCAAAAACTTCCAGTCCATGTTTATGTGATCATTATCTACTCTGAGAACAGAATTGCGTAATATATACAATTTACGACTTGCTTCTTTCTGTAAGTCGTTACCCTGCCAGGCCGATAAATTATCTTCTTTTTTGTTCCATGAAACTGGCTGTGGCATGTTTATAGCCCCAATAGGTTCTTGATTTTTTACGATTTCGGAAAAAGTCGCAAATTCAAATTCTGTATTTGATAAAATAACCTTTGGTAATTCAGTGAAGAAATTCAACATGCTCGTATTCTTTGTTTGATTTTCGTTGAAGATCTCGTAGTCTAAGAAGATATTGACAATATTTCCATTTTGATTTCCTTTATTAAGCAGTTTTGTGAACTTTTCAGCAGTTAATCCGTTTTTATCTGAGAATCGAGAGGTTATGGCATCACTTAACCTTTTGTTTTTCACCATAACCCTCAGATTTGGGTTTATGAAGTTAGAGTATAGATAATTTGGCTTATTTGATTCTACTAATTGTCTTGCTCCTCCAGCCAAAATACCTTCGTAACCCAGTTTGGCTATCATTTCGCCAATATGATCGGAATAGATGAGTTCGGTATTCCTGAAAATCTTGGGTTTTTGTCCGAATAGTTTCTCTATACGTTGAGAGTGTGTCTGCACTTGCGCGGCAAATTCGTCTTTATTATTGAGCGAAGCTAAAGAGTGGGAATAGGTTTCTGCCAGAAATTCAACATATCCGGTTGCAGCCAGCATTTGAAAGCTTTCAATCACTTCGGGGGCATAGTGTTCAAATTGATCTAGCGCCAGTCCTGTGATAGAAAAGGATAATTTAAACTTTCCTTTTAACGACTGAATCAAATTTAAGAGAATTGCATTGGCCGGTAAATAGCATTCCTTTGCAATTTTTTGTGTAATACTTTCGTTGGTATAATCGTCGTAATAATAATGATCGTTGCCAATTTCAAAAAAACGATATCGTCTAAGTCTGAGTGGTTGGTGTACCTGGAAATATAAACATATTGCTTTCATATTTTCGTATTTGATTGTAATGAATATCCTAGGAGTAGGTGATTTAGAATACGAATTGTTTATTTTCTATTGCTTTTATATAAACATCGTATACGTTGAGAGCTGAGTTCTCCCATTTCAAATTATCGACTTCGACTCTTCCGTTCTTTTTAAACATTTTAGGTAGGGTATCGTAAGTCACAATACCATAAATCGCATCGGCTAAAGCATGAACATCCCAATAGTCGAATTTGGCTGCATGAGTTAGTATTTCTGAGACGCCGGATTGATTCGTTATAATGGTTGGTACATCGGATTGCATAGCTTCGAGCGGAGATATGCCAAAGGGTTCTGATACCGAGGGCATCACGTAAACATCACTCTTGTGAAGCATTTCGAAAACCTCAGAGCCTTTCAAAAAACCTGGGAAATGGAATTTGTCAGAGATACCTAATTGAGCAACACGATCAATCATTTTTTCAAGCATATCGCCACTGCCTGCCATTACGAATCTGACATTATTGTTTTTTTGCAAAACAAGTTTGGCAGCCTCTATGAAATATTCGGGTCCTTTTTGCAATGTAATTCGCCCTAGAAATGTTACTATTTTTTCATTACTATCTTTCTTAACGTCCTTTCTTTCTTTCTTGGTGATGGGTTCAACAGCATTATATACCGTTGTTACTTTGTTGGGGTTCTGTCCGTATTTCTCAATCACTATCTGTCTGGTCAGATTGCTTACGGTGATAATCTGATCGGCAGCATCCATACCTCTTTTTTCTATATCGAAAACCGTCGGGTTTACCTTTCCTCCACTACGGTCGAAATCTGTAGCATGTACATGAATAACAAGAGGTTTTCCTGATACTTCTTTGGCGGCAATTCCTGCTGGGTATGCCAACCAGTCGTGGGCGTGAATCACGTCGTGTTCGTTCTCTTGGCTGATAACCGAGGCGACATAAGCATATTTATATATCTCTTCAATAAGCTTATCGCCATATAAGCCAGTGAATTTTATTTTACCTTTTTCATCGACATCAAATAAATTTTGATTGTCAATAAAGTCATCGCTAAAAAAAGTATAACGCTTTTCTGGATCATTATATGGGATAAGCATCGCATTTACTTCGAGGTAAATGTGTTTGCGTCTAAATTCTTCAATATTTTTCGGGATCTGACTAACTTTTGTATTGTTGGCTCCAAGCAATTCCATATTGTTTTGATCTTCGTCGCCGTATGCTTTGGGTACGACAAACACAATATCGAGATCATTAATTTTAGACATTCCTTTGGTTAAACCGTAGCAAGCTGTGCCTAAACCACCCGAAATATGGGGGGGGAACTCCCATCCAAACATTAATACTTTCATACTTTAATTATTCCATGTTTCTAAATATAATCTATTCCGAATTATCGGCAGAAGTAGCCCAATCAACCAATATTTGTATTAGATACAATGGCTAGCTCATTTCATATGATCTATTAATTTCAAACTATTAAAGTCCTGCAACAGAATTAGTAAATTATTAAAGTCAGTATGGTTTATTAGCTCAAGATTGTGCTTGTTTCGAATCTATTTATCTTTAATTTCATCTGTATCGCTTAACAATTATGTGTTTTTTTGTTCATCGACTAATTGATAAATACAATTCGATTTATTAGCATTAGGATCTGTATATTTTAAGCATAAAAACAATCGATTAATAAAGTTATTAAAAAAGGTTTAATAAAAAAATAAAAAAAATAGCTCCTAATGTGTTGATTGTGTGTGGATCTAAAGGGGGCGGAATTGAATCTCTGATTTTACTTTTATGCTATGTCTTATGTTGTCTACTTTTATAAAAGTAAATTCGTAGATAAAAAAAATGTGATTCCATTATGGAATCACATTTTCTAGGGTCTTTTAAGAATGGTGCTTACTATACCTTTACTCCATTATTGTGTAGAATAGTTTTAACCTCACTGCCAAGCTCAGAATAGATGAGACTCACTTGTGCATTCACCTTTTCATTATCAATATCAAGTAGTCCTAAAAGAACATAGGCAGAACGAGCATCGTTTAAATCCTCTCGAATCAGTTCTAAAAGAATTTTAGCACCTGAAATGGCTTCCTTGTTTGAGATAATTGATAGATTGACAAAAAACTGAGCTGATGTACGAATGATGTTAGCATCTTCCTCCACTTGTATAAAAGGGAAAAGCGCCATAATTGCCTTTGTATTCTTTTTTCTAATGTTAGCACTAAGTGCGGTTAGCATCTTAGTGCGATCTGTAGCAGAAGAACTGGCCATGAGGAACTCATACATTTCGAAAACGGTGAGTATCATGTTTTTATTTTGTGATTGCCCATAAAGCAGGAAAGTTCTGAAGCACATCACCTGTAATTCAGATTTATTTAGATCATTCCATTTCTCTTTTTGTAGGGCTATTTGATCGAGATAGCTATAGTCTTGTATCTGTTCTGACATATTGAATAAATTATAATATGGCACAAAGATATAAAAAGGCTTGAAAGCACCTTTGAGCTTAAGCTTTGAAAATCTGTTTTTTGATCATTTATCAGTCTTTTTTATTTTAATTGATTCTCTTATTCCTTTGCATATAGAACATATTTATTACTTTTGTTGTCACGCAAAACAAGCCCAGGTGGCGAAATTGGTAGACGCGCCAGCTTGAGGGGCTGGTGGCCTTATGGTTGTTCGGGTTCGAGTCCCGATCTGGGCACATAAAAAAAGCTTTACAAATCGATGATTTGTGAAGCTTTTTTTATTTTGATAGTCCTGAAACTCTCAATAAAGTCCTGATATTCATGATTAAAACTGAAAATACATTGAGTTTAATTTGGAAAAATTAATGAAACAATAGTTCCTTTCTCTTTATTGTTAGTGGCTATGATTTTTCCGCCATGGGCATCCATAATAAGTTTCACCAGAGCTAAATCAAGACCATTATTCTCATCTAAATATTCCGAACTGGGTACAAATAATTGGAATAAATTTTTCAACGTATCTGAATTAAATCCTTCCCCCTGATCAATAAAAGAACAGACTGTTTTTTCTACGTCAGTCTCGACTTTCACATGAATAACTCCTTCGTTGGGTGAATAATTAACCGCATTTTTAATAACACTTTCAAAGCAAAATCCAACTAGTTCCTGCGCGCCATTAATAACTGTATGATCTAGCTTACCATCATAGGTTATGCTAATGTCTTTGGTTTTAATTCGTTCTGTAAGATTTGCCTGTGCTGATTCAACTAAATCAGCTAATATGATATCTCTTTTTTGAAGCTCAATTTTTTTTGTACGTAATTCGGTAATTTTTAAGCTCACACTAGCGAACCTATCCAGCCGATTGGCAGAAATCTCAAGATAATGTATCATCTCTTTAATATTTGAATCAACCTCTTCGTTTTTCAGAACAGTAATAAAACCGATTATGCCATTTAGAGGTGTTTTTATTTGATGACTAATAAGGGAAAGAAAGTCAGATTTCGCTTTGTCGAGCTCCCTTAATTCCTGATTGGCTTCTTCAAGTTTCACGTTTGTTTTTTGAAGTTCTTTAGTGCGTTCCTCAACTTTTTCTTCAAGCCATTGGTTTACTTTTTTAAGCTGGTCTTTATTCCTTTTCAGGTCGATATGTGTTTTGACACGCGATAAGATTTCTTTTGAATTAAAAGGTTTGGTTACATAATCCTGACCTCCCACTTCGAACCCTGCAACAAGGTCTTTAGGATCATTTAGTGCGGTTAGAAATATAACTGGAATTTCCTTCAGATTCTTGTTATTACGCATGGCCTTGCAGGTTTCAAAACCATCCATTATGGGCATATTGACATCCAAAAGAACCAAATCGAAATCTTGTATTTTACTTAAAAGATCTAGGGCTTGCTGACCATCATTAGCAAACCCGACAGAATAACCAGCATCGCGTAAAATACTCCCAATGACCTGAATGTTCTTCGGGTTATCATCAACAGCGAGTATCTTAATTTTATTATTACTAATTGTTTCCATAGCGATATCAATTATGTATATAGGTTTTAAGTTGAGCTATGATTTTTGGAAATTCGCCTAATGTTTTTAATAATTTTTCTATCTCAAAATTATCAGCTAAACTGCAAATGTCAGTGGCATGATTCAGAAGAGGTTTAATCTGACTGTTTTTTGCTAAAATCTGCAAATCTTTTCCGAATTCTTCAATTTCATCAATCATTTGAGAGTTGCTTACATGCATATAGGTTGGTATAAAACTGTTTTCGAGTGTTGCTATAAGTTCCGGGAGATTTTGTAATTGTTCATCCGTAAGCGCAATATTTAAAGTGTCAGCATCCTCATCAACTGTTTTAACGACAGATTTATGATTAAGATATTTTTTCATTTTGACGAACAGATCTGCAGCATCCAATGGTTTCATAAGGAATTCATCAAAAATTGTTTTTGAGCGATCTCCATTCATGATTTTTCTTGTAGAAGCTGAAATTGCAATGATTGGAATTGATTTTGTACTCTTGGTGTTTTTTAATATTCTGGTCGCTTCATAACCATCCATCACAGGCATACGCAAGTCCATTAGTATTAAATCAGGTTGATGCTCCTTTGCAATTACGATGGCTTCTTCACCATTGGTTGCTTCAAAAACAGTCAATTGTGAATGCTCCAACAGATCCTTAATCAGATTTCTGTTTTCTGCATTGTCGTCAACAAGCAGAATTCGGGCTTCATCAAACCGGGTTGCTGAATGATCAAATTTATCTTCATGTATCTCAGATTGATCGGTTAAAGCCGGGATATTAGGAATCGTAATCTTGAAGTTACTTCCTTTATCCACTTTGCTTTCAAGACTAATCGTGCCTCCCATATTTTCAATCAGTTTTTTCGTGATGGATAATCCCAAGCCGGTACCTCCATATTTTGAATTTTGTCCTGCTTGTTGGCTGAAAGGCTCAAAGATCAATTCCTGTTGACTAATTGGAATACCTATGCCCGTATCCTCAACATGAAGAATCAGGTCATAATTATCGATCAAATTTCTATGCACATCAACTGTTAAGATAACATGTCCTTTATCAGTGAATTTAAGTGCATTTCCAATGAGGTTGAATAGAATTTGTCGCAAACGAATTTCATCCAAAAGAAGTAGCTGTGGAATTGCGCTTTCGTATTCGATAGAGAATTCAATCTTTTTTTCATTCACCTTCGGAGCAAACATATTTTCGATTTCACTTATTAGACTATAAAGGTTGATCGGTACAGGTATGATATCAATTTTACCTGCTTCAATTTTTGAGAGATCTAGAATATCATTGATAATCTTTAATAAGTTTTTGCCACTGCTACGAATCGACTCCACTTGTGAACGCTGTTTTTCATCTTTCACGGTTTTTGATAGAAGGTCAGAAAATCCAATAACGGCATTCATTGGTGTTCGAATTTCGTGACTCATATTAGCCAAAAATTCGCTCTTGGCACGGTTAGCAGAATCTGCGACTTCTTTGGCTTTGATTAAATCTTCTTCGGAGAGTTTTTTTTCAGTAATATCAAATCGAACTGATACATACTGATAGGGCTTCCCCTGTTCATCAAGAAAAGGAACAATCGTAGAATCTACCCAGTTAAAACTGCCATCTTTGGCTTTATTCTTAACTTCTCCACGCCAGACTTTACCCATTGAAATTGTACGCCACAAATCAATGAAAAAATCACTTGAATGATAAGCTGAATTTATAATTCGATGGGTATTTCCAATGAGTTCTTCCCGGCTGTATTGTGATGTTCTACAAAAAATATCATTCGCATAAATAATAATTCCTTTATTGTCGGTAATCGCAACAAGGCTTGATTCGTCAAGGGCAAATTTGTAATCTGTAATATCTCTGAGGCTTTGCTGAAGCTTCTTTTGCGAAATCGTCAGGTCCCGGGTTCTTTCAGAGACCATTTCTTCCAGATGTTCACGATGCTTCATTATTTCTTCCTCAGCATTTTTCATTTCTGTGATATCATGAAATCCTGCTATTAAGACCTGTTCATTATCAAGGGTCATTAATTTAAGCGATACACTCCCCCAGAATAATTCGCCATCTAATTTTTTTAAAACGATTTCATAATTATTAATAAATCCATCCTTAATTAGTTTCTTCACTATTTTTTTTCGATCGTCAGGATTAGCATAAAAATCAGGTGTTTTTTGTCCAATCACATTCAGTAAAGAAATTTTAAAAAGTTTACCAAAACTTTCATTTGCCATTACAATAATCCCTTCAGAAAGCTTAGAAATCACCATCGGAACAGGAGATGTCTCGATGATAGAGCGAAGGCGTTTTTCACTTTCTTTTAGATCTTTCTCGGCTTTTTTGCGTTCTGTAATATCTTTAAATACAACAACTGCACCTATCAAATTTCCTGAGTCGTTTTTTATCGGCGTACATATGTATTCAACAGGGAAACTCGTGTCATCCGCCCTCCAAAACACTTCATTATCCACATGACTCTCTACTCCTGTACGAAAAACATTATGAATAAGACAGTCTTTATGGGGATATTGAGATCCGTCCAGATGGGTATGATGGTGTCCTGCATGGCTTTGTTTGCCAATAAGTTCTTCAACAGGTTTTCCTATCATGACAGCCGCAGCCGGGTTTACAAAGGTCATTCTACCTTCTAAATCCAGTCCGTAAATTCCCTCTCCAATAGAATTCAGAATCAACTGATTATGCTCACTTAATCGATTGATTTCTTCCTCAGCCAGTTTACGAGATGTAATATCGCTATGTGAGCCAGCCATACGATAAGGCTTTCCATTTTCGTCACGCAAGGCTTTTCCCTTTGACAGAATCCATCTGTATGTTCCATCTTTATGTTGCATCCTGAATTCTACTTCATATTCCAGAATCTCATTATTGAAGTAAGATTGAATCGTGGATAAAGCGCGCTCATAATCGTCGGGATGAAGTAGAGTTTCCCAGGTGTTGAAGTTATTTTCTAATTCCTCATCGTCATAGCCCAGCATGCTTTTCCATGGGGGTGAGAAAAAGACATCGTTAGTAACTGTATTCCAATCCCAGATGCCATCATTGGAGCCCTCAACGGCTATTGAATATCGCTCCTGACTTAAGCGAATTTGTTTTTCGGCGAGTTTGCGATCTGTAATATCCATATTTGTTCCCAGTATACGGATTGGCTTACCCGATACATCATGGGTAACAAAACCATTTGCTTTTATATAATGAACAGATTTATCAGGCCAAAGCACACGAAATTCTGTATCAAACTCTTTTTCACCTTTTAAAGCCATCTGGATTTCCTCACGGCCTCTTAATAAATCATCTGGATGAAGTCCCGCCTCCCAAGCTTCATATGCGCCTAAAAAGGTTTTGGATGAAATTCCATAAAGTTTGTACATGGAATCATCCCAAAATAAAACATTATTAATGACATCCAAATCCCAAATTCCAATATTGGCTGCACTTGTAGCAAGTTTTAAGCGGTTGGTTATATTTTGAATTTCAAGCTCGGCTTTTTTTCGTTCAGTGATATTTTCCACTGTCCCTTCATAAAATAAGACTTTCCCATCATTTCCTTTCACCACTCTTGCATTTTCGCGAATTGGAATAACCTTTCCATTTTTAGTCGTCCAATTTTCTTCCAAGCCTGTTACATATCCATCTCTTTCTATTATATCAACAAACTGCTTACGGGTAATGTTGGAATCTTGACTATAGCCCTCTTTTGCAAGGTCCCGGCTTTGTAGTTCAGATAAAGAATCAAATTCCAGCATCTTCAAGAGTGCCTGATTAGCGTTTAAGACCTTTCCTTCTGGTGTTGTTTGATAAATACCCAATGGGGAATTCTCAAATAAGCTTCGGTATTGTTCGCGACTTAAGTTTAATTGTTCCCGCGCAAGTTTCTGTTCAGTAATATCACTTATTGTACCTATTAACCGGATAGGATTATCATTGCTATCAAATTCCAATTTACCTAAACCATGTACCCAACGTTCGTCTTTATTGTATAGTCTAGTTATTTTATATTCTTTATTAAAAGGTAACCTTTGAGCGATTACTTCATTTTGAAAATAATCAAGCATTAATTCTCTGTAATCGGGATGAATAATAGCACTCCATCCTTCAATTGAATGTGTGTAATTTTTATCGATCCCGAAAATAGCATCGAGTATTTCTGAGCTTTTCCAAACACCTGTTTTTAAATCAAGGGAATAGGTTCCTAAGTGTGCAATTTCTTGTGATTCTTTCAGTAAACGTTCATTTTCTTTTAGCTCAGAAGTTAATGTAGCTGCTATTTTTTGTGCCTTACGCTTTGTGCTAAGCATTGAATTGGTGAGCAACAATAGTAAAATACTAATAATTAGACCTCCAATTAATACCGTCCACGAGATAATGTAATCAATAATAAAATTTTCTTTTTTTTGAGAAAACACCAATGTCCATTGATGGCCATTAAAATCAATAGGTACATTTAAAGAGAAACGTATATTTTCGGACTCTTCCTGTTCTTCAATTTTGTGAGATTCAAACAAAAGGGATTGTGAAGAACAATCCTTTTCATCGAAAATGTGTAAGTAAAAGGTTTTTCTATTATGCTTCAATTCCCATTTGTCCAAAATACCCAACATCAGATCAGTCATGCGATAAGGACTGTAAACCCATCCTACGATAGCAGAACGTCTTTGTTCAATCGTATTTATTGCAGCTCCTTTTTGGTATACCGGAACATACATTAAACTTCCAGCTTGTACGTCTGTTTTTGTTTCCTGAACTAAAAGGACTTTTCCTGAAAGAGCAGCTATGTCTAAATCACGGGCTCGTTCCATTGCTTCCCTTCGAACCGATTCACTCATCATATCAAAGCCAAAGGCACGTATATTTCGTTGAGAGAAGGGTTCAAGAAAAATAATTGCTGTAGATGTGTCACCATGGCTTTCTGGCCAGACCTTGTAGTCGGAAAAACCTTCATTTCTGATTTGTTGAATGTGTTGTTCCAATCGAGTCTTCTGGACAAGTAAGGAAAATCCTGTCCCAAGGATTCCTGGCAAATTCGAGTCTACTTTTGATTTTTTTATATAATCACTCCAAGTCTCACGCGTTACAGTGTCTGAGACGCTAAAAAGTGCAGCTCCGCTTCTTAATAGTTGTGCATGAGCATGTAATCTTAGATTAATTTTACTAGTGATTTCGTTGCATTCAAAGATAAATTCAGCTTCATTTTTTTTATCAATTTCAGACTTAATAAAAAAAGAGGCCAGGCATGTGAGAAATAAGCTGACAACAAATAATAACCATGTCTTCCAATTGGTAAGGATTTTCATACTCTACAACGTTTTTATAATCGTATATGATTTAATGCTTATATTCTACTCAATTTAATAAACATTTTTTAAAACTATATTAATGTTATGTGTTTATGAAGTTTAGAATACATTTTGATTATTAAGATACATTTTTTTTTTAGATAAGCAGAAGTCTTATATTTTTCGATCTTTATTCTTTATCATCAATTTTACTAAAACTGAACTTAGCTTTAGTAAATAAGACTGCGATTAGAGTACGGATAAAAAGAACTTGGATCTGACTAATACCAGTTCAACCAGGTCTTGAAGAAATAGAGCTTTAAGAAACTCTTTCCTTTTGTGACATTATTCTCAAAAAAAGAGTAATTATAAACAGTCTTTATCATGTTGATATCAAACTTTGCCAATGGGTGGCTCAAAGCTTATCAGGGGAGTACATTTGATCCAATTGGAGCCAATATTTGAGTAATGGGCGGCTCATAAGTTTGCGGGAAGGCATTTTATACTCAATGGAAGCCAATATTTAACTCAGGGGAGGCATCTGCTGCCCAATGGGAGTGTAAAAACCCCGAGGGGAGGGTTTCTCCTTCTCGGGGCTAGTATTAATGGGGTATTCAGATTATGCCTTATAGTTCGCCATATACTTTTCCTTACGATTTTCGTCTTTCCAGAATACATATTTGCCATATTCGCGTATGGTACTCATATGATTCGTTAAAAGGGTATAAGCCTTGTCGCGCAAGAGCTTGCTGGCACTGGTTTCATCCTTCGATCCGTTGGATAATGCCAACAATTCTGACATTCTGTGCGATGTCGTTCGCGCTTGTTGGTTTAATGTCACATCGAAATTAATTTTGCTAAGCGGTTCAGGATTTTTATCTCCCAGTACAGCCAATTCGATTAAATCCTGTATCATATCTGCATGCGTAGAGCCCTCCTTTATTCTCGAAATCTTAGTTTTTATTTTAGGCTCGTTGCGATATGCAAAACTAAAATGATGGACAATTTCGTCACGCAACTTATAAGCCAGCGGCGATTGTTCCAACCAATCTTTCTGCGCTTCCTGCTGAGCATTGAATTCGCTCATCCATTCAGCCTGAGAAAACCTTACGGCTCCCGATAGGGTAGGCAGTTCATCTATTAGAGTCGCATCGAGCCCTGCCTCAACCAATGCGTCCTTGTCCTTGCCAGCCTCCTTGGCAAGTGTTTCAGCTCCAGCGGTAACTTCGTCGATAGGTTGGTTCGGTAATTTCACTTCCGAAAGCGGGAGGGCTTCAATCCTGTCTTTCCAGGTTTCAAAATCTGATTGATAATTCATGATTATAAAAAAATAGTTTACCTTAACGGGCTCCATCGGCCTCCTCTTCCAGTTGTCTCGCCAAAGTCGTCCGGTTGATGACCAGCCGATGGTTTACCTTATTTTGTGAACAGCGAGATTTATCTGCGATTCACTTAAACAGTTATGAATTTAAGTAAAATATCTTACTATATATAATGTTTAATAGAAATTGTTTGGATTTAATGAACTTTGCGTTTCCCAAATCTTAAATAAAAACTTATTTTTAGGTTTTTATAACTTATTAAAAGGGCCTACTTAGCTGAATAAGCAAGAGAGCCTTTATTGAATCTTAAAAATGAATATAATGAGTCAAACTAAAGAACTGGTTGATTATTATTTAGAGAAAAAGAAGTCGGGAATGGATTTCTCTGAAATAAGAAAAGAGTTAAAGGCTAAAGATCTTGATGATGCTCAGATTAAGAATATCATCAGAGAAATTGATGCCAAGGCTTTGGAGTATGCTCAGACTTCGGGAAAAATGAAACCCAAAGATTTACGACTGATTGGTTATGCCTTGATGCTGATAGGTGGGGGATTAACTTTTGCCGTTTATTTTAAGATATTGGTATTAGGTAAGTTTCTTTTTGCGGCTTATGGCCCCGTTATTATTGGTTATATCTTAGTCGTTATGGCTCGACGTCAGCAGAATAAATTGAAGTAATAGCAATCAAGTTTAGAACATTATAGATATGGATATCAGAAAAAACGAAAGCCAATTGGTTTGTATTGCGAAGTTTATTGCAGTTTCAGGTGAAGTTAATGATTTGATTAAAAATCTGCATGCCCTGATTCCTGCCACCCTTCAAGAGGGTGGATGTATTCGCTACGAATTGAATCAGTGTATCGAGGATGAGAATCGAATTACGTTTATTGAAAAATGGTTCGATCAAAAGACTTTTGATGCACACTGCGCTAAACCCTATATTGTAGAATTCTTTAATGAAGGTAAACCGCTTCATGTTAAGGAATTTGAAGTGAGTCTTCACAAGGAAATTCTGCCATAATATATTCAGACTATTCATTTTGGAATGCTGAAAAAAGAAGAGTCCAAAAAATAAAATCTACCGCAAAGTGCACTAAGTTTTATCGCAAAGCCCGCAAAGAATCCAAGGGACACAAAGTTGACTTAGATTTTTCCTTAGTGTTCTTCGTGTGCTTGGTGGTTTGATTTTTTTTTTACCGCAAAGAACACAAAGTTGATTTACATTAGTACTTAGTGTGCATGGAGGTTTAAGTTTTTCTTGTTCTTTAACGCCAGAAAGGGGGAACGACAGGCTGATGGATCATGCTTATAAATCATTGTGTGGATTTTTGTCTATAAAAAAATACAGGCTATTGAACCTCGAATTCAATAGCCTGCTTTACTGTTGTATGTAATTGATTAAAGAGGAATATTCCCGTGTTTTTTGGGTGGGTTGTGTTCGCTCTTGTTACGACACATCTCCAATGCCTGAATCAACTTGTAACGCGATTGTTTAGGTTGAATCACTTCATCGATATAACCCATTTCAGCTGCTTTATAAGGATTCGCAAATTTGTCGCGGTAATCCTCAATAGCCTCAGCTCTTTCTGCGTCGCTCAGGTTTTTACTCATTATATTCACAGCACCTTCGGCACCCATTACGGCAATTTCACCCGTTGGGAAAGAGTAATTAATATCGGCTCCAATATGTTTGGAAGCCATTACGTCGTAGGCTCCACCATAAGCCTTACGGGTAATTAGGGTAATCTTAGGCACTGTGGCTTCAGCAAAGGCATATAAAAGTTTGGCTCCATGCTTGATAATTCCGCCATATTCTTGTTCGGTTCCTGGCAAGAAACCCGGCACATCAAC
Source organism: Ancylomarina euxina (assembly GCF_003863355.1). Taxonomy (GTDB): domain Bacteria; phylum Bacteroidota; class Bacteroidia; order Bacteroidales; family Marinifilaceae; genus Ancylomarina; species Ancylomarina euxinus. The sequence continues at coordinate 40,110 of NZ_QQWG01000009.1, read as the reverse complement.
CAAAGTAACCAGAGGAATATTAAAGGCATCGCAAAAGCGTACAAAACGAGCCGCTTTTGTTGACGAATTGATATCAAGAACACCTGCTAAGAAGGCTGGATTATTAGCAACTATACCAACTGGTTGTCCACCCAAACGAGCAAAACCAATGGTGATGTTCTGAGCATAGAGTGGCATCAATTCAAAGAAGTTCTTATCATCAACCACCGTTTCAATAATGTCTTTGATATTATAGGGCTTGTTGGGATCAACAGGAACCATTTGCTGTAATTTTTCATCCTCTCGGTGAATATTATCGGTGCAAGGCTTAACCGGTGGATCTTCCATATTATTGGATGGAAGAAAGGTCATCAGCTCTCGTAGCATCATCATGGCTTGCTCATCGTCGTCAGCAACCAAATGGGCTACGCCTGATTTTGAGTTATGTGTAATCGCTCCCCCCAATTCTTCTTTTGTAACTTCTTCGTGAGTGACGGTTTTAATCACATCAGGCCCAGTTACAAACATATAAGAGGTATCCTTTACCATCATAATAAAGTCGGTAAGGGCAGGGGAGTAAACCGCACCACCGGCGCAAGGACCCATAATGGCTGAAATCTGTGGGATAACACCTGACCCTCTTACGTTCTGGTAGAAAATATCAGCGTAACCAGCCAAAGACTGTACACCTTCCTGAATTCGGGCTCCACCCGAATCGTTGAGCCCAATAATTGGAGCTCCCATTTTCATGGCAAGTTTGGTAACCTTTACGATTTTATCGGCATTGGCACTGCTAAGCGAACCGCCAAACACGGTAAAGTCCTGTGCAAAAACATAACATAGTCTACCATCAATTTTACCGTAGCCAGAAACAACACCATCGCCCAGTATTTTTGTCTTTTCCATCCCAAAATCTGTGGAACGGTGAGTCACCATCTTATCAATTTCGGTAAAGGTATCGGGATCCATCAAATCATGGATTCTTTCACGAGCAGTTTTCTTTCCTCCCGCGTGATGCTTGGCAATTCGTTCTTCGCCACCACCCAGTTCGGCAGCTTTGCTTAGTGTCTCAAATTTTTTGATTTTATCTTCTATAGTAAGCATGATTCTTTTTTTTTATTGATAGGAATTTGAATATCGATGAGTATAATACTCATAACTTTGTTTTTGACTTATTCGATATGTATCAATGCTTGATTGGCTTTAATCGTATCTTCTTCTTTTACAAAAATTTCAGAAATGGTCCCATCTTTCCCTGCCTTGTATTCGCTTTCCATTTTCATTGCTGAAATGATAATAAGGGTATCGCCTTTTTTTACTTCATCGCCTAGTTGAACAGGTATTTTAACGACTTTTCCTGGCATAGGTGATACGATAGTGCCTTTTTCATCTTCTATATCACCGCCTTTTCGGGCTTGTAAATATTTAGTTTCAGCATCAATTATTTCAGCATCGTATGAATGATAAAATGTATTGACGGAGTATTTCTTTGGAGAATCGGTAGCGATAAGTTCAACATTGTATGAACGCCCTTTGAATAAAATAGAATAAATACCTTTTTCAACTTGGTAACAATCCAAATCGTATTCATTATTATCCACCATTATTTTAATCTGATTGCCTGATTGGTCCAGCAATTCGACTTTAGCAATTCTGTCTCCTAGTTTTATTTCCAGTGCCATAATCTATTTTTATATGTGGATTAATTTTTATTGGCTCTATGCATGGCAGATCTTCTTCCAAATTCTTTCCATTTGGTTCCTGAAGAAATAATGTCGCTACCTGGAGCATTTTTGAGTTTGTGATTATAGTCGAGAAAAGCGGCTACAATTGCGAGATCTTCAAATCTTTCTTTTGAAGAATCTGGAGCCATTAGGAAATCTTCATTATTCTGAATAAAGTGCGTGTCATATTTTCCTTCCTTAAAGTCGGGGCATTCCATTATTCTCTCCAAAAATTTAATCGAAGTTTTTACACCAGTAATTTTATATTCATACAGTGCTCTACTCATTCTTTCAATCGCTTCGGCTCTGGTTCTGGCCCAAATAATAAGCTTCGAAATCATGGGGTCATAATGAATTGGAATTTCATAACCTTCGTAAACATAGCCATCCGTTCTAACACCAAGTCCCATAGGTTCTGTAATGTGAGTAATGAGTCCAGGGCTTGGCATAAAGTTATTGTCGGTGTCTTCAGCGTAAATTCGGCATTCTATCGAATGTCCAAATTGGAAGATATCTTCTTGTTTTATTTCGAGAGGTCTGCCTTCAGCAATTTGAATCTGAGCCTTTACAAGGTCGTATCCGGTTACCCTTTCGGTGATAGGATGTTCAACCTGAAGTCGGGTATTCATCTCTAAGAAGTAGTAATTTAGATTGTTATCAACAAGGAATTCGATGGTTCCAGCTCCGTGATAATTTACTGCCTTTGCGGCTTCTACAGCAGATTTCCCCATCTTCTCTCTTAACTCAGGGGTCATTAATGGAGAAGGTGTTTCTTCAACCACTTTTTGGTGACGACGTTGCACAGAACATTCTCTTTCGCAGAGATGGATAACATTTCCGTGCTTGTCTCCAAGAATTTGAAATTCGATATGATGTGGAGAAGAAATGTATTTTTCAACGTAAACAGAATCATCACCAAAAGATGACAGGGCTTCGGAACGGGCAGCACGCAAGGAGCTTAGAATATTTTCTTCTTTATCTACCATTCTCATACCTTTCCCTCCACCACCAGCTGAGGCTTTTATCATGACGGGTAATCCTACTTCTTTGACAACTCTGAGAGCCATTTCGTCGTCTTCTAGATTTTCTTTGGTTCCAGGAACAACAGGAACACCAGAGTTGATCATGGTTGTACGGGCTGTAATTTTATCACCCATAGTTGAGATAATTTCAGGGGTCGGACCAATAAATATGATGCCTTCTTCCTGACATCTTTTTGAAAATTCAGCATTTTCACTTAAAAATCCATAGCCAGGATGTATGGCGTCAGCTTTTGATATTTTGGCAACCTCAATAATTTTATCGATGTTAAGGTAGCTTTCATTAGATGGAGCAGGTCCAATAGGGTAGGCATAATTGGCATATCTAACGTGCATCGATGTACGATCAACGTCAGAATATACAGCAATTGATTGAATGCCAATTTCCCTACATGATCTCATAACTCTTAAGGCAATTTCACCTCTATTAGCTACAAGAACTCTTGTTATTCTTTTGGTCATAGTTAGGGTTTTGAATAAATTATGCTCAATTGAATATCTGTTTTAATTTAGATAAGCGTGGTTAATTGATGCATGATTTTGAATTAAGCAGTCTAAATATAAATAAAAAATAAGTGACCTTACTATTTTTTAATGGAATAAAAAGGAATTTCAGTCTAAACATCGGTTGAGTATATTGATGGTTGTGGTTGTGTAACTGCAAGACTAATAGTGTTTTTAAGTATGATTGGTTCTTGGGATATATTATTGGATAAAAAGATGATAAAGTCGTTTATTGAGAGTTGTATTTCTAAATGTATTGATGTTAAATTTTTGTCCCATCAATAGCGTTTTATTTCAGTAATAATGTGAAAAATTAAATAGAATGGTTTAATCTTCTTTTTTCCTGAAGTTTTTTTTCGATAATATAGATTTCTAAATGAAGATTATTTCTAATCCCTTTCATTACATTTGCGGAACCGTTCCTTAAGCGGGTATTGTATAATTAGATTCGGTTTAGATGGAGGAGAGCAAGAAAGTCACACAAGTGCAAGCATCCAACCCTTTGCATGGGGTGAAGTTGGTTGATATGTTGGAATATTTACATGCTATTTATGGTTGGAAAGAATTGGGCGATAGAATACAAATACGTTGTTTTCAGTCTAATCCATCTATCAAGTCGAGCTTGACTTTTCTTAGAAAAACACCATGGGCTAGAGAACAGGTTGAGCAATTATATTTGGAAACCTATAAATAAAGCTATTTTTAATGTAGATGTTTTGCTTTAATCCGTGCATATACATATATAATCCAGATCAGTGTGAGTCATTGATCTGGATTTTTTTTTTCGCTGGTTTTAGGACTTTATTTGTGTTTTTTTATTTTTTAACACTTGTTGGTTCGGAAGTAACCGAACTGATGGTATATTTGCATCATTAAATATTAAAACGATGAATTCAGAGAAGAGCTTAGAAATGCGTAAAAAGGAATTGGTAGAGAAATTTGGTCTCTTTATGGAGCGTCAGGATAATCTGCCTCCAATAGCAGCTCGAATTTTTGCCAGTTTGGTTGTTGATAGAGGTGAGGGAACGACTTTTGACGAATTGGTTACTTTTCTGTCTGCTAGTAAGAGTACCATTTCTACAAACATTCAATTGCTTTCGAATAGGGGAATGCTTACATTTTATACCAAACCTGGTGATCGTAAAAAGTACTTTATTCTATCTCCTGAATCCTTACTGGCCCGTGTTGACGATGAGATTGTTCAGTATAGAATGGAATATCAAATAGTCAAGGAAATCGCTGATTTTAGGGAAGAAATTCATGAAGCCAATGGTGATCCAACTATTAATAAATCATACCCTTATCTCGACTTTCTTTCAAATTCATTATCTCTTTTAGAGACGCTTAAAGAAAATGTAAGAGCAAATTGTGACATGAATTCGCATCGCTAATCATCCATTAACATACTAATTAAATAAATACAGACATTCTGTATTATTTTTTGTGCTCATGTAGTTCGGTGTGTGGCGAACTAAACGAACTGTGCATTATTAAATCCTATATAATTTAAACACAATCATGATTAAAAGTAAATTTCTAGCAATTACTGGCATAGCCCTATTGGCTTTGTCTTCCTGTGACCAATCAGGAAAACCACAAATGGCTCATAAGGCAGCTCCTTTTCTGGTTCAAACTGTCGAAAAAGCTGATGTGACAATTTATAAGGAATATGCTGCCAATATAGAAGGAGAACAAAATGTGGAAATCCGTTCAAAGGTGGATGGTTTTATCGAAAAGATATACATAGACGAAGGGGCTACCGTTAGAAAAGGACAGCTCATGTTTAAACTTAGTGCTGAGACTTTAAACCAACAGCTTAATGCTGCCAAAGCCAATATAGAGGTTGCAAAATCTCAGGTTGAAGTGTCACAAGTTGAACTTGAAAAAATAAGGCCTTTGGTTGAGATGAATATCATCAGTGGTATCGAGCTGAAAACAGCAACCAGTAAGCTGAATGCGGCTAAAGCTCAATTAAATGCAGTTGAGGCTAACTATTTAAATGCAAAGGAAAACCTGGATTATACCATTATCACCAGTCCTGTGGATGGTATTGTTGGCAGTATCCCATATAAAGTCGGCAGTTTGGTTGGTCGCAATGAAGCTATGGCTTTAACAACAGTTTCAAATATTAATAATGTGTATGCCTATTTTAGCATGAATGAGAAACAACTTTTGGAGTTCATTCGAAGTTTAGGAGGTAATAGCATGGCAGAGAAAATCGGCCAAATGCCTGAAGTTGAATTGTCTTTGGCTGATGGTAGTTTGTATAATCATAAGGGGAAAATTGAAACTATCAATGGTATGGTGAATCCCAGAACTGGTAGTGTGAATTACCGTGCAAAATTTCCAAACAGTAACAGATTGTTGCGCAATGGTAATAGTGGCAGAATTAAGTTCCCAACTCAAATAAAAAGTGCCATTCTTCTACCTGAGAAATCGACTTTTGAATTACAAGGTAAGCGTTTTGTTTATGTCGTAGGTGAGGGAGATAAGGTTAATTCAAAAGAAGTGATTGTCTCTGAGACTGTGGGAAATAATATCATTGTGCAAAGTGGTATTAAGGCTGGTGAAGTTATCGTACATGATGGCTTAATCAAACTTCGAGAAGGCATGCAAATCATGCCAAATTCTGTTGACTTAGCCGTTCAGAAAGGTTTAAACAAGGAAGTTTTATCTGACAAATAATCCTGAATTATCAAATGGTAATAATTATCTAAAAAGGTATATAATGTTTCAAAAATTTATAGAACGGCCGGTATTATCGACTGTTATCTCCATATTAATTGTTATTCTGGGCGTATTGGGTTTAACCTCTCTTCCGGTTCAGCAATTTCCTGAGATTGCACCACCAACGGTGAAAATTTCAACCTCTTATCCGGGAGCCAACGCCGAAACCGTTTTGAAATCGGTGGTTGTCCCTATCGAAGAGGCTGTGAATGGTGTGGAGGGCATGACTTATATGTCGTCCAGCTCCAGTAACGATGGATCTGCTACCATCAATGTTTATTTCGAATTGGGTACCGATGCTGATATCGCTGCGGTAAAGGTGCAGAATCGTGTGGCTACAGTTAACAGCAAATTGCCTTCGCAGGTGATTAAAGCAGGGTTAACGACTCAAAAGGTTCAGAATGGGGTGTTGATGTTCTTCTCATTGTATTCGGAAAATAAGGATTTCGACGCGACTTTTGTTGAGAATTATGCCCGTATCAATATGATTCCCTTGATCAAACGTATCAATGGTGTGGGTGATGCTAATGTGTTTGGTTCTCGAGATTATTCCATGAGAATTTGGTTGAAGCCTGAGAAAATGGCTGTTTACGGTTTGTCTCCACAGGATATTGTGAATGCGTTAAATGAGCAGAATATTGAGGCTGCTCCCGGTAAGTTTGGTGAAAACTCTTCCCAGTCTTTCGAATATGTGATACGTTACAAGGGGAAGTTTTCAGAAGTATCAGAATATGAGGATATCATTCTGCGATCGGAAGGCAATAACAACTTCTTGAGATTGAAGGATGTGGCAAAAGTAGAATTGGGTGCTTTTAATTATTCCATTCAAAATAAAACGGCTGGTTTCCCTTCGGTGGCTATGGCGGTTTATCAAACGGCAGGATCGAATGCACAAGAAATTGTAAAAGAGATTGAGAAAGTGCTTGAAGAATCATCGAATGATTTCCCTCCAGGTATTAAGTATGTTATTCCTTTTAATACCAATGAGTTTTTAGATGCTTCCATCGATCATGTTGTTATGACACTAATTGAGGCATTCCTTCTTGTGTTCTTGGTGGTTTTCTTATTTCTTCAGGATTTCCGATCGACTCTAATTCCTGCGATTGCTGTACCCGTTTCTATAATTGGGACTTTCTTTTGCTTGCAATTATTCGGGTTCTCCATTAATATGCTAACCCTGTTTGCTTTGGTTTTGGCTATTGGTATTGTAGTCGATGATGCCATTGTGGTGGTCGAGGCCGTGCATGCCAAGCTCGATGCGGGTGCCACGAGTGGGAAGAAAGCAACCCTTTCTGCCATGAGTGAAATTACGGGGGCCATTATCTCCATTACGCTGGTTATGGCGGCAGTGTTTGTACCGGTGTCCTTCCTCGAAGGCCCTACTGGAGCTTTCTATCAGCAGTTTGCCCTTACACTGGCCGTGGCTATTGTTATTTCGGCTATTAATGCCTTGACTTTGAGCCCGGCACTTTGTGCTCTTTTACTGAAACCTCATAATCCTAGCAATGCTCACAAAAAGGGATTGAAGAGTCGTTTTTATACCTCATTCAATACGGGTTTTGATGCGGTGACCGACAGATATACCAATTCGGTTCGTTTCCTAATCAATAAAAAATGGTTGTCAGGTTTAATACTTGTCGTATTTGTTGTTTTGGCTGGCTGGATGTTTAAAACCACGCAAACTGGATTTATTCCCAATGAGGATCAGGGAATGATTTTCTGTGACATAAGCTTACCTCCCGGAAGTACGCTGGATCGTACGGTTGAAGTGACAGATAAAGTTGATGCCATTATTAAGGAAATGGATGTTGTTGATACCCGTATGTTTGTGAATGGCTTTAGTTTGTTGAGTGGCACCCGGGGGGGCTCAAAGGCTTTTGCGGTAATCAAGTTAAAACCCTGGAATCAGCGTAAGGAAGATTATCAGAAGGTTAAGGCTGTGGTGGGCCAATTGTTTGGCAAAACAGCAGGTATTGCTGAGGCTCGAATTTTATTCTTTACACCGCCTACGGTGAGGGGGTTTGGTAATTCAGACGGTTTCGAAATGCAACTGCAGGACAAAACCAACGGGAGTTTCGACGGTTTGATGGCTAATACCCATAAGTTTTTGATGGCATTAAATCAGCGTCCCGAAATCAAGTATGCCGTGACCTCATTCAACACGGGATTTCCACAATACGAAATGGACGTTAATGTTGAGAAGGTGAAAGAAGCAGGAATATCGGTTAACGGTCTGTTTGCGACTTTGCAAGGTTATTATGGCAGCTGGTATGCAGCTGATTTTAACCGATTCGGAAAACAATATCGGGTTATGATTCAGGCTGATCCTGAGGATAGGGCTACTGCCGAATCGCTTAATACTATTTTTATTAAGAATGGCAAAGGTGAATTGGTTTCCGTGAGTCAGTTTGTGAATATGACCAAGGTAAATGGTCCCGATGTGGTTAGCCGCTTCAACCTGTTCAATTCGTCAACTGTAAATGGTAATGTGAATCCAGGTTACAGTACCGGAGATGCTATTCAGGCTATTCAGGAAGTGGCTGCCGAAGTATTACCTGCTAGCTATAGCTATGAATTTTCAGGAATGACTCGTGAAGAGCAGAAAGCGGGTAATAAAGCGATTATTGTTTTTATCCTGAGTTTGATTTTTGTGTATTTCCTTTTATCGGCTCAGTACGAATCTTACATTCTACCTTTCTCTATCATCTTGTCGTTGCCTATCGGTATTTTTGGAAGTATATTTTTCATCAATATGGTTGGCTTAGATAATAACATTTACTTTCAGGTTGCCCTGATCATGTTGATTGGTTTGCTGGCAAAAAATGCGATTCTGATTGTAGAGTTTGCCCTTCAGCGCCGACGAGAAGGCATGAGTATTGCACAAGCTGCCGTTGAGGGTGCTAAGGCCCGATTGCGTCCGATTTTGATGACTTCATTTGCTTTTATTCTCGGATTAATGCCATTGATGTTGTCAACAGGAGCTGGTGCAGTGGGGAACCGTTCAATCGGTACTGGTGCTGTGGGAGGTATGCTTATAGGTACTCTGTTTGGCGTTTTTGTAATTCCAGTCTTTTTTGTTGTCTTCCAGCATATTCAGGAAAGAATATCGGGGGCTCCACAGACAGAAACAGAAGAGGTTGAAGGAAAAGAATTGGAAAGCATTCAATAATTAGAAAGACAATGAACACAAAAAGAATAATACTTGGAATGGTATTTTTGGCTTTAGCCTCAACGAGTTTACAATCTTGTTTTGTTGCCAGAAAATATCAGCAACCTGAAATCCAAGTTCAGGACCAATATAGGAATATATCAACGACAGATTCAGCTACTTTAGCGAGTATGCCTTGGGATAAGTTGTTTGCCGATTTACATTTAAATAAATTAATAAGTGAAGCTTTAAATTCAAATCTCGATCTGCTAATGGCAGTAGATCGAGTAAATGCCGCCGAAGCTTATTTTAAGCAAGGTAAAATGGGATACCTTCCTAGTGCAGGCTTAAGTGCAAATGGAGGTAAATACAGAGGATCTGATAATAGTCTTTCTGGAAGTGCCGCTGGTGGGAATGGTCCAAATTATGAGAATTTTCAACTAAATGGAAACATTTCTTGGGAAGCGGATATTTGGGGGAAGATAAGAAGTAATAGGAGAGCCAGTCAGTCGGCTTATTTACAATCTGAAGCCTCAACAAGAGCAGTGGAAAGTGCCTTGGTGGCCAATATGGCTTCAGCTTACTACCAGTTATTGGCATTAGATGCTCAAGCGGAAGTTGCTCGTAGAACTATAAGTAATCGCAAAGAAAGCTTAGAGACAATGAAAAGTCTTAAAGAAGCTGGGCGGGTAACTGAGGCAGCAGTTAAGCAGACAGAAGCACAATTGTATAGCACTCAGATTTTACTTCTCGATTTAGAGCAAAATGTTTCATTGCTTGAGAATACGATTTCACTCTTGTTGGGAAGAACAGTGGGGACAGTTGAGAGAGGAAAGTTAAAAGATCAACAAATAGATTTTGAGTTGAATACTGGTTTTCCAGTTCAATTATTTAGTAATCGTCCAGATGTAATGGCAGCAGAGTTTGGCCTTAAGAATGCATTTGAATTAACTAATGTAGCAAAGAGTAATTTTTACCCAAGCTTTAGTGTTAATGCTAGTTTAGGATTAGAAAGTATCAAATTTGAGGATTGGTTTAGTGCAAGTTCGATTTTTAATAATGTGATTGGAAATCTGACTCAACCTCTTTTTAATAAACGAAGCATTAGAACTCAGTATGAAATAGCAAAGGCAAGACAGTCTGAAGCTAAACACAATTTTAAGAAAGTGTTGTTAACGGCAAGCAAAGAAGTGTCAGATGCGCTCTACAGTTATAAGACTGAACAAGAACGTTACGAAATTAGAAAACAAGAGGTGAAAGCTTTAAGTGATGCAGTTAGTTACTCCGAAGAATTGTTGAATAATGCTTATGGCAATACAACCTATTTGGAAGTATTAACAGCAAGAAGCAATGCTCTTTCTTCAGAGATCAATCTGATTAATTCTAAGTTCAAACAATTGAATTCAACTGTTGAGCTTTATAAAGCATTAGGTGGGGGATGGAAGAAGTAGAATTTAACTTCTTTATTTCTAGGTTAGAAACGAAAAGGCAGCTATTTAGGCTGCCTTTTTTAGTATCTAAAGCTAGGATGGTTCAATTATTAATTTCGCCTCCAAATTCAAAACCCAAGCTTTCAAGTTCTCTTTGAATTGTTTCTAGTTTGATTTTTTTACCAGAAATATGAAGTCGTTTTTGTTCGAGGTTAACTTCTGCTAAGTCGATATTCTTTAGAGCTCCAATATGTTTTTCCACTGAGTTTTTACAATGGTTACAACTCATTCCTAGCACAGAAATTAGATAATCTTCCGTTTCGTTTTCTATAACTGAACTAGGTATGGTCTTGCGTTTAAGAATTGCCTTTTGGAGATATCCATTCAGAATCAAAAGTGTTAATGAGATACTACTACCCCATTGTAACCAGAGTGGTAAGGAAAAGTGACCTTCATGAGCACCCATGTGTGAATGAAGACCTTGCAGAGTGAACCATTCACTGGGTAAGGCATGGTCGATTAATAAGCCAAAAACAAGAGCACCCATGATGATGGATATCAGATAGGCAAAAGTAGTTTTGCGTCCCAGCACCTTGTTCAATACTGTAATGGTTGCTGCATTGGTAGCAGGACCAGCCATAAGGAAAACTAAGGCTGCACCTGGTGATACGCCTTTCATTAAAAGGACTGCAGCCACAGGAACCGAAGAGGTGGCACAGATATATAAAGGGACTGAGGCAAGTAGAATAACCAACATGCCAATAAAGTCATTCCCTACGTAGTTTGAAAAGAAATCATCAGGAATCAAAACCGAAATGAGGGCAGCCAAAATCAAACCTATAATCAACCATTTTGAAATATCCTGTAGAAAATCGACAAAGGCATATTTAAACATGGTGTAGATTTTCGAACGCTTTTTGTCAGTTTGTATGTCACAAGAGTCTCCACAACCACAATCGGATTCAGTTTTGGTATTGCAATTTGTATCACAGCTAGCAGTCTTAGTTGGAATGTTTTTTTCAAGTCCATACTCCCTTTTGTCGTATCGATTAGCTAACATGCCACCCACGTAACCTGTAACTAAAGCGATGATAGGTCGTATAATGGCAAATGGAAGCCCAAGAAGGGAGTATGTCACCAGTATAGAATCGACTCCTGTTTGTGGGGTTGAGATTAGAAAAGAGACTGATGAGCCTTTACTTGCTCCACTTTTATAAAAGGAGATACCAGTAGGTATAACACCACAGGAGCATAAAGGCATAGGAATACCCAGTAGTGAAGCATTTAGTACCGATCTGCCATTCTTTTGCCCCATGTACTTGTCTATGAATTTTTGTGGAATGGCAACTTTTAAAAGACCTGCAAAGAAGAAACCCAGCATTAGGTAAGGTGACATTTCATTTAAAATCTGAATGAAATCGATGAAGAATTGCTGTATATATGATGTGATATTCATTATTTGTGTTTTGATATATTTATGTAAGCGAAAGTATAAAAATATATGGATTTATGGATGTGTTTCGACTGAGTTTATTAAGAATAGATAAAAATACCTATATGTAGGTATTTCCTTTCATTAAGATTAGATCTAGTTTAGCAGCGTCAAACAAAGGTTGATTTTTGTTTAAAAGGGATTATATCTAAACTATATAAAAAATGAAAAAAGGATTATTGTTATTGATGGCTATTGCTTTTGTTTTTGGATTGAAAGCACAAGAAGTAAAAGATGAGTACAAGAGTATTGGTACAACAATTTTAGAAAGAGTTAAAGACGAAAGGTTAAGCATTGGCGGCTACGGTGAGATTCACTACAATCAACAAGTGAGTGGACAAACTCGTTATAATGGTAATATGGATGTTCACCGTATGGTGATGTTCTTTGGATATCAGTTTAACGATAAGACTTCATTCGTTACTGAGCTTGAATTTGAACATGTATCGGAAGTTTACGTTGAGCAGGCGTTCTTAAACTACAATGTTAGACCAAACACAGCTTTACGTGCAGGTTTGATGTTGGTACCAATGGGTATTGTTAACGAATACCACGAACCAACAACTTTCAATGGTGTTGAGCGCCCAAGTGTTGATCAAAAAATTATTCCAACAACATGGAGAGAGATTGGTTTCGGTATTAATGGTCGTTTAGCTAATGCACCTTTGAAATACCAAATGTATATCATGAATGGTTTCAATGGTTATGACGGATCAAGTAAGCTAAGAGCTTCGGATGGTGTACGTAAAGGTCGTCAGAAGGGTGCTGAGTCAACTTTCACTTCTCCTTCATTATCAGCTAAAGTTGATTATTATGGTGTTAAAGGTTTAAATTTGGGTCTTTCTGCTTACTTTGGTAAAACTCAGTCGTCTGCATTCGACGGATTAGATAAAGATGATAGTATTGCTGAAAATTTTGCAGATTCAACCCGTGTAGGTATCAGTATGTTTGGTCTTGATTTCCGTTACAAATTTGATGCTCTTCAATTAAAAGGACAGTATATTCATTCCTTCCTGAATAATGTTGATGAGTATAATAAAGTTGCTGATGGTGCTGATTTAGGTAAACAAATGATGGGTTACTATGTTGAAGCGGGATACGATTTACTTCACGGTAAGGAACAAGCTTTAATCCCATTCGTGCGTTACGAAAACTACAATACTCAGCATAAAATGGCTTCAGGTGAAATGGCTAACAAAGCCAACGATCGTCAAGATTTAGTTGTTGGATTGAGCTATCATTTAGCAAAAGGAGCTGTTGTAAAAGCAGATTACCAGTATTCAAAAAATGGAAACGATGATAAGGCTTACTTCTTAAACTTTGGAGTTGGTGTTTGGTTCTAAGAGGATATTAACTAAGGTATTATAACCTTTAATTGCGAAGTAGATGGTTTTCCATGTGCTTCGCAATTTCTGTTTTAAATTATATTTATGAGAAAGATTTCTATTTTAATTTGTTTGCTGGTTTCCAGCCTATTACTTAATGCGGCTGATTTTCCAAAATCGATACAAAAGAAAATTGATAATACCTTGTTGAAGCTTTACCCTAAAAAGGTGGTTGAGTTGAAGGATATGCTTGTGCCTGATAGTTTGCTTTTATCGTATACTTCAGTAAAAAATGTTAAGGTGTCTCTTTTAAAAGCAGCGGAATCCGAATTGGGATATGCTTGTTTTGCATCTTCGAAAGGTAAAAATGATTACTTCGATTATATGGTTATATTCGATGCTGACCTGATTATTAAGAAAGTTGTTGTGCTTGTTTACCGATCAACTTATGGAGGAGAAATCATGTCTCGTTCCTGGTTGAAGCAATTTATTGGTAAGAGTAGAGGAGAATCTTTGCAAATAGACAAAGATATTGATAGTATATCTGGAGCAACTCTTTCTGCGCCTTCAATCACTTTAGGTGTTAAAGATTTAAGTTTGTTGATTGCTGAGATTAATAAACAGGAAAAATAAATTAAGAATTATGTAAGGGGATCGTAAATATGAAGTTTGCCCCCTTGCTATCTTCACTTTCAATCCAGATTGAACCACCATTAGTTTCTACAAATTCTTTACAAAGAATTAAACCTAAACCAGTTCCTGTTTCATTATTAGTCCCCAATGTGGACATATTGCTGTCAATTTTAAAGAGTTTGTCTTGTTTCGATTGACTAATACCAATGCCTTTATCTTGAACTGATAATTGAAGGACCTTACCATCAACTTTAGTAAAGAGATTAATTTCTGAATTCGCAAATGAAAATTTGATGGCGTTACTAAGTAGGTTGCGAATTACCGTATTAATCATGTTTATATCTGCATTAACATGAATGCTTTTATCAACATGAGATATTATCTCTATGGATTTTTCTTTCGCTTTAAGTCTCTGAATTTCTATATTCTCCTCAATAACTTCCGATAGGTTAAAAATGGAGGCTTTGTATTTTATATTTCCTAGTTGAGATTTAGACCATTGCAATAGGTTTTCAAGTAGAGAATTCAAATTACGTGCAGATTGGTTTAAATAGGTGTTGTATTCTGCAACAGTTTCTATTTCTTTTGATGAAGAGCATTCGTCGTCTATCAAATTTGAAAAGCTAAGAATAGCGCCCAGAGGGGATCGTAAGTCGTGAGCAATGATTGAAAAGAATTTATCTTTGGTGCTATTGATCAATCTTAGTTTCTCATTTGATTCTTCTAGTTTATTATTAAAATCCTTAATTGTCTTGTGAGCTCCAGACATTCTTCGCAAAAGGAAGATGATAATAATGAGGATCACAATAGAAATTCCAAAGCCTAAAATGAATTGATTTTTTCTTTGGATTTCCTCTTTCAGATTATGCTGAGATATTTGATTTTGGGCTTTTAGTAAGTCGTTTTCTTTTTCTTTTTTCTCTGTTTCATACAGCGTCTGCATTTGAATAATCTTCTCAGATTTTTCAGTTTCGCTAAAATCATCTCTTAGAGAATCATATTCTGCAAAGGTTTTTTGAGCCAGTTTTAATTTTCCAGTTTCAAAAAAGTATTCAGTCTGCAGTTTAGCTAAATCAAGCTGCTTTTTGATTAAGTTTAGCTCTTTAGCTAAAGTTTTGGCTTTTGAAAGAAAACTGGCAGCCTTCTCAAATTTTTTTATCTTAATATAAACTCTTGAGAGGTATTCGTAATTGTATATGTATAAGGGGTTTGATTTGCTTCCTTGCTCGATATCTAAAGATGTGTTTAGGAAGTAAATGGCTTGTTCATAATCACCAAGGCGATAGTTTATCGAACCGAGATTGTGATAGTTAGATGCCAGTCCTGCTGTTATGTTTCCTGATTTTCGAATCTCCAGAGATCTAAGGTAATGTATCAGGGCTTTATTGTAGTTGTTTAAAGCTTCATATACGGTTCCGATATTATTATTAGCGACTGCCTGTTGGTAAATATCATTATTCTCTTGGGCTAATGCCAAGACTTCATTTAGTTTAATAAGTGCGGTTTCCCATTGCTCATCAGCGCTGTATATATTTGCTATATTTGCAAGTGTGCTTAATTTTAAATCTTTAAGATCATTTTTTTCTATAATGGTATTTGCACTTAAGAATGCTTGGAGTGCTTTTTGAAAATTATCTTGTTCCCAGTAAATACTCCCCAGTAGATTGTATGTGATTGCTTGATAGTATGCAAACTGATATTTCTGGGACAAATTTAAAGCTTCACTAAAATAAGAGAATGCCTTTTCATGTTCAGATTTAGTATTGTAGTTTATTCCAATTAATATCTGAGATCTGACAATTAGATATGGAAGGTTATTTGTTTTAGCTATATTAAGTGCGGTGTTGAGATGATAAAATGATGAATCGAGTTGTTTGTTTGCTTCAAAAGCTCTTGCAAGATCTTGATGAGTCCTTGCAAGTAAGCTATCATTTGAGAACTTGTTTAAATGGTTTATGAGCTGATAAGCGTAAAATGTGCTTGAATCAATATCTGTATCCTTGTATTTCTTAAATTGTTCTTGTAAATGCTTAGATGTGGAATCCTTCGTTTTATCATCTGTTGAAAAGCCAAAGCTGGCCCAGCAGAGGAATAAAAGGAGGAGTATGGGGGTGGTTAATTTAGACATAAATAAGTCTTGGGATATGATTAGTTGGTAAAGATGTGCGCTAAAGAAACATCATGCTAAAACTGTTTTTTTTATTGCCGACTAAAGATATGATTTTCTATATGAAATCGTTTATTAAATTAATAATATTAGTTCTAAATAGACTGATATTGTAAAGGATTAAGTATTTTGTTATGACTGAGATAGATTGGATAGTTTTTGTTCCCAATTTGTGTTATGTACATAAAAAAAAGCCTTGTCAATTTTGACAAGGCTTAGTGTATTTATCCAATCTCTAACATCCTGTTTATAGAGAGTTGAGCTTTTTTTGTAATCTCAGGATCTATCTCTACACGATATTGCTCATGAAGCAGAGCTTCGTATAAGCCTTGTAGCGTTACTTTCTTCATAGAACCACAGATAACTTTAGGATGAACTAAAATGAACTCCTTGTCAGGATTCTCTTTCTGTAGTTGGTGTAAAGTGCCTTTCTCGGTTGCGATAATAAATTGTTTCTTATCCGACTCTTTAGCGTGTTTTATAATTCCAGCAGTAGAGTAGAAGAATGTTTTAGGATGAGCTAAAATCAAATCATCACCAGAGCAATTACTTTCAGGATGAATTAGAATATCTGCATCAGGATATTGCTGGTGCATATCTAAAACCATATCAGAAGATATGCATTCATGAACGCAACAATCACCATCCCATAACTCCATATTATAACCTGTTTTCTTATTTAGATAAGCCCCCAGGTTCTTATCAGGTGTAAAGAATATTTTTTTATCCTTACCCAAGTGTTCTATCACTTGCAAAGCATTCGATGAGGTACAGCAATAATCCGTTTCAGCTTTAACTTCAGCCGTTGTGTTTACATAGGAAACTATTAAACCTTCAGGATTAGCTTCTTTCCACTTTCTTAAATCAGAACCTGTAATACTTTCAGCTAATGAGCAACCACAACGTTGAGCAGGAATTAAAACCTTCTTTTCAGGAGAAGTAATAGCTGCCGTTTCAGCCATAAAGTGAACTCCACAGAATACAATGATGTCTGCTGTAGTTTCAGCAGCTTGTCTAGCTAAACCTAATGAATCACCAACGTAATCAGCTAAATCCTGAATTTCTGTATCGGTATAATAGTGTGCAAGAATAACAGCATTCTTCTTCGCTTTCAAGTCTTCAATTTGCTTGATTATTTCTTGTTTTTCCATCTTAATCTCTGATTATAATTGGCAAATATTCTGGCTGATATCAAGAGCTATAACTGAATGTGTTAATGCGCCCACAGAAATCACGTCGATACCTGTTGCTGCAACGCCTTTTAAGCGATCAATATTCATATTTCCTGAAGCTTCAACAAGACATCTGCCACCAATTAGCTGTACTGCTTCAGTCATAAGTTCATTACTCATATTATCTAGCATGATAATATCTGCCCCAGCATTAGCTGCCTGAGCTACCTCGTTTAGCGTTGTTGTTTCGACTTCAATTTTAATGTCAGAAGGAATGGCTGCACGAACTTGGGCAACAGCCTTAGCTATTCCACCAGCAATCTTAATGTGGTTGTCTTTAATCATTGCAAGGTCGAATAAACCAATACGATGATTGGTACCACCACCCATTTTCACTGCATACTTATCAAAGGTACGTAGGCCAGGAACGGTTTTACGGGTATCTAGAATCTTAACTTTTGTCCCTTCAACTTCCTTAACGTACTTAGCCGTTTCAGTAGCAATACCTGATAGTCGTTGCAGTAAATTTAATGCTAGACGTTCTCCTGTTAAAAGGGCTCTGAAACTAGCTTCAATTTCAACAATTAAATCTCCTTTTTTTACGCTGTCCCCATCTTTTACAAGAGGCTTCCAAATAAGATTAGAGTCTAATTTTTCAAAAACTTTTCTAGCAATAGGTAGGCCTGCAATAACACCATCAGCTTTTGCTGTCATACTAGCTTTAGCTGTTGTGCTTTCAGGAATTAAACTGTTGCTTGTGATGTCGCCACTTCCGATGTCTTCGCGAAAGGCGTGATCTATAATGAAATCGACTTCCTGTAAGTTTAGTCCGGTTTCTTCCATTTTTATTCTTCTATTATTTGTTTTCGATGGGAACAAAGCACAAGTCTTTGTCTTTGGTTTGTATTGAGTGAGCCATATAGGCTTTATTTTCTTTTTCGAAATCGCTTCTAATATGACCGCCACGACTCTCTTCACGTTGAAGAGCAGCTTGGGCCATCAGTTCGCAGACTTGGATTAAGTTTAGCATGCGAGTGCTATAATATTCATTTGTATCGAATGGGAAATTTTGCTTAATAAATTCTAAGTTGTCAATTAAATTATTGATATCTGCCTGACAGCGAACAATTCCTAATTGGCTATTCATTGCATTTGCAATGAGATTGACTTGATTTAGAAACTCAGGTTCTATTTCAGGATTTAAATGTAATTCCTTTGAATTAAACTCAGGACAATAATTATTTATAGATTGACTTGTCGCATGTATGATGGCACGTTTACCAAACACCAAACACTCTAAAAGGGAATTGGATGCTAAGCGATTAGCTCCCATTACACCAGATGAAGCAAGTTCACCGAAACTGTAGAGGTTTGCGATATTAGTTTCGCCGTTTAATCCAGTTTTAATTCCACCAACCATATAATGAGCAGCAGGAGCAATTGGAACTTGAATACACATATCGACTCCAAACTCAGCACACTTTTTATAGAGAGTAGGGAAGCGTTGTTTTATTTTTTTTGAATCCAGATGATCGAGTCTTAAGTAAACAAAGTCATCCTTATTCTCTTGCATTTGTTCAAAAATAGAACGAGCAACCACATCACGAGGAGCTAATTCAGCAAGCTCATGTTTGTTGAGCATGAAACGTTCTCCCTTTTTATTGAATAGTTGGGCTCCTTCTCCACGAACGGCTTCGCTTATGAGAAAGGTGTTACCGTCTTCAGAGTAAAAGGCAGAAGGGTGAAATTGAATAAACTCCATGTCAGCAAGTTCAACGCCTTCAGCATAAGCCAAGGCAATTCCATCACCAACTGTAGTATCAGGATTGGTTGTTCGTTGATAAATTGCTGAAGCACCTCCCATGGCTAAAAATGTATGCTTAGCCTTTATTTTAAGATTGGTATGATCACAAGGATTATAAGTAAGAACACCAAAGCATTGTTTATTCTCGCATAATAGCTTATAAACCATCTGATTTTCGAGAACTTCAATATTTTTGTTGTCTCGTATTTTTTGAGTTAAAAACTGAACCAACTCTTTCCCTGTGGAATCTCCACCAGCATGCAAGACTCTTCTTCTGTGATGCCCGCCTTCGAGTCCGCGAGATAACTCACCCTCAAGTGTGTCAAATTGCATACCCATATCTATCAGGTCTTTGATTCTTTCAGGCCCCTCGTTAACCAGAATATTAACAGGAGGATAATCGCACAAGCCACGCCCTGCTTCGAAAGTATCTTTCAAATGTAAATCTGGAGAGTCGTTTGAATCTGTTACAGCAGCAATTCCCCCTTGTGCATAATAGGAATTGCTAACATTGAGATTAGTCTTAGTCACGAGAACAACTCGTCCAAAGTCAGATGCACAATTGGCTGCATATAGTCCAGCTAACCCGCTACCAATAATCAAAAAATCATACTCTTTTTCTGTAAACATTTTTTTTTGAAATCGTTTTTTATTCGTTTCGAACGAAGACTTTTTAATCTTGCTGCGAAAATAGGTCTTTTTAGCGGTTTAGTTCACCAAAAATAAGCTAAAATTAAGGTTGAAGCTTGTTTTACTCATAAAAAAGGGCTTGGAATGTGGTATTTCATTTGTTTCAGTTTGTTACTATTTGATGTGTTATCAAGTATTCGTTGAAGGGATGTAGTCTTTGTTTTTTTTGAAATGACACTCTGATTTAATAAAAAACCTTAATTGTTTTATTAAAAATTATAAATTCACACTTAAGATTAATTAGTCATAAGAGCTATTTTTATAATGATTTAAATCAGAATTATGTCTGGAATTATACAGTATCTACAAGAATTGGACATCTATTCTTTACCTATAATCGCTTTGTTAATTGGTGCTGGTTTTTTTGTGGGATTTATTAACACTTTAGCAGGGAGTGGTACAGTCATTTCCTATTCCTTATTTATGTTTTTAGGTTTATCAGCACCTTTTGCCAACGGAACAATTCGTTTAGGAGTTATTATGCAGACTTTATCAGCTAGCTTAAATTTTAAACGGAAAGGCGTTTTAGATATTAAAAAAGGCTTGTTTTTAGCTTTGCCCACTGTTTTAGGTTCCATTTTAGGGGCTCAAATCGCAGTTAATATTCATAAGGATATTTTTGAGATTGTTATTGCAGTAGTGATGCTGATCATGGGTGTTTTTATTTTTCTAAAGCCTCAAAGATGGCTCAAAGGTGTAGACGTACTTCAAAAGAAGCGCTTGGGTCTAAAATCTTTTCTTCTTTTTTTTCTAATTGGTATATATGGCGGTTTTATTCATATTGGAGTAGGTATTTTTCTTTTAGCAGCTTTGGTTTTGCAAGGAGGTTTTGATTTAGTTAAAGCTAACGCTTTGAAAGTTTTCATCGTCTTCCTATATAGTCCTTTTGCTTTGTTGGTGTATATGCTTAACGGCCAGGTTCATTATGGTGTTGGGCTGATCGCTGCTATCGGAAATGTTGCAGGAGGAGTCGTAGCCTCTCATTTTGCTTTAAGTTGGGGATCTAATTTTGTCAGGTGGTTGTTAATTCTGATTATTTTGTTGTTTTCTCTTCGTGCTTTAGGTCTTTATAGTTTGTAATTGGCTGGCAGCTACTGGTATACTTGTTCGTATTTTATGTTGGGATTGAAATTAGCAAGTCATGTTCAAAATCCTTTTGCAATTTGAGGAAAAGATGTAGTTTTGCAGGAATTATCAAATTAGACTTACAGTGGTAGAAGAATCCTATAATAAGATTAGAACTTGGTATGATGCTTACGTTTTAGAATTTTCAAGTGAAGATTCTGAAATTCAGATCAATATTGACCTTTTGAAAGAACATGCTTCTCGTGTTATAGAGAATGTTAATGAGTTGGCTTTGAGTATAAATATTGATGAATCAAATTTATTTCTACTTCAAACAGCAGCTCTCTTGCATGATATCGGACGATTTGACCAGTTGGTGAAGCATGGTACTTATGCCGATAATGAATATTCAAATCATATTCAGATTGGTTTGAATGTGATTGAAGAACATGACGTATTGATGGGCTTGGAAGAAGAGGAAAGACTGTTGGTGATTGATTGTGTGAAAATGCATGATTTAAGCGAATTACCAAAGATTTCTGATGAACAATCACTTATTTTGATTGATCTGCTTCGCGATGCTGATCGAATTGATGTGTTGAGAATTGTTTCTGATTATTACACTCATAAAAAGGTTCATCCTAACAGACATTTAGATATGGAGTTAAAGGATATGCCAGCGATTGCCAAAAAAGTGAGCAGTGCTATTATGGCTGAAAAGGTCGTTAGACGTGAAGATGTTGAGACGGTGAATGATTTGAAATTATCTCAGATGTCGTGGATTTTTGATATGAAACACAAGAGAAGTTTTAAAATAGTGAGCGAGAAAAGTTACATAAAGGCTATTTTCGAAACCCTTCCTAAAAGTGATGTCGTTATTGACATGTATCGAAACATGAAGATTTTCATGGAAAATCAATTGTAGAACTCAATCAATACATCAATAATATTTATGTAGACTCGTTACAAATAGCGAGTCTTTTTTTATATCTTTGTTTTAGAAAGAAAAGCTAAAGGATTTATCATATTTATCCTGAATTGCTTTTGGCAGAAGTATAATTATTGAAAATACGAAATATAGAATGAGAGATATTGTTTGTAATTGTCAGATGGTTGACAGAGAGACTATAGATAAAGCTATTCACGAGAAATATGCAACGACTATCGAGGAAATTCGTCGATACACGGGTGCTAATACGGGATGTGGAAAATGTATGAGTTATATTAATACGATTTTAGACTCAGAAGTTCCTAAAGTAGCCCCGAAAAAGCCTGCAAGTACAAGTAAGTTTAAGTTGTGGTAGGCTAAAAAAAATATAAAATGAAACGCTCTTTTTTTTTTAAAGGGCGTTTTTTTTATTCCGTCTTGATTCTCTAAAAACAAAAAAACACCGCCCATAATAGGCAGTGTTTTTGAGTTATTCGATTTGATTTGTATTACTCGTGCTCAGCAAGAAATTTTTCAGCATCCATGGCAGCCATACAACCTGAACCTGCAGATGTAACAGCTTGGCGGTATACTGAGTCTTTGAGGTCACCACAAGCAAATACACCAGGCACGTTAGTTCTGGTTGAATCTGGCTCTGTTATAACGTAACCATGCTCGTCAGTCTTAATATATTGCTTAAAGAAATCTGAGTTTGGAGTATGTCCAATTGCTAAGAAGAAACCATCAATTTTGATTTTAACTTCTTCTTCATTCTCTTCGCCTAATCTTTTGATTAAAGTTGCACCTTGAACAACACCATCACCAGTAATCTCTTTAGTGTTGTGTTCATATAGAACTTCTATATTGTCAGTACGTTCAACACGATCTTGCATAGCTTTTGATGCACGTAAGAAAGGTTTACGAACAATTAAATAGACTTTATTACAAAGACCAGCCAGATAAGTTGCTTCTTCAGCAGCAGTGTCACCACCACCAACAACGGCTACATCCATACCACGGTAAAAGAAACCATCACAAGTTGCACAAGCCGAAACACCTGATCCTGCATATTTAGTCTCCGACTCAATACCCAAGTATTTTGCAGTAGCACCTGTTCCTAAAATTACAGATTCGGCTTCGATAGTTTTGTTGCCATCAACCACAACTTTATGAGGATATGATGAGAAGTCAACAGAAGTAACAACGCCCCAACGACAGTCTGTTCCAAAACGTTGAGCTTGCTTTTTAAGGTCAGCCATCATTTCGGTACCTGTAACGCCATCAGCGTATCCAGGAAAATTATCAATTTCAGTTGTTGTTGTTAATTGTCCGCCAGGCTGCAATCCTTCAATAAGAACTGGGCTAAGATTAGCCCGAGCAGCGTAGATTGCAGCTGTGTAGCCAGCTGGGCCTGATCCTACAATTAGACATTTTACTCTTTCAATATCACCTTCAGGCGCAGTCGATTTTTTTTCCTCTAAGTTCATAGGCTTAAAAAGATCCATTTTATGTTTTTTTGTTCTAATTCTAAATAATTTTGAATGAGCAAATCTATAAAATATCTATTTAAGTTCAGACTTTCAGTGTCTTAAAAAACGTTATTTATCAATAAGATGTATACTGGGATCTGTAAATTGAACTTATTTAGAATAGGGTAGAAATCAAAAAATGAACTTTACTTGATTTTTACACGCTGCTAATATACTCATGTAGGGAAAGTTCGTTGAGTTGTTATTGAATAAAGTGTTTCTTATTTCGCGATAAATATGTTTGTCGCTTTTTTTTGCTTAATGCTTTTTTTAGAATCAGAATTAGCGTGTGATAATTGAATCAAAACTATTCTTCCAAGATGGAATGAGGTCTAATTTATAAATAATGTAAAGTTTTGGCCACTATGTCGTATACTTTTAATAATTTAAGACAATAAACCAAGCACTTAAGCATGATTATAGCAGTTGATTTTGACGGTACAATCGTAGAACATCGATATCCTGATTTGGGAAAAGAGATTCCTTTTGCCATTGAGAGTTTAAAATTGATACAAGAGCAAGGTCACCAACTAATTTTATGGACATACCGTGCCGGGAAAGAATTGGATGCTGCAGTTGAATTTTGTAAAGAGAATGGCCTGGAATTTTATGCTGTAAATAAAAATTACCCAGAGGAAATTTTTGATGATAGCATTAGCCGAAAGATAAATGCTGATATTTATATTGACGATCGTAATTTTGGAGGCTTGCCAAGCTGGGGTGAGATTTATATGCATATTCAGGGTGAAAACACATTGCCTTTTTGGACTGGTCACATTACAAGGAAAAAAGGATTTTCACAGTTGATTAGAAATTTTTTTGAAAAATAACGTCATAAACAGGCTTTTAAAACCTAAGTTGTTGATTGTCTTAGTGAAATTTCTAAGCGTGCTTCTGATCTATAGTATCTCGCTCAATTTCTGTTTTGATAAATAAATTGGGTTTAGTCTGTAATTTCCCATTCATTAAGCGTATAACCTGCAAATATGCCTGCACCCCCATTAATATTGGAGTGTAGGTTTATCTTTTTGTAAATAGGCATATCTTCACGATTCGAGATCATTCTTTTTGAACGCTCGTAAGCAAAATAATCTCTGGAAATGTGTAATAGTTTCACTTTGAATACTTTAATTTCGTAAGGTGGTACTTGAATTGGTGCATAAAATTTGATGTCGAATTTTTCACCACTCTTATTGTGGTCCGAAAAACCAAGACTTCCTCTCAATAGGTTTTGGTCTAAATTAGTTGTGTTTTCTAATAGGTTATCTTTAAATATGATATCTTCGCTATAATAGGACAGTAAGCTATTCTGTTGATAGTTTTCTCCATTTATCACCTCATTTGTTACGGCATATAACAATATCATATAATAATCTTTACTATAGGATTTGTCTTGAAATTGGAGCTGAAAATGATAAGCCGTCTCATTTTTTGTCATTTCACAATGACTGATTTTAACTTCCGACGGTATTCGAGTTTCAGCGCTGATACTTTTGTATTTGGGGTGATTCACTTCAACTCGATAGTTCAAATCTGCCTGGAATCTTGACTGTATTTCGTACCAAGCATCTTCGGTTTTTTTTAATTTTCCGAGTAGTTTGCCTTCTTCGTAGATACTTAATGTGGCATCGGCCAATGTGGTTTGGACATTATTATTATTATTATTATTATTATTATTATGCAATTGTTTACTTAAAGAAACATGTACACGCACCAAGCTGTCGTTACCAGCCAATGCATTCACGACCATTACAGGCGAGTCGGGGTTTAAGTTCAGTTTAATATCATCCTCGCAAGAGTAAGTTGCCAATAGAAGGATGATGAAATAGATGATATAATTTTTCATAACACAAACTAAAATTGATAGGAATAAGAAACACTAGGTATAAAACCAAAAAAGCTCAATTGCTTAATATTGTATTCTGATTTGCCTTGATCGTTATACTTTTGTTGTAAGTAAACGTAGCTGGCATTTTTTCGATTGTAAATGTTGTAAAAACTCAGATTCCAAACACGTGTCCCTCGCTTTTTCTTCTTCTTAAAATTGATAGAAATATCCATTCTTTGGGAATTTGGCATGCGAACCGAATTACGTTGAGAGAAAACAGGCGTTTCGGTAATTTCTGCCTGCTGATAGGGCGAAAGGGTATTCACCGACATATTGGGGATGGTGAGTGGTAAACCACTACCAAAAATCCAATTGATATTGATATCGATTTTCGAACTTAGTTTTTGGCTTACTTGTATGGAGAGATCGTGACGGCGATCGTAAGGAGAGGGGTAAGCCATCCCCTTATTCAAGTATTTATACTTAACCTCCGATTTTGCAAGTGTATAAGCCAAATGCCCTTGCGTATTTCCTTTGTGTTTCTTGATTAATAACTCAAAGCCGGTGCTCCAGCCTTTTCCGGCTTCAACCATACTCGACCATTTGTGTTTCCCTTCGTAGAGGTAAGCGTTTTTACTAAACTCTAAAGTGTTTTTTGTGTGCTTGTAGAACAGTTCAGAATTCAGTAACCATTGATTGCTGATTTGCCAAATGCTACCCATATTAAGCTGGTGAGACCTAATGGGTTTGATATTTTCACCTACAGGGAGCCACACATCAGTAGGAAGATTTAATGTACTCGATGTAATTAAATGCATATACTGCGACATCATAGAATAGCCCGTGTTTAAGCTCAGTTTAGGGTTTATACGGTATTGTGCCGTTAATCGTGGTTCTAAAGAAATGTAACTTTTACTTTTCAGCATAAAGGAGGTAAACCTGAGGCCAAGACTTGTAAGTAGCTTCTTATTCCATTGGGTTTGGTTTTGAAAATACAGAGCGAATTCTAAAGCATCAATGTTTCTATCCTTCATAGAGTCCTCTATATCGACTTGTGCATTGTCGTAGAAACTACTTCCGGGTTTCGTTCGATGAAAATTAGCTTCGATACCAAACTTGTTATAGTATTTGGACTGGGGGATATAATCGAACTCCGATTTAAATGAATAATCGCGTATGCCTGAGTAAAATTCATGATAAAAGCTTTCTTTATAAACATTATTTTCGTCTTTAGTTTCACGAATATCCTTTACCAAAAACGTGTAGCGACTTAGTATGAGAGAAGTATTTCCAAATAGTTTATCGTTATAAACATGATTCCAACGTAGTGAGTTGGTGAAATTACCCCATGCCACTTTATTGATACTTTTTTGTGCTTCATCATCGAAAAAAGAAATGTCTGTAGCCTGTAATTTGGCTAAATCGCCTCCCCAGTAGGTGCTTAAATACAGCTTGTCTCTGTTCGAGAATTTATGTGAGAGTTTAAAATTTAAATCTCCAAAGTAGTAGGAAAATTTAACATCCGAATCGGCCAAATTAAGTAGTGCTGACGAAATAAGATCTAAGTAGGAGCGACGTAAAGACAGGTTAAAAGAGGTTTTTTCTTTAATAATAGGTCCTCGAATATTTAGTTTTGTGGTGAGTAGACCTATGGAGAAATCGCCCTCAATTTTTTTATGATTGCCATCTTTCATTCTAATATCCAAAACGGATGAAATACGTCCTCCATATTGTGCTGGGAACCCGCCTTTTATCAATCGGGCTTGATGAATGGCATCGGGATTAAATATCGAAAATAGTCCCAAAAGATGAGATTGATAATAGACAGGTACATCGTCTAACAGGACCAAGTTCTGATCGGGAGAACCACTACGAACAATTAAACCGCTAGAAGCCTCATTTGCCGATTGCACACCTGGTAAATAGAGCAGGTTTCTATAAAAATCATCTTCACCCAGCACCGATTTTTTATTTAAATCCTGAGCAGTAATATTATAGGTGCTTAAAAATAGGTGGTTAATATTATTGGCATTTTCATCAGCAAGCACTTTTACCTCATTTAATATCTTATGGGCTTTTAATTTGATATTGACAACGGTGTCGGCGCTTTGCGACAGATCGATATTTGTATCCTCGTATCCCACGTATGATATTCTGACCTGGGCATTTTGTTTCTGTTGCTTAAAACTAAAGAAACCAAAATTGTTGCTTACAGTACCTATATGACTATTGGGATTGTAGATACTGGCATTAATCAGACTTTCGCCTGTATCGGCATCATAAATAAAACCGCTGATTCTAACTGTTTGCTCCTTTGAAGGGATGGGGATAATAAAAATCTTATTGTCATCTAATACCCAACGGAATTTTTGGGTGTTGATACATTGTTGTAGGTAATGATCGAGACTGGCAATTGTCGATTCGATTCTGATTTTTTCATCGGTATTGATTTGGCTGGTGTAGCTTAACTCTATGCCTGTCTGGCTCTGTATTTCTTGGAAAATTTGCTCAATCTTGTAAGTCTGCTTATGTAGATTGATTTTCTGTTTTAAACTTACTTTTTGAGCAAATGATGAAATGCTTAGTAAGGATATGAAAATTAGAGTAAGTGTAAATCGCATAGGTAATTGTGTGTAAATCGAAACGGCCGCAAATTTGTATAGAATTTTCAGTTTAAACAATATTCTTCAAATGATTCTTCTTTGCTCACTTATAAATACAAATGCCCCACCGATATTTCGGTGGGGCTCATAATTCAAAATGACTATGAATGCATCATCTATTAAAAACTTATTTCATTCTCATTTGTGATTCTTCTTTCATGATATCGAAATTAAAATCAATTTCTCTATTATGAAATGGCGTACCTGTATAGGTGTTTTGCCCTGTGAATTTGTTTCCTGAATGCCGTAAATCGACATGAGTCATTCTCTTATTGGTCATAAAACCTGGAAAATAAGGTGCCTCAATATAAAATGTATAGGAGTCGTGAGAGTTGTACCAAATTTCAACTTTAAATTCATCAACGTAATAATTAGGATAATACACATAAGTTTTGCCAAGTCCACCAAAACTAGCATGCTTCAAATCACAGTCTCTTCCATTTACCGATACGCCACCGTTTAGCAAGTCTACATAATTGCCATTTTTATCATTCACCTTAATAATCAATTCTTTATTGTTATCGAAATCTTGATAAATATGAGCAGAAACGTACAGACTTGATGGGTTGTAAATTTCAACATCCGATAGAGGTGATTCAGAACAAGAACTGATTCCCATAAGGAGTATCATACTTATGAATACATTGATTATTCTATCCGAAGTGCGCCTATTTCCTTTCTGCTTAGTCCAATTAAGCATCACATATTTGTTATGTATATGGTGTAGTGCTGTATAATATGGTTTTAAGATAGATTTTCGTAAACTCCAATCTATTCTCAATTCAGTAAATATGGATTTTAATATCATAGTTATTTATTTAAGATGATGGAGACCTATCTTATCTTCAGTCTCTTATATCTGTTTTTTAAAGATGTAACGAGTAATAAAAATACCTTTACCATCGCCTTTACCACTATCCGATTCAACAGCAGAGTTCACAAAAGCTAATTCCCATCCTTCGCTAACAAGTGTGTTCATTTTCGATGATAATAGAGCATCATTCGAAGCGATATTCTGGAAATTGATACCTGCAATTGAGTAGAAATTTAAAAGCTTAGTTTCAGCAAATCGGTCTACTTTGGCATCCTTACGTTTTACATCT
This sequence comes from Ancylomarina euxina, assembly GCF_003863355.1. GTDB lineage: Bacteria > Bacteroidota > Bacteroidia > Bacteroidales > Marinifilaceae > Ancylomarina > Ancylomarina euxinus. The sequence continues at coordinate 11,159 of NZ_QQWG01000009.1, read as the reverse complement.
TTTTGCTTACTTTTTTTCCCATTGGTACGTTCTGTTGTAAATTTCTGTGCATCCATTGGATTCTTTTCTTCGATAATTCTAGAACGACCCAATCCCATTGGTACGATAGACTCAATTGAAGTAATTACTTTGTATTTTATTGATTGTGCGTTCGACTCGAATACAAATGCTAAGGCAATAATTGCTAATACTAATACTTTTTTCATTTCGATTTTTATTTTATGATATAGATATTTTTGTGTTTTATAATTTTTACTTGCAGTAATAACTCAAGCTGATGAATAACCTTTTCAATTTCTTCATTATCGAAAGCAAGAGTGATTTCTAAATCCTTTATTTTCTGGTTTCTATTTTCAAATTTTACTTGGTAGTGCTTTTCCAAATCTTTTAAAACCAGTGTTAGGGGTGCCTGATGGAATTTAAGCGCCCTAGTTCTCCACGAATCTTGATTCTTAAATTTCGATTTCAGTTTAATCACTTTATGATTTCTAAGTAAACCGACATCACCTTTTACCAATACTAATTCTTGGTCTTTATCTTTCCTCGATTTTAGACTCACCTTACCCGTTTTTACACTTAGTTCTGTACTATTGTCAACCTTATTATAAACATTAAAACTGGTGCCTAAAACTTTTATAATTGCTTCACCCGATTCAACAATAAAGGGTTTATTGGCATTGGGTTTCACATCAAAGAAAGCCTCGCCTTGTAGTTTCACCAATCGTTTATCATCATCAAATTTTTTAGGATAAACCAACCTGCTGTTTTTGTTTAAATACACCTTTGTTCCATCGGCAAGTAGTAGTTCGCTCTTCTCTTGCTCTGTTTTAATCTGAGCAATTTTGCCAAAACCTACAGTGTTTTCGTGAAGATAAATAAGGCTGAAACCCATTGTGATCATTATGGCAGCAGCATATTTTAGCCAGGGTCCTAATCTGTTCTTTTTTGCTCGACGTTTGGCTTTAATTTTTTTCCAATCGGCTTTTTCGTCAATTTCAGAAAATTCCTTTAGCTGCTTACTGGCGGACCAAATCTGCTTCATTTTTTCGAAAAGAGCTTTATTGGCATCCGAAGCTTGCAACCATTCGTTCAGCTCCTTTTCTTGGGCTGCACTGGCGCTTCCTTGCAATACATTTTGCAAAACTACCTCGTTGATATGTTGATTTCGATCTTCCATTTTATGCTTTTCTGTTACTAAGACAAGTTAAGGGTTGATAACACGTACCTCTAATTAAAAAAAACTTCATTTTTTTATTCTATGCTCGATAATAGAAACAAGAGGATAGTTTTAAGTAGGCTAGGAGCTAGTTGATTGCGAAGGGCTTTTAGGGCTTTGCTAATTTGTGTCTCTACTGTGCGCTTCGAGATATTTAAATAATCGGCTATTTCCTGATTGTTCAACCCCTCTATGCGATTCATCTTAAAAATATCGCGACATTTTTTTGGCAATTCCTCAATGGCCTTATACAATTCATATTCGAGTTCACTTTGCCCATACAGTTCATCTGTTTCGTAACTGTAGTCCCCATTTAAATACTTAATGTTCTCGTGATGCAAGGCATATGTCTGTTTTTGTTTGATGCTGCTGAGGCAGGCATTTTTTACCGATTGGTATAAATGTGACTTAGCCGATGTATGTATGCTTAACGCTTCTTTTTTATCATAAAGATTTACAAATACATCTTGCACTAACTCGCGCGAAAGGTCGAGATCTTTTAAAAATTTATTGGCATAAACACATAATAAGGAATAGTAGGTAGTATACCACTGTTCTATACTTGTTTCGTTTACCAGAACCAAAGTTTGGTTTGCTTGCTGATGAGTCATATATGTTTCTCTGTTTACAGATAAATGCTTTAATATTTATAGCTAACCGCTTATCTCTTTTATTCACGATAAGCGCTAATTCTAGTATGACAAGTGAGAATGCAAATACACTTACTCAAAGTGAAAATATTTCAATAAGTAATTACAACGAATATAATAAGGGTAATAATAATTGTTTTTTTCTTAAATGGGAGTACGTGTTTTTCCCAATCGAAATGTCTCATTAAAGTTAAAGATTTTATAATATCAATTTCTCAATATACAATATGAGTAAAAGCACAAACACGACCAATAGCAGTTCTTGTAAATTAATATATAATGCAGAGTCTTCACGTTTAAAATATTTTTTTTATAAACTATTGATATGTGTTTTCGTGTTGATTTCACATTCATCAATAGCATCTACAATAAGTGGTTCAATAAGAGATTCTAAAACTAAAGAGAGTATTCCATTTGCGAATGTTGTTATTAAAAACACAACAAATGGTATGATGTCGGATATAGAAGGCTCATTTATTTTAGATGTAGAAAAATTCCCTTGTACACTTGTCATCAAATTCATTGGGTATAAAACCAACGAAATCACTGTCAAAAACCAAGAACAGATATTAGATATTCTTCTTGAAGAAGATGTCTATTCATTGAATGAGATTATAGTAAAACCAGATAACGCTTACGAAAGATCTTTACTTAGGAAAGTTGTTAAAAATAGAAAAAGAAATAATCCTGATCACTTATCCAATTTGTCGTATACAGATTATACAAGAACAACCGTATTCCTTTCCAATTTAGGAATTAAAACAGCACAATCTGGAACATTCAAAGAGTCTGCTGATGCATTTGTAAAGACTTCAGAATCAACTCTTATGATGCCCTTTTTTATGGATGAAACAGTGAGTTCGCATCAAAGGGCTGATAAAAGGAAACAAAGTCAGGTAATAGCTCAAAAAACAGATGGTATTCTTTCTCAGATTAATACACAAGTAAAATCTATCTTAGAAAAGAAAATTACAACCGAATTCAATTTTTATAATAATCAAATTAATATTCTAGCTAGAGGATTTCCAAGTCCAATATCGAATACTGGCCTTCTTTACTACAATATATACTTAAGTGATAGTACTATTTATAATAATATCAAACACTACAAGTTTAATTATTTCCCAAAAAGTTATAAGAATATCACTTTCAAAGGGCATTTTTGGGTAGAGTCTGAAAGCTGGGCTTTAACCGAAATAAAAGCGTCCTTACCCAATTCGGCAAATCTAAATTTCGTGAAGGATTTAGAAGTTTTTGTCAACTATGAAAAACTGAATAAAGATCAGTGGTTCTATAAAACACAGAAAATAAATTTAAAATTGACTCTCAATAAAAAAGAGGGCAAAAAGCGAAAGAAAAAGAATTTTGATGTCCAGAAATTAATTTGCTACAGAAATGCAAATACCAACACAATACAATTACTAAATACAAATTCTAAATCAGAATATTTAATTCAAAATTCAATTGAGAGTAGTGAAGAAATTCTAGCTATAAGAAAAGAATTCGCTCCACTAGATTCCTTTGAACGATCTGCATATACAGGCATCAAAAAATTAAAAGAAAATAAATTTATAAGAGTTGCTGACAAATTTAGTGCGATGACCATTAATGGTTATTACAATATGGGGAAACTTGATCTTGGTCCTTACTTTTCATTTTATCGTAAAAATGAGATTGAAGGAAATCGTTTTACGATACCTCTAAGAACCAGTGAGAAACTCTTTAAGAATTTTATGCTGGGTGCATATGTTGGTTATGGAAATAAAAACAAAGAGTTCGCTTATGGTGGGAATATGAAATATCTATTACCTAATACTCAAAGAAGTATTTTATCTACCAATTACCACTATGATTATTTCGACCTGACGAAAAATAAATTTATTGAATTCATCCGTGAGAATCCCTATCAACAAGGAGGCGGGAACATCGTATCTTCTTTCACATCAAAAATTCCAAATCCTTATATGATGCGAAATCGTCATTTCGATATCACCTATGAACATCAGTTAAATAAAAGTTTTGGGCTGTTGATTAGACCTTCATTAAACCGTTATTATTCAAATTACAATTTAATATTTAATAAAAGGGGTGATGATTTACCCTACTTCGACACACAAAATCTAATGCTCGATTTAAGGTTATCCTTTGGTCAAGATTACGATGAGGGGTATTTTTCTCGTATATACTACGGAAACCAAAAACCAGTATTCCATTTCACAACTCTTCTAGGGCAGTATAAATTACCAATAGCTAGTGGTAATAAATCAGGTTATTACGCCAACCTAAATGTCTCAATGAAAAATAGAGTGAATATGGGACCTATGTTTCTAAAGACGATGGTTGAAGGTGGAGCTATCCTTGGCAATGTGCCTTATCCTTTACTTCAATTACCCCGAGGAACACGCGATATTGGTGCTGCACGTTATCATTTCAATTTATTACATCATACTTCATTTGCAAGTGATTTGTACATGAGTGCACACTTGAGTTTAAACTGTGGTGGTATCATTTTCAACAAGCTGCCTCTGGTCAAAAAACTCAATCTACGCGAAATAGTCACATTCAAAGCCTACTATGGCAAACTATTGGGAGAACACGATAAGGTTTTAAATATGCCCAATATGCTTCAGGCACCTAACAAGGCACCTTATATGGAAATGGGTTTCGGGATCACCAACATTTTTAAATGCTTAAGAGTGGAATATGTCAATCGAATTAATAGGGGAGATGCTTTTAATAAATTCTCATCTAAACACGGTTTTCGTTTCAGAATAGAAGTAAGTTTTTAGAACTGACTCAATAACAAGATTTACAATTCCCTTATTTATATTTAAATGCAACTTAGAATAAACACAAAGTCTAAACTCAAAGTTTTATCTTATCAGTTACTATTACTGATGTTCCTTTTTCAATTGAGCAGATTACTTTTTATTGGTTTCAACCAAGCCTTATTCAGTAACACGGACTGGTATCAATACCCTTTTTATATTATCGATGGCATTAAATTCGATTTGGCAGCGGTCTGTATGATTAATACCCCCTTTATTCTTTTATGCTTACTACCCTTTAGGTGGTGTGAGAATAAATGGTATCAATATGTATTAATGGCTATTTACGCATTGACAAGTACAATAGCCTTGGTAGCCAATCTAGCTGATATATTTTATTACCCTTATACGCTTAAACGACTTACATTTTCAATATTCGATTATTTAGGAACTCAAGCTAATATGTCTTCCTTGGGAGGTGAATTCTTTTTCACCTATTGGTATGCTTTTGTTCTATTAGGCCTATTGGTGTTTATTCTTATCAGATTCTTCCTCTTTACCTTAACAAAACGAGTTAAAACTCAACGAGAATTCAATTACAAAACAGCTTTAGCAGTATGTTTATCTGTCTTGTTTCTGTGCATTGCGGGAATTAAAAACAATTTAAACATTTTTGGTGATTCCTTAGAAATAAAAGATGCGATACAAGATGTTGAGCAAGTTGAAGATGCAGGAATCGTTCTTAATTCTGCTTTTACTCTTTTGGCTTCATATTTTGAGAAAGCGCCAATTAAGGCATATTCTCAGGAAATGCCAGTTTCATCAAAACTGAAGGCTGAATCTAAGCTCCTAAATAAAAAAGCCTTCCGTCCTGATAATGTCGTGATTATTATACTTGAGAGTTTTACAAAAGAGACTTTTAAAAGCCTTAATCCAAACTTAGAAAATGGGAATTACCCCGGCTATGCTCCATTCTTAGATTCCCTAATGCATGAAAGTTTATATTTTACCAATGCTTATGCTAATGGACGTAAAAGCATGGATGCATTACCAGCAATCATTTCTTCGATACCAGCATCTCAAACCCCATTTATTTTATCAAACAAACCAGCTGAAAAAGTTCCAGGTTTAGCTTTCTGCCTTAAGCAAAAAGGATATGAGACCATGTTCTTCCATGGTTCCCACAACGCAACAATGGGATTTGCTGATTATTGCAAAGCTGCAGATATTGACACGTATTATGGTCTAAATGAATACCCTTATACCAATGATTTTGATGGAACCTGGGGAATATTCGATGAGCCCTATTTAAATTATATGGCCAAGGAGTTAAACCAATGTAAGAAGCCTTTTTTAGCTACAGTTTTCACTTTGTCTTCTCATAATCCATATGTTGTTCCAGCTAAATATAAAGGCATATTCCCTAAAGGAACAGATGGAATTCATGAAACCATGAATTATACAGATCATGCGCTTCGACTGTTCTTTAAAACAGCTGCGGAAATGCCTTGGTATAAAAACACATTATTTGTTATAACGGCTGATCATGCCATTACACCATGGCACAAAGAGTATGCAACATCTGCCAACGCTTTTGCCATTCCACTCATGTTTTATGCGCCAGGTAAAGACCTGAAAGGCAAGAGAGAAGAATGTGCACAACAAATTGACATTTTCCCTACTGTTCTTAATTATCTGAATTATGACCAAGATTTTAGATCTGCAGGTCATGATCTATTAGACCCGAATTCTGAAAAATTTGCGATCAGTATAATCAATCAATGCTACCAAATGATTCAAGACGATTACTTACTTCTTTTTGATGGTAAAGAATGTAAGGCACTGTATCAAATTAAAAATGATCCTTTTCAGAAGAATAATCTGATTCAGAAAGAAACAGAACAGATCAATATAATGCTTCTAATTTTAAGAAATTGGATTAAAAACTACACAGCAAAATATATCTAAACCAAGCACCTTTTTATCTCAACAAATAGTTGGAAACAGATCAAGAAATGAGATGATTTTGAAAATCTTTTTTTAACTAAAAAAACAATTGACATGAGTAAATACGATTTTGTAAAAAATAGCAACCTAGTAATACAAGCTAAACTTTTACGTGAAACCAATATGTATCCATTTTTTCGACCTATTTCTTCTCCACAATCAGATACTGCGGTTATCGAAGGGAAAGAGGTTTTAATGTTTGGATCAAACAATTACTTAGGATTAAATAATCATCCTCTAATTAAAGAAGCAGCAAAGCAAGCCATTCAAAAGTATGGAACTTCGTGTACAGGTAGCCGTTTTATGAATGGGACCCTTGATTTACATCACGAATTGGAAAATGAATTAAAGGATTTCCTAGGAAAGGAAGCTGTTATTATATTCCCAACCGGATTTCAGGTTAATACAGGCGTATTACCAGCTATGGCAAGTAAAGGTGATCATGTTTTCATCGATGAACTTAATCATGCTTCCATTATCGATGGTTGTCGTATGAGTTTAGCTCAACGCATTAAATACAAGCATAACGACATTTTTGATTTGGATAGAAAGCTCAATAGAGTTAGAAATTCAAGCGGTGTGAAATTGATTATTACGGATGGAATTTTCTCCATGGATGGTGATATTGCTAAGCTAGATAAAATTGTACAAGTGGCTCAAAAACACGATGCTTTTACTTTTGTAGACTGTGCACATGCCATTGGTGTTTTGGGTAAAAATGGTGCTGGTACCGCATCGCATTACGGTATTACTGATCAAGTGGATCTCATTGGAGGAACTTTTAGTAAATCGATGGCTTCAGTCGGAGGATTTGTAGCTGGCAACAAGGATATTATTGATTATTTGAGTCACGCCTCACGTTCATATATGTTTAGTGCCAGTCTTCCTCCTTCTGCAACCGCAAGCGTTTTAGCTTCACTAAAATTAATTAAATCGGATGACTCATATCGATTAAAGTTATGGGATAATACACAATACGCTTTGAGATTAATGCGTGAGCATAACTTAGATATTGGTATGGCCGAGACACCTATTATTCCGATTTATATTCGAGACAGTATTTTAACTTTTCGTGTTGCAAAGAAACTTTTAGATAAAGGCATTTATGTAAATCCTGTTGTTGCCCCAGGCGTTAAAGAACATGATGCACTACTGCGCTTCTCATTAACTGCAGCACATAGTAAAGAGCAAATTGAATATGCTATTAGTGTTATTAGTGAAGTTGTTAAATCTTATATTCCAGAGGAGGCAGTATGCCATTAGAAATTAGAGAAGTTAAAACCTCCTCAGAGCTTAAGAAATTTGTCAAGTTTTATACAAAACTCTATCGAAATAATTCTCAGGTCGCCTTTCCTCTTCATTTGGATGAACTTAAGACTTTAAAACGTGATAAAAATCCAGCACACCAGTTTTGCAAATGCAATTATTGGATAGCCTACAGAGATAATAAAATTGTTGGGCGTATTGCCGCAATTATCAATACTAAAGAACAAGAAAAGGAAGGAGAGAATATTGGTCGCTTCGGGTGGTTCGATTTTGAGGATGATTTTTCTATATCAGAAAAATTAATGGAAGTTGCTTTAACTTGGCTAAAACAGCATTCTGTTATAAATGTGCATGGTCCAATGGGATTTACAGATATGGATCGCCAAGGCTTGTTGATCAAGGGGTTTGATCGCAAGGGAACAATGGCTACAATCTATAACTATCGCTACTACGAAAAACATCTCGTAAGATTAGGCTTCGAGAAAAGTACAGATTGGGTCGAATACGAATTACATCCTGATGAAACTGTCGCCGATAAAATAAGTTTACTTGCAAAAAGATGTAAGGATAGAAACGAGCTGATTTCTTTAAAACCTAAATCGATAAAAGAGCTTAAAGCAATGGCTCCTGATATCTTCAAATTAATCAATGAAAGCTATAAGGATTTGTACGGCTATATTCCATTAACTAGAGATCAAATGGATTATTACACAAAGGCTTATTTGAGTTTTGTTAATTTAAATTTAATCAGTCTTGTTGCAGATTCGGATGGAAAGCTCGTTGGAGTAGGAATTTCCTTGCCTTCATTTACTCATGCTCTTCAAAAAGCGAAAGGAAAACTCTTTCCTAGAGGTGCATTTGAGATGCTAAGGGCTCTTAAAAAGAATAAGCGATTAGATCTTTATCTGATTGCCGTCGATTCGCAATATCAAAGCAAAGGTGCCAATGCCATTATTATGAGTGACATTATAAACGGAGCTGCAAAACTTGGTATTCATATCGCTGAAAGTAATATTGAGTTAGAAGATAATAAACAAGTTCAATCCATGTGGCGCTTTATACCACATGAACAGCACAAAAGACGTAGATGTTACATCAAACATATAGATCATGAGTAAAATATTAATAACTGGAGCCAATGGATTTATAGGTAGTTTTTTAGTAGAAGAAGCGCTTAAACAAGGGCATGAGGTATTTGCAGGTGTAAGAAGTACTAGTAATCTGAAATCTTTAAATAATTATCGTATTCAAACCTTAATTCTCGATCTGTCTAATCCAGAAAAGTTAAGACAAAAATGGTATGTACTCAGTCAATACTTTTCAAAGTTTGACTATGTGATTCACAATGCTGGAGCAACACAAGCTATTAATTCTGACAATTTTGAATTAGTAAACAACCAATACACACAGAACTTATTACAATCATTGGTTGATGCCAATTTTATGCCAAAGAAGTTCATTTTGATGAGTAGTTTGGCTGCGCTAGGACCAGGTGACCCAAAAACATTAGCTCCCATTGAATTGGAACAAACGCCTCAACCAATCACTGCATATGGGAGGAGTAAATTTAAGGTGGAACAATATTTAAGCAAACAAAACGATGTTCCCTATTTAATTTTTCGACCAACTGCAGTATATGGACCAAGAGAAAAAGATTTTCTAACTCTCTTTAAAGCGATAAATCGACATCTTGAACCTTACATCAGTAGTCCCAAACAATTGTTATCCTTCATTTATGTGAAAGATTTAGCTCGATTAGTCATTCAATCCTGTTCCTCAGATATAGCAAACCGATCCTTTATCGTTTCAGATGGGCAAACATACACCTGTAAAGAGTTATCTGAGATCACTAAAAAAGTATTAAATAAATGGACTATACCACTTGTTTTACCAGAAATCATTGTAAAAGCAATTGCACATTTTACTGAGTCATTTGCTAAAATGATGAATAAGACTTCGGTATTAAACCATGATAAATTTAAAGAACTCACTAGTCTTAACTGGTCTTGTAATTCAAAAGAAACACAAATTGCATTCAACTATACCCCAGAATATAAGTTGGGAAAGGGTATAGAAGAAACGATTAATTGGTACAAACAAAACAACTGTTTATGAACTTCTTAAATATCACACTTATATTTCTTTCAGCATTATCAGGATCACCTGTACGCTATCCTATTCCAACAAAAAGTGAAGGGCATTTGTTTTATATTCAACGTACTCATAATACGAATACTGTAGTTTATGAAGCTAATTTTGATACTAATGGGAACTTAAATCCGGATATGCCCATCAAAATACATTGGGTTCTATATGAAGAAGGAAGTGTTATTGAACCACTAACTCGACTTGAGAATAGGTTTGCTTTCGGTGTTAAACACAAATTAGTAGAAAACAATTCTCAAGAATATGACATACAGTTAGTCTCTTACAAAAAACTAAAACTAAGATTAAAACAAACTGCTCCTTTTAAAGCAGAAATCTTTCAGGGAGAAGGCCAAATAGCTTCAAGTTTGGACCATATATTTGTAATCGCTAATGATGCCGGACTATGGACCAAAGTAAAATACCTTGAAGTTTACACGCATATTCCCAAAAGTGAGAATTTAAAACAAGAAAAGATTGAAGTCAATTAATATCATAAATGGCAACTTCAGGTATGATATGTCTGAATTATTTTTGAGTCGAATATATGACGTTCTTTTCTCGAAAAGACGATAAAGAAATCCATAGAACTTGGAGGCTTACACAAAAATATGTGGACTATTGATAATGGCTCTAATCTGCCTATCAGTGAGGTTTCTGCTCAGCGAATTATTGACAACCTGATTAGCCCTTTAGCGGAAATGAAGGGTATCAATATTTCTAGAGAAAGAGTTTCTGCTAACGGAAGTTTGGATTTCTTTTTTCATTATACAAAGAATGGTAAATCTTTTAAAGTTTGTGTTGAGTTAAAGAACGCTCATCATGCTAAAGTTGATCAAGGGAATTGTAAGCAACTAACGGAATACATTAAAGACTCGGGTAATAAAGAGGGCATATATCTAGAGCTTTGGTATAAAGGTGAGGATTTTCCTAAGCCTGTGAAATATGCATCTATTGATGAATTACAACAGATTTTAGATCCTAGATTCAAGTAACCAATGCAACTTAGGTGATTATATGTAAGTTTAGTTTATGATAACTTTTACAGAACAATGGAGAGAGTATCATCTCCCCTTGTTCTGAAGGAATAAAAGTTCTTATTTTACG
>NZ_QQWG01000074.1 GCF_003863355.1 Ancylomarina euxina | reverse complement strand
TTATAAAGCTCAACGGCTGCATTAGAGCATAAAATTAAATACTCATGAGATTGAATTTCAAAATCAGAAAGGATCTTCTCAGTACTCCCAACCTTTAATTTGTAGTCCTTTATATTAATAGGATAATCACTGGCATTATAAATCTCGATAAATTCATATTCTGGCAAGCCAACAACAGGAGTCTCATCAGCAAATATCTCATTGATTACAAGATCGTATTCATGGATATCGTGCCACATAAAATCGACACTTATTTCCTGCGAATTTCCACACTCATCTGTTAGGTTATTCATGGTCAATTTCTGGATCTCTCCATCTTGAAATGGACTTTCAAAATGAAGCCTTAAAACATTAGGTGATTCCTTTACAATTGATGAAATTGAATTGCCAACAATCGCATAATTTGAAAGTAATAGTGCTGCATCTTCATTTATACTTT
>NZ_QQWG01000008.1 GCF_003863355.1 Ancylomarina euxina | reverse complement strand
TAGACGCTGTGAAACAGTGGCTACATCTGTTTATTAGAGATAATATAAATACTCAAATCGTTAAATCAATAACTCACTCTTCATTCTTTAACGAATCATATAAGAAGTGTTTTGATATTTAATTGGTCTAATGCCATAATTTGAGATAAGATATAAAAAAGACAGTATTAAGCTTAAAGCGAAATACTGTCTTTTATTATTTAATAGACTCGTTTATCTAATCCAAATACCGAGCTTATAAACTAAAGAAGTATGAGAATACTTGTCTGATGTAAGCGTTGTCTTTAACACCTCCGGTTTCGCGAACAGAGTGCATGGCAAACATTGGATTTCCTATATCAACTGTGCGAATATCAATTTGACCCGTTGAAACATTACCTAAGGTACTACCTCCAACTAAATCGGAACGGTTCACAAACTTTTGGTAAGGCACCTCAGCATTTTTACAAAGGGTTTCAAATACAGTTCCTGAATCTCCATCGGTAGTATATTTTTGATTGGCGTGAATTTTAATAACTGGCCCTTTATTTATGAATGGACGGTTAGTAGGATCGTGCTTCTCTGAAATATTAGGATGAACGGCATGAGCCATATCTGCAGAAATCATAAATGAACTATAAATAGCTCTATGGAACTCTTCCATATTCTTACCTAATTTATAAACGATACGCTGCAAAAGATGACGCAATACAGGAGAACCCGCACCTTGTTTTGTTACACTACCCACTTCTTCGTTATCGAAGATGGCAAGCATTTGTGTTTTGTTAGTTGTTTTTGAATCTAACAAAGCTTTTAAACCAGCATGTGCCATAGCTAGATCATCTAGCTTAGGAGAAGAGATAAACTCTTCGTTTAATCCGAAAATGGTTCCTTTTTCAACTTCAAATAATGTTACATCAAAATCAACGATAGACTCAGCATCTATCTTTAATTCATCTGCAATTAGATTGATTAGGCAGTTATCCTTTTCCATCTCATCAGTGATCATCGAAAGTAAAGGCAACATATCCTTTTGCTGATTTAAAGCGACACCTTCGTTGACTGTACGATTTAAATGTATAGCAAGGTTTGGGATCACCATTAATGGACGATCGATCTTAACGAATAAGTGTTCTGGATTAAGAGGATCGTTTGATTGTACACAAACACGTCCTGCAATTGATAATGGACGATCCATCCAGGTATTTAGGATTGGAGCTCCATACACTTCTGTATTTAATTTGATGTAGTTGCCTTCAACTGCGATTTCAGGATTTGGTTTAATCTTAAAACCAGGAGCATCGCTATGGGCACATACTAATTGAAAACCTTCTTCTTCAATTTCACCTTCTCCAATAGTAAAAGCGAAAATAGCTGAACCATTTTTGCCTGTGAAATATTTACTTCCCTTGTTGATGGTCCATTCCTCTCGAAGATCCAATTCTTCAAATCCAGCTTCAACTAATTCTTCTCTAATATTGTTGACTGCGTGATATGTGCTAGGACTGCGATGTATGAAATCGATTAGCTCCTGCGCTTGTTGCTTTTCCAAACTCATAGTGATTGTTTATTGATTTAATTGCTTCGAGACTGTTACAAGTTTTGAAGCCTATTTTGTTTATGTATTAGAAATTCAAAACTATATCAATTATTACAAATAATAAACTGTTTTGCTTTTAAACTGTTAGCATTTATCGCAGTTTATTTTAGTTATGCTATAACTTTAGAATAAGTTGAAATACAGACTATTTATTGTAGATAAAAAAGCACCTCTCTATTCGAGAAAGGTGCTTGTTGTATAATGAGCTATTTTATAATTGAAATGGGTTATTCTTCAGATGAATCAGGAAGTTCTTTGTGGCGAAGATCGGTTCCATTTTGATAATAGATTGATGCTTCAGCAATATTTGTAGCATTGTCGGCAATACGTTCTATACTACTTAATATACTTCCAAAATTAAGAATATTGGTTACATCTTCAATGGCCACACTGGGAGGAGTACTTTTTCTCAGCATTCGATTAATGAGTTTCCGTTGCATATCGTCAACCACTTCATCATTCTGAATTGTCCAAATGGCAGTCTCATGATCTTCATTTTCAAAAGAATCTAAAGCTTTTTTTACCATGATCAAACTCATATCATACATGTTATGTATGGATTCTCTTTGATTTTCGGGTAATTGTTTTGGTGTTAAATCCATGAAAAAATGTAAAATATTGTTCAGCTGATCACCTATACGCTCCATATCGCCTAACATTCTTAGGTAGGATATGAGTTGACGAAGTTCTCTAGCCATGGGTTGTTGAAGTCCGATGGTTTGAATAATATTCTCGCTCATCTTTAGTTCTAATTGATCAAGCTTTGCTTCATTTTTCGAAAAAGATTCACGCTCTTTCTTCGACAAAGTATCTAAACCTGTTAGAATAACATTTTCCAGAGTCTCGAATTGTTCATACAGTATGGATTTCATTTTTTGGAAATCCTTATTTATCCCTTCAAATTTTTTATCTTTTTTTATCGACATTGTTTTTTGATTTAGTCGTTACACACTTTCCTTATAGGCCGATTACTATCAACCAAATTTCCCCATTAGATAGGCTTCCGTTCGCTCATCTTTGGGTGTTGTAAACATTTTCTTGGTTTTACCATACTCGACCAATTCACCCAGGTACATAAACATTGAATAATCTGATATTCGTGCAGCTTGTCCCATATTGTGTGTGACTAAAATGATGGTATAATTCTTTTTCAACTTTACGAGTAGATCTTCAATTTTTGCCGTAGCTATTGGGTCTAGCGCCGATGTTGGTTCATCTAAAAGAATGACCTCAGGCTTATAAGCTAATGCACGTGCAATGCATAAACGCTGTTGTTGCCCTCCAGATAGGAAGGTTCCTCTTTTGTGTAAAACATCTTTTGTCTCATCCCAAAGACCAACCTCACGAAGTGATCTTTCAACAATCTCATTCTTTTCAGAACGTTTCAATTTTATTCCGTTTAGAATATAAGCAGCAATAACATTATCATAGATGCTCATAGTTGGAAACGGGTTAGGACGCTGAAATACCATACCGATTTTGCGCCTTAATTGGATGGGGTTTATTTTATAAATATCTTCCCCACCAAGGGTGATACTACCTTTATGATGTGTTTCAGGATAAAGTTCGTGCATTCTATTGATCGCTCTTAAAAGTGTGCTTTTACCACATCCCGAAGGTCCCATAATAGCAGTGATCTTATTTTTTTGAATACCTGCAGAAACCTTATCTATAGAATATTTATCTCCGCCATACGATACTGATAATTCATCGATGTTCAGAATTGTAGATTCTATTTGGATAATTTTCTCATCCTCTTTATTTAGTATTGTACTTTCCATTTTTTTGCAATTGCTTTAGCTCCTAGATTCAAAAGAAAAATAATAAGGAGAAGAATTAATGAGGCTCCCCATATTAAATCGATAAGGTTTGGATCATTATAAAATTCCCAAACCAGTAAAGGAATGGCACTACTTGGTTGTGTGATGTCCAAATTGATGGCTGAGCTACCCAGTGCTGTAAGCATAAGCGGAGCTGTTTCTCCTGCAATTCTGGATATCCCAAGTATGATTCCAGTAGCAATACCACTCATTCCCGTAGGAAGGAGAACTTTAAATATAGTTCGATGATAAGGCACACCTAATGATAATGCAGCTTCTTTTAAAGTTGATGGTATCATTTTTAGAGTCTCTTCGGTTGATCTAATGATTGAGGGTAGCATCATGATCGAGAGAGCCACACTACCAGCCAGAGCTGAAAAGCCTGAAGTAACAGGTTTCACAATCCAGATATAGGCAATAACTCCCAATACAATTGATGGTACTCCTTGAAGCATATCAACAACAAAACGAACAAGGCCAGCCATTTTCCCTTTCGATGTCTCAGATAAATAGATGCCACATATTAAACCCAGTGGGATAGCAATTAGCGAAGCCATCCCAACAATAATGAGTGTTCCAACGATACCATTTGCGATACCTCCAGGAATAATCTCGTGGTTGACTTTAGCCATCATGGCCTCCATGGTATCTGGAGCAACTTCAATAAAAAAGTTTAAACGTATTTGTTTGTAACCTTTTTTTATGAGCTGATAGAGTATGGATAATAAGGGTAATGCAGAAATAAAAGCCAGAGACATCATGACAATGCTAAAAAGCCTGTCATTAAAGATGCGCCATTTGAGCTTTTGTTGCGATATAGAATTCGAAATATTCATGTGTTGTGAGCTTGATTAGGCTGTAAATTTTTTCATGATCATCTTACCTATTAAATTTAATATCCCCGTAAGGACAAATAGTAAAAGGCCCATTGCGACAAGCGATGTGTATTTTAAACCATCGGCTTCTCCAAATTGATTGGCAATTAAACTGGCCATCGTATTTCCCAGATCGAAAAGATTTGTTGGAATGTTGTTTGAATTACCAATTAGCATGGTTACAGCCATGGTTTCTCCAATCGCTCGTCCAAATGCTAAAATGAATCCAGCAAAGATGCCTGAGCCAGCATTGGGAATAATCACATTCTTTACGACTTCGAATCGGGTTGCTCCTAAGGAATAGGCCGCTTCTTTTAAATTTGAAGGCACCATATTTATAACTTCAGCACTTAATGATGATGCATAAGGAATAATCATGATGGCTAAAACGAATGATGATGTGAAAATGCCAAAGCCCTGAGCGTTTAAGCCTAGTTCGACGATGATGGGTTTTATGGTGTAAAAGCCCCATAAGCCATACACGACAGATGGAATGCCTGCCAATAAATCAATCATCGATTTTAAGATGGAAGCCATTCGCCCTTCTCTAAAATATTCGCCCAGAAATAAGGCTATAGAAAAGGCAAAAGGAAATGTAAATGCTAAGGCTAGGAGGGATGTTACTATCGTCCCGATTATAAATGGAAGTGCTCCATAACTTTCTCTCCCCTCAGTAGGATTCCAATCAGGGGAATAGATGAAACCAAAACCAAATTCTTTGAAAGTAGGAATTGATCCTATAATTAGAGTAACTATAATTCCTATAGCCATCATAAGAATCAAAACACCACTTAATTTTAAAAAATACTGAAACAGTCTTTCACTTTTCATTCTATAATTCTGTCGATCGGTTGTAATGAGTTTAAACATATCTCAATACAACTGGAGTTGTAGTAGTTTTCAAACGAATTTCGTTTGAAAGAAAGAAGAGGTCCAAAGCAAAGTTTTTATTTGCGAACTAATCAATTGAAAAACATAGATCTGCTCTGAACCTCTTTGTATTTTAATCTTGGTTATTATAAACCTTTACCGTTATAGGTCATCAGATCTAATATTTGATGAGCTTTTAAAACAGCCTTTTCAGGAAGTGGGGCATAATGCACTTTGCTGGTTTGTATTTGTGCTTCCTGTCCAAGAACCCAACTTAAAAGCAGTTTGGTTTGCATGGCTTGGTCTTTGCTTCTACCATTGTAGGATTGCTCTTTGTATACAATTAACCAGGTGAAACTTGAGATTGGGTAGCCTTGTTCAGCACTTGTGTTGGTTAATGTAACACGGGTATCGTTTGGAATTTCACCTGCAGCGGCATCGCTTACCGAGGCAACAGAAGGCTTAATGAAATTACCTGCTTGGTTTTGAATACTTGCAACTGGAATACCTTGTGCAAAAGCATATTCTGATCCAATATAACCAATAGCTCCTTCAGTAGAACTGATTGTGCCGGCAACGCCTGGATTTCCTTTGGCTGCGATACCAGTTGGCCAATTTAAAGCTTTACCTGCACCAATTTTTTCTTTCCAATCTGAACTCACTTTACTCATATAGTCGCTGAAAATAAAAGTCGTTCCACTTCCGTCTGATCTGTAAACAACTGTGATCGCTAAATCAGGAAGTTGAGCATCAGGATTGATTTTTGCAATTCTCTCGTCATTCCATTTTGTTATTTTCCCCATGAAAATACCTTCCATCAATTCCGATGTAAATTTCAGTTCTGGTTTGCCAGGAAGATTGTAGGCCGCTACAACAGCACCTAAACAAGAAGGAATATGTAGAACATCACCTGGCATTTCAGCTAATTTTTTATCCGAAAGGAAAGCATCTGTTGCGCCAAAATCTACAATCTTATCTTTCAGGCTACGAATACCACCACCTGAACCTATGCCACCGTAGGTTACTAAAAGACCTTTCGACTTGGTGTAAGTTTTGAATATTGTGTTGTAAAAGGGTTGTGGGAAAGTTGCTCCAGCTCCTGTAAGAGCTTTAGCCTTTTTCTCATTGCTTTGCTTTTTCCCAGAATCTCCACATGATGTCATCAGGGAAATTGAAATGATTGTTACTAGTAGTAATTGAAACTTTTTCATTCTATTGTCTTTTAAATATTTGTCTATTTTAAACTGATTTTGTGAACAGCTGTTTGATTTGTTCTGTCCATCAAATCATATTGCAAGTATACGGCTACAGCATTAAGCCAGTTTAAAAGGAATATTAATAAAACATTAGAATTGAAGCCCTCAATGTTAATTTAAGGTTTAGGATAGTGCGAAAATGAACTGTCTTTTGCCTGTATCTCCTGCAGATTTTGCAGATTATTGCGGATGTGATTATTTCATTCGTCATGTCCCGATAGCTATCCCTTAGGTTAGCATAGTCATGGTTAATACAATTGATATCGTATTTTAGTAGAAATTAACCAGTCAGCAGAAGTAAACTCGCGATAGCTTAGGGTTTTTGTGGGCCTTGCGTCATGCTCTGACTAAAAGGAAGCTGTAAATGTCAGAGTATGACTAATTATTGAGAGCCTCTCAAAAAAGTGAGACCCTCAAGCTAAATTTAATTTCTTAGGATTTATTGCTTCAATATCAATAATCGGAAGCCACTCCCATGAATGTTTTCGATTTTAATGGATGCATCTTTTTTAAGATACTTCCTCAGTTTGGTAATATAAACGTCCATACTTCGGGTTGTATAGAAATTATCATCACCCCATATGATTTTTAAAGCTTTTGTTCTAGGAAGGATTTCTTCTTCGCTTTCGCATAACAATTTTAGTAGCTCCGACTCTTTAGGAGAAAGTTTGTATTCAGTATTAGAACAAGAAAGGGTTCTTAAACGTGGAATAAATGTAAAGGTCCCAATTTTGAATTCACTTTTGTTATTCCCATTATCCTCGTTTAAGTTTCGGTTAAGAATAGCCTTAATTTTATAGATTAATAATTCCGAATCGAAAGGTTTGGTAATATAATCGTCAGCCCCAATTTTATAACCTTGTATGATATCTTCTTTAAGTGTTTTTGCGGTTAGAAAGATAAGAGGGATAGTCGGATTGAGATCTTTTATTTTTTTAGCCAGCGTAAAGCCGTCCATTTCCGGCATCATCACATCTAAAATGCATAAGTCGTATTCATTTTTCATAAAATGATCGTAGCCTTTTTGTCCATCATTACAATGGTCGACAGTGAAATCAGAAAGTTCGAGATAGCTTTTCATGACAGCTGCGAAATTTGCTTCATCCTCTACAAGTAATATTTTAATGGCAGTTTCCATAGCTTATATATTTAAAGGCAGACTGATCTCGACACAAGTCCCTTGCCCAATTTTACTAGTGACTTTAATATCTCCCATATGTCGATCAACAATCAATTTCACATAGCTTAATCCAAGTCCAAAACCTTTTACTTTGTGGATATTTCCTGTTTGTGCTCGATAGAATTTTTTGAAGATACGTTTTTGTGTTTTTTGATTCATACCCATTCCTGAATCCTTAATCCAAACACATATCTGTCGTCCCACATTCTTTGTGCCAATTTCAATTTCGGGCTTTCCCTCCGAGTATTTAATAGCATTGTCCAGCAGGTTGAAAAGGACATTGAAAAAATGAACTTCATCGACCTTTACAATATCATTAATGGCATCTAATTTCAGATTCAAACTTCCTTTTCGTTCGTCAATCTGGAGTAGAATATGCTCGGCGGCCTTTTGTATGCTTTCGTTTAAATGCAGTGCTTGTGGATTAATTTCCAATTCGTGTTTGCCATATAAAGACAATTGCATGATATTCTCAACCTGTTTATTCATTCGGTAGTTCTCGTCTTTAATGATGGCGGCAAAATATCGAATGCGTTCGGGCAGACCAATAACTTTAGGGTTGACGATTGAATCACTGGCTAGGGCAATGGTTGCAATAGGCGTTTTGAATTCATGTGTCATATTATTGATGAAATCCGTTTTGATATCGCTGATTTTTTTCTGCTTGAAAATGAAAATGACAGTGGCAACAAAACTGGCTAGAATAAATAAAGTGAAAATTCCCGAAAGAATTAATAAAGGGAGAATGCTCTTATAAATTAAGCTGCCGCGATTTGTGACAGCAACAAAGAGTTGATTGTTCTTTTTGAATACATCACCAGGGAATAGACTCTGTTTGTATTTCGAATTTAGTATGATAGGGTTTTGAATGGAATCAGAACTGAAGATGAGTTTATTATTTTGTTTGTTGGATACCCCAAACTGATAGTCAATATCGATATTTTCCTCCTGAAAAGCTAATTTCAATTGATTGGCAATATCCTCCTGATCGATTCTGTCTTCAAGTTTATTGTCCTTTAGTTTGTATTCGTATATAACCTTGCTGAATAAGTTTTCAATCTGCTTTTCCTTATTTTTTATTCGAATTAGGGTATCGGTATCTGTCAGATTAATATTAATGTCGATGGTCGAATCGTTATCATCTGATGAATTACCCTGAACCTTAAATTCTTTTCCATCTGATTGAATTAAGATTTTTGCTCTTGTTTCGAGAAACTTTTTTTTAGAAAGGGAGTCGTGATCTCCAGTAATTGTAATTTTTTGATGTTTTTGGTGAGTCTTATTATCGATAAACTCCGATATTTTGAGAATTTCGTTATCGTCACCATGAATCTCTTTAACCCAATTTAGGCCTTTGCCTATGATGTGAATGTCTTCATCTTGTTCTAAATTCTCAACTACAGTCTCTAATATATCTTTGATATTATCATCAAATTTTTTCTCTTCAATACGAATATTATTCTGAATCCATAAGACCTGAACCCCAATAATACCAATCAAAGAAATTGACATGAGAACGATAAGACCGATGATGAGTTTTTTATTCATAAGAACAGTTTAAATTTCGCTTATTACAAATTTAACAATTGAAGTCGTTTTTGACTCTTAATGAACAGCTAATTAAACTTAAGGAAAAGTTAAAGTTAGGTTTAATTTATTTCTCCCGCAGATTTCGCGGATTATCACAGATAAGAATATAATTGCTCCTGGTGATATACTATCTGTAGGTTTTGACTTGGAGATATCTTATCCCCTCAGAAGTCATTCTTTTTTTTCTTGATGAAACTTTTGTTTCTGTCCGTCATGTCCCGATAGCTATCGGCAAGCTGTAAATATAGGAACCCCATAGTAATTAATTTCTCCTCCTTGGTTAAGGAGGAGTACCCGATTGAGCGAGGGGGAGGTGGTTTGTTAATAATGAATTCCCGAAGATCCCATTGATTTTATCAGATATAAATTGAAGAGGTATTTACGGACATTAAGAATTTGGCAAACTTGACAGTATATATCTTAGTTTAGATTTAATACTTTAGTGATTTCATAATGAATATGATAAAATATTTAGATTGATGTTATATATACGTTATCACATATAAACAAATGAAGTACGTAACTTTTATAACTGTTTTTATTGCAATTTTAGCCCTGTTTTATTGCCAAAAGCAAGAGACTGAAGTTATAATATGTAGTACGATTCATGGATTTCATGAGAAAAATCCGAACTACACATATGAAAATTTGTTTTCTTTTATAGATTCCTATAATCCTGATATTATAGGAATTGAGATTAGGCAAGAAGATATGGATAGCACTGTTACTTATCTTAAAAAATTCTACCCATTTGAAATGTATGAGTGTATATCTAAATATATTGATAAGAAATTAGTGGGATTTGATTGGCTTGGCGAAGAATTGGAAGGGAAAAGTTTTCCAGATAATTATAGGAAAGAGATGAGTGTTATTAAAAGACTCGTGCAAGAACTAAATCAAGACAGCATAATGCTCAAAAAATTGTCTGCAATGGATGGCTTAGTAAAAATGAAAAATACAATTGTATTTAATGCTTCTCTCTGTGAACTAAATAATGGAAGGCTTGATTCAATTAATGCTATAGCTTTTGAAGGTTTAGCTGCAATATTTATGAATACCAAATATTCTGAAATAACCGATTCTTTTCTTCAAAGAGATGAGCATATCGCCCAAAATATTATAAGCATCATCAATGACAATCCTGGAAAGAAACTTCTTTTTCTAATGGGAGGAGATCATAAGAGTTATTCTTTTAAAAAGGTTAAACAGAAATTTGGGAATCAAATCCTGTTGAATAATAATTCCGAGTAAAAGAAGAATATGTGCTATCGCGCTAAATCTTAAAGATGGAGAAACACATATCCTTAAACGAAAAACGGCAAGCCACTTGTTTTAGAATCGAGTACAATTCTAGAACAGCGAACTTGCCGTCTTACACTCATGAAAGGTAAATTTAGAGTGGCGCTAATATCGCTTAGCGCACTCTGTATGCTATTATTTTTTCACAAACTTTTGAGGTTTGATCATTCTTTCAGGTTGTAGTAATTCGTCTAACATCTCTTTGGTCAATAGGTTTTTCTCTAGAACCAAATCGTAAACGCTACGGTTGTTTGCAAGAGCTTCTGATGCCAAAGACGATGAAGCTTCGTAACCCAAAGTTGGATTCAGTGCAGTCACAATACCAATACTATTAAGAACCATAGCACGACAAATCTCTTCGTTGGCAGTGATACCAGTGATACATTTTGTATTCAGAACGTTCATAGCATTCTCAAGCATCTCCATTGATTCCAAAATAGATCTAACCAATACTGGCTCCATCACATTAAGTTGCAATTGTCCGGCTTCAGCTGCAAAAGTTACAGTCAAATCGTTACCAATAACCTTGTAGGCAACCTGATTTACCACTTCTGGAATTACTGGGTTTACTTTACCTGGCATAATAGAAGAACCTGGCTGCATTGGAGGCAAGTTAATCTCATTAAAACCACAACGTGGTCCTGAAGACAATAAACGAAGGTCGTTACAAATCTTAGACAATTTAATAGCCAAACGTTTCAATGCAGAAGAATACATCACGTAAGAACCTGTATCAGGAGTCGCCTCAATAAGGTTTCCAGCCAATACAATATCCAAATTGGTAATTTGCTGCAAATGTCTCACCACTTTCTCTGAATACTCAGGCTCAGAATTAATTCCTGTACCAATAGCGGTTGCTCCCATGTTTACTTCGCGGAACAACTGTGCGTTTTGATTCAAACGAGCAATTTCTTCCTCAAGATTTACAGCATAAGCTTCGAATTCTTGTCCAAGTGTCATTGGAACCGCATCCTGAAGTTGGGTGCGACCCATTTTAATCACATGGTCAAACTCTTTTCCTTTGGCATGAAAAGCTTCAATTAATTGTTTCAATACCTCAATCAAACGTGTGTTGTGATTGATTAGAGCAATCTTAATGGCTGTAGGATAGGCATCATTTGTGGATTGTGAAAGATTGATATGATTGTTAGGATGACAGTGTTCGTAGTCACCTTTTTCGAATCCCATTAATTCTAAAGCACGGTTTGCAATCACTTCGTTGGCATTCATATTGGTCGATGTACCTGCACCACCTTGAATCATGTCAACAGGAAACTGATCGTAGAATTCGCCAGCCAAAACTTCTTCACTTGCACTAATAATAAACTGAGTCAATTCATCAGAAAGTAGACCTAATTCATTATTCGCTTTGGCTGAAGCCATTTTCACCATTGCCAAAGCATCAATAAATAGAGGATAGAAACTTAGTTTAACACCACAGATATCAAAGTTTTCAACGGCGCGGAGTGTTTGGATGCCATAGTAAGCATCAGCTGGTACCTCTTTATAACCCAATAGATCGTGTTCTTGTCTTGTTTTCATCGAAGAAATTACTAAAATTATTAATTAATCGATCTGATTGCTTTTATCCTTTATTATTGTGTCCCTTTCTGATTGATCTCTCACCTACTAGTGAATGAGATTGTCTAAGGAGGCTTTTGTTTCCAAGAATTCTTAAGCTCAGATTTGTTGTTTTTATTTCGGTTCAAAATTAGATGAAGTAACAGTATGCTGCTACAAAAGTGCCATGCTGTTCGACTTAAAATTAAACTCTTTATAGCCTACGCCAGGGTGAAATATCTCACTCCTATGTTGTGAAGCTTTTATTAATCAGTACTATAAAAAAAGAGGGGTATCTGATAAAACAGGTACCCCTCTTGGATAATTTGTAACAGTAAGTTTAAAATGCGAGGGGCATTTTATTTAAATTGTGAATTCAGACTGTTAACATTTTATTAATCTAAAATAACCAGAAGCCTAGTACATTTTAAGTCTGTAAACCATACCAATAGAGAAACGGTTTGTGTACTGATCTTTAAGTCCTAAGCTTTCAGTCAAATTGCTATCGTAATCGAAGTAGCGACCTGTATATGTGAAGAAGATCTTCAAACCATCAGCAATAGGGTGATATTCCAAACCAGTCATATAACCGTATGATGTACGGAACTCGTCGTTTAGGTTTGTATCGGTGTTACCATTATTGGTCGCAGTTTCGTACATACCTTTCACAAACATGTTGAATTTATTGTTCACACGGTAATCTACTTTCGCTACGAATGAGTTGTAAACAACATCAGAAGCACGCACATACTCACCACCATTAGCATTCACCATATCAGATACAATACCTTTACGATCGATATCCTCGTGAGAGTTCATCCAGTCGAATTGTAATTGTGCTTTCTTACCCAATTTTACTTGTGTACCTAAAGCAATATAGTTTGTATTCATATCCTTAGCATCTTCGAAAAGAGAGTAAGACCAACGAGTCTGTACAATACCGTTGAATAAGCTACCATTCCAGTTTAATGTATAACCCAATGCATTTTTGCTAGCTTCTACACCGTTTAAACCATTGTAGATGTTATCCATATAGTCGTTACGAGAATTCACAACCTGAAAACGGAATTCCTGACCTTTCATCTGGTATGCAAAATCCACACCTGTAAGGAAGTTATCCATATAGTCGATCATGTCGCTGTACTGGTAAATGTCAATAGGGTTCAAGTCGAACTCATATCCACCAAAAGCAGTACACTGCTTACCACCAGTAATGGTGAAGTTTTTTGCAACATCGATAGAGATAGACGCAATATCAGTAGCACGAGATAGGTTGTCTAAACCTTCGGCAGAAGTGCCACGGTTCATACGGTGACGCACACGGTAACGGATACCCTTAACCACTTCACCACGCATTTCCAAACGCATTTGGTTTGTTTTGAAATCGATTCCTTGATAATCGCCACCGTTTAAATAAAGGTTGGCAGAATTTTGAAGATTCAGGTAGAAGTTAAAAGAGTCATTCTTTTGATCTAAAGAAGCTATTTTTTTCTCTAAAGTTTTTAGGTTTAAAGCTTCCTGAGCCATTGATGTTCCACCTATGGTAAGAACAGCAACTAGTGCGATAATATATTTTTTTAAACTCATTTTGTAGTCGTAAACAGGTTTCTATTGTAAGTAATTTTGAGAGTTTTTTTTTGATTTTTCCCAGAAATTGGGAAAAGGAACCCCAAGGGGAAGAGAGCCTCTCGACTCTTCCCGAGGTCATAATTTAAACGATGCTGGAAATGATTCTACTGAATCAGATTTCTAGTACTCGTAAAACATTCTTTGAATTTCTTTGTAGTCGTTTGTCTTAGTCAAAGCCAACATCAAAAGGATTCTTGATTTCTGTGGATTCTTGTAAAGCGAAGCAACAAAGTTGAATTTTGCATCATCAACCTCAGCATCTAAAGTCGCTGATCCTGAAAATACACGAGAACTACGTACCACCTGAACACCGTCTTTTTGAGCAGCAACCAAAGCATCCATTACAGTTGGGTAAAGGTTACCATTACCTACTCCTGCGTGAATAAGACCTTTAGCACCATCTTTTACCAAAGCGTCAACAACAATAGCGTTTGCGTTTGAGTAACCGTAAATAATATCTACCTGAGGGAGTTTGTTCAATTTCGTGATATCGAACTCAGAAGCAGTTGTGTGCTTTGCGGTTGTTGCACGACGGAAAGTAGGCTGACCATTGTGCATATAACCTAAAGAACCGAAGTTAGGACACTGGAAAGTAGATACGTTTGTTGTGTTAGTCTTAGTCACATCATCAGCACCTAAAATAAGGTCGTTCATTGAAACCATTACACCACGTCCTTTAGAAGCAGGATTAGATGCTAAAGCTACAGCATTGAAAAGGTTCATTGGTCCATCAGCACTCATTGCTGATCCTGGACGCATAGATCCTACCAATACAACTGGCTTATCACTTTTTACAACAAGGTTCAAAAAGTAAGCTGTTTCTTCCATTGTATCGGTACCGTGAGTAATCACAATACCATCGCACTCGTCAGATGCTAACAATAAGTTGATTTTCTTAGCTAGTTTCAACCAAACGGCATCGTTCATTTCCTGGCTACCGATAGAAGAAATTTGTACGCCTTTGATTGTTGCCAAATTCATGACTTCAGGTACAGCTGCCAATAATTTATCAACAGTAACCACACCTGCAGTGTAATTGGTTTTGATGCTTGAATCACCTGATCCAGCAATGGTACCACCAGTTGCAATAATAGTTAGGTTTGGTAATGTTTGTGCATTAACGGAAGACATTGCTCCCATGGTAACTATCGCTACCAGTACTAATACTCGGGTTAATTTTTGTTTCAGGTTCATAATCTTAATTTTTAATAATTAATTAGTCGTAAGTTTTATTTTTGGTTTTTCTAGAATAGTATTGAAACTAATAGGAAGCCCATTGAAACAGCGCCAATGGTAGCCACCATTCCTGGAATCATGAAACTATGATTTAATAAGTATTTTCCAATTCGGGTTGTACCCGTTTGGTCGAAATTAATGGCTGCGACTACCGTTGGGTAGTTTGGAATAAAAAAGTATCCGTTTACTGATGGGAACATAGCAATAAGAGCTGGAGCAGGTATACCCAATGCAATACCCAAAGGCATTAGGGCACGAATTGTAGCTGCCTGGCTATAAAGCAAGATTGAAAGCACAAACAATGCTAAGGCAAACAACCATGGCATGTTGGTCACCATCTCCTTAATACCTCCACCCAGATAATCCATATTAGCTGCAAAGAAGGTATCACCCATCCAGGCAATTCCGAAGATTGCAATTACCGCCTGCATTCCTGCTGAAAAAACATTGCCTTTAGCAACGTCTTCAACTTTAACCTTTGAGAAAATCAGGATTAATGCTGCAATAGCCATCATCACCATCTCAATGGTCGCGGGCATGCCCATTTTGATCATCTCACCACCTACATTCCATACTGGACGTAAGCTTTCAAATGAACCAAACATCACAATAGCAAATGCTCCAAGAATAAATAAGGCAACTGATATTTTAGCGGAAGTTGGAACTTCTTTATCTACTCTTTCTGAATTCGATTTTAGTTTTCCTTCTTTTAGTCTTTTTTGGTATTCAGGATCGTCCTTTAAATCTTTTCCCATTTTATTGGCAGCAAATGCTCCCAATAATACGCCAAAAAAAGTTGCAGGAATACTGATCATTAATATATCGATCAATTGAAAATCGTAAGGTGTAAGCATACCCAATAAGGCAACGGTTGCTGCAGATATGGGACTTGCCGTAATAGCCTGTTGTGATGCAATCACTGCGATAGACAATGGTCGTTCTGGACGAACGCCCGTTTCTCTTGCCACCTCTGATATAACAGGCAGTATTGAATAACATACATGACCTGTACCAGCCACAAGGGTAAACAAATAAGATACAATAGGGCCATAGTAAGTAATCCGATTCGGATTCTTTCTAAGTACGCTCTCAGCCAGCTTTACCAGATAGTCCAATCCACCAGCGGCTTGCATGGCTGCTGCGGCAGTAATTACTGATACAATCATCAGCATCACATCTATAGGAGGTGAAGTGGGTTGTAAATTAAATCCAAAAGTTAAAATGGAAAGTCCAATCCCCCCCATTACTCCAAGGCCGATACCTCCCAATCGGGCTCCAACAAAAATTGCTATTAATACTACCGCAAATTCAATCCAAAACATATGTTTATTTCTTTATCTGGTTCGGAGGTAAAGATATATGGCTATTCAACATCAAATATGCGATGTAATCTGTTGCTGGACACGCAATTGGATGCGAGTAAGTCACTCGAGTCTAAAGGAAAATACATGGGCGATAGTGAAATATCTCACCCTAGCTATACTAGGTAGTTAGGTTTTTGTTCATTTGTTTTGTTTTTTCTAGATAGTCAATAACTTGTATGACAATAGGATTGGTTGTTGAAACTGTATTGTTTTTTTGTTATTTTAACACATGTGATTATATGGTGAGTTATTTTACTCCATGAATCCGAAATTAAGTAACTTGTATCATGCATGTTGAGAAAAAATAGCAGATATTTGCTGCTGAAATTTTTTTAATATTAAATTAATATGGATGAGAATTTAGAATTAGAGCAATACTTGAAGCATCCTTGCTTTTCATCCCTTTCTGGTCGGGATGTAAGTATGATAATTAATAATAGTACGATTCTTGATTTTAAGAAAAATGAAAATATTATAAAACAGGGAAGTTTTGCGACACATATATATTACGTATTAAATGGTTTAGCTAAGATTAATATAGAATCTGATGGGCGAAACAATACGATTCGAATGGCTCCACAATTTCGTTTCCTGGGTTTATCGCATGCCTTTTTTGATAAGACCTATCATATTTCGGCAACTGCCATGGAGAACTCCAGGGTTTTATTGATTGATATAGCCGTATTTAAACAATTAATAAAAACCAATGGTAGTTTTGCTATGGGTATTATCGAAACCATGTCGAAGACTTCACATAGGCAAGTCAAGCGAATGGTCATGTACAGTAATAAGAATGTAGAGGGAAGTTTGGCTACTTTTTTACTACACTATGCCCAAATGGAAAATTCCATGATCTTTAAATTGCCTTTTTCCAGAAAAGAGATTGCCGAGACCATTGGCTATTCCCGTGAAAGTGTGATTCATACCTTTTCAAAATTTAATAAGGAAAAGATTATCAAGGTTGAGGATAAATTGGTCGAACTTTTGAATGTTGACCTTTTAACACAGATAAAGAAAAAAGGTTAAGTCATTCTTACTATAAAGAATAAAAAAGAGGTCTAAATCATTAGATCTCTTTTTTATTAGCTTGATTTTTGATTAAATTTTCCTGAGAATATATTTATATCGCATTTGGAAAAGTGCCGAGCAAACAACTAAACCAACTGGAAATCCGAACCAGATACCTACCGCTCCAAAACCCCATACGAATGCTGACATATAACTAAATGGAAGAGAAACGATGAAGTATGATATAAAGGTTATGATGACCGGAATTCGAGCATCAGCGAATCCTCTTAGAGTTCCTACAAGTACAATTTGAATGCCATCTACAAGTTGGAATACACCACAAACGATCAACATTTGAGCTGCAAGTTGCACAACCGTTGTGTCTGTGGTAAACATGAGGGGTAATATATTACGAGCACCTACAAACAAAATGACAGAAAAAGCACAGTAGACGTACATCAAATTCATAGCTGTTTTTGTTGCCCGAATAATGCCTTCCTTATTATTCGCTCCCTTATAATGACTAACACGTATGGTTGTACCAGATCCCAGTCCCTGATAGATCATAAAACCTAAGGTGGAAAGAGTGATCGCAATTTGGTGTGCAGCCATACCTATTTCGCTGACCCATCCCATCATAATGGCACATAGACCAAATGCACAAGCTTCCATTACAATTTGTCCGCCAAGGGGGATGCCTAATTTTACAACCTGAATGAATTTAGTCCAACAGAATGAAGCCTGATTGTAGAGTTCTGTAAATAATTTGTACTTCTGGTTTTTATAAAAAAGAATAATAAAGGCGATTGCCATAAATATTCGAGCTAATAATGTACCGATACCTGCTCCGGTGAGGCCCATTTCTGGAGCACCAAACCTTCCATACATAAACATATAGTTACCAACTGTATTGACCACATTGGCCCAAAGCATAATTTTCATTGCTGTTTTTGTATCACCAATTCCTTCGGCAAATTGTTTGTAGCCATAAAAAACCATCATGGGTATCACGGAGCTTATAAGTATAGCCAAATAATCTCGTGAAGGTTGTAGTACCGATTGAGGTTGTCCCATATAGGGCATAAATACATATAGAATGATTAATAGTAGAGCGAGGGCTACACCCATAAAGGCATTTGCCATGAGGCCATTTTTAATCCAAGAGCCTACGGAATGATGATCTTTCTCACCCCAGCTTTTGCCAATTAGTGGGGTTAAAGCAAATGAATAGCCCATCCCGAATATTAAAACTAAGTTGAAAAGAGTATTGGTAAATGATGCTGCAGCCAAAGGGATGGTTCCCAATTGGCCAATCATGACATTATCAATTAATCCTACTGTAATTTGTCCTGCTTGTGCAATAATCACAGGAATACTAAGTGAAAGAGTCTTTTTGTATTCACCCGCGTGTTGCTCCCAAAATCTCATCATGAGTTGAAAATTTACATCCGTATCACAATAAATCACCTCAAGCTTATGCGACAGTTGTGCGCACGAAATTGAGGCATTTCATAATTGAAATACAGACATTATTAATAAAAAAAATGGTAGTAAAACGAGACCTTTTCCTCCGGCTTACATCTTTTGTTTTGTACTCTTTTCGAAACTGGCGTTTCGGATTTCAAGGTGTGAAATGTTGCAAAACAAAAACTCGATGTAAGTGAGTCGTTAATTCTATGTTTAAGGCCGCGAAGGTAATATATTTTGACTTTTTTCAAAATAAAAAAAGAGCCTACTTTTTAAGTAGACTCTTCAATGTTTTATAACAAGCCAAGTTGTTTCACTCGTTCCAAATCTTCTGGAGTATCAATCCCTATCGATTCGTGTTTTGTGATGTCTGTTTGGATGACATATTCATTTTCGAGCCATCTTAATTGCTCAAGTGATTCTGCAATTTCAAGTGAGCTTTGTGGCAACTTTGTAATCTCGTTTAGCGTATCTCTGCGGTAGGCATACATGCCAATGTGTTTGTAATAGGTCTGTTTCTTCATCCAATCTTCTTTTTCGCTTCCTCGCAAAAATGGAATAGGTGAACGACTGAAATAAAGTGCACGAAGGCTTTTACTAACAACAACCTTTACCTTATTCATATCGAATATCTCTTCGGAGTTTTCAATGGCTTTTATCAGGGTTGCAATTTGTGTTGAGGGTGTTTTGAAACAATCCTTGAGAGCCAGAATTTGCTCAGGCTGAATAAAAGGTTCATCACCTTGTATATTAATAATCACTTGATAGTTCTCAGAGTTTTCAGCTTCGATCTTTTCAATGGCTTCGGCAATTCTATCTGTACCACTTTGGTGCTCGCTTGAAGTCATAACAACTTCGCCGCCGAAAGCCTTTACAGCTTCAGCGATTCGACTATCATCAGTTGCCACAACCACATCATCTAACGCAATTTTAACTTGTTCGTAAACGCGTTGAATCATGGGTTTACCATCAATATCGGCTAAAGGTTTGCCCGGGAAACGGGTTGATGCGTAGCGGGCTGGAATAATGCCTATGAATTTCATATGGTTAAATTTGTGTTTTATATGCGTCTCCAATTTTTAGATAGGAGACTATCTCTTCATTTATTTTTGATTGAGTAAAGATAAGAAGTTCCTTTCCTTTTAAAATTCCCTTTGGAATAAATAAATTTCAGCTTTATTATTAACATTATTTACCAAAGAATGGGAGCTGCATTTTTAGAAATCTATCTAAAAAGTAGTAATTTTGTCAGGCAATCGGAAATAATTGCAGGTTTTTAGAGTTAATTTGGGATTATATGATCCCCAATAGCTTGATATTAAAATCAAATTTCTATCAATATTGAAAGAATGGATGTACAAAAAATAAAATTACGCTTTGGAATTATTGGGAACACTTATGCCCTAACTCGAGCGATTGATATTGCTGTGCAAGTGGCACCAACGGATCTTTCTGTACTTATTACGGGTGAGAGTGGGACAGGTAAGGAGGTCTTCCCCCAGATTATTCATCAATTTAGTGCACGTAAACATGCTTCATATATAGCCGTTAACTGCGGTGCAATACCGGAAGGAACTATCGATTCAGAGCTTTTTGGTCATGAAAAAGGTGCTTTTACAGGTGCCTTATCTGATCGAAAAGGTTATTTCGAGGTTGCTAATAATGGAACCATCTTTTTGGATGAAATTGGCGAATTACCTCTATCTACACAGGTTAGGTTATTGCGTGTTTTGGAGACAGGGGAATTTATGAAAGTGGGTTCGTCTAAGGTCTTAAAAACGAATGTACGTGTTGTAGCTGCTACAAATATAAATATCCCCAAAGCCGTAAAGAACGGAAAGTTTAGAGAGGATTTATTTTATCGATTAAACACGGTTCCTATTGTAATGCCTGCATTGCGCGAGCGTCGAGAAGATGTTTATCTTCTGTTTAGAAAATTTGCTCAGGATTTTGCCGAGAAATACCGCATGCCAGCTTTAAGATTGAATGAAAGCGCTCAACAACTTCTTCAAGCCTACAGATGGCCGGGAAATATTCGTCAGTTGAAGAATATAACCGAACAAATCTCAATTATTGAGAAAGAGCGTTTGATCACATCTGAAATATTGCAAAATTATTTGCCAACAAGTGATGAGCAAATGTTGCCTGCTATTTATAAGAAAGATAAGAGTGAAGAAAAAAGCTTTTCTTCGGAAAGAGAGATTTTATATCAAGTTCTTTTCGATATGAAGAAAGATATGACTGATCTTAAAAAATTGGTTTTCGATTTAATGCAAAAAGATGGTGACGCAAAAGATTTACAGCAAAAGAAGGCCATGTTGATTCGTAAGCTTCATGAAGATCAGGAGATGGATGTTGTTGCACATCAGAGCTACTCTCCAAGCAAAGCCAGTGTTTCGCATTCTGATATCCCTCATATTCAGGATACCGAAGAGTTTGTTGAAGAATCTCTATCTCTCGTAGATAAAGAAATAGAACTGATTAGTAAGGCTCTGGCCAGACATAATGGAAAGAGAAAGCATGCGGCTCAGGATTTAGGGATATCGGAAAGAACCCTTTATCGAAAAATTAAGGAATACGACATTAATTAAATCGAATGGAAGACTGCTTTTAAGTATATTTACCGAGGCAGATTTTAAATAGAATATGTAAGAATTAGAATTATGAATTGGATCAAATCAGCATTACTCATTATCATTATCGGTTTAGCCTTTACAGCATGTAAGGTGAGTTATTCATTTACTGGAGGAACTTTATCTCCAGACGTGAAAACTTTTTCGGTGCAGTTTTTCCAGAATAGAGCCCCGCTTGTAAATCCTAATTTGAGTGATAAATTTACCGAAGATCTAAAAGAGAAATTCCGTAGCCGTACCTCTCTTGATGAGATTGTTGATGGTGAAGGACACTTGAATTTCTCGGGTGAGATTACAGGTTACCAAACCAGAGCAATGGATGTTACCAGTAATGATATTTCTGCAACAAACCGTTTGACAGTTACCATTCGTGTGAAGTTTACTAATGATATTGATCCTGATAATGATTTTGACAAGAGCTTTTCTGCATTCGAGGACTTTGATAGTAATAGTCAATTGAGTGATGTTGAAAATGAACTTGTGGAGAAAATTCTGGAAAAAATTATTGATGATATCTACAACCAATCGGTTGTTAACTGGTAGTTGTTGAGGATTATTAATTCATTTTTCCTTAAGTTTAACATTGAACAAAAAAACAAAATAAATGGGGATTTTAATGTTGTATTATCCCCAATTGGTGAGCAGTAATAAATGATTAAAGAATGAACAAGGAATTGTTGCAAACTTGGTTAAGAGATCCACACAAAATGGATGGGAATAGTCATAAAGAGTTGAAAGCTCTTATTGATGAATATCCATTTTACCAAGCGCCCTATTTGTTGTTGCTTAAAACATTAAATCAACAAAAGAGTATTCGTTTTAATCAAGAACTAAAGAATTCAGCTCTACTTATTCCAGATCGTCGTCGTTTGTATTTATACTTAAACGATAAGTTGGAATTTCCGATTTATAAACTTGATCAAACTGAAATTAATTCGCCTATAAATGAGACTCCAATTGTTGAGTCAAAAAAGGAGGATGAGGTATTTACTTTGGATGATAATGAGACGGATGCTTTAATTACTTCTTCTCTGCATAATGGCCTGCCTGAATCGAATCTGAAAAATGAAGTTTTCGGTGAAATAGAAGGTGAAATTATTGATTTTGTAGATTTGGAAACGGGTTTTTCTATCGAAAATCAAGAAGAAACGCTCTTTGGAAATAAGACCTATCTAACATCTGA
Source organism: Ancylomarina euxina (assembly GCF_003863355.1). GTDB lineage: Bacteria > Bacteroidota > Bacteroidia > Bacteroidales > Marinifilaceae > Ancylomarina > Ancylomarina euxinus. Next base: position 171,517 of record NZ_QQWG01000008.1, on the reverse strand, counting down.
ATCTAGTGTAAAGAAATCACCAAATTCAAATTTATTAAACTTAGAATTTGAGATCTATGATATGGATTTTGGAGGTAATTTATATGTTTTAAATTCAGTTGATAAGCCAGTTGATAAGCCAGTTGATGATCAGCCTGAGCCAGAGGAAAATCATTCTTTCTCGGATTGGATGACTAAATTGGCTTCTTCGGATGTAAAATCAGTACAAATTGTAAATGAAACAGAAGAAAAAAAGTCGCCTAAAAAACAAAAATCAAACAAGAATTCCGACTTGATTTCCAACTTTATAGAAAATAAACCTCGCATACCAAAACCTGATGAAAAGACTGAAAATCAGATTGATGTTTCAAAGGAGAGTTTGAAAGAAGATGTCGGTTGTATGAGTGAGACTTTAGCAGGAATTTATATTAAACAAAAGCTTTTTGAAAAGGCAGAAGCCGTTTATGAGAAATTAATGTTGAAAAATCCCGAAAAAAATATTTACTTTGCGAGTCAATTGGAAAGAATAGAAAAATTAAAAAATAGATAAGTATGTTTACCTTTATTTCAGTATTGATCCTTATTGTTTGTGTACTAATGGTTTTAATCGTTTTGGTACAAAACTCAAAAGGAGGCGGATTAGCTTCTAACTTCTCATCTTCTAACCAGATTATGGGCGTTAAGAAAACAACAGATTTTCTTGAAAAAGCAACTTGGGTGCTTGCATTAAGTCTTTTTATACTTTGTATGGGTGCTGCTGCTACTATCGATCGTAGCAACAACGGTGCTCCTAAGTCGGCTATTGAGCAGCAATTACAGGAAACTGAAACAGCTCCTGAAGTACCAGTTTTCCCAACTGAAGCTCCTGCTAAAGAGGAAGAAACAGAAAAGGCAGAGTAATTTCAAATTACATCTTCTAAGATATTTAAGTGTCAGTATGTCATTCATGCTGACACTTTTTTTATACCCTGATTAAAATGAATTTTTAAAGAATCTCAAGTGATATTAAATTTGTTTTATGTGTATTCTATTGATCTTGTGGGAGATGTGTTTTGTGAGTGAGTTTTTGATTTTGCTAAATTGATTGTTTAGATGTAAATTCAAATTTGAATAAATCTTTGTACTGCAAAAATGACAAGACTTTCTGTTTGGCATGGATTATGAAAGCAAATCATGTTGTTTTTTTTAAACAACATGATCTTGGATGTATATTGATATATATAATTAAATAGAAAAAGATAAATTTAAATATTGAGAAAAATGGCAGAATTAAATGGTCGCATACTTGCTGGAAAAGTATTAGTAAAGAAACAGCAAAAAGAAGAAGAAACTAGAGGAGGAATTATTATTCCTATTACTGCGGAAACTAAAACACTAAGAGGAGAAGTAGTATTAGTTGGTAAATCTATGGTTAAAGCAGAAATGGAAGTTGCAGTAGGTGATTCTGTCTACTATTGTGAAAAATATGGTATTGAAGAAATCCGAATTGAAGGTGTCGATTATTTTTTAATGGATCAAGAGAATATCCTTTATATTTTATAAGAAACTTCTAGCATAAATTTTAAAAAATATATAAAATGTCTAAAGAAATTAAATTCAATATAGAAGCTCGCAATCTATTAAAAGTAGGTGTTGATGCTTTAGCCAATGCAGTAAAAGTAACATTAGGACCTAAAGGAAGAAATGTGGTAATCGATCGTAAGTTTGGTGCTCCACAAATTACTAAAGATGGTGTGACTGTTGCTAAGGAAATCGAATTATCAGATCCTGGTGCAAATATGGGTGCTCAAATGGTAAAAGAGGTTGCTTCTAAAACGGCTGATGATGCTGGAGATGGAACAACAACGGCTACTGTATTGGCTCAATCTATTGTAAATGTAGGTTTGAAAAATGTGACTGCAGGTGCTAACCCAATGGATTTGAAGCGTGGTATTGATAAGGCTGTTGAGGCTGTTGTCGCAAATATTAAAGCGCAATCTATTGAAGTTGGAGACAACTACGAAAAGATTAAGCAAGTTGCTAAAATCTCTGCAAATAACGACGAAACGATTGGTTCTTTGATTGCAGAGGCAATGGAGAAAGTGAAAAAAGAAGGTGTTATTACTGTTGAAGAAGCAAAAGGAACTGAAACTTACGTGAAAGTAGTTGAAGGTATGCAATTCGACCGTGGTTATATCTCTCCATATTTCATTACTAATGGTGATAAGATGGAGGCTGAGCTTGAGAATCCTTTTATCTTATTATGTGATAAGAAGATTTCAACAATGAAAGAGTTGATGCCACTTCTTGAGCCTGCTGCACAAGCTGGTCGTCCATTAATGATTATTGCTGAGGATGTTGAAGGTGAAGCTTTGGCTACTTTGGTTGTAAACCGTTTGAGAGGATCATTGAAAGTTGCTGCTGTTAAAGCTCCGGGTTTTGGTGATAGAAGAAAAGAGATGCTTGAAGATTTAGCTATCCTAACAGGAGGTAAAGTTATTTCAAAAGAGAGTGGATTATTACTTGAACAAGCAACACTTGAGATGTTAGGTCAGTGTGAGAAAATTACGATTGACAAAGAAAATACAACAATTGTAAATGGTATTGGAGCTAAAGAAAATATCGATACCCGAGTGGAACAAATTAGAACATCTATTGAAAATTCTACTTCTGATTACGATAAAGAAAAGCTACAAGAGCGTTTAGCTAAGTTAGCTGGTGGTGTTGCTGTATTATATGTGGGTGCTGCTTCTGAAATCGAAATGAAAGAGAAGAAAGACCGTGTTGATGATGCATTAAGTGCGACTCGTGCAGCTGTTGAAGAAGGTATTGTTGCTGGTGGTGGCGTTGCATATATTCGCTCTATCGCGGCTTTAGAAGGCCTTAAAGGAGATAATGAAGACGAAACCATAGGTATCGAAATTGTAAAACGTGCCATCGAAGAGCCATTACGTCAGATTGTAACTAATGCTGGTGGCGAAGGTGCTGTTGTCGTTGACAAAGTTAAAGCTGGTGAAGCTGACTTTGGATATAATGCACGTATTGGTGAGTATCAAAATATGATTGAAGCTGGTGTAATTGATCCTGCTAAAGTATCTCGTGTTGCTCTGGAGAATGCTGCTTCTATTGCAGGTATGTTCTTAACTACTGAGTGTGTTTTAATTGAAGAGAAAGAAGAACAAGCTCCTGCTATGCCTCCAATGGGTGGTGGTATGCCAGGTATGATGTAAATCTGAATTCATATAAATTTTAAAAGGGCTGTCGATATTCAAATCGACAGCCCTTTTTTTATATTATCTACTGACATTACGAGAATAAAATGGAGGCCTAATATAGCCCGATTTAATCAGCTTTTTAGTTAGTTTGCGCCCCATGCTGTTATACATACTGCCATGTGAATCCCAGGATGTACCGCTTGAATAGATTCGACTCACCCATACAGCTTCTAAATTTTTTCTATCGACCAGATAGGTGTTAAAAACTGCATTTGGAGATTCATCAACACGAATTTCACCATCTTCCAATATGCGCTCTTTTTTTTCGTAGAAGTAATTTTGTTGGTTGATTATCAAGATGGCATCAATATCTTTTTTATCGATTGTTTCTAGAAAGTCTTCATAACTAATGTCTTGATTTACTTTGAATAATGTGTGGTTGGGGACAACAATTGTTCGGTTACTTGCCATGAATTCTTTTATGCAATTTTGGAGTAGAGGGTGATTATCAATTCTATTCAGATCATAGAAGTAGTCCTTAATAGAAGAATAATAGGTTTCTTCATCAAACTTTTTTAAGTTGATATCGTTGAATAAGCTCATGACTAAAATATGATGATATGCTTTTTCGGGTTGAGAGATACTCTGATCAGAGACATATGAGCTAGCACAGCTACTCACTAGGAATGCAAGGATAATTGAGAGGCTTAAGTTTTTCATTGGATGTGTGTTTGATTTTTGAGTTATCAATATCGTATTTATTGTATAGAATTAAAAGAGCTTTAACAAATTTTAATATGAGTTGACTATAAAAATAGTTGTACGACTAAATATTTAGTCGTATGTTTGACTTATGAAAGAATTGACAAAAGCAGAAGAACAAATTATGCAATACCTATGGAAGTTGGAAAAAGCTTTCCTTAAGGATATTGTATCAGAATTCCCAGAACCACGACCAGCTAATACAACGGTTGCTACTGTGATTAGGATTCTGGTTAAAAAGGGATTTATTGGATTTGAGACCTTTGGTAAAACCAATCAGTATTTCCCTATTGTGCCTAAAAAAGTTTACGCCCGTGAGTTTATGTCAGGAATGATTAAAAGTTTCTTTAATAACTCAGCCAAAGGTTTTGCTTCATTTTTCACCAAAGAACAAGATTTATCTTTAAGTGAATTGGAAGAAATGAAAGCTTTAATTGAAGAGCAAATTCAAAACAAAAAAGCCAATCCTGATGATTGATTTTATTCTATATTCGATCAAATCAGGCCTGTACCTTGCCATATTCTATGGTTTTTATCAACTTGTATTAGCAAAGGAAACACACGTCAAGAGGAATCGCGTTTATTTACTCACGGCCATTCTGTTTTCATTAGTTCTACCCTCAATTAGTTTTACGATTGAACATGAGGAATTGGCTAAAGTGAATCAGGTTGTTTGGGAATTTGAAAATTCTATCGAAGATCAACTTATTATCGGAGAGTCTGATTCTTCACAGAAGATTATTTTTGACTCTGGTTTTTGGATGACACTTTTGTATAGCCTTGGTGTTTTAACAATTTTAGGTCGATTCATTTTAAATTTAGTTTCAATTTTTAAAATCATTCGAGCCAATGAAATAAAAAAAGAAGGTGATTTGAACTTGATTTATTTAGAGCAAGCACACTCACCTTATTCTTTCTTTAATTATGTCTTTTGGAATCCGTCAATTCTTTCGAAGACAGAAAATAAGCAGATTCTTTTGCACGAGTCAATTCATTCAAAACAGTTGCATAGTATCGATTTGCTTATAATAGAATTACTCAAGGCCTTTTTCTGGTTTAATCCTATTATCTATCTAGTAAAAAATGCTTTAGTCGAAGTACACGAATACTGTGCTGATCAAGCCTGTGTCATCAATGATACAAACAAGATTAGTTACCAAAAGTGTTTGGTTCAGCATATTGAAAGTCGAATGAACTTCAACTTGACAAGTGCATTTAAATCTTCATTAACTCTAAAACGTATAAAAATGATTAAAAAATCAAATACATCAGTATGGGCTCATTTGAAGCTGATACTTATACTTCCAGTTCTCATAATCTCGATGTTGAGCTTTGATTATTCTGAAATTAAAGCAGATGATCCTGAGATGAATATTTCATCAAATAGGGAGAGTTTTTCGTCTCCAATAAAGCCAGCTGAAAAGGTGTGGATTTCGTCGCCATATGGAGAAAGAATGCATCCAATTAAGAAAAAAAAGTTGTTTCATGCGGGCCTTGATATTGCAGCTCCAAAAGGAACTCCAATTTATGCCGTTGCCGATGGATTAATAAAGAAGCTTCAGGCAAATCATGTGGAAGGTAAAGCCTATGGGCGTTTTATCATTATCCAGCATGATGGGGATATTGCGAGCCTTTATTCTCAGTTGGATGCTTATTCTGTTGAGTTAGGAGAGCAAGTGAAAAAAGGTGATGTTATTGGTTTTGTAGGCACATCAGGAATTTCTACTGGTCCACACTTGCACTTTGAAATTAAGAAGAATGGCGCGAATATTAATCCTGCTGACCTGATTGATTTAACCAGCCTTAAAAGGAAGTAATGAACAGTCAATAAGTGTTTAAACACTTAAAATATTCGAAAGCAGTTGCTAAATGAAAAGTTTTAGCAACTGCTTTTGTATTTTAGTGTTTGATATAGAGAGAAATGAGTTTGTATCATGCATCACTATTTAGATAATCCATTTTATTTACTTATTTTTGCAGTTCCTTAAAACCAATCCGATTAGATAATGATTTCTGAATCAGAATATGATGATATACGTCCTTATTGCGACTCCGAAGTACCGGAAGTAATAGAACGATTAATTAATAATGACGATTTTTTAAAATTTGCTTTACAATTATTTCCCGATTTATCTCGAGAAAAAATTGAAGGTAGTTTGTCACAGGTCAAAACGGTTGACGATTTTCAGTCGATGTTCATTGTCCCCTTGGCGAATAATATTATAAAAAATACGACAAAAGGAATAAGTATCGAAGGATTAGATAAATTGGATAATAACGAGAGTTACCTTTTTATATCCGATCACCGAGATATTATTCTAGATTCTGCTCTTCTGAATATTCTGTTATATCGAAATAATTTTTCGACAACTGAAATTGCGATCGGATCTAATTTATTGATCAAACCCTGGATTAGCGACTTGGTAAAGCTTAATAAAAGTTTTGTTGTCAAGCGAAATTCGTCGGTGCGTGATATGTTGGTAAACTCAAATCATCTTTCATCATATATCGACCATGCTATAAATACGAAGAAATCTTCGGTTTGGATAGCACAGCGCGAGGGAAGAACAAAGGATGGTGACGATAGAACTCAACAAAGTTTATTAAAAATGTTACAGATGAGTGGTAATAAAAGCTTCTCTGAGCATTTTAAATCTTTAAGAATTGTTCCTGTTGCTATTTCGTATGAGTATGAGCCATGTGATGCTTTAAAGTCACGTGAACGCTTCTTGAAAGAAACGGAAGAGGGCTATAAGAAAACTCCAAAGGATGATTTATTAAGCATGCTTAAGGGGCTAATTAATGAAAAGGGACGCGTTCATTTTCGAGTTGGGAAGCCAATTTCGGAGATGCTTGATGTGATAGAAGAAATGGATGATAGCCGTGATAAGCTTAAAGCTTTGGCTGATTTGATTGACTATAAGATTCATAAGAATTTCAAACTTTGGCCGGACAACTATATTGCTTTTGATATTTTGAATAAGACTGACGAATATCAAGATAAATATACGGATGAGGAAAAGGAATTGTTCCTGAAACATATGGATAAAAAATTGGGAACTGTTGATGTTGATCATGAAAGGCTTAAGGAAATTTTCTTTGAAATATATGCGAATCCAGTGAAAAATCAGATCGAGTTAACAAAACCTGATTTTATACATGATAACTTATAAGATTTAATTGATATCAATTACTCATACCAATATTAATAAGGATGAAACTGATTAAATTTCTTTTGATAATGTCTACCTTTCTAATTATGGTAGCAAGTGTTTTAAACCTTCTACATTCAACAGGAGAAGCTGGGGATAAAACAGGTATTTACATTGAAGTGTTTGTGATGTTTATCTTAACACTAACTATGGTTCTTGTAAATAATATGGAAAAGAAAATAAAGGATTTGGAGCAAGAAAAGTAAAGCTCTAATTTTGTGTTATCAAGTAATAGAATTGAAATGATAAAGTTTAAACGACATATAAAGGTTGATGGTGAGGTTTTTGAAACCTGGTTAGGACTAGATATTAAGAAAAAGGGTGGAAGACCCAATGTTAGTATTTATTTCTATACTGACGATCCAGAGCTTGAAATGAGCGAGCATCATCTAATTAAAGCTAATTTCCAAAGTAAGGATGAAGCAGTAAAGCATGGTTGTTTGTTTATGCGTGGCATGTATAAAGATATGATAAAGCGCGAACAAGGCCTTGTTAATCAAAAAGAGGAAGAAGATATGGAATAGTATTTCCAATCTGTTAGATATTTCAAAACCATCGGATTTTATTCGATGGTTTTTTTATGCAATAGATATAGCTATTAGCCGAAAATACAAAGGCCATCTCATGAGAGACGGCCTTTGTTATATCCAATGAGTTTAAGAATTACTTCTTTTTAATCTCTCGTAATGCTAGGTTTAACTCAACCAGTTGTGCATCTGATACTGTAGATGGAGAATCGATCATAACATCGCGACCCGAATTGTTTTTCGGGAAAGCAATGACGTCACGAATAGATTCTATGCCTGCAAATAGTGAAGCTAAACGGTCAAATCCGAAAGCAATACCGCCATGAGGAGGTGCACCATATTTAAATGCATTCATAAGGAAACCAAATTGTTCTTGAGCTTCTTCATCGGTAAAACCTAAATGTTTGAACATTTGAGCTTGAAGTTCAGTATCGTGAATTCGGATAGAACCACCACCAATCTCAACACCATTAATAACCAAGTCGTATGCATTAGCACGAACAGCACCTGGATCGGTATTCAATAAGTGAAGATCATCTTTCTTAGGCGATGTAAATGGATGGTGCATCGCATGGAAACGCTTATTGTCGCCATCCCACTCCAATAGAGGGAAATCTACAACCCAAAGTGGAGAGAACTTCTCATTATCTCTAAGTCCAAGTTGAGAACCCATTTCAAGACGCAACTCAGAAAGTTGAGGAAGCGTTGTGTTACGATCACCAACAAGAACTAATAATAGGTCGCCTGGCTTGGCGTTACAAGCTTCAGCCCACTTTTGTAAGTGTTCGGTAGAGTAGAATTTATCTACAGATGATTTGAATGAACCATCTTCGTTATATTTTACGTAAACCAATCCTTTAGCACCAATTTGTGGTTTTTTCACAAAATCAGTTAACTGATCCAATTGCTTACGCGTGTAGTTTGCACAACCTGTCGCACAGATTGCACCAATATATTCAGCTTCATCAAATACTTTGAAATCGTTCCCCTTAGCAATAACGCTTAAGTCTACAAATTTCATTTCGAAACGTGTATCTGGTTTGTCGTTACCATAGTAAGTCATGGCATCCGCATAGTCTAACTTAGGGAAATCGAAGTTCAACTCAACATTCTTCAATTTTTTGAATAAATGCTTCGTTAAGTTTTCGAAAGTATTTAAGATATCGTCTTGTTCAACAAATGCCATCTCGCAATCAATCTGAGTAAATTCAGGCTGACGGTCAGCACGAAGGTCTTCGTCGCGGAAACATTTTACAATTTGGTAATAACGGTCGAAACCAGAAATCATTAACAGTTGTTTGAATACCTGAGGCGACTGTGGCAAAGCATAAAACTCACCTGGATTCATACGTGATGGTACGATAAAGTCACGAGCTCCTTCTGGAGTCGACTTAATCAATACAGGTGTTTCGGTTTCAATAAAATCTAATTGATCAAGGAAATTACGAATCTCGATACCCATTTTGTGACGCAATACTAAATTCTCACGAACACAGCTACGACGTAGGTCAAGGTAACGATACTTCATTCTTAGCTCGTCTCCGCCATCCGTATTATCTTCAATAGTAAAAGGAGGCGTAACTGATTTACTCAATACTTCAATCTTCTCAGCAATAATCTCAATATCACCAGTTGGTATTTTTGAGTTTTTACTTTGACGTTCATGAATGGTTCCTGTAATTGCAACAACAAATTCACGACCTAATTTTCTAGCCTGAGCACAAAGCTCTGGATTGGTTTCCATATCGAAAACAAATTGAGTAATACCATAACGATCACGAAGATCGACAAAGGTCATTCCTCCTAGGTCACGAGCTTTTTGTACCCAACCACTAAGGGTTACAGTTTCTTTTATATTCTGAATTCTTAATTCACCACAAGTATGAGTTCTATACATCTTATTCCTATTTTATTAACTTTGCGAAAATACTAAGTTTTTGTGAATTAGAATAGATTTTTTTTGAAATAGGGCAGGCTTTTGCATTTTATCTTGTTTAGCTACAAAACTGTAGCTCCTTATTCTAATTTGATTAGTAACATTCAACGATAATAATTCTTTATTTATAACTCTTATGGGAGATACGATTAATCCATTTTCTGATGAATATTTTATGAGGCAAGCTTTGGAAGAAGCGCATAAGGCTTTTGATGAGGATGAAATTCCTGTGGGAGCTATTGTCGTATGTAATAATAGAATTATTGCAAGAGCTCACAATTTAACCGAACGCTTAAACGATGTCACTGCTCATGCTGAGATGCAGGCTATCACTGCTGCTGCAAATTATTTAGGAGGAAAGTATTTAAAGGATTGCTCTCTATATGTGACCTTAGAGCCTTGTAATATGTGTGCTGGTGCCTTAGCATGGTCGCAAATAAGTCGAATTGTTTATGGTGCAGGCGATAAGAAAAGAGGTTATACAGCATTTTCACCTTCACCATTACATCCAAGAACCGAGCTTGTAAAGGGGGTTTTAGAGGAAGAGTGCGCTAGTTTGGTAAAGTGTTTTTTTCAGAAGAAAAGGTAAGTTGTGTTATTTTATGATCCCTAATTTTGAAACACCAATCAAAAGCATTATTTTAGCAAGCTGAAAATCCTAAAAGAAGTAAACAGGGGTTTTATTAGGGGTAATTTAACCTTTTACCAATTTAGGATCACTACAATCCAACCATTTATATCATCCATCTCTTTTCGTTGAAAGTGTTTATAATCTTTTGTAGATTTGTGTATCCTTGTGCAATTTATGTTGTTATAGATTGTTCTTGGAACTACATTTTTAATAATAAAACATTAAAAAATAGATATTATGAGCGCGCATAACGAGGCTAAAATGGGTGATATTGCAGAAACGATTCTTTTACCTGGAGATCCACTAAGAGCAAAATATATTGCAGACAATTTTCTTGAAGATGTTGTTTGTTATAACAAAGTGAGAAACATGTTGGGTTTTACAGGTACCTATAAAGGAAAGCGTATTTCTGTACAGGGAACAGGTATGGGTGTGCCTTCAATTGGTATTTATACTCACGAATTAATTACTCAATATGGTGTGAAGAATGTGATTCGCATTGGAACTTGTGGCTCGTTTAATCACGATGTAAAAGTTTTTGATGTGATTCTTGCTATGACTTCTTGTACAGATTCAGCAATGAACAAAAACCTTTTCAGAGGGATGGATTATGCTCCATGTGCTGATTTTGGTTTGTTGACCGATGCGCACCAGTCAGCCAAAGAACAAGGTGTTAATATTAAAGTAGGATCAACCTTAACGTCTGATATTTTTTATCACGACTTGGATAATAATCCAGAGCCATTTAAAATTTGGGCTGACTATGGCGTTCTAGCTGTAGAAATGGAAGCCACAGCTTTATATACCATCGCAGCTCGTCATAAGGCAAAAGCATTGGCTATTTTAACCGTTAGCGATCATATTTTAACAGGAGAAGAAACAACCGCTGAAGAGCGTCAGACCTCATTGAATACAATGATTACAATCGGTTTGGAAACTGCAATCAAGCAATAATTTAGATCTAAATAGATTGCATTACAAAAGGAGAAACTTGGGGGTTTCTCCTTTTTTTATGCCTTGAACTGAACTACTTAGCCTAACCAGGTTTTAAATTCTTTCACTCTTTCCCGGCTTACGATAATTTCATCCTGCTGATAGTTGGTCATTTTAATTTTCAGGCGGCTATTTGAGTAGGCCAATATGTCTTTTATAGAATTGATGTTGACAAAAAACTTACGGCTGACTCTAAAAAATATACTAGGGTCTAGTAATTCTTCTAATTGTTCTAATGAAAAATCGACAGGATAATTTCTTTCGGTATTGGTGAATATAAAACTGGCTTTATTCTCACTGTAAAAACATTCTACGTCTTCGGTTTTTATACTTCGGATATGTTGGCCAACTTTCACTGTAAATCTATCCTTATAAGTTTTTTGAGGTGTACTTAACAGTTGCTTTATTTGCTCTAAATTAAATGTTTCATTCGCTCCGTTTTTTTGAGAGTTAAAATGATGGTATTTGTTCATAGCCTTTTTTAAATCTTCATCATCAATTGGCTTTAATAAATAGTCTATGCTGTTTAGTTTAAAGGCTTTTAAGGCATACTCATCGTAAGCAGTCGTGAAAATCACCTGGCATGTGATTTTTGTTTTTTCGAATATCTCAAAACTTAAGCCATCAGAAAGCTGAATGTCTAAGAAAATTAAATCGGGATGATTATTTTCTTCGAACCATTTAACAGATGTGGCTACTGAATGTAGTGTTTTATTGACTTTTTCTCCTAGATCGTTCAACATCCGTTCTAGTCTACGTGCCGCTGGCTTTTCATCTTCAACTATAACTATATTCATTTTTATTGGCTGTTTATCAATGGGAGTTTAATCTTAAATAAATCTGCGGTTTCTTCTATTATAATACGCTCATCGGTAAAATAATTGTAGCGAGCTTTAATATTTTCCAATCCCATTTTGTGGGAGGTTTGTTTGGTACTTTTTGGATTGATATTATTGCTTACAATTAGGTAATGATTATCAGTTTCAATCTTAATATTAATCGGTTTTTCGTCTGATACGATATTGTGCTTAAATATATTTTCTATCAAAATTTGCAGAGCCAAAGGAATAGTTGTTTTATTCATATCACTAAAAGCAATATCGGTACTATAGTTGACTCCTCCCTCGAATCTTATCTGTTGCAGAAAAATGTATTTATCAGCAAAACTCAATTCTTCTTCTAAGTTTACCAATTCTTGATTTTTTTGATCTAAAATATAGCGATAGATGTGTGATAATTTACTAATAAATTTTTGTGCCATTTCTGGATTTTCATCCACCAATGAAGAAAGCACATTCAAACTGTTGAATAAAAAATGCGGATCGACCTGATTTTTTAAGGCTTCGTATTGAGAGGCAATATTTTGATTCTCCAATAATGCTTTTTGTGTTAAAGCGACTTTCAATGCCTGCATGGAGCCTTTTGCATGAAAAAAAGTGGCAATACCCAATGACAATACGATATAGAAAAGATGCATCCACAAAAATCGACCTTTAAAAAATTGCTCGTAAGGTAACTTTTGAAGTTTCACTAATAAGTAGTAATCGATAAGTAGAACAACTGTTACAACATAAATGATTGTGATAATAATGCCCCACACTAGACGCTTTTTCCCTTGCAAATGCCAGTTGAATTTCCAGTCTAACAATGTGGAAATCACACTGCAGCCCATAGCTAATCCAAAACAATACATTGCGGAAACAATAATGGAAGAATAGAAAATATTCCAATTGAGTCTGTTGAACATGATTAAAAGTGTTATTACGATAGATATGAGTGTGAGTCGTAATGACAACTTAATGTCCTTTTTTAATCTAATTTTTAATTCGCTAGTTTGCATTTTTTCCAATTAATAATTGTTCAGCTCTATTTCTCCCCCACCTTGGATAAAATGCTGAAGGTGCTTTAAAGTTATCAAACTTTTTTAATGATGATTGAATCATCTCATAAAAGGGTTTAGTGTCTTGTCCGAAGAGTTTCGCCATATTGATTTGATATTCGGCTAATAAATAAAGTGGACGTGGATTATTGGTGTCTAATTGTATGGCTGTTCGGTAATCTTTCATGATTGAGGCCGATAATTTTTGTCCATTATTCATCTGATCTAAAGTAACCCATGCCGTATTGATTAGTGCTTGTAAACAGAAAAGTTCTGAGTTATTACTTGATTGTTTCTTTGCCTTATTCAGACTTTCTTGAGCTTGTTCAAGTAAGGCAGAGGCTTGCTCTTTTTCTCTTCCTGAAAGCACCTGTGTTGCAGATATCAATCCGATATAATAATTGGGAAGCCAGTTTTCTTTCTCGTTGGAAGCAATTCGTTCGAATAGAGCTATAGCCTCCATGGGTTTAGTGTTGCCCCATAACTGCAGAGCTTGACTCATTCCTTTTTCATAGCTGTTTTGTGCTGAACTGATTAAAATTTGACTGCTTATTAGCAAAATAAAAAGTACGATTTTTTTCATGATATTCTTTTTTAGTTTGAGAGAGTAAAATTGTTGAATGCAAAATGGAGTTCAAAAAGAAATTGACCCAACTGTTGATTTATACTGCTGAATGGTATATTGGGACTAGATACTATTTGTACCAATCTTTTTTATTCTTAAGCGGGAGTCCTGTTTATTATAGATTCTTCAGTTGATTCTTATTTTTGTTCTTACTGATGGTAATGAATAAGCCCGCAAAAAAGAAATGTTTGGTATCGGGGGGAATGGCTTGTCGGTTGTATTGTCCTTCAGAATTGGGCTTATTGCTATAATCGTAATTGTAAATATTATTATGACCGAGTATATTGGTGGCCGAGCAATAAAAAATGGTTTGTTGCGAAATCAGCCACGACCAGTTAAGGCTTAAGTTAGTGTAGCTTTTGGTCTTCTTACTCATAAACTTGTCCGAGTTAGGGTCGTTATAGGGTCTGCCACTAGCAAAGTTGTAGCTTATCCCAATTAGCGAGCGCAACTTCTCTACCCAATACTTACCGACTATCGATAAGTTGTGCTTGTTGCTAAAATTACTTGCTGCTTTTTCTGGAAAATCCTTGTCATCTCTCTCAGTATCGAGGTAGGAGTACGAAATCCAGTATTCAAAGTTTTTAAAAGTCTTTTCGTCTTTCCAATATAAGTCCAAACCTCGGGCATAGCCAGATCCTGTATTGTTAAAATTCGATGGGGAGCTGTTATCGATCATCTCGTATTTCATCAAGTCGGCATATTTTTTATAATACAACTCAGCTCTCAAAATTCGTTTATCATTATTGTAATGGTAATTAAAGAGATAGTGTTGACTCTTCTCTTCCTTTAGGCTTTGGCTAAGCTGTAGATTCCTGTTCTGAGGCAATTGATAGAATTCTCCCCAAGCAAACGACAGCTGACCATGCTCACTTACTTTTTGACCGACAGAGATTCTCGGTGATAAATGAAACGATTCGCTATAATCGGCGTATTCTCCTCTCAAGCCAACTGTAAGTGCCGTATTTTTTGTAAAAAGAATATTTGACTCAGTAAATATAGCCGCGAGCTGATTTTTCAGATTGTAATTTTGTTCCCAGGCAGAATTCGATAGGCTGATCGTCTTATTGGCAACAGTAAAAAAATACTCAGCACCCATGCTCAATTTTATATTCTCATTAGGAATGTGTTTCAACTTAAACTTGACGTGTCCGTTTTTTTCTTTATTACTGATGCTGATAGAGTCTATCTTTTCTTTATTGTGATTGTTAGAGTAACTGGCACCAGCTTTTAGCAAGCAAGTTTCTGATATCGAGCCATTATACGATGTGTTAAAATAAAGATCCTTCTCTTTTGTATTATAGCTCAGCTTTTCAAGATAATCAATGTCCTTTTGTAGGATGTGGAATTGAGTATGATGGTAAGCCGTATAGAATTTTAAAAGGCCCTTGTTAAATTGGTGACGATAAACGGCTTCGCCTGATATTTTTTCTGGCAATTTTTCCCACTCTTGCTTCGAAGCATTTAGTTTGTTGTAAGGAGCAAGATTAGTGTATGAGGCGTTTACCGTTAAGGCATCTTTTTCCTTTTTAATCACCTGCCCAAAACCAGCACCAACAGACATGATAGATATTTCGCTGCTCTCTTCAATAGGAGTGTCCTTAGTGTCTAATAGGAGTACCCCCGAAAGAGCCTGCCCGTACTCTGCCGAATAGCCACCCGTGCTAAAAGTCGTGCCTTTAAAAAGCATGGGGGAGTAGCGAGCCCTTGAAGGATTGTTCTTGGCCGAGGCTGTATAAGGTTTAAATACTCTCATCCCATCTATAAAGGTTTGCGATTCGTAACTGTTGCCCCCACGTATAAATAATTCGCCGCTTTCGCCTACGGTTGCTGTGCCGGGTAAGGTTTTAAACGCAGCAATATAATTGCCCGCAGCACCGGCTGTTGTGACAACATCGAGAGGTTTAAGTACCGATATCTTTGTATTATCCCCAGCGCTAAATGTTCCTGCGGTAATCATCACTGCATTTAAAGAATTCACCGATTCTTTAAGGCGGATTTGCAGATTTTGCATTTCCTTTACATCCTTGCTTAGTTTGGTTGTGACAAATCCAATGCAGGATACCACCAATGTCTGCTTACCAGATGTATTGCTTTTGAAATTAAAGGTACCATTTGCATCTGTTGAAGCTCCATCGTAGCTTTTGTCGATGTAAACATTGGCACCGGGAACTGGATTTCCTTTTTTATCGCAAACCCTGCCACTGATTTGGCCTTGTGCAGATAGAAATTGAGTTGTAAGCAGAATGAAGAATACTAAAGTGGTTCGTAACATGCGATATAAGTATTGATGATTAACACTTACAAAATTGCCTTTCGCAGGGCTCATTAAAAAAGAATAGTTTCCGACTTGTTGAATTCTGTTACTGAATTGTCATATGAAAATCAAGGCCTTTTAAAGTCCTGTTATCCTGCTGGACTTTCTTCTTTTTTAAAAAGTAAATTAAAGTTCTATATTTGGGATGTTCATAAACCTAGTCCCCTATGAGAATTCTACTGACCTTTTTACTTGTTTTTTTATCTGTATCATCTTTCACTGAAAATGTGATTCTTATTGATGAGGGGAAAGTCGATAGCCTGGAAAATCGGTTAATGATTGTTGATGGTGATGAGAAGCTGGAACTCTTATTAAAACTTTGTGAGGAACTGGTTGAGAAAGATTCTGAGAAGTGTATGGCTTATGCAGAGGAAGCTTTAAAGCTATCTCAAAAGTTAAATCGTCCCCGATCTCAGGTTAAAGCATTGATTTTTCTAGGTAGAGAGGATTCAAATTTAGGCAACTATTTTGAAGGCTTGCAACATTTCAAAGAGGCCGCAGGAATTGCTGATCGTGAAAATGATGGGAAAGGTTTGGTTGATTCCTGGAACGAAATTGGCATTACCTATTTCAATATGAGTAGCTACGAAGAGGC
The DNA here is from genome assembly GCF_003863355.1 of Ancylomarina euxina. GTDB lineage: Bacteria > Bacteroidota > Bacteroidia > Bacteroidales > Marinifilaceae > Ancylomarina > Ancylomarina euxinus. Next base: position 154,867 of record NZ_QQWG01000008.1, on the reverse strand, counting down.
TCAGTCCTTTTATTTTAAAGCCTTAAAAAAAGCTGAAGAAATTGACTATAAGAAGCGGGTAATTGGAATGAAGAACAATATTGCCATTATCTATTCCATTTATAAGAATCACGAAAAGGCTTTGGAATTATTTTATAAGCTTCTGGAAATCTATGAAAAAGAGCAGGATTCGTTTCATTTTGCGCTAACCTCGGTAAATATTGCTAATATTTATGATGAGATTGGTGAGTACGAAAAAGGATTTCAGTATTTGGATAAGGCGATACCCTTTTTCATAGAGTCTGGTAATAATTTGATGCTTACCTCTACCTTGAATAATAGAGGTGTGATTTATCTTAAGTTGAATAAAAGAAAAGAAGCTCTTGCTGACTACAATAAAGCACTTGAAATTTCTGAACAAAATAATTACGCGAGTGGAATCATATCTTCATCTATTAATATTGGGGAGTATTTTGTAAATGAAAATAAATTGGAAAAGGCTTTGTTCTTTTTTGAAAAAGCACAAAAGATTGCTTTGAAAGATCTGAATAAGACTAGCCTTAAAGATTGTTATGCTGGAATAGCCAAGGTTTATACTCTACAGGGGAATTATCAGAAGGCTCTTGAAAATACGAAGCAGTTTATGGCCTATAGAGATGAAATCTACAATGAACAAACTCAAAAGCAAATCAATGAACTTCAGATAAAATACGAAACGGAGAAGAAAGAGGAAGAGATCGAATTATTGCAATTAAAGATGAGAATTCAGAAAAGAAATCAGATCATTCTGATTCTTGGCTTGTTGATTATTTCTTTTTTGATTCTTAGGGTTTTGCATTTAAAACAGCTTAATCTTAAAAGGAAAAATTTATTGCTTGAACAGGTTAATTTAATGGATAAATTGGCTCTTGAAAAAATGGATTCGGAGAAAAGGGAAAAAGACCTTGAGAATTTAAGATTGCAGGATGAAATGTTGGCTAATCAAGAGATAAATCGTTTAAAGCAATTGAAATATAAAGAAGATTTAAAGCATAAAGAACGAGAATTAGCAGCAAATGCCTTGCATGTTGTCAGTAAAAATGAAACGCTTGATAGTCTCAAAAAATCTGTTGAAGCTGTCTTAGCATCTGATAAAGATAATGTGAAAGCTTCATTAAAAAGATTGATTAAGGAGATAGAGGGTAACATTAATTTGGATCAGGATTGGGAGATGTTTAAAATGCACTTCGAGGAAGTTCATCAGGATTTCTTTAAGCGCTTGGTTGATAAATTTACCGATTTAAATGCAAATGATTTGAGATTCTGTGCTTACCTGAGGTTGAATTTAGATGCTAAAGAAATTGCAAGAATTCTAAATCTTTCAGTTAATGCGATTGAAAAACGTCGATATCGATTAAGGAAAAAATTAGAATTGAGCTCCACTGATAATCTCTTTGAATTCCTTAGTAATTTTTAAAATCAAATCTTCTGAGAGATGATGCTAGTCTTTTCCCATTCATAGTGAGCACATTTGTTTTATACTATATTCTTCTGTGATTTTTTGTGATCACTGAAATGACATCATTTAAAGCTAGAATCTACTTAAGTCTATATCAAGATCGGAACAAGTCTGGATCATGTTTGGAATAAGTCTGGAAAAACCCAGTACTGATTCAAACTTGTTACGGTGATTGTATTAACTAGAGACAAGAATAGTTTGAATCATTTAAGATGACTAGAACCTTTAAAAAATATAAGATGTGTGAGTGGAATTTAAATAGCTGATGGTTGAATTATTTTCAATTTATCTTCTCAATAAATCATATTCTTTTTGTTCTAGCCAATAGCTGAAAAGCCCCATGAAATCTAATGATTCTGATTTGCGACCCCTTTTGTCTATGCGATAAAAAGTGTCGTGACCCCTTTTGTCTAGCCTGTAAATTAGCTTATCCTGTTCGCGGTTGATAGTTTTGGAGTACAGTATTTGGGAAGTCCCTAATTCTTCCATGTACTCATAGAGTTTTTAACCCAAAACGATAGCCAAGTGAAGAGAAAGGAATTTAAACCATTTTTTGAAAGCTTCTATTCCAGTTTATGTCTGTTTGCCAACAAGTATGTTGATGATAGAGATATCGCTGCAGACATGGCTCAGGAGGCTTTTATTAAATTATGGAAGGGAAAGGAGGCATTTGATAATGAAAATGCCATAAAGGGTTTTCTATATATGGTGACTCGAAACTCTTGTTTGAACTATATCAAGCATCACAAAAAAGTATTGGATTATGGAATCCAAGCTATGAATACTGAGTTATTCTTTAGAGATACTATTCTCGAGGAAGAAACCTATTATGAAATTCATAAAGCCATCGAAGTTTTACCATCCCAAGGAAAACGTGTGGTTCAAATGAGTATGAAAGGTCTTAAAAATCCTGAGATTGCCCTTCGGCTAAAGATATCTATCAATACAGTAAAGTCGGTTAAAGCGAATGCTTATCGCTTACTTCGTTTACAATTGAAAAATGTTGTTGTTTTTTTGTTGATCCTAACTGGTTTTTTTTGATGAGAACGCCTGTTTTTAGATCTAAATCACAAACTGATGTCGGAGTTCATGTGGGCTCTGACATTTTTTTTTGAAAAAAATAAATTGCATCCCACCCCCTTTTATTTCTGAGTTGTTTTAGTTGTATAATGTTTGGAGCGAAGGGTTCGTATGGAGAACAAAAGTCCAATTCAAATAAAATAAATTTTCTAGTGAATAGAATTGACCATCATATAAGAATATCTCAGCTGATCGCCAAAGAAGTGAATTTTGGTCTGGATGATAATGAGAAGAAGGAATTGAATACTTGGATGAATGAAAGCGCAGAGAATAGTCAAGCTTATTCAAGAATAATGAATAAGAAGAGCTTTCTGAATTGGGATGAAGATTTTCATCAGGTGAATGTTGAGGAAGGGTGGAAGCGTTTTGATGAGGCAGTAAATCCCAATAGAATGGTGTTTGTATTCCAAACTATCCTCCGCTATGCCGCAGTGATATTTATCCCCCTGTTTTTGGCAGGAGTTGGTTATTATTTATACAACGATTTAATTAATCTGTCTCAACAACAGCAAGAGCAGTTTGCAAAATATGAGCCGCAAGCACCGCAAGCTCAGTTGACTTTAGCAGATGGACGAAAGGTGAGCCTTGAGGATTATAAGGTCGCAGCCTTAAAAGAGAAGGATGGGACCCAAATTGAAAAAGGAGAAGGGAACTTAAAGTATCAGGCAGGTGAGGAAAAGATAAAGGGAAAGCCTTTGTATAATACAGTGGATATTCCAAGGGGCAGTGATTATAAGTTAGTTCTGTCTGATGGTACGAAGGTTCATTTAAATGCCATGAGCTCCTTGAAGTTTCCTGTTCAGTTTTCAGGAAAGACAAGAGAAGTTAAATTGACTGGGGAAGCCTATTTCGAGGTTAAGAAAGATGCTAAACATCCCTTTATAGTGAATGTTTTAGGAACAAAAGTTGAAGTGCTTGGAACTTCTTTTAATGTAAAGGCTTATGAGGAGGACGAGAATATTGAGACAACCTTGGTGGAAGGGAGCGTAAAGGTACAATCTTCAGGTTTTATGACTGAACCTATCTTATTGGAGCCAGGTCAGCAGGCTGTTACGAACGATAAAATGGGAAGTATCGATATGAGGGAAGTGAATGTGGTTTTGTTTACTTCGTGGAGAGAGGGCGTTTTCTTATTTAAAAATCAGCGAATGGAGGATATTATGATCGAATTGTCCAGATGGTACGATCTAAAGGTTTTTTATACGAATCCATCGGTAAAGGAATTCCGTTTTGGAGGACACTTTAATCGGAATAGTGACATCAGTTCTATTATGGAGATGTTTGAATTGACCCATAAAGTAGATGCTAATATCAATGGTGGAACCATTGTAATTGGTGAAAAATAAAACAGGAAATGCTGTCACATTTCCTGTCTAAATATTTCTGCAGAAACAGAAATTGAATTTAAGTGTAAACTAAATCTTTACAAAGTTATGAAAAAATGTTTGAATAATGGCTTCCGATCCAGGAGGCTGTTTAAACTACTACTAGTTATGAAAATGCTCGCCGTTTTCCTGTTCCTTAGTGTGTTAAGTGCTTCGGCAAATACATTAGCTCAGGATGCAAAAGTGACATTAAACATGGAAGGTGCGGAATTGGAACAGGTGTTGTGGGAGATCCATGAACAGACTGGTTTGGTATTTCTATACAGTTCTTCCGATGTGAAAGATGTAAAAGAACTTAGTGTTGATGCTAAGGAAGAAACCGTAAAATCGGTTTTGAATCGCTGTTTAAAAGACAGTGAATTGGAATATGAGTTCAAAAGTAAGGCTGTAACCTTGCGAAAAATCTCTAAGTCTGAGGATTCACCTGCAAATACGCAACAACAACAGAAACAAAAAATATCTGGTGTTGTTTTGGATGATCAGGGAATTTCATTGCCTGGTGTTTCTGTTTTGGAGAAGGGAACCACGAATGGAGTTTCTACCGATTTTGATGGGAAATTTACTATAGAAGTTCCTGCCAATACCGTTTTGGTTTTCTCTTTTATTGGAATGAAATCTCAGGAGATTTTGGTGAAGGATCAGAAGGAGTTGAAGATCGTATTATTATCTGATGCAGAACAATTGTCAGAAGTTACTGTCGTTTCAGATGGTTTTAGAAAAACAGATCGTCGATTATTTACGGGTTCGGCCACTTCTATCAAGTCTGAGGATGCTAAAGTCGATGGTATTGTTAATGTTGCACAGATGCTTGAAGGTAAGGCAGCTGGTGTATCTGTTCAAACGGTATCAGGTACCTTTGGTACTGCGCCTAAGATTAGAGTTCGTGGAGCTTCTTCAATTTATGGAGATTCGAAACCTTTATGGGTAGTCGACGGTGTTGTGCTTGAAGATGTTGTGGATGTTTCTCCTGATGATTTATCTTCGGGTGATGCGACAACTTTGATTAGTTCAGCAGTAGCTGGTTTGAACTCTGACGATATTGAGAAATTTGAGATTCTAAAAGATGCTTCGGCTACGGCTATTTATGGTGCTCGTGCCATGAATGGAGTGATTGTTATTACAACAAAGAGAGGTAAAACAGGTGTGACGAAAGTTTCTTATTCGGGTGAATATACCTTTAGAATGAAGCCTTCTTATTCGAGTTATAATATCATGAATTCTCGTGAACAGATGTCTGTTTATAGAGAACTTGAGGCTAAAGGATGGTTAAATCATGCTGAAATATCCCGTCAGAAAGATGGTGGTATTTACAAGAAGATGTATGACATGATTAACAGTTATGATCCAACCACAGGTTTTGGTTTGGAGAATACGCCTGAAGCACGGGCTAAATTTTTACAGAAATATGAAATGGCCAATACCGATTGGTTTGATGTGTTGTTTAAAAATACAATCACTCAAAATCATTCTGTAAGTCTTTCCGGTGGTACTGATAAGTCTAACTTCTATTTCTCAACCAGTTATTATGGTGACAAAGGTTGGTCTATTGCAGATAAAGTAGATCGATATACAATCAATGCAAACGGTAATGTAAAAATCAATGATAAATTAAAACTTGGTTTTCTTACAGCTGGATCTTTCAGACAACAAAAAGCACCAGGATCAGTAAATCGTACAGAGGATCCTATCAACGGTGAATATAGCCGTGATTTTGACATCAATCCATTTTCTTATGCTTTGAATACCAGTAGAGCTATGCGTCCTTACGACGACAATGGAAATTTGGAATATTACCGTATGAATTATGCCGAGTTCAATATTCTTGACGAGATGAAAAACAATTATCTCGATCTGGATGTACTTGATCTTAAACTTCAGTCTAATTTAGATTATACACCTATAAAAGGTTTGGATTTAAGTGCTGTTGCCTCTATTAGATATGTGAAGTCTACTCAGGAGCATAAAGTGTTGGAAAATTCGAATATGGCTTCTGCTTATCGTGCCGCTGATACTTACGAAATCGCTAAGAATAATAAGTTTTTATTCAAGGATTATGAAGTGCCGAATTCGTTGCCTCAAGTTGTTTTGCCTAAGGGGGGATTTTATAACCGAAGCGACAATACCTTATTGAACTACTATTTTAGAGGAACTGCGAACTGGAATAAAATATTTGATGAAATACATATTGTCAATGCTTTTGCGGGTATGGAAGTGAAATCTGCCGATCGTAAAAATAGTTCATTTGATGGGATTGGTTATCAGTATGAAAGGGGAGGGATTCCTTTTATCAATCCTGATTTTGTAAAGCAACAATTGCAAAATGGATATTCTTACTATGGAATGGAAGAGTATCGTGATCGATATGCTGCCTTTTTTGCTACAGCGAGTTATTCTTATGCGGGTAAATACACGCTGAACGGAACCTTCAGATATGATGGATCTAATAAATTAGGTGCATCCACTTCTGCTCGTTGGTTACCTACATGGAACGTGAGTGGACAATGGAATGCAAAAGAAGAAGATTTCTTGAAAGATAATGAAACGATTTCGTTTTTGTCTTTTAGAGGAACTTATGGTTTAACAGCCAGTATGGGTAATGCTCAAAATTCGACCTTAGTGCTGATGAACAAAGTGACAGATAGACCTTATCTATCTGAGCAGGAATCACAAATGTATATTGATGCTTTGGAGAATTCTGAACTGACTTGGGAAAAGCAATACGAGACCAACATTGGTATGGATCTAGGTTTGTTTAATAATCGAGTTAATATCAGTATGGATGCTTATCAACGTAAAGGTTTCGATTTAATTGGTTTTGTGAAGACTTCGGGTATTGGTGGAGAATTCTGGAAGTTTGCCAATTACGCTGATATGAAATCTCATGGTATTGAGTTTACCTTATTGACTAAAAATATTAAGTCTGACGATTTTAAATGGAATACCAACTTCACTTTTGCCTATAATCATAACGAGATTACAAATTTGAAGTCGTTCCCTAAAATGATCTCTTTGCTTAGAGATACCGGAGGTCCATTGGAAGGTGGTCCTGTAAGGGGGCTTTACTCAATCGACTACAAAGGATTAAATAGTGAAGGTTTACCAACTTTTATTAATGAAGAAGGTGACTTAACGATTAATGATTTTGATTTCCAATCGAATGATATTGATCACTTAAAGTATGAAGGCTCTATTGATCCATCAATTACAGGAGGTTTAGGTAATACATTCTCTTACAAGAATTGGAAGCTTAATGTATTTATGACTTATCAGTACGGCAATAAGGTGAGATTGTATCCTGAATTTAAGTCACAATATTCTGACCTGGATGCCATGCCTAAGGAATTTTTCGATCGTTGGATGTTAGCAGGTGATGAGAATATCACTGATATTCCTACCATTTTATCTGAACTTAAGCATAATGTTAATGACCGAAAAGCCTATAATGCCTATAATATGTCAACAGCCAGGGTTGCTGATGGTTCTTTTGCCAGAATGAAAGAAATTTCATTAGCCTACCAATTGCCTAAAACTTTTGCGACTAATATTGGCCTTAGTGATCTGTCATTAAAAGTTCAGGGGTCGAATTTATTCCTGATCTATTCTGATAAGAAGCTTAATGGTCAGGACCCTGAGTTTTTAGGTTCAGGAGGTGTGGCTATGCCAGTGCCAAAACAATATACTTTCACACTAAAAGCGAGCTTTTAGAAAAAAGATGATGTAATAAAACAACAGAGTGCTAATAGATGAGTTCGCTTATCAAGAACTTGAGATAATGACTGAAGTTTAAATCATTTCTGTACTTATATCTAAATCAAAAAAAAATGAAAAATATAAAGAATAAAGTCTTGGTCTTAATGGGGATAGCTTTGCTATCGTCATGTAACGACTTTTTAGATGAAACACCAGATAACCGGACTAGATTAGATTCGCCGGAAGCGGTGAGTGAATTGTTGGTTTCTTCTTACCCGGAAGCAGGTTGTTTGGCATTTACTGAAGTAATGTCGGATAATGTGGCTGATAAAGGGATAGGTGGTTATATTGCAGAATATCAAGCTAATGAAGATGCTTTCTTTTGGAAGGATAGTGGGGCTGAAGATTACGATACGCCTGTGTTCTACTGGAATGCCTGTTATACGGCTATTGCTGCAGCTAATGAAGCTCTAAATGCTATCGAATTGGCTTCCGATAAGGAGAATTATACAGCACAAAAAGGTGAAGCTCTTGCAACAAGAGCCTATTCTCACTTTATGCTTGTGAATCTTTTTGCTAAACATTACAATCCAGAAACGGCTAAAACAGATTTAGGTGTTCCTTTTGTTGAAAAGTCGGAAAAAGTCGTTTTTGAACAGTATGAAAGAGCAACGGTTCAGGAAGTTTACGATAATATCGAAAGAGATATTAATTTAGCTTTTGAACTGATTAAAGATGAAGCCTATTCGGTTCCTAAATATCATATGACTAAAACGGCCTTACATGCCTTTGCTTCACGTTTTTATTTATATAAAGGCGAGTGGGATAAAGTGATTGAGCATTCTAATTATGTATTAGGTGCCAATGCCGCTTCTAAATTGAGAGATTGGACTGGTAAGTATATGACTTATGAGGCTATGGAATTATGGGCACAGTACACAAAATCTGAAGAGCAGGCAAACTTAATGTTGAATAGACAATACACCAATTGGGGAGGCGGTCTTGTTGTATTCAGATATTCACTAGCATCTTCAAAAGCAACCGAATTATTTGGTGAGTCTGATGCCGGTGAGGCAAATTTTGATTTGATTATTGGTAGTAAATTACTTTATGCTGCCGGAGAATTGCAGTTAGGATTTATCCCTAAATTTCAAAATCGTACTGAATCTCATGGTGGTAATGCTGATATTGGATACCCAAATTCAATCGTACCCATATTTACGGCCGAAGAAGTTCTGTTTAATCGTGCAGAAGCTTACGCGATGACGACTGATTATACATCTGCTCTTTCTGATTTGGATGCATATTATTCAAAGAGAAGTCAAACCTATAATCCGGATAATAAAATCGATCTTAATCAAATTAAAGCGGCCTATGAGATGGTTGCTGCACCCGATATGGCTCCTTTCTACGCGGTTAATGCCGATCAGAAATTCTATGTGTCGTATCTTCTTGATTTGCGTCGTAGAGAGTTTGTTCACGAAGGTTTAAGATGGTTTGATCTTAAAAGATATAATATTGAAGTTGTTCACACGCTTGTAGATGGTTCTACGGTTACTTTACCCAAAGATGATTTGAGAAGAGCCATTCAGATACCTGCTCAGGCGGTTGCAATTGGATTACAGGCAAATCCACGATAATTATAAACATATAAGATATGAGAGGAGCCATGCAGATAAGATGGGATATTGAAAGAAGGTTTTTTGGCGACTCCTATATGGCAATAATTCTAAAATAATAAACAGATGAAAAAGATATTATTTCTATTCTTTTCTATTGCTATCCTTTTTACCTCGTGTACCAAGGAAGATGATTTAGGAAAGTCATTAATAGATACCTCCACACCGGAGTTGAATGATGTTGATGAGTGGATCAGAGAAAATTATACTTATCCATTCAATGTTGAAGTTAAATATAGATGGGATAATTCAGAGGTTGATAATTCCAAGATCTTAACCCCTCCTGCAAAAGCAGATGTGATTCCTTTTCTTGATAAAATGAAGAATATATGGATAGATCCCTATGTGAATGCTGGTGGTATTGATTTCATGAAAAGGTTTATTCCTAAACAAATGGTTCTTGTTGGGAGTCATAATTACAATGACAATGGATCCATCGTATTAGGTCAGGCTGAGGGTGGACGTAAAGTTACTCTTTTCGATTTAAATTATATTACGTTTGATTTGTCGGAAATGGATTCTTATCACAAGAGGAAAGCTATGGAGGCAATAGTGCAAGTTTTCAAAACCATGCATCATGAGTTTGGTCATATTTTGCACCAAACTGTAGCTTACCCTATCGAATATAAGAAAATTTGTACGGGCTATACTTCAAACTGGATGAATTTCAGTGATATGGATGCTAAAAGATTGGGCTTTATTACAGGCTATTCGATGCTTAATCCGGATGAGGATTTTGTTGAGATGTTGTCAACCTTCATAATGTCGGGTAATGAGGGCTGGAATAAGCTTATTGATGATATCTATATTTACGATGAGAATTGGAAATATGATACAGCAGCCGAAAATATAGCTAAAGCTAAAATTCGCCAGAAAGAGAAAATTATGGCTGACTATATGTTGCAGGTTTGGAATGTAAATATCTATGAACTTCAAGCTGAGATTGAAGGAATTTTAGCAGAGATAAAAGGTGAATAAAAGATAAAAATAGGATGTTTATGAAAGGAGCCGCAAGCTATTCGATTTCACACAAAATCGACGATCTATCAGCATGAGTTCGATCAGCGTTGGGCGACTTTCATATGACCTTAATCTAAAATTAGAATCAAATGAAAAAAATAAATTTATATATCACTTCTCTCATTTTACTTGCCTTTACAGCATGTAATAATGATTTTGAAAGTGAGTTCGATCTTTCTCCGGACGAAAGAGCCAGTGAGGCTGTTAAGGAGTTTAAAGAAGTCTTAACCTCCTCGGAATATGGATGGTTAACCCATTATTATCCTAATCCTAATAAATTTGGAGGATATACTTATATTCTTAATTTTGGTGAGACAGGTACTGTAAGTATGAATTGGGATCTGTATGACTATCCTGATCAAGCGGAGTATTCTGTAAAGATGATCGAAGAGCCAATCTTGATTTTTGATACCTATAGTAAATTTTCCAAGATGACTGATCCGGAAATTGGAGAGCTAGGTAAAGGATATGGTGGTGAGCTCGAGTTTTCTTTCGTTAGACAATCAGCTGATGGTGACACTTTGTATCTCGCAGAGAGAGTGAATGAAGATCCTATGGTGCTAGTTAAGGCTACGGCTGAAACATCTGCTCAGCTTAGAGAATATGCGAAGCATGCAGAACATTTGACCAGAAGAAATGAGTCAGTTGTTCCCTTTTATTTCAATTTATCAGTTGATGGTTGGGATTCTTCTGTAAATATGGTATTTGATGAGAATAGGAGTATTGCTTTTTTGAGCTATATGCTTGCTGGTGAATCAAAACGTGAGTTAATGCCCGTAAATTTCACACATGAAGGTTTTGAATTTCATCATCCCCTTGTTCTTAACGGCATTGGCGTTCGTTCTTTTAAATATGATGCTAGCAAGAATCAGTTTGATATTACAGACGTAGATGTTACAGGTGCTTTTAAATACGAAACGATATATACGGCAGAGCTTGATGGAATGGTGACAAAACTCTTTGGACCTAAATCATTTGATTCATCAGGAAAGTATATTAGTCCTAAACTGTTGTCTTTGATGAGTGGTTTGAGAATTGATGGAGCATCATTTAAGTCATTTGACGTAGATCCATATTTGAAATCCTGGGCACCAAAAACTTTTGAGATATTTTTTGACGATTGGACAGCCATTAAATTTGCAATTGATGATTTTGAACAAGTATCGGAAGATATTGTTGTTATAAAATCTACGGAATATGTTTTTGAATGGTCTCCACCTTTTGATAATCAAGAAGGGATTGATGCTGTTATGAATACAGAGAAAGGCGTTGCGATAAGGGCTTTGATAACTAGTGTTAAAGGTTGGACTATCGTGCCTGTGGAAATTAAAGAATTTGGTACGGATTATTACTTAGTAAGCAATGAAGATCCTGAAATGTATGTGTTTTTTGAATAATTATTGATTCTAAAATTAATCATTTAGCATACTTGATTTTTCTAGCATGTATTCTGCGAATTTTATTGCAAATTCTTGCTAGTGGTTTAATAGCCCTCCTACCTGTGTATTTCTCAGTACTGAAGGCAGGAGGGCTTTTTAATATTCTGAATTTTAAAGTAAAAAAATGTTTGATACGAGTTTTGGTTTAAAAACATGGATTTATCCAGGTTTGTTTTGGGGAGTCTTCATGTTTCTTGGGCTGACCTTAATTTTGCCTGTAATGGATGGCGAGATTATTACCTGGGGAAAAGTGTATACACTACTTACAGGAGAAAAATTGTATACCCTTCCTATTTGGTTAATCATTGGCTTAGTGATGCAATACTTTCTGCATAAATGGATAACTAAAAAGGGAAAAAACGAAAGATAAATTGGAGAGAAAACTTATTGAGAAGCTTGTTTTATAGTATAAGGTCAATAATTAAATAAAAATTAAAAAAACAACATGTCTGACATTTATCATAAGTCCCTGAATAAGGGGATTCAAATTTTTAAAAGCTTATCCAAGCTATTCGTAATGGCTATCCTTTTACTTGTCTTTGGCTGTCAAAAGGAAGAAGATACAAGTGCACCTTTCAGTGTTGTTTCTACTAATATTACTGATGGTGCCGCTCAGGTGGATGTTTTTTCAGAGATCACAGTTCTTTTTAGCGAGGATATTGATGCTTCCTCAGTCGATGAAAATAGTTTTGTTGTGAATAAGGGACAATACTCTGTTTATGGGAAACTGACTTGTTCGGGGAGTACGGCCATTTTTAAACCTGCAAAGCAACTTGCCGACGAAAAACAATACAACTGTACGCTTACTGTTGCCGTAAAGAGTAAAAGTGGTCAATCAATTGCGCAGGATTACCACTGGAGTTTTACCTCGGGAGTGGAACCCGATTTAATTGCGCCAACAGTAAACGAAAACATACCAGCAGATTCTGAGATCTGGGTGTTTACAGATAGTAAAATTCAAGTTTCTTTTGATGAGGCAATGGATGCTGAGAGCATCACCAGCAGCTCGTTTGTTGTTAAAAATGGAGATACTGAAGTTGCTGGCTCATTAACGTATGCTGATAAAACAGTAATATTTACCCCAGATGCAGAATTGAATACAGGACTTGTGTACACTTGTATTGTAACAAGCGATGTTAAAGATTTAGCTGGAAACGCATTAGCGGAAGATTTCGAATGGCGTTTTACAACGATTCCTGGCGAGCTTAAGTTTAGTGAAATGATTCAACCAATTTTTACAGATCAGTCTTGTATTTCTTGTCATGGAGGTACTCAAAACCCTGACTTGCGAGAAGCTTATGCTTATGCTTCTTTAGTTGATGGGAATTACGTGAATATTGCTTCACCTAACGACAGTCGAATTATCAAGCAATTGAAGGGTAGACACGCTGGGTTTATTACACAAAAAGAGGAGAATCTGATTTTGGAGTGGATAAAACAAGGCGCAAAAGATAATTAATAAAAGAATAATCATGAAGATATATAGCAACGTAAATTTTAAAGATAAAGTAGAACGAAAAGCATTTATCTATTCATTATTAATTATGGTTGTAGTAAGTCAAGTTGTAGCTTTGATAATTTGGTACTTCTTTGATGAAAATCATTTTGTTGGATTACTCATTGCTTTAGTCGCTGGGTTTTTATTTGGGTATAGAGGATTAAAGAAAAAAACAAGACGAAAAAATCTCAGGAAGTAGAATAAATAATATCCTATGGGATATTCGTTTTATTAACCGCAAAGAGCACAACGAACACAAAGTTTAATTTTATCACGTTTCCCCTTTGTGTACTTAGTGTGCTTAGTGGTTTAATTTTTTATTATTTTTTACAGAAAGACATAATATTGTTTTTAGGAACTTAATACAATATTAAAAGAGAATTAAGTACGAAATGCGAACAGTCAGCAGTTTCTTAGAACGGTTTTGGGGTTGTCGGTCGGGCGTCCTGTTCATTATTTATCCCATTACAGCAGGCTTCTATATCAGATTATCAAAGGGGAATTGGCCTTTTCATTTTATCGTAATTTGAAAATAATTCAGGCCAACACCCACCCTGTTTTGAATTTGAGTTGTTTTTACTATAACGGATTTAGTTAGTCGGTGAATAGAGCAGAACCCTCAGTAAACTCTGTTTGGTACTCCAGTACAAACTTTATTAAATCATCTTTGGTCGGATCTGATTTAATGGAATTGAAAATAGGTTTTGGGTTTTGCTCTTTTTTTTAATCTAGACTTGCCTGTTGCATTCTCTTCACAGTCATTGAAACACATCTTTTCGGTTGTTTCACCTTTTTTTGCAAACTGAGAATGGTTGTGGAGAGGATGATTTATTGGTTTAAAATTTAGATCGAAATAGATTGCATTTTAAAAGGAGAAGCTTTGGGTAGCTTCTCCTTTTTTATGTCTTATTGTTTCCTGTCAGGTTATTATGCTCTTATTTTTATATGTGACGCTTTAATCTCATGTTTTAGAAAGCAAGATCCTTTCGTAAACATTATATAGCCTGAATTTCAACTTATTTGTATCGATTCTAAGCTAGTCTAAATAAGCTAAGTCATTAAAAAAAAACTTTTCACATTAAACACCATCAGAATAATTTCATATTTTTAGTAAGAGTCACCTGTGTCTTTATAATACTGAAAATTGTACTCTATACTTTATTCTATGTCCATATCTTTAAAACTTCGCAGCCTACTTGAATTGGGAAAAATAAAGATTGCTATTCCTATAGCCGTTTCTTGTTTCACGGGCTATTTATTGCAGTCTACTGATCTTTCATTGGATATGGCTGCCGTGATTTTTGGGATTTTATTCATTGTTGCTGGCGCTTCAGCCATTAATCACATTCAGGAGCATAAGAAAGATGCCTTGATGAATAGAACAATGTTTCGGCCGATTCCAGCAGGAAAGTTGAGTGTTAATGAGGCGTTTGTTTGGAGCCTATTATTCTTACTAGTTGGTTGTGGCTTGCTAGTTTGGGGTGGAACGATGTTGAGTTTTTATATTGCTCTTTTTTCTATTCTGTGGTATAATCTACTTTACACACCCTTAAAACAAATTTCTGCCTTTGCTGTTGTTCCCGGAGCTTTGAGTGGCGCTTTTCCCCCATTAATTGGCTATGTGGCTGCTGGGGGTGATATTCTGGCACCTCCAATACTGGCCTTGGCATTCTTCTTCTTTATAGGCCAAATTCCTCATTTCTGGCTATTGTTATTGCTTTATGGTGAAGATTATAAACGGGGCGGTTTTAAAGTGCTGACGGATGTCTTTTCAGTAAAGCAGATCCATTTCATCACACTTATTTGGATGCTGGCAACCATTATGGTTGCTCTTCTATTACCGATGTACGATGTGATCAGCTCTCAGTTTGCCATATGGGGCTTATTGATCCTGTCTTTGTGGATTATTGTTTACAGTTTTCCTATTCTGAAAAACTACGATAGACTTTCTGTTCAAAAATTATTCCTTCAACTGAACTTGTATTTTTTACTCATCATGATCATGATCAGTATTGATAGGCTTTATTTATGATTGATATTCCATTGAATGCAATGCTGGGATTTTGTTAATGGTTTAATATGAGCCACTGATTCTCGATAAGAGTAAAACACTTGATAGATATTGCAGAGGATAATGTGGAAAATGACCATGGGAATCCGGGAATAGCTCAGAGGAATTCTGAAAACCATCAGGGGAATTTGGAAAACCTTTAGTTGAGTCTTGGAATTCATTAAAATCACACGAATTCGCGAATGCTATTTTTTAGAAATTCATTCGTGAATTCGTGGTTTATTTTCAAATCAACATATCACCACATCTCCAAATCATTACCCTTGATTAATCTGGAATCCAGTTTCTTTAAGTTGTTCCCAGAAGTTTGGGTAAGATTTGTTGACAACCATTGGATCATCAATTTTAATTTCTGGACGAACCATTGCAATTGGAGCAAAAGCCATGGCCATTCTGTGATCGTGATAGGTTTTAATGATAATCTCTTCGTTTTCAGCTTTCATTTCGCCATCCCAAGCTAACTCTCCTTCCTGAGGTTCATAAAGAACATAGCCCAATTTCGCCAATTCATCGATAAGCGCTGCAATACGATTGGTTTCCTTTATTTTAAGCGTTTCAAGGCCTTTAAAATGGAAAGGGATATTCTTTAAGGCAGAAACCACTGCAAATGTTTGTGCCAAGTCTGGCATTTCGATAAAATCGAAAACCAGTTTTTTACAAACCTCATTAGTTTGTTCGATATACATCCCTTTTTTAGTGAAATTGGTTTTAACACCAAGTTTCTCAAACACATTAATTAAACCTGAATCTCCCTGAAAACTGTTTTTTCTGAGCCCATCCAGAAAGAGTTTCCCTTTGGGAGCCAGGGCCATAAAGGCATACCAATAAGAGGCTCCCGACCAATCACCTTCTACAGTGTAAGGCATAACCTTATAGGTTTGATTCGCGATGTAAATCTCATTGTTTTTAAACTCCGACTGGATTCCAAACTCTTCCATGATAGCCAGAGTCATCTCGATATATGAACGAGATACAATTTTTCCCTGTAGTTTGATGCGAAGACCATTTTCAAGAGTAGGAGCAATAAGTAGGATGGCTGAGATGTATTGAGAGCTGGTGTTACCAGCTAATTCAACGTCTTTACCCGTGATATTCGATCCCATTATTTTTAAAGGAGGATAGCCTTCTTTTTCCAGATAGGTGATTTGGGCTCCCAATGAATTCAGTGCATCTACTAATACAGATATAGGTCTCTCTTTCATTCGATCAGAACCAGTAAGGGTCCATTCACCTAATATTTTTGATAAGTAAGCTGTTAAAAATCGCATACTTGTACCTGCATGGCCAATATCAAAAACATTAGTGTTAGAAAATAAAACCTCTTGCATAACCTTAGAATCATCACAAGTAGATAGATTCTTAATGGGTTCAAAACTATAACTTAAAGCATTAATGATTTGTACACGATTCGAAATGCTTTTCGATGAGGGAACAGTAATTTTCCCTTCAATGTTTTTTTCTGGTTTTGATATAGTGTAATGCATGGCTTCTGGTTATGAGTGAAAGAGTTAAAAAGTGAATGAGTAAAGAGTAAACGTGTGGGAAAGTACAAAAGTGGAAATAACTTTTATCCTTATCCCTTTAACCTTTATCCTTAAAAATAACTGTACAAAAAATCAGCCGTTAGAAAATTGAATTTCCCAACGGCTGTATGGTGTAATTCCTTAATTTCTATTGTTTAGAAATGGAAAAGAGAATCAACTTGATAATGAGTATCTAATTTTTCACGTCCGTTTAAGAAGTCTAACTCAACAAGGAAGTTAATATAAACATCCTTAACATTGAATTTGCTGATTAGATTTATCGATGCTTTGGCTGTTCCTCCAGTTGCTAATAAATCATCGTGTACTAAAATGACATCCTCAGAATTCAAAGCATCTTGGTGAATGAACATTTCATCTTCTCCATACTCAAGAGAATATTTTTCGGAATAAGTAGGTGCAGGTAATTTTCCTGGTTTACGTACAGGTACAAATCCAGCTCCTAATTTATAGGCTAAAACAGTACCTAGAATAAAACCGCGGCTTTCGAGTCCTACAACTTTTGTAATACCTCTGTTCTTATATTGCTCATAAAGAGATTCAACCAAAGTGTTTAGGTGTTTTTGATCCTTCAACATGGTAGTGATATCTTTAAATACAATACCTTCTTTAGGAAAATCAACGATATCTCTAATTGAGTTTTTTGCTTCTTGAAGTTTAACGTCCATCTTAATTTCTTTTTCCATACTGATTGAGAGCTTCAAATATTTCTTCTTCTGTGCAGATGTTATTTATTGTATAAGCACCAACATTTGGAAGAAGAGTAAAATTGACTCCTTCGTCACTATTTTTCTTATCGTGTAACATCAATTGATATAATTCGGGGTAATCCTTCGCAAAAATAGAAAAGTCTGAGTAAATATCTGTTATATATTTCACTATCTCTTCAAATTTATCTTGAGGGAATGCTTTTTTCTTTACCGATAAGTAAAGTTCCCCTATCATACCAAGCGCTACAGCCTCACCATGGTATAAATCAAGCTTATGACGATGGGCATAGCTTTCGAAAGCATGACCTATAGTGTGACCAAAGTTTAGAACTTTTCTCACATCTCTCTCCATCGGATCTTTCATCACAAACTCTTGTTTTACTGCTACCGATTTTCTAATCAGATTTAGTAATCTGGAATAGTTTATATCATCGAAATTAAAGGAAATAAGCTCATCTAAATAGTTCTGACTATAAATGATTGCATGTTTCAACATTTCAGCAAAGCCAGATTTGAATTCCTTCATTGGTAATGTTTTTAGGAATTCAGGGCTAATAACAACCATGTCCGGTTGATTGATAACACCAATTTCGTTTTTAAGCCCATTAAAATTGAATCCTGTTTTTCCGCCAACAGAAGCATCAATTTGTGAGAGTAAGGTTGTTGGTATATTAATAAAATGACAGCCACGCTTAAATGTAGATGCAACAAAACCACCTAAATCAGACATCATGCCACCACCAATATTGATGACCAGACTGTGTCGATTAGCTCCATTTTCACCTAGAAATTCCCAGGCTTTAACAACTGACTCTAATGATTTATTTTGCTCCCCACACTCAATTATAAGCTTAGGGAAACTTTGTAATTTTTTGTTTTCTGATAGAAGATGCCAACAATGCTCTTGCGCACCTGAATCCATAAGGATAAAAATTTTTGACTTGGAATAAGTTTCCAAAATTTTGCCAAGCTCTTTTTCAATGCTTTCAGTAAAAATTAAATCGTAAGATTGAGGACTCATTTGCTAACTTATTTATAGTTTCTAACTTTGGTCAAATATAGTATTTTAGCGAGTGATGTCAAACTTGCTGATTTCAAAAATAAGGACTAAGGCTATTTAGATTAATCGATCATATACCAAAATTTTATATTGATACTCATATGACACTAAGCAATCAGAACCGAGCGGCACATATTAAGCTATTTTATTATATTGTAACTTTTGTATATCTGAGTTTAACGGTTCTTACGGTATATCAAGATCCTGTACATATGAATTTTATTATTGCAGGGGTGTTTGTAATTTATGTGTTGCTTATAGTGCTTAATTTAGCACGTGAGTATAATTTTATTATTTATAAGGAGACTGATGATAAGTTGATTATGCGTTATTACCCTTTACATCCATTCCACGATAAGTTTAAATCGATTGAGATAAGTAAACAAACATTTTCGCATTTTGAGTTAGAAAAGCGTAATCTGGGATTAAGAGAGGATTTATATCTTTTTCAGATGAGTGCTAAAGGTTTGGCCAAATATCAAGGGATTAGCTTATCAGCCTTATCAAAGGAACAAAGAGCTGAGTTATTAGGATCTCTTTCAAAGTATTCAAAAAAATAATCACCTATTATAATATTCACATGAAGAAATATGTCGTTTTAGCCGTTCTGTCTTTTTTATCTTTGTCTTTATTTTCACAGAAAGTAGAGGAGGGTTTAAGAATTCAGGTAGGATTGCCATTTGCTAAATACGGGAAGTTTGATCACAATTTTAAAAATGGAAATGAAATACAATACCCATCATTTTTGATTCAGGCTGATAAGCCTTGGCGTGATGGGTTCCGTTTAGGTGCTTATATTGGTTTTGCTGGACAGAAGAATGAATCATTGTTTAATGACTTTACTGAGATTACTCATAACTATTATCGTTTTGGAGGAGTGGTCTCTTATGATTTGAATGACCTCTTGGATGCGATACATCTATCTCCTGAGTTTGGAGTAGACTTATATGCCTCATTAAAAACAGGTTTCTCTTTGGAGCATATTATAGCTGAAAAAGGGATTAATAATAAAGAGAATAACTTTTTATTCGATTTAGGAATTCTGATTGGAGGTCGATACAATATAAGTGAGAATATCGACATTTTTACAGAATTGGGTTATGGTAATGCTGGTTTTGTGACAATAGGTTTTGCATTTGATATGTAAGAACTACTCTTTTTTTGATTTGACAATGCAATTTCCTAATTTGGATGATCTAAATCCAAACCATGGAAACACTTTATAAAGTCGCCTTTAGTTTTTTAACTGGCCTGGGCAGTATTAATGCACGGAAAGTGATTGCTTATTCGGGTGGTGCTGAGGCATTTTTTAAGGAGAAGAAACAAAACCTACTGAAAGTTCCAGGTATTGGAAAAAATATAATACAGAAGCTTGATCGGAATTCTGCTCTACGAGATGCTGAAGCAGAACTTAAATTTATTGATGAAAATGCTATTAAAGTCGCTTTTTATCTCGATGAAAATTACCCACAGCGGTTATTGAACTGCGCTGATTCTCCAAGTACCTTATATTATAAAGGTGAGATTGATTTTAATGCTTCTCGCATTTTAAGTGTAGTTGGAACTCGTAATGCCACAGAATATGGGCGGGGGAATTGTAATAAGCTTATTAAGGCACTTGCTTCACATGCTGAGAAAACTATCATCGTGAGTGGTTTAGCTTATGGTATTGACATTTGTGCTCATAAGGCAGCAATGAAATATAATTTACCTACAGTAGCAGTTGTGGGACATGGTTTTCATCTGATGTATCCAGCTCAGCATCGTAAATATGCAGAAGAGATTATACAAAGTGGAGCGATTATTACAGAGTTTACTTCGAAAAGTGTTATTGATCCTAGACACTTTGTTCGTCGCAATAGAATTATTGCCGGCATGTCTGATGCTACTTTGGTGATTGAATCTGCTAGAAAGGGGGGCTCATTGACAACTGCTGAAATTGCGAATTCATATCATAGAGATGTATTTGCATTTCCTGGTAGGTCAGGTGATATCTACTCTAAAGGATGTAATCATTTAATTAAAACCAATCAGGCACATTTAATAGAATCGATTTCTGATATTGAATATATTCTGGGCTGGGAGAATGATTTGGGAAAGAAGGATGCGGTTCAATCAAGAATGTTTGTTGAACTCTCATCAGAGGAAGAACTAATTGTGGACCTATTAAATAATGAAGGCAAATTAGGAATTGATATGCTTTCCATCAATTTGAATTTGCCCATGAGTAGGGTTTCAAGTTTGTTGCTAAAAATGGAATTTGAAGGACTTATTAGAGCACTTCCAGGTAAAATCTACTCTTTGACTTCCTGAAAAATCTACTTTTTTTTAGCTGATGTTGTAGAGCAGGATTTTCAAATATGTAATTGTCTGGCAATTAAAGGTTAAGTGTTTTTTAAAACGTTTGAATTTTTTTACTAAAAAAAATTGAGGTTCTTAAAATTTATATACATTTGAACCAAAATATTAACAATTGTATCACAACAATCTTATTTTAATTTCATAACATATTTTGGACATGGAAGCGAAGATTAATGAATTCATGGAAGCCCTTAAGGGTAGAACTCCAGGTGAAGCAGAATTTCACCAGGCTGCACAAGAAGTAGTAGAATCTGTATGGGAAACTTACGATTCTAACCCTAAATACAAGAATGCTAAAATTCTTGAGAAAATGTGTGAGCCAGAACGTACTATCATGTTCCGAGTGCCTTGGTTCAACGATAATGGCGAAGTAGAGATTAACCGTGGATACCGTGTTGAGTTTAACTCTGCAATTGGACCTTACAAAGGTGGTTTACGTTTTCACCCTTCTGTAACTCTAAGTGCTCTTAAATTCTTAGGTTTCGAACAAACTTTCAAGAACTCTTTGACTACTCTACCTATGGGTGGTGGTAAAGGTGGTTCTGACTTCAACCCAAAAGGAAGATCAGATAACGAAATTATGCGTTTTTGCCAAAGTTTCATGACTGAGTTGTGTAAGCATATTGGTCCTAACACTGACGTTCCTGCAGGTGATATCGGAGTAGGTGGTCGCGAGATCGGATACCTTTTCGGACAATATAAGAGAATTCGTAACGAATTTACTGGTGTATTAACTGGTAAGCCACTTGAGTTTGGTGGCTCTTTAATCCGTCCTGAAGCGACTGGTTTTGGTTCTGTTTACTTTGCTCAGCATATGGTTGCTGAAAACAATGAGACATTAGAAGGCAAAATTGTTGCTCTTTCAGGTTTCGGTAATGTAACTTGGGGTGCTGCTCTTAAATTAGTTGAGCTTGGTGCTAAAGTTGTTACTGTTTCTGGTCCTGATGGATACATTTACGATAAAGAAGGTTTAGATGCAGAGAAGATTGATTACTTATTGGATCTTCGTGCTTCTAACAATGATGTTGTAGCTCCTTACGCTGAGAAATTTGGTGCTGAGTTCTTCGCTGGACAAAAGCCTTGGGGTGTAAAAGTTGATATGGCTTTCCCTTGTGCAATTCAGAACGAATTGAACGAAGAAGATGCTAAACTTCTTGTTGCAAACGGATGTAAGTATGTTGTTGAGACTTCTAACATGGGTTGTACTGCAGAAGCTATGCTTTACTTATGTGAGAACAGTTCATTTGCTCCTGGTAAAGCAGCTAATGCTGGTGGTGTTGCTGTTTCAGGTCTTGAAATGTCACAAAACTCGCTTCGTTTCAACTGGACAGCTGAAGAAGTTGACGCTAAATTATCTCGTATCATGAAAGATATTCACGATACTTGTGTACGTTTCGGTACAAAAGAAGGTAAGATTAATTACGTAAATGGTGCAAACATTGGAGGCTTCGTAAAAGTTGCTGAAGCGATGGTGGCTCAAGGATGTGTATAATCTCCTAGCGATTCAAATATAAAAAAGAGCCGGCTTTAGCCGGCTTTTTTTATAAGTGTGAAAATTAATTTTGAAAGCCAATTTCATAGTCAATACAATTTTTTATGAAGTTAATCGATACCCACTCTCATATTTATTCTGAAGCTTTTGACGAGGATATCGCTGAAGCAATTCAACGAGCAAAAGATGCTAATGTGGGCCAAATTTTTTTGCCAAATATTGATTCCGAGTCAATCGAACCCATGTTTAAATTGGTGAAAAACTACCCAGATTATTGTTTGCCAATGATGGGCTTGCACCCAACTTCTGTGAAAGAGAATTATGAGGAAGAATTGGCTATCTGTGAGAAATGGTTGAAAAAGGAAAGTTTTATTGCAATTGGTGAGATTGGAATCGATTTGTATTGGGATAAAACCTTTTTGAAGGAACAGCAATTGGTTTTCGAAAAACAATTGAATTGGGCTGTTGAAAGAGAATTGCCAGTTGTTATTCATGCGCGTGAATCTTTTTCAGAAATCTTTGAAGTTTTGGAACCTTTCAAATCTAAAAATCTTACTGGTGTGTTTCATTCTTTTACTGGAAATTTAGAGCAGGCCAATAAAGCAATTTCTATGGGGTTTTTATTAGGTTTAAATGGAATCCTTACTTTTAAAAATTCTGGATTAGATCGAGTCGTTAAAGAAATCGATACAAAATATTTAATTTTAGAAACTGATTCCCCTTATTTGGCACCAACTCCCAAACGTGGGAAAAGGAATGAGTCGGCTTATGTTGCTTTTATTGCTGAAAAATTAGCTGAGATTCACAATTTGAGTCTTGATGAGGTGACTAAGATAACAAGTCGAAATGCTCAAAATCTATTTAAAATTTAAACAAGTTTTAGACAGGGATGTTAGATTTGCGAAAATCTTCTGTCTTGAATAGACAAGGTCAAAGAGTAGTTTTGCTAAAGTGATTATTTCCCGATTTTAATCGGAATGTTAAAACATGAAATTTATAAGTAAATGAAGACTTCAATTTTGATAATTTATACTGGAGGAACTATTGGGATGGTAAAAGATCCAAAAAATGGTTCTTTAAAACCATTCGATTTTGATCATATTCTAAAGCAGGTGCCAGAACTCAATGGATTTGGTTTCGATTTAACTTCAGTAGCTTTTGAACCACTTATCGATTCTTCTAATCTGAATCCAGAAGTTTGGGTTAAGATTGCGAATATGATTAAAGAAAACTATGAGAAATTTGATGGTTTTGTTGTTCTTCATGGTACCGATACGATGTCATATTCTGCATCAGCTTTAAGTTTCATGCTTGATAACCTTGAAAAACCAGTTGTGTTGACGGGTTCGCAGTTGCCAATTGGGATGTTACGTACTGATGGTAAGGAAAACCTGATTACTGCCATTGAAATTGCCGCCGATTATAAAGATGGTAAAGCGATTGTTCCAGAAGTTTGTGTGCTTTTCGAGAATAAATTATTTAGGGGGAATCGCACGACAAAGCATAATGCGGAATATTTCAATGCTTTTTATTCATACAACTATCCGGATTTGGCAAAAGTGGGTATTAATATTCATTACAACCATGCCGTTATTCAAAAAGTTTCGACAGAGAATGAGTTTGCAATTGCGACGGATTTAGATACCAATATTGCTATTCTTAAAATATTCCCAGGCATTAATAAAAAAACGGTAGATGCTATTTTGAATATCGAGGGTTTACGAGCCGTTGTGATTGAAACCTATGGGGCAGGAAATGCACCAACAGATGAATGGTTTGTAGCTTCCCTTAAGGATGCAATCGATAAAGGTATTATTGTATATAATGTGACTCAGTGCCCAGCAGGTAGTGTGGATATGGGCTTGTACGAAACAAGTGTTGAGTTATTAAAGATAGGGGTTGTGAGTGGTCATGACATCACAACTGAAGCAGCTATCACCAAGCTAATGTTTTTGCTTGGACAGCAGCTTGATTCAGATAAGATAAAATTCTTTTTAAATAAGTCTATTAAAGGTGAATTATGCCAATAGAAAATTTGTTTTTCACTTTTTTTTTGTAATTTGGTGCACTGTTAAAATCATCTTGTATTACATAAGAAAAGGAGTGAGATATAGGTAATATAAGAGGTTTAAGCTTGTTCTTTAAAAAGAAAATTTAATTGATTATTGTTAATCAATTTTTTGATTGTAACCGTTTAATTTTGTAAAAAATAATTTCGTTAATTAAAATTTGAAAAACAGACTATGAAAAAGTTATTTGCATTTATAGCAGTTATCGGGATGCTGAATTTTGGAGCATCATTTAATGCAGTTGCTCAAGATGAGACAGCTGAAACTACCGAAGCTACCGTAGATACTCAGGATGAAACAACTGAGGAAGTTGCAGCTCAAGAAACTGCTGTAGAAGAAGTAGCTCCAGTTATGGAGGAAGAAGTAGAAAGTACTTCATTCCACGCTGTAGTAAAAAAACAATTCATCCAAGGTGGTGCGATGTTTATGAGTTTTGTATTGTTGACTCTTATTTTAGGTTTGGCTCTTTGTATTGAAAGAATCATTTACTTAAACATGTCAACTACAAACACTAAGAAGTTGATCGCTAGCCTAGAGGAAGCGTTGAACAATGGTGGTGTTGATGCTGCTAAAGAAGTTTGTAGAAACACTCGCGGTCCTATCGCTAGTATCTTCTATCAAGGTCTTGATCGTATCGAAGAAGGTGTAGACGTTGTTGAGAAATCAGTAATCGCTTACGGTTCAGTTCAAATGGGTCTTTTAGAGAAAGGTCTTTCTTGGATTTCTTTGATGATTGGTCTTGCTCCTATGTTGGGTTTCATGGGTACTGTAATCGGTATGATTGGTGCATTTGACTCTATTCAGTCAATGGGTACTATTTCTCCTGCTGCTGTAGCTGGTGGTATTAAAGTTGCTTTGATTACAACTGTATCTGGTTTGATCGTAGCTATGATCCTTCAGGTATTCTACAACTACTGTACTGCTAAAATTGATAGTATTGTTAACAACATGGAAGATGCATCTATTTCTCTTCTTGATATCTTAGTAAAATACAACTTGAAAAAATAATTTCCGACTATGTCAAATACATTGAGTAAATATTTAAATATTCTTACCTATGTAATGCTTGGTCTTACAGTTATTTTTGTAGCCATGTTTTACTTTGGTGGAGAAGTGCCAAATGCAGCCTATACAACACCAGTTTATACTGATTCGTTGATTCAATGGGCAAAGGCTTTATTCATTATCACTGTTGGCTTATCAATCTTGTTTCCTGTACTTCAGATCGTATCTGATCCTAAAGGAGCAATTTTAGGATTAGCTGGACTTGCTGGTCTTGGATTAATTATCTTGGTAGCATATTCTTTATCTGACGGTACATTATTAAATCTTCCTGGTTACACAGGAGAAGACAATAATGTTGGAGCATTAAAGTTTGCTGATACTATTCTTTATACGATGTATATTTTAGGTGTTGGTGCTATCGTTTCTATCGTAGTGACAGAAACTTTGAGAAAATTTCGCTAAGACAATGATTTGATTAAATTCAAATCGTAAACCTTAATAAATAATATTATGGCAAGAAAAACACCAGAGATAAATTCGAGTTCGATGGCCGATATCGCTTTCTTGTTGCTTATTTTCTTCTTGGTGACAACTACAATGGATGTAGATACAGGTATCTACAAAAAGTTGCCACCGATTCCAGATAAGGAACAACAGGATGTTGATGTTAAGGTTAAAAAACGTAACGTTTTTTCCATTTTGGTGAATCGTAACAACGAATTGTTGGTGAACGGAGAAATTCTTAGGATTTCGGATTTACGCGAAAAAACTAAGGAGTTCTTCATGAATCCTTCAAATCTTGAGACACTTCCAGAAAAAGCCTTGAAAAACGTACCCTATTTTGGTGACGTTATGGTTTCTAAGGGATTGATCTCGTTACAGAATGACCGTGGAACACAATACGCAACTTACATTCGCGTTCAGGATGAACTTGCAGCCGCTTCTCGTGAGTTAAAAGATGAGAAGTCAATGCAAAAATGGGGTAAGAAATATGACCAGCTTGATGCAGATCAGCAAGAAGCGGTTAGAAAATATATCCCAGTACAGATTTCTGAAGCAGAACCAAGAAATACAGGAGGTAAATAATGTCAAAGTTTAGAAAAGACGGTAAAAAAGAATTACCGGCCATATCAACAGCTTCTCTTCCTGATATTGTATTCATGTTGTTATTTTTCTTTATGGTTGCAACAACCATGAGAGAAGTAGATTTGAATGTGGATATTATGGTACCAGAAGCGAAAGAGATAACTAAATTGGAAAAGAAGGATCTTGTTAGTAACATCTATGTAGGTGTGCCTATGAGAAAATTTGCGAAGACTTACGGATCTGAGCCTCGTATCCAGTTGAACGACCAATTTGCAACAGTTGATGATATTCAGGCTTTTATTAGTACAGAGCGTGAGTCAAGAAAAGAAGAATTACGTAATAAGTTGACTACTTCATTGAAAGTTGATCAATACACTAAAATGGGTATTATCACTGATATTAAGCAGGAGCTTAGAAAAGCGAGTTCTCTTAAATTGAACTATTCAACTAGACAAACTGCTGAATAATTTATTATTCGATATATAATTAAAAGGAGTCCTGATGGACTCCTTTTTTTTTGTGCTGTAATTTTTGATGCACGATTGAAATGAAAAAAGCTCGAAGTTAACACTTCGAGCTTTATTGTGACCCCAATGGGATTCAAACCCATGACCTCCAGAACCGGAATCTGACGTTCTATTCAGCTGAACTATGGAGCCAATTTAAAGACAAATTTAGAAAATTAATTCATTTATTTATGGAAATTGGCTTCTTGCTTCTGTGATCACCCCTCGAAATTTTCTTGCAATTTGCTAAAGTCCTAATAGACAAAATTTAATAATTTCTCTTTACTAAAATAAAGTTCACATTTATTTCAAACTTTTGCTACTTTTGCGCCTTAATGAAGGCTCCAGTTTTGTTATTTTAATTTGCAATTATTAATAATAGTGAAATTCGAAATCTATATCATTTAATTATCAATCAGATTGAAAGTGTGAGATTTATCTAGGTCTCTAGATTAACTCAACCCGTATGTAATCGGAATTCATATCTAATTAGCTATTGAACATGGAATACAATTTTAAAGAAATAGAAAAAAAGTGGCAAAAGTTTTGGGTAGATAACAAGACTTATAAAGTTGATGTTGATACAAGCAAACCAAAATTTTATGTTCTCGACATGTTTCCGTACCCATCAGGGGCTGGTTTACACGTAGGACACCCACTTGGCTATATTGCTTCTGATATATATTCTCGCTATAAGCGTTTAAAGGGATTTAATGTATTGCATCCTATGGGCTACGATGCTTATGGTTTGCCTGCTGAGCAGTATGCGATTCAGACCGGTCAGCATCCAGCAATAACAACGGATGTTAATATTAAGAGATACCGTCAGCAATTAGATAAAATCGGCTTTTCATACGATTGGGATAGAGAGATTCGCACTTCTGATCCTGAGTATTATAAGTGGACTCAATGGGCTTTTGTTGAAATGTTTAAACATTATTTCAATAATAAGACTCAAAAAGCTGAGGCAATTTCTGATTTGGTTCTAGAATTTCAAACTAAAGGAAATGCAGAGGTTGATGCTTCAACCTCTCAGGAAGATATCTTTACTGCTGAAGAATGGAATGCTCTATCCGAAAAAGAACAAGATGGAATTCTTTTGAATTATCGTTTAGCATATTTGGCCAATACAATGGTGAACTGGTGTCCTCAGTTGGGTACAGTTCTTGCCAATGATGAAATTAAAGAAGGTTTATCTGTTAGAGGAGGACATCCAGTTGAGCAGAAAAAAATGCGTCAATGGTCTTTAAGAGTTTCTGCTTACGCAAAGCGTTTACTTGAAGATATGGAGAAGCTTGAATGGACAGACTCATTAAAAGAAATTCAACGTAACTGGATTGGTCGTTCCGAAGGAGCTGAGATGGATTTTATGGTGAAGGACTCTGATGTGAAGATGACTATTTTCACAACTAGACCTGATACTATTTTTGGTGTGAGCTTTATGGTTTTGGCACCAGAAAGTGAGCTGGTAGATCAATTAACTACTCCAGAATGTAAAGAAAAAATTGCAGCTTATATTGCAGCGACTAAAAAGCGTACTGAAAGAGAACGTATGGCCGACGTTAAAACGGTTAGCGGTGAATTCACAGGCTCATATGCGATACACCCATTTTCAGGAGAAGCTATTCCTGTTTGGGTGAGTGATTACGTTTTGGCTGGATATGGAACAGGAGCTATTATGGCTGTTCCTGCTCATGATAGTCGTGATTATGCTTTCGCTAAGCATTTCGATTTGCCAATTGTTCCTGTTGTATCAGGCGGTGATTTAAGCGAAGGTTCATATGATGCTAAGTCAGGGGAAATGATCAATTCTGACTTTATGAACGGATTGGACGTTAAGGATGCCATTGTAAAAGCAAATACTGAAATTGAAGAAAGAGGATTAGGTAAGCGTAAAATTAACTTTCGTTTACGTGATGCGATTTTCTCTCGTCAACGTTATTGGGGAGAACCCTTCCCAGTTTACTTTAAGGATGGGATGCCACAGATGATGGATCTTGATAAGTTACCTCTTGAATTACCAGAGGTTGATAAATATTTACCTACTGAAACGGGTGAACCACCATTGGGACGTGCAACCAATTGGACAACCGAAGATGGTCATCCTATTGAGTTGAATACCATGCCAGGTTTTGCAGGTTCATCTGCCTACTATTTACGTTATATGGACCCTCGTAATAATGATGCGTTGGTTTCTGCGGATGTTAATGAGTATTGGCAGGATGTTGACTTGTATATTGGTGGTACCGAGCATGCAACAGGTCACTTAATTTATTCACGTTTTTGGAATAAATTTCTTTACGATATAGGTAAAGTTTGTAAAGATGAACCTTTCAAAAAATTGATAAATCAAGGTATGATTCAAGGTCGTTCTAACTTTGTTTATCGTATTAAGAATACCAATAAATATGTGTCATATGGTTTGAGAGAAGAGTATGATACAACCCAAATTCATGTTGATGTAAACATTGTTAAAAACGATGTTTTAGATACTGAAGCTTTCAAGAAATGGATGCCTGAGTATGCAGATGCTGAATTTGTATTAGAAGAAGGTAAATACATTTGTGGTTGGGCGGTCGAGAAAATGTCGAAGTCGATGTTTAATGTCGTTAACCCAGATGTGATTGTTGATGAATATGGGGCTGATACGCTTCGTTTGTATGAAATGTTTTTAGGACCATTGGAAGCATCAAAACCATGGGATACTAATGGCATTGATGGGGTACATAAATTCCTGAAGAAATTGTGGCGTTTATTCCATAATGAACAGAATGAATTTGTGATTTCAACAGATGAGCCTACAAAAGATGAATATAAAATTCTTCATAAATCAATTAAGAAAATTCAGGAGGATATTGAGCGATTTTCATTCAACACCTCTGTTTCAGCATTTATGATTTGTGTAAATGAGTTGAATACGATTAAGTGCAATAAGAAAGCTATTTTGGAAGAGTTACTTGCTCTTTTAGCACCTTTTGCACCTCATATTACAGAGGAGCTTTGGAAGCTTTGTGGTCATACTAATAGTATTACTGATGCTGAATTCCCTGTCTTAAATGAAGCTTATTTAGTAGAAGATGTTTATTCATATCCGGTGTCATTTAATGGGAAAATGAGATTTATACTTGAACTTTCATTAAGCCTGACTAAAGATGAAATTGAAGAGGCTGTAATGAATAATGAACAGGCCCAGAAATGGATAGATGGTAAAACACCTAAAAAGGTGATTATTGTCCCTAAAAAAATTGTAAATATAGTAGTCTAAAAGAAAGCTAAATTCATATTTGAAAAGCTTTAGTTTCATTGACTACTCAATGAAACTAAAGCTTTTCTTTTTTTATAACAATTGATAAATTAATCTTAAAAAGTAATAATTCATAAAATGAAATTTAACACCTCAGAGTTAAAATCCTATTTAATCATTGCATTGGGATTGGCAATTTATAGTTTTGGCTGGACCGCCTTTTTAATTCCATCAGAAATCATAGGAGGTGGCGTTAGTGGTATTGGAACTTTAATTTTTTATGGATCCAAAGAGACCATCCCGGTAGGTGTGTCTTACTTCATTATTAATTGTTTTCTCATTATTATAGCTTTAAAAATTTTAGGTCCAAAATTCGGAGCTAAGACTATTTATGCTATTATATTGGGCTCAGTTTTTCTTAGTGTTCAACAAAAATTTTTCACAGCGCCTTTAGTTGATGATAAATTTATGGCTGCAATTATTGGTGGTATATTAGGAGGGGCAGGTGTTGGAATTACTATTTCTCAGGGAGGAAGTAGTGGTGGTACTGATATTATAGCCATGATTATTAATAAATATAAGAATATCAGTCCTGGACGTGTAATCCTATATTTTGATGTCTTTATTATTGCATCTTCGTATATTGTTTTTGGTGATGTGCCAACCATTGTTTATGGTTATGTGTCGATGGGGGTTGCTTCTTATGCTATAGATATGGTCATAAGTGGAAGTAAACAATCGGCTCAAATGTTTATTATTACTAAGGATCATGAGAAGTTAGCCGATGAGATTGGATTAAATATTAATAGAGGAATTTCTGTTATCGATGCTATGGGATGGTACTCAAAAGAGAATAAAAAGATGCTGATGGTTGTTGTGCGTAAACATGAAACACCACAGGTTTTCAAATTGGTAAAACAGCACGATCCTAATGCCTTTGTTTCCATGGGATCTGTCATGGGAGTTTATGGTTTTGGTTTTGATGAAATTCGTGCTTAAGGAAAATCTTACTAGCTTTGTGCCCGAAAATAAAAATCCCATGTGGGAAAATCATCTTAAAATTAGATAATGACAAGTGTTGTAAATTTCACCAAGCAATTTAAGTCCTATTTTATTATTGCACTAGGACTTTTTATCGGTTCAGTAGGCTGGACAGGTTTCTTAATTCCATCTGAGATCGTTGGTGGTGGAGTGAGTGGTATTGCAACCATTATCTATTTCGCGACAGGTTTTAAAGTAGGTTATTCTGTTCTTATTATTAATGGATTGCTGCTTGTTCTAGCTATGAGAGTGTTAGGTTTCGGATTTGGTATCAAAACCATTTTCGCAACTTTTGTTTTGTCTTTCTTTTTATGGCTCTTGCAATCTATTTTCACAGAACCTTTGGTCAGTGATAGATTTATGTGTGCTATAATTGGTGGTATTATGGCTGGAGCTAGTGCAGGTATTATTCTTTCTCAAGGTGGAAGTACTGGTGGTACCGATATTATTGCTATGATGATTAATAAGTACCGAAATTATAGTCCTGGCCAGCTTTTATTGACTTTAGATTTAATAATCATTTCATCGTCGTACTTTCTTTCGAACTCTATTGAGCAAGTTGTATATGGTTTTGTAGCTATGGGAGTGAGTGCTTATTGTGTGGATATGGTGATTGAAGGGAGTAAGCAATCGGTTCAAATTTTCATCTTTACTAAAAAGTTTGATGAAATTAGAATAGAACTCATTACAAATCTCGATCAAGGTTTAACCGAACTGCAAGCAAAAGGAGGATACTCTCAGGAAGATGTAAAAGTTTTAATGCTTTTAGCCAAGAAGAAAGACTCACAAGCCATTTTAAAAATGGTTAAAGTTCTAGATCCAGATGCGTTTATATCAATGGGATCGGTCATGGGAGTTTATGGACAAGGTTTCGATAAAATAAAATAGTATCAGCTGTTTATAGAGAACAGATTGGATAGGTTTAATAATGTTAAAATTGCCGGGATTAGCTTATTCTAATACCCGGCAATTTGTATCCACATCTTTTATATCTTAACTTCGGCGACTAAGTTGGCCAGATGACAAACTTGTGAAGATGAAAGAAGCCGATTTGTGAAGATATCCGACCGAAGTTCTATTTTGAAGATTTAATTATTTTATGAAACGTTTCCTTAAAGTTCAATACCTAATCATTCCAGTTCTTATTCTTGCAGGCTTATTTTTCCTGAAAAATAGAAAGGATGTAGAATTAACACCTGCCGACAAAGCTAAACCTGTATTAATTGATTCTGTCCAAAATCAGGAAATCAATTATAAATATGGTTTTCCTATAGATAATTTTCAGCTTGAGGAGCATAAGGTAACGCGAAATCAAACCCTTTCAGTTATACTTGATAAGCAAGGAGTATCTTCGAAGCTTATTCATGAGATTGCTCAAAAAGCAAAGAAGGTATTCAATGTCCGCAAAATTCGATCGGGCAAGAAGTATGCCATGCTTTTTACTAAGGATAGCTTGAGGACGGCTGAATACTTTATTTACGA
Source organism: Ancylomarina euxina (assembly GCF_003863355.1). Lineage (GTDB taxonomy): Bacteria > Bacteroidota > Bacteroidia > Bacteroidales > Marinifilaceae > Ancylomarina > Ancylomarina euxinus. The sequence continues at coordinate 121,931 of NZ_QQWG01000008.1, read as the reverse complement.
GAATACCCCTAAGGAATATATCGTTTTTGATTTAACGGACACTATTCAAGTTTATAAAGGACAAAAGGAGATTACGACAGTTCGTAAACAAGTTAAAGGTACAATAGAATCTTCCTTGTGGAATGCAATGGTTGAGGTTGGTGCAGATCCAGTTCTTTCGATGGAATTGTCTGACATCTATGCTTGGACGATTGATTTCTTTGGTATTGGTAAAGGAGACGAATTCAATGTTATCTACGATGAAGAAATGATTGATGGAAAATCTATCCATCAGATTAAAGTAATTGCTGCCAATTTTGTTCATCATAAATCAAACAATTATGCATTTGCATTTGATGATGGAGATAAAAAAGGTTATTTCGATGAAGAGGGTAAGAGTTTACAGAAAGCCTTTCTGAAAGCACCTCTGCGTTTCTCACGTATTAGTTCTAAATTTTCAAATAATAGATTTCATCCTGTACTTAAGCGTTATCGTCCACATCATGGTATCGATTATGCCGCTCCAACTGGAACACCTGTTATGACTATTGGTGATGGTATTGTGGTTAAAAAAGGAAATCAGAGCCAAGGAGGAGGACGCTACCTAACGATAAAGCATAACTCAATTTACTCTACAACTTATATGCACTTCTCTCGATTTGGCAAAAATGTTGGAGTTGGTGCGCGGGTTAAGCAAGGTCAAGTAATTGGTTACGTTGGAGCAAGTGGATTGGCTACTGGCCCACATTTAGATTTCAGAGTTCATAAGAATGGAACTGCAATTAATCCTCTTAAAATGAAATCGCCTCCTGTAGCACCTGTCTCAGCACAGAATGTTGTAGCTTATAATATGATTAAGAATCAGCTTTTGATTGAATTAGGTGTTGAGGAAAATATTGCTGAAAATGAGGTCGCACTTGATTCAAGTATTATGAGTTTATAATTAGATCTAAAAAGACATTAAATAAAAATGGGAGACAGCTTATTAAGCTATCTCCCATTTTTTCTATTCTTTAATAAGTCTATTTTTTAATCTTGTTCAAGTAAGTTTCAACGGCACGTGGGAAATGCTCATATTCTAGATCATGTATTTTATTGGCAAGATCTTCAGCTGTATCATTCTCTTCGATTTGGCATTTTGCCTGAAGAATGGTTTCTCCATCGTCGTATTTTTCATTCACAATATGGATGGTTATACCACTTTCTTTATCCTTATTGGTAATAACAGCATTGTGAACATTCATGCCATACATGCCTTTACCACCATAGTTAGGAAGAAGAGCAGGGTGAATATTAACAATGGCATTAGGAAAGGCTTTTATTAGAGAATCTGGCACTAGCCATAGGAATCCTGCTAATACAATTAGATCTATTTTCTTGTTTTTTAATAAATCAACGATAGTGTTTGACTCGTAAAAATCATTTCGAGTGAAAGATTGGCTTGGGATATTGAGCTTGTTTGCTCTTTCGAGAACAAAAGCATCTTTTTTGTTGCTAAGAATAATTGAGATTTCAACCTCAGGATTTGATTTGAAATAATGAGCAATATTCTCAGCGTTACTTCCTGATCCAGAAGCAAAAATGGCAATTCTTTTCATGGTTGTTTTTTCATATTTAATCTCCGCAAAGTTAATTAATAAATGAATTTATACTCCTCTGATTATTATCATTTTTAACTTTATGAGTTATCATCTTATTTTCAAGTTGTTTTATTTTATTATTCAGGAGTTTTTGATCTAAGCCTTAATAATATAAACTCAAATTTCAACTGTGATGATTAGTTTGGTTTTGTATTTGTCAGATTATCAGGAAGAAAGCGTTGTGTGGGTTGAATTTAATAGAAAATTCTTTCACTTGAGAGAGAAAAAGGATTATCTTTGCGACCAACTATGTGGAAATAAGTTTGATTTTAATCACTAAATTTATTTCTTTGCAGAGTTGAAAAACAATTATTTAAATATTAATCTAAAATTTAAAGTTATGTCTGATATTGCATCTAGAGTAAAAGCAATCATTGTTGACAAATTGGGTGTTGATGAAACAGAAGTTGCTATTGAAGCTAGCTTCACTAACGACCTAGGAGCTGATTCATTGGATACCGTTGAGTTAATCATGGAATTCGAAAAAGAATTTAACATCGCTATTCCAGACGATCAAGCTGAAAACATCGGGACTGTTGGTGCCGCTATTTCTTATATCGAAGAAAACGCTAAGTAATTAATTAACCCAGAACCTTTTTATGGAACTTAAAAGAGTAGTAGTAACTGGTCTTGGAACCATTAACCCTATCGGTAATAATATTGCCGAGTATTGGGAGAGTTTGAAGAACGGAGTGAGTGGATCTGATAAGATTCGCCAGTTCGATGCTTCAAAATTCAAGACACAGTTCGCTTGCGAGGTTAAAAACTTCGACCCTAATGCGCATTTCGATCGCAAAGAAGTTCGTAAACTCGATCTTTATGCACAGTATGCTTTAATTGCTGCAAATGAAGCAATCGAGGATGCAGGTTTCGATTTGGAGGCTGAAGATTTAACAAGAGCCGGAGTAATTTGGGGTTCTGGAATTGGCGGAATTAAGACTTTCTTAGATGAAGTAACAGGATATGCAAACGGGGACGGAACTCCTCGTTTCTCTCCTTTCTTTATTCCTAAGATGATTTCTGATATTGCAGCCGGTCATATTTCTATGAAATATGGTTTCCAGGGACCGAACTACGGTACAGTATCTGCATGTGCTTCTTCTACGCACGCTATGATTGATGCAATGAACTATATCCGTTTGGGTAAAGCTGATATTTTTATATCAGGTGGTTCAGAAGCTTCTATTAATGAAGCGGGATTAGGAGGATTTAACTCGATGCAGGCCCTTTCAACTAACAATGATGAGTACAAAGAAGCATCTCGTCCATTTTGTAAAACCCGTGATGGTTTTGTAATGGGAGAAGGCGCAGGCGCTCTTATTCTTGAGGAATATGAACACGCTAAAGCCCGTGGTGCTAAAATTTATGCTGAAATTGTTGGTGGTGGGATGTCTGGTGATGCTTATCACTTGACGGCAACACATCCTGAAGGACGTGGTGCGATTAATGCTATGAAAATGGCAATTAGCGACGCTAATATGCAGCCTGAAGATTTAGACTATATCAACGTTCATGGAACATCGACTCCAGTAGGAGATATTCCGGAATTGAGAGCAGTTAAAGCTGTTTTAGGCGAGCATGCATACAATGTGAACATTAGTTCCACAAAATCAATGACAGGTCACCTTTTGGGAGCTGCCGGTTCAGTTGAAGCAATTGCTAGTATTTTGGCAATTAAAAATTCTACTGTACCGCCAACTATCAATCACAGAGAACAAGATCCTGAAATTGATCCTAAATTAAACCTTACTCTTCACAATGCTCAAGAGCGCCCTATCAGAGCAGCTTTAAGCAATACGTTTGGTTTTGGTGGACACAATGCTTCAGTAATTTTCAAATCTTTTACTGAATAATTTGTGATTAAATCTATTATTCAATCCATAAAACTTCGATTCTTACCTAAGAGGGAGTTTTATGGATTGTCTTTTGATCTTTTAGGCTTTACGCCTAATAAATTAGATTTGTACGAGCAAGCGCTTGTGCATAAATCAGCTTCCATTCCTTGTAAGGATGGAGTTCCTATGAATAATGAGCGTCTTGAATATTTAGGAGATGCTATTTTAGGATCTATAACGGCTGATATTCTTTATAAATACTTTCCCAATAAGAGTGAGGGATTTCTCACTCAAATCCGTTCTAAAATTGTTAGCCGTGAATCTTTAAATAAACTGGCTCTTGCGATTGGATTGGATAAGCAAGTGATGTCGAATGTTAACCTGAATAATAATAAACATATTTATGGTGATGCTTTCGAAGCTTTGATTGGAGCTATTTATCTTGATCAGGGATATTCTGTAACTAAAACTTTTATCGAAGACAAGATCTTCCGTAACTACATTAATATTGAAGAAGTTGTTAATGTGGAAACAAATTTTAAGAGTAAACTCATTGAGTGGGCTCAGAAAAATAAGAAAGATGTTGTTTTTGATACTCGTGAAGATGGTTTGGATCAGGTGATGAAACTGCCAGTTTTCATTTCAGAAGTTGAAGTTGAGAAAAGCATGCTGGGGAAAGGTATTGGTGCATCTAAGAAGGAGGCTCAACAAATGGCTGCAAAAGAAGCTTTAATGCAGCTTGAGGAACCTTTGGTAGCTACAGCATAATTGTAGTTAATAATTTATTCTGCTCGCAGAGCAAAAGAGGATGATAGTTAGCTATCATCCTCTTTTGGGTTTTATAGATCCTGTGCCCCTTTATTACTGGGTGTTCCGTGCTTTTGCTTGCTTTATTGTTCTTGCATATAAAAGTAAAATAATGTAGCTTTATGAGTGAAAAGATTAAACTATGTTTAAACTTTCGTGTATTTAAAGCGAAATGATATGGCAAGAATCAAAGTATTACTTTTCACATCGAGGCAATATAAGGACGAAACTTATCCTGTAATGATTCGAGTTTCTCATAGGAGAAAATTGAAATATTTTTCAATGAAAATTTCAGTTCCCAAAGATCACTGGGATGAAAAGGAAGATCTCTTAAATGTAAAAATCAAGAATTTTTCACAAGTCTACAAACGTAAAAATTTCGAGATTCGTAAATGCCAACTCAAGCTAATGGGGATTGTGAATGATTTAGATTCTTCGAATCATTTGTATACAATTGATGATATAGAAAAGCGATATAGTGGCAGAATTGGACTTGACTTCAATGCTTATTCTGGAAATTTAATACAAGAGCTTGAGAGTATAAATAAGATGGGAAATGCCAGTGCCTATCGAAGTGCATCCTTGGCACTTATTCGGTTTATGGATAATAAAACGATCAGCTTTGAAGAAATTGACTTCGCTCTGATTAAAAAGTTTGAAACCCACATGATTTCCAGCGGAATGAAAACGAATGGAATCTCATGTTATATGCGTACCATCCGAGCTATTTACAATAGAGCCATAAAAGAGGGATTCGCAAAAAGAGAGAATTATCCATTCTTACATTATAAAGTCAAATATGAGAAAACTCAAAAGCGAGCTCTCACCAAAGATAAGATCAAACAAATTAGAGATATAGATCTGAGTTCGGATCCTGGTCATGAACAAGCTCGAGATCTGTTCATGTTTAGTTTCTATTGTATGGGTATATCATTCGTTGATATAGCTCATTTAAAGGTTGAGAATATTCTAAATGAACGTATAAACTATTCAAGACAAAAAACCTCTCAAAAATACACGATCGCATTAGTGGAACCTGCTTTAGAGATTATACTAAAATACTCTAATTTGAAAAATCATAACGAATATGTCTTTCCTTTATTGACACACAATCATGCTGAAATGCATAAACTATATGCAAAAAGAGCGACTCGGAATCGTACAAAACTGAAACAGGTTGGCAAGATCTTAGATTTACCCATTACACTCACGCCATATGTCGCTAGGCATTCATGGGCAACTATAGCAAAGCGATCAGGAATACCTACTGCAGTTATTTCTGAAGGCTTAGGCCACACCACTGAAAGAACCACTCAAATCTATCTGGATAGCTTCGAAAATGAAGTCTTAGACTCCGCCAATCGATTGATAACACTCTGATAGGCTGTCTGGTATTTTTGATAATGTATAAATTTTTGTTAAATTGATTAGCTAACAACCATTTATATGATCAAAGATTCAAGCTTAATGGCCTTGGAGAATGAATTGTCTAAGGCTAATATTACTTTTCAAAATAAGAATGGTTTATCTAAACTGTTTTTTAATGATTATGCGGATTCAAATGAATTTAAAAAGAGCTTAGATAATTTGTATGATGCCTTCTCTAATGCTTTGAGATTGACTTTGTCTAAGTTGAAATCTACTGATGATCGGGAAGTTCATTTAGAGTATGTCCTTCAGATATTTGTAGCATTAGAAGAAATGATAGGGGAGAATCCGAATTTTATTAATTCATTTCCCCTTGAAGAATCCAAAGAGGATTCTGATTCCAAATATATCACGATTAAGAATTCCGACATTTTTGATTTGATAAATTATTTCAATCATCAGAAGGATACAATTCTGAAGTCAATCAAACTGATTAAACGTTGCCGACATAAATTTACAGATAGGTCTAAAAGAGAAAAATTCTATAGTGATTCCTGGAAAGATGAGCTTCGTGAATTCTATCCTTTTTTCATGCGCTTTAAAGATGAAATGAGTAATATTAATACTAGACAAGGTAGAATTATATATCTGAAGAAGTCCAGAAAAGAAATTGCTGCTGAATTCAGTAAGAAAAATATGGATTTTTACGGATCTCCTTTGAACTTGTATTTTGAAGCTCGATTGGATTGTCTTAAAGATTTATTACACTCACCCTTGATATCTGAAAACACCCACTCAAATATAAAGTGGAAGGCTAGTGTAACTGATTTTCTAGAAATGGCTCTTGCTATTTCTCAGTCCGGGAGCATTCAAAAGCTAGACGGTAAAGAAATGCCCAGAAAAGAGTTTATCAATCAATTATCCCAATTTTTCAATATGGGGAAGATCTCCGAAACAGAAAGTCGAATTCATAAATTAATTTCCAGAGTGAATAATACATCGTTTCTTCAGCGATTAATTCAAACTATAGATCTCTTTTTTGTAAAGGATAAAAATTGAATCGCATCACTTTATTTTAAGTTCCCAATATTATGTATGTTAAGTAGGCGTTTAATGCACTGATAGTCAGATGGTCTTATGGGTAAGTGACCCATTCGGCGAAGCAGTTGGGTGCATGTTGGTGTAAATCAAACATTTATTGAAAATAATTTAAGTACTAGAAGTTCTATGTTTGTTGATATCTAAGTTAATCAGATCGTAAAAGCAGATTTTTTTTATATGACACTTACCCTTTAATTCGACAAAGCATCTCTAAACTTGTTACATCATGTTCGGGTATATTTTCAATCAAATGAAAATTGAAACCCGACAACTGAACACCTAAAATTTTCAGTTATGCAACAAGACAAAGAATTAATTAAAGTCTTCCTAGGACTTACAGACAAAGTGAAATCTGTTGAGAACCAACTCAAGCAGATTTCCCTAAATGATAGAAACCCATTAGGCGATATCTATCTGGATACCGATGAGGTTTGTACTTTACTCAAGATCTGTAAACGGACACTTCAAAAGTATCGTGATGAGGCCAGTATCTCCTTTATTCAGTTTGGAGGTAAAACCCTCTACAGAACCAGTGACATAAAAGAAGCTCTGGAAAAGAACTACCAACCCGCACTAAACTCTTAATCAACTATTAGTTTTTAGCCATCTAGCAATGTTGCCATTTATCGCAGCAGCCTTGCAACTCATCGTAATTCGTAATTTCTAACTCGTAATTATTAATTCCTAATTCATAATTGTTTCGATGAAACAAATGAACATCCCCATAGAGCTCTTGGTCTTTGCCCTTTCCAATCGGAAGGTCAATCCCCTTCGACTTTTCTTGTATTTGAAAAGCCATGGCTCGGGCTATGTTTCGTGGAATACTGAGCAAAAGGAAAAGATACTTTCAGGCTTGGATCTGAAATCACCGAAAACCATAGAAGCTAATTTGAATTGGCTTTTAAGGAATGGCTGGGTGAGCATGAATACCAAACGAGGCGCTGTTCGCGTGGTGAGTTATTTAGTCTTGGCTAAAAAACTCGATTTTCAATGCGCCACAGGAGCCGTTTGTGAACTTCAAAATTTAAAAAACTTCCGCCCATTCATCTATGCAGCGGTGGTGACCTATTACCTCCAGTACAAATATCGGATAGCAAGGCAGTCGGCACGAAAAAAAGGGCGTACCACTACGAATTGTCGCTACCGAGATCTTCCAGCCGATTACTTGGCTAAAGTGCTGAATTTAGGAAAATCCACGATTGTCAGATACCGACAAAAAGCATGGGATGCGGGCTTTATAAAAATGAAGCACCGATACAAACCCTTGCTTTTGCCCATCGAGGAACTCGAGTTTTGTCGCATCTATGGTGATGAGGAAGCCTGGCAATTGGTTATACACAACAACCAAGTCAAAATCCAGCTTTCAAACGCTATCACATCTTACATTCATTTGCGCACAAAACCCAGCTTGAAAAAGCATATTCACTCATGGAAAAAAGTGGACCCATTATATGAAGGGTTTTAAAGGGAAGACTGCGCTCAGCAGCTTTTCCCTTAAAAACCTCAAATCGGAAGATTTGACGAAATCCATATTTGAAGTGTAAGCTTTTTTGACTCTTGGACTATTTGACCTTTCCGACCTCTCAATAATTCATAATTCCTAACTCATAATTATTAGCCGTCATTCGTAATTATTAATTCGTAATTTTTTCGTCATGAAATCAACAATCAAATCCTACCTCCACAACCTATCCCAACAGATAAATATCCTAATCAGTTTCTTTCTGGAAAACGAAACCTTATTATCTCCAGGACTTATTCGAATCCTGGATCAATCACAATTGGAACTTAAGGATCTTTTAGATCTCAAGTTCGAACTCGAGAGAAAAGTGTCTTTGTTCGAAGCAATAGAAACGGTGATCAAGCATCCTCGATACTTTATGTCCGATTCACCTAAAAAGTTGGTTGAGACCTATTCTCAAGAAAAGCACTTCCGACGCTTCTCACCAGTTCTAAATACCTTTATGGTATATGCTAATGACATCGCAAAGGAGATGCTCAACGCCAATCATCAGCTCGTTGAAACATTACCACCATTGTATCAAAATATCCTTTCTAAAAGCCGAAGGAATAGGAGAGAGGGTTTTTGTAAGGTCTTGCATCATATTATCTATGAGCAAGTCTATCCGGCTAACCTAACCAAAGAATGTCATCGTATAACAAACCTCATCTCAAAACAATGCAAGTGTAAGGATTCTTTTAAATTAATTGGATCAAGTTTAAATCTGACTATTTTAACATAAGTGATGAATGGTGTTACCTCCTTATATTCATATTTTGTTAATTTTGAAAAGGCCTCATTTCATGATGAAATGAAGAACAATTTGGAACTTAAAAATTAACAATGGAATCCTTACTTTATATTTTCATTACCCAAGCTTCCTCTTTTATTGAGATACATATATAGAAGTAGAAAGGAGTGGAGCATGTTAAAAGAAAGATTAACAAAAGAGTATTGTCAAACTCTTGATGGTACGGATAGACAAATAGCTCTTGCCTCAGGTAGAGAATACTATAAATTCTTTAGATTAGATAGTAAATTTAAGATGAGCAAGCTATCGATAACGATATGAAAATGATGTCAGCTGAGGACGTTCCTTTTACGGTAAATCAAACTAATAATGTTGTTGATCAACCAGAGCGTCTAGCTAAATTGAAAGAACAGGGAATACTAACCGATACAGAATTTCAGCAACAAAAAGCTGATATTTTGGAAGCCTAAACAACTTGCTTTATGATACTTTCCCGCAAACGGTGTAAGTTAAAATTTCAAGGGTTGGACTCATAGTCCCTTGACGTATAAGTCACATTGGATAGATTTACTGCTGATGGATTTACAAATACAATTTGGACTAAGAGTGCGCCAATAATATTTAAACAAAAAAAGCACTCATTAAATAATTAAGTGCTTTTAATATAAAAAAAATGAATTAATTATTAAAATAACTTTCAAGATCAGTTAAATTTTTAGCATGTTTTTCAAGAACTTTCCTTTTAGCTTTTACACCATTCCCATCTATTGTAAACTCATCATTTCTAGTACAAAACTTTAATACATTACCATCTAATTCACCGGAAACATGAGCAAGTTTATTTCGGATTTCTATAACTTCTTGCTGGAATTTATTTAATATAGTTTTATTCGCATTAAGTTGTTGTAATGCAGAAGTTGATTTATCATCACTCAGCAGCTTTAGAGCATTAATTTTATCAGTTACAAGAGATTTAAGTAAGTTGTACTTTTGAAAAGTGGAAAAAGATTCGGAATCTAATATTTTCTCTTTAAAGTCTTCGATGGGTGTAAAATGCTTAAGAAGCATACAATCTATTTTAGCCTCCAAAGTAATAGCCTCTGCTATAAAATTTCCTCTCTGTAATGCAACTTGATCAAAAGATCTAAAAATCTTATCAATTATATTTTTTGTTTTTGATACCAGATTATCTTTATTAGAAAAATAGAGCCCTTCAAAACCATTTTGTATAATTTTCTTTTTAAACCCAGGTTCAGAAGAATAGAAGATAATATCAGTTAGCAGTTTTAAATCTCTAATTTGTTGAATTACCTTATTGCCTTTTATTTTTTTATCAAGATTGAGATCAACTATTATTAAATCAATATCGGAATCTTTACTTAAGTTTTTCAAAGCACTATCATCCTTACTTTGAGTTATATTAATTTTTAAATCAGAGCCTTCATACGCATTTAGAATTCTCTTTTTAAAAAGATTAAAATAAGCATCAGTGTCCTCAAAGCATAGGATATTATAATTAATGAATTCCATATATTATTTGTTAAAAGTTAAAATAAATTCAGCACCTTTTTTATTTGTAGGATTTATTTCAACAGTCCCATTCATCTGTTGCATTAATTCCTTTACATGATATAATCCCATACCTGAACCATCAGTAGTAGTAACACCAAACTCAAATATTCTTTCTAAAACAGAGAGTTTAACTCCTTCCCCATTATCTATGACGAACACTTTTAAGGCATTCCCTTCAAGTTTCATTGTAATTGAAATTAAAGTAGAACCAGCCTTAGATGCATTCTTGAATAGATTATCCAGAATGATAGTAACTCCAAGAATTGCAAATTCGTGATAGAAAGGTTCTTTTACTTTATCCAAGATCTCAAAATTCATAGGATCTTCATCAAAGGTTTTTGAGACCTTTTTGCTCACATCGTTTATATAACTCTGTATAAAAAACAAAAGATCATCTTCAATGAATTCTGATTCAAGGTTGTAATTTTTCTTTGTTGCAAAATTTGTAATGGTTGTTATCTTACTTAACTCATAACTTGCATCTTTAATAAAATCATTAAATTCCGCTACTGGTACGAGTCCTTTTGATTTAACCATTTCATTCATCAAACTCAAGTAACCTTCAATAACACTTGTAGAAATTCCAATATGATGATGATAACTTAATAATTCCTTCTCACTTACACCTACGTGCGATTTTAAAACAAGGTTTTCACTTAAATTTCTTTTTATTTCAATCTCTTTTATCTTATTTTCTTCCTCTAATTCAGCTCTAATCGTTTTTAGTTCGTCTAATCGTTTTTCAACTTTAACAACTTCCTTTATAGTCTCAACATCCTTCGTAAGCTTAGCTTTATCTTTTAGTTTATTTAATAAATTAAGTGCGCTATTTTCTTGTTTTTCACCAACAATACTTAAAATATCTTCATTAAACTCTCCACTAATAACCGTATCGGTGTCTGCTAGTTTTGAGATTAAACTTAAAATTCTTTCTTTAGTTTCATCATCATTAAGATCTTCAACATCATCATAATCAAAAGTTCCCCATTTGATTGCATCAACAACATATTTCTCTAGCCTTTTCAAACAATAATCTTCGAAACATAATTTTAATTGTGAATATGCTCGGTTTTTAATTATACCACCATCCCTACTACTAGTCTCCTTAAAATCATCATTTTCCCCATTAATTTCTATTCGTCCAATTAGTTCTCTTAATCCCAGATATCTACCATAACCTTGGCCTTTTCTAACATCGATTCCTAGAGAATCATCACCATGATCGCCATATGGATTTACACGAAATCCATTTTTGTATAGATATACTGAACCATATTCTTTAACTCTAACCCCCATTATTTTTTTGAAGTTCACTTTCGCCCCTTGATTCAAATAAAATAAATGGAATTTTATATTGTGGAGATAAGAATATTTTTTACTTAATTCTTCAACAAGTTTGTAAATTACAATGTCTCGATCAATAAGTGTTGTTGTAATTGTTTTTCCATCATCAGATATTTCTGTAATAATCTGAGTAGTTTTCAGTCCCAATTTTTCGAATAAAAAATTCTTTATTGGACCATTTATGGTCTTATAATACTCCGTTTCAATTTTATCTAATTTGACTGCTTCTTTTACATCCAAATTGATAACAAAATCAGGAATATCTGTTTCAGATTGAATAGGGTTTATTAATTTAGCTAGAGCTTCTTTTAGTTTCAAAAATTTTTCTCTATCCCAATTACTTCGAACATTTGTTATTTCAAGTACTGTGCCATGAGTAAGATCGTAAGGATTCGAATTTAATCTTTCATGCACAACCCCTATATCAGCAAATTCTTTTTGAGAATCTTCTTCGAAGCGATCCCAATCTGTATGTAGCACCTCTGTAAATGAATTATCTGTATTTGTTTGTGTAATCAATTTAAGACTACCTCCTAGTCTATCGCAAGAAAAACGCCCAACTCCCTTAGCTCCAGCAAAAAATTTTTTCTTTGTACTACGAGTTATATTAGCGTCTTCTGTACCATCTAGTTTCGCAGAATAAGCAACAAATAACCACTTATTTAATAAGTCGTTATAATTCATTCCTTTCCCGTTATCTTTTATAATTATTTTTGTATCACCCTTAAGTACATTCTCAAAAATAATATCAACTTGGGTAGCATAAGCATCATATGAATTTTTCACCAACTCATAAACAGCAATAAAGTCATTTGTAATAAGATCTTTACCTATAATTGACTTTAATCCAGAGCTAACTCTAAACTTCAAATTACCATCTTGACTTGCAGGAAATTTCGTTCTGATCATTTTGGGTTGACTCTCTTCTTGCTCTTCCTTTTGAAAGAGTTCTCTATTTTGGCTTGCAGGGAATTTTGTTCTAGTCATTTTGGGCTGACTCTCTTCTTGCTCTTCCTTTTGAAAGAGTTCTCTATTTTGGCTTGCAGGGAATTTTGTTCTAGTCATTTTGGGCTGGCTCTCTTCTTGCTCTTTCTCTTGAAAGAGTTCTCTATTTCTCCAAACTTCAGGGATAAGTGTATTGTAATTAGTGCGGCCCGTTTTACCTGTAACGAAAGATCTAAATCCTAAAAGTTGATTTTCGACAGATCGAATCGTTCGTTCTATCTTTGCAGCGAGAGCATGAATCTTTGGATTATTCTCATGAATTCCCTTACCATCAATTTCGATGTAGAGTTGACAAATTTCTTCTAATTCCGGTTTTGTAAAAGGAGTGCCTGTTTTTTTATTTTTCTCTCCTCCTTTAACTCTTTCGTATCTAGCCATTATTCATCTATTTTATCTAATAATTTGCTAATTGTCTTTCCTAAAACCTCTGCTAAGAGAGGTGGTACTGCATTACCAACTTGTGTATATTGCGGCACTTCAAACCTCCGCATGTTTCCACCTGTTGTTACTTTCGATCTAAAAACAAACCAATCTGGGAACGATTGAAAACGTGCCATTTCTCTTACGGTCAAAGTTCTTGTTTCTTTATAATGACAAACATCGTCAGGTATCGTTAGTTGAGCTGGTGCAGGTTCTTTTATTTGTAAAGCTCTTTGAGAGTGCTTACGAGTTGAACGCTCACTAATATATGCCCTCAACTCCTTATTTGATTTAAATCTAATCTCACCTTTAATCCCAAACTTAAACTGTTTCAATGCATTTAGCACCTCTTCTTCATCTTCAGCATTTATCACCTTATTAGTAATTAAGCGGTATGCATTTACTTGTAATCCATTGTTAAGATTACTTATAGCCTGATATATTTTGAATCTCTCTTTTACTAATTTACCATGATTTCTTTCTTCGTGATTCTTTAATAATCCATTTTCCAAATAATCCTTATTAATAAAATGTTCAGCTAATTTCAAAGAGTAATCAGCTTTAATATTTTTAAACTTATATTTCTTACTTGGATTAGAAATGTCATCAATAGCAGAACTAGCTGATATAAACTCTCCTTTTTCTGTTATTATTTCAGGTAAAACATTACCATTAAAATATTCAGATTCATCCTCTATATTGTAATACTTAAAATCCTTAATTGTTATCTTCTCTAACTCCTTTTCCGAAGCTACCACTTTATTATAAAACCCTTCAGAAATATTAAGAATTTCATTCAAAGATTCCTCTAATAACAATTTATCAAAAATATCTCTTCTAAATGCGAATAGAATAAAACGTGGTCTATTTTGGGGTACACCAAAATATTTTGAATTAAGCATCATACAAACTGGTACAAACCCATTCAAAGCAAAAGCTTTTGACACTTCTAACCATGCATAATGCTTTTTCCCATTCTCTGTGAAAGGAGACGTAATCCCTTTTACATTCTCAAGTAAAATAACCTTAGGTTGTATTAAGGCTGCCATCTTCACGAATGACATTGGAAGTTTATTCTTATAATCATCTTTCTTTCTTAAACCAGCCAAACTAAATCCCTGACAAGGTGGTCCTCCAGATAAAAGATCAATATTTTTCTTTTGTATTTGACTTACAACTTCCTGATTATTATTGAAGAATTCTAGAAGTTCATTAATATCTCCAATAATCAATTTTTCTTTGAAATTCTCAAAATCTTTTAAATCTGTATAATCTCTATTGATACTATCCAAAGGATTTTCTCGTAATCTATTTACAAGATCTGTTGCATCATATTTTGAAGAAACCCATTTTACATTTTTTGCACTTTTTTTATTCTCTAAAGCTTCTTGTAAATTCTCTCCTAATATATTATAAGCAAAAGTTTCACCCGCCATAGGCGAAAGCTCATTGGCGAAAAACAATTTAAACTTGGCTGCTTCCATTCCTAAAGCCATTCCCCCACACCCTGCAAAAAGCTCAATATGTTTCCTACTATCTACCATCAATCCCACAATCTTTAAAATGAAAGTCAATTATTCTAAATAATCAATATTTTACTTCTTAAAATATATGAACCAAATCTCTAATCATAAGCCTGATACGATTTAGATCCCAGAAGTAAATTACAAAAACTAAAAGTAAAATTAAATTTGTGATTTATACGAATATCTTATCCTTATTATTTAATAATATAATATTTAGTTTGAAGCAGATATTATGAATATTTGTTTCCTTAATAATTAGAATTACCCCTGTTCCTGTAGATTTGTAATCTATGGGGCATGAGTTTCGGATTTTCAATCCTTTTTTTGCTCTGCATTAAGCGTAGACGAAATGTCGAAACTCCAATGGCTCCTGAGCCAAAAGTAAAATACAATTAAATTTATATCTTTGAGTTAAATTCAAAGTAGACCAATGAAAATTAATCGAATTACATTAAAGAACTTTAGGAGTATAGAAAATGAAAGTTTTTTATTTAATCCAAATCTTACGGTATTGATTGGAGAAAATGGAGCTGGAAAAACAACTATTCTCGATGCTTTGGCTTTCGCGATGGGTACTTTTTTTCTTGGGGTTGATGGTATATCAACTTATCCTATCAGTGCTGCTGATAAAAGAAGAGTTTTTGTGGCTCCTAATAGTAGCGAAATTCAATTGCCTTTTCGAATGGATGTAGAACACAATCTACAAGGTTTGGAATATTCATGGTTTAGAGATACAAATAAAGCAACAGGAGGTTCTACATCATATAAAAATGCCATAGATCTAATTGAGAAAGCTAGAGTTTTAACTCAAAAAGTAAGAGCAGGTGAGGAAGAAGATCTTCCTTTATTAGCCTATTATGGTATTGGAAGAGCCAGCAATATGTTGTATGAAAAGCAGAGAATTAGTAAAACAAAATCTCGTTTAGATGGCTATAAAAATGCTTTGGATCCTCGTACCATGCATCAAAAAGCCTCGCAATGGTTTAAAAATGCACAAACTGCTGTTCTGCAGCAAATACAAGATGAAACATTGGTTCAAGATTCTCAACTGTATACGGCTTTTACCAACACTCTTGCTAGCATGATTACTGATTGGGAAAGTGTACAATACAACTTAAAAATTGATGAGGTCGTTGGAAAATTTCCTGATGGAAGCTGGACCCCATTAAGTTATTTAAGTTCGGGTTATAAGGCCATAGCTGCACTTGTAATGGATATAGCATATCGTGCTATTACCTTAAATCCTCATTGGGGTGAAGATGCTGTTGTAAAAACGTCAGGAATTGTTCTAATCGATGAAATGGATTTATACCTTCATCCCAAATGGCAACGAACTATTGTTGGGGACTTGAAAAAGGCATTCCCAAAAATTCAATTTATCGTAACTACTCACTCTCCATTTATTGTTCAATCACTAAAAGCGGATGAATTAATTAATTTGGATGGTAATGTCCCTGCTGAAGAGCCTGATAATCTTAGTTTAGAGGATAATGCTATTTTTATGGGGGTAGAAAATGAATATAGTGATAAGTTTTCCAAGGAAGAAAAAATTGCATACGACTACATGAAACTTCTGGAAAATGAACCTGACGATTTAGTTTTCGAGCAATTAGAACAGTTAATAGATAAAACAACCGATCCTGTCTTCAAAGCCAAGCTACAATTGGAGCGTTTAGCAAAATTTGGAAAATAAATGAGACCTGTAGATAAAGGAAACGTTCCGCAAGAAAAGGGTGTAGATATCATATTTAAAGAATATTCTAGAGCTAGGCGCTATCTTATTGATCGAATAGGAGAGTATTGTTCCTATTGCGAAAGAAAATTGGTTGCCAATCTGGCCGTAGAACATGTTAAACCCAAAGCAACAAATCCAGGTCTGAGGTTGGATTGGCATAACTTTCTCTTGGGATGTACTAATTGTAATTCAACCAAGGGAGATAAACCAGTAGTCTTAAATGACTTTATTTGGTCTGATCAAGATAATTCATTCGAATTTTTCGATTACAATAGTAATGGTTTAGTATCTGTTATAAATACTTTATCTCAAGCAGATCAAGTAAGAGTGAATGCCACAATCGCCTTGGTAGGGCTAGATAACCCAACACCTAAGAAAGGGACAGTACGATGGCAGGAAGCTTCTGATAGAAGACAAGAGCATCGTATTCAAGCATTAATGGAATCTACTAAATTCGCTTCTGCATATGCAAATTGTCAGGATAAAACTCTTTATAGGGATTTATTAGTTTCAAAAGTTAGGGACAATGGCTTCTGGTCCATCTGGATGCATGCTTTTTCTGCTTATCCTGAAGTGCAAAGAGTATTAATTCTTGCTTTCCCAGGAACAAATCAAGCCTACTTTCAGAATATTTTGAATCCCGGTAATAATTAAATTAGATATACATCTGCCAGTGCGAGATTGTATCTCGTACTCTGCGCATGCAGAAAACCATATTCCCGCAAATTTCTAATCCCTTTGGTTCTCTTACTTCAAGTGATAGTATGAATAAAATATGAGCCAACCTCTAATATGATTTAATAAGAAAAAATATTAAAATTTATAATCTAGATAAAAATCCTGTCAGGTATTCATCTCTTGACAGGATTTGTTTTTCAACCTGACAGTGTACTTTTGCACCTGTCAGCGTTTATTTATACTACCTTTTATCAACTAGTATGACAAGCCTCACAGCAATGTACACACCCGTCAGCTGTAGTATAATGTTTCTTTGCTGCTGTTACAGCAGATGAACAATTTGAAAATATACCCAAATCAATTTTATTGGAAGGCATCCAATTGCATCCCTCTTTATGCACCTCATGATCTCCATTAGGCTGTTCATTTCTATTTACGTAATATCTTGGTATTTTTATAAAATTTACCATTCTTGACCAAGTTTCAGGTCTAGTCAATTAACCTTTTAAAAAAAATAATAGCCCATGAAAACATGAGCTATTATTTTACTATGGTCTAAACTCTGTGTGATTGCATTTTGGGCAAGGAGGCAGTGTACCAGTCCTAAATAACTTCATGGTATTCGCCAATGAATGTTCTAAGGAGATGTTCAACGCCAATCATCAACTCGTTGATGATTTACCACCATTATATCAAAACAGACTCTCTAAGAGCCGAAAAAATAGAAGGGAGGGCTTTGTAGCATACTGCATAAGATCGTTTATGAACAAGTTTATTCAGCTAACCTAACTGAAGAATGCCATCGCATAACAAAACTCATTTTTCAGGATTGTCAAAGTATGTCTTCTTTTAAGTTGATAGATTTTAGTTTAAAGTTCGAAAATAAAAATTAATTATGAACAGTTTATACGTTCTCTGTACAAACATTCAAATCAATTCTCTTTCATAATTAAAGTAGGTGTTATAGGCTTTAGTGTTTACTGAATTTTAAGCAAAGGGTAGTGTGTTATTATGTTGTGATTTTTTTTTATTACGTAAATATTTATATGTCAAACTGCTGACTTGTAGCGTGTTAGTTTTATTGTTAATAAAAAAACAAATATGTTGGGTTACTTTTCGTTTTTAAAAGGAATAAATAGATGTCAAGTTTAAATACATACTGTGTATGTAAGCAATAAACATAAAAATGCACTTGAGAGAAGTGAATTAGTTGGTTGTTAATATTTAGTTGTATCTAATGTGTGTTTTGTATCCGTTTATGTGAGCTGGTGTATGTCTAATGAAGAATTTTTAATAAACTGTTATTCGTTTATTTATTTATCGAAAAATAAAAGATCTGGACTGTAAAACAATTGTCGAAACGATTTAAAATATCAGAAAGTTCGGTTAAAAGAATGATAAAATGCTTGCGGAATGTTGGTCATGATATTCAATTTTGTAAATACAGAAAAAGCTATACTGTTAATAATGATTTTAAATTAAACAGTGGGTCATTAGATGACCTACTGTAAGGTTATATTCGTCGTTCTATTTGAATAATTCCGTTCATGTTTAATATTTCTGAGACAAATTAATTAATGTGTTTTATTACTTTAATTTTTTAAGTAATCGTAAAAAATAATCTGATATTATATTTAGTTACGACTACTAAAAAGGCTGTTGTCTTAGAGGAATTACAAACTGTTTTGTTACGATTCTTAAGTTGATGAAATATTGTATATGAGTTGTCTAAAGGTGTGTGTGTGTGTGTGTGTGTGTGTGTGTGTGTGTGTGTGTGTGTGTGTTAGTCTACTCTAGTAGAGATCGTTAGGAGTGACTAATGTGAGTAGTTATAATCTAAAAAGGGAAGCTTTATTTCAACAGTAAAAACTGAACAATGGTATAATAATATGTGCCTGTCATTTTTTTCAGCTTACATAAGCTAACTAATGTTATTGGTGAATTTGATTTTTTAATTCCAATTGTAATAATAAGATATCTGTAGTCAGAAAAAGTATAATAGTTAGAGTTATGAAAAATTTAAGAAAGATGAAATCTTTATTGCTAATTATTGTAATGTTAATTGCATTCAATACTATAGCTAATTCAAAGGAGATTAATGAAAAGTTTAATTCTGAAAATAGAAAATGTGAAAAACAATCTATTACCCTTAATGGATCAGATTTTGAATTTAACGAGATTAATATTAATCGATTGTTTAAGTTGGGTAAATTATGGGGTTTTTTAAAATACTATCATCCTTTTGTTAGGAGTGGTAAGATTGATTGGGATCAAGAATTACTTATGAAAATTGAATTGGTTTTTCAAGATGATTTTGATAACGAAATTCTAGAGTGGGTACAAAATGTTGGAAATAAAGAATCAGAAAATAAATATAAAAGATGTGATAAAAACCAAGGGGTCACAGATTGGTTTCGTGAGGATTCATTTCAGGATTCAACGCTTATGAATGAACTTGATTATTTAATGCAAAAGAAAAGGAAGAGGAATTCTCATTACGTTTCTTTATCTAAAAAGAAAAGAATCCAATTTATAAATGAAGTAAAATATCCAAATATAGATTATACTGATGCAAGTATGAAGATATTATCCTTGTTTCGATATTGGAATTATGTTGAGTATTTTTTTGCTTACAAACACCTTCTTAAGAAGGATTGGGACGAAATATTTATTCAATACATACCAAAAATAGTTAAATGCGATGATGAATTAACCTATAAGCTAACGATGTTGAGTCTATTTGGAGAATTAAATGACACGCATTCCACTATTTCGCCTTTTGATAAAACTATTAATACTTTTTTTGGTGAATTTATTGCACCATTAAGAATTGAGATGATTGAAAATGTTCCTGTTGTAACAGGTATCCCAGATAATTATCAAATATATAATATAAATGTTGGTGATATTATAACTCAGATCGATTATGAAGATGTTGCAGAGTTAATTAAAAATAAAATTAAATATTGTCCAGCTTCAAATGATTCTAGGATGATAGCAGATGTTACTGCGTTATTATTAAGAAGTAATAAGTCTAAAATAAACTTGAAATTGGATACTGATAATGGTTCTTTTATTGAAGAAATTCATACCATAAAATATCGACCAGGTATAGTTCAAAAAATAGATAATACGAATAAACTATTTGATGATAGTATTGCATATATTAATACGGGTTCTCTTAAACCAGGACAATTAGAGTTGATTTCAAAAGAAATTTTATCTAAAAAAGGTGTTATTGTTGATTTGAGATGTTATCCGGGGGATAATCTTATAAATAAACTTGGAAACCTGATTGTTTGTGATAGAAAAGCGTTTGCCAGATGTTCTTGGAGTAATGCTAAAAATCCAGGTTACTTTACTTCAAGCATGCTTACATACGTTGGAGGAAGTAAACAAAATTATTATAAGGGTAAGGTCATGATTTTGATAAATTCAGAAACTCATAGTTTTGCCGAATATACTGCAATGGCTCTTCAATTAGGACCTAATACAACAATTATTGGAAGTACAACTTCAGGAGCAGATGGTGATATCGTGTCAATGATTCTCCCAGGAAATATTCAAACATGGTTTTCAAGTATCAGAATAACATATCCTAATGGGAAGGAATGTCAGCAAGTTGGTATTATCCCAGATGTTAGAATTAAACCAACTATTGAGGGAATTCGTGCAGGTAAAGATGAGTTGATAGAAAAAGCTATTGAATTAATCAATATGGATTGATAATTATTTATATGTTATCGTAGATACAATAGAATATTGTAAATGTTTTTAAAGTCTGTTATGTGTGATGAATAATAAAGTTAGTAGTGAATTTTCAAATATTGTATTTATTTCTACTTGGAAAGGAATAAAAAAAATCAAGACTGAAGATGTAATATATATGAAATCTAGTGATAAATATTCCGAAATTTATTTGAATAATGATGACAAAATTGAATCTTCTAGTACCCTTTCTGATTTGGCTAAAAGCTTTTCTCAAGATTTTTTTTATAGAGTAAACAGAACTACTGTGATTAATCTTTTGTATGCAGAAGAATTTTTGTCAAGTAAATGTTGTGTTTTATTGTTAAATAACAGTGAGATTGTAGTGTCAAGGCGCAGAAAGCAAGATTTCTTAAAGCAATGGATTAGCTTTTATTCTAATTAGTGTATAGTATTTTGTTTTATTTGTGTTGTGTGTTTTTTGATGCAGTTAGTGTTGAAATACTGAAAGTTTTTTTATTACACCAAGTGTAAGTAATATGAGAAGTCAAAAGGAGCTATTGAATTAGAAATCCTAATAACTACACGATTAATTTTCCACTGAAATTTATACATGGTTAAAATGTAACTTTTTTTAACCACTCATGTGTGTTGTCGTACCATTTGTCATTTGCTTAAAAGTTATGATTTGTATGAGATGAGATTTGTTAGTTTTGTTAAATAAACATGACTACTGCAGTGTTGTGATATGTTAAACATTTTAAAAAGAATAAATAATCATGAAAAAATTATCATTAAAGAAAACCGTCATTTCAAATTTAACTGATTCTGAGCAAGAAGAAATTCAAGGAGGTATCTCATCAAGAAGAAATTGTACAGGTTTCATGTGTTGCGATCCTAGTTTTTCAGATACTTGTTGTACTAGTAAATATATCAATTCTTGCGATATTATTAAAAGAGCATTTGATGAAGACGGGGGTATGAATTAATATATTTTAATAAATTAATGGGAGGCTTGAGATATAGTCTCCCTTTAAAAAAAAAAAGAGATATGAAAAAATTATCATTAAAGAAAACAATTATTTCAAATTTAACTGATTCTGAGCAAGAAGAAATTCAAGGAGGTCTTTCTTCAAGAAGAAATTGTACAGGATTCTTATGTTGTGATCAATGTTTTACAGGTGATTCTTGTTGTACAAGTGGGAAAAATATTTCTTGCGATTTTATTAAAAAATCATTTGATGATGATGGAGGTATGAATTAATATATTAAAAAAAAATAGTGTGAGGTTTGAGATATAGTCTTCCTTTAAAAAAAAGGATATGAAAAAATTATCATTAAAGAAAACAATTATTTCAAATTTAACTGATTCTGAGCAAGAAGAAATTCAAGGTGGTCTTTCTTCAAGGAGAAATTGCACTGGATTCTTGTGTTGCAATCCTGAACCCACTCAATCCTGTCCCAATTGTACTAATCAAGATATTAAAATAGTATATGATGAAGAATTGGAGCAGAATTAGTCTATTCTGATTTTTGAATTCTTTTGTCAATTATTTGAAAGTATAAAAAAAATAGTTGTTTTGGCATATATGCATTTGAAACAGATTTTGTAGATTTTTGTTTTAAACGGATCTATTTTTTAGAAATATTAAGATTCTTGATAGTTTCTATCAGAGTTATAGAGTCCAAAAGGACTTGTCAGTAAATTTTAAGCGATATTATAGTCTTGAGATCTTAATAACTCAAGTTAAGATGTATCCTCACTTTTTGTATTATGCATTATTATGAATATAGATGAAAAGATTTTTTCTGAATTAGAAAAAATGTCAAATTATTTTGTAAAAAAAGATTTTAGAGAAAATCAGGAAATTGGACTTTTTAATGGATTATCTGGGGAAATCTTACTCTTAGGATTGGAGTATTTAAGAACGAAGGATGAAATATACTTGAATTGTTTAAATGAACGCGTATTATATATCATTGATTCCTTTGATGATGAAAAAAAGGTTAATACAACTCTCACGAGTGGAATAGCTGGATTTAGTTGGTGTATCTCACTATTAAGTCAAAATGGAATTATTGATTGTGATGATGACTTTTTTGAAAATTTTGACTTGATTTTAGAGAAGCAGATTAAAATTATGTTTGAAAACAATCAAGTTGATCAATTAAATGAAGCTCTTGGTATTGCGCAATATTTTATAAAAAGGGGAAATCTTAAAATTCTGGAGTTTTCTGTTGACTTTTTAGCAAAAACAGTAGTTACAATTAATGATGAAAATGTTTGGGAATGGGAACCGTGGAATAAGAGGGATACTTTTGTTTACGACTTTAGCCTAGCTCATGGTATAACAGGTAAATTAGCTTTCTTATATCAATGTTTTCAATTGGGTGTAAAGAAAAGTTTGTGTAAGGAAATAATAATTAAAGGGCTTAATTTTCTTACAAATAATATTCAAGATATTACTAAATCAAAATGTTTTTTCCCGAATCAGGTTTTAGCTAATTCATATAATAGTGGTCAAAATTCTACTCAATATAGTCGTCTTGCTTGGTGCTATGGAGATCTAGGTGTCTGGTATTCAATATATAATATTGCATCAGGCATTGGTTTGAATGATTTTGTTAAATTGGCTATCGATGGCTTAAAGATTACGAGTAAAAGAAGAGGTTTCGACGATACCTCCGTTGTTGATGCTGGGTTTTGTCATGGTTCTTCGGGTATTGCATACATTTATAATAAACTATGGAGACAGGTTTCCGATTCTGATTTTCAGCAAGCTGCACTTTATTGGTATGACGAAACAGTAAAATATGGTGAGAATGATTATAAATATTTGGCAGGTAATTTTGAGGAAAGAGATTTCACGGTAGATGATAGTCTTTTGGAGGGGAATTGCGGTGTTGCTTTGTCCTATTTGTCATTTATTGATTCCAATCACATTAATTGGGACAATGTTTTATTATTGTCTTAATTGACTATACTTATGTTAAAAAAAAAGAATAATTGATTAGAATGAATAATACTGTATATTATAAGCCCTTTGACAAAGTTGCATTTAGAATACCTGTATGGGGAATTGAGGAGTACCTTCCAATAGCAAAGCAACTTATTTCTTGTGAAAAAATTGAAGACTCTAAATTCATTAAGGCTTTGTATATGGCAACTCCTGTATTACATGGTGAATTACTGAAGTATAATGAGAATAAACTCAAAGGTAAAGACCTTTTGATGTTTCAAATATCAATTCTTAAGTACCTTGCTAGGATGTCTTGGCGTTGCACTCCTTTTGGATTGTTTGCTGCTTGTGGTGTTGGAAATATAAAAAAAACAAATTCTGAGCTGGAAAAAAAAGAATTACGTTTTAAAAGTAAAACGAGATTAGACATGGATTACCTTTGTGCCTTAATTTTCGATTTAACCAATAATAAATTAATTAAAGATCAGTTACGGTTTTATCCTAACACAAGTTTATATGCTATAGGCGAAAGAATTAGATATCACGAATTTGATTTGAAGAATGGCATTCGGAATTACACCTTAAGTGAAGTTGAATCATCTAGCTATCTAAGTAAAATATTCAAAAGTTGTGAACATGGTGGAACAATAAATGAATTGGCAATCAATATTGTAGATGAGGATGTCACAATTGATGAATCCGTTTTATTTATCCAAGAGCTGATTGATAATCAAATTTTAGTTAGCGAATTAGAGCCACAGGTAAGTTGTCCTGATTTATTGAAGCAAACGATTCAAAAAATATCTAAACTTGATGGTTTAGATGAAATTGTTTCAAATTTAAAATCGATCAAGGAATTACTGAAGGAAGTTGATGATGCCTACGAAAGAAGTTCTTTAGATAAGTATAACGAAATTATTAAACATTTAGACTTATTGAAAACTCCCTATGATCAAAAAACAATATTTCAAGCAGATCTTAATGTAGAAGCAGAACACTTATCGTTAAATGAAAAGATAATATCTGATGTAGAAAAAGGGATTGAATTTTTTAATAAGATTACTCCAAAAATTAAGGATAGACAATTAGATAAGTTTAAACAAGATTTTTATAATAAATATGAAAATGAAAAAATTCCTTTAAATATTGCACTAGATTCTGATTCAGGTGTGGGGTTTGGTAACTCAAATCCTCAACATAACGATATAAGTCCACTTTTAAAAGGCATATATATACCAGAAAAAAGAAGAAGTTCAAAAAAAGTAGAATTGTACCCATTTCATGATCTTCTCGTAAAAAAATATGAAAAGTTCATCTCCTCGAAGCTGTCAATAATAGAAATATTAGATTCGGATTTACAGGAATATAAATCTGACTGGAATGATTTACCGGATACCTTTTCAACTATGATTGAAGTGTTATCATCTGAAGATAACATAGAAAAACCAAATATTCTGATTCGAAATGCAGGAGGGGCTACAGCTGCAAGCTTATTAGCTCGTTTTTGTCATATAAATGCTGATATCCATTCATTAGTCAATGAAATTGCAGAGAAGGAAGATAAACTATCAGAAGAGAAGATTTTGGCTGAAGTAGTCCACTTGCCTGAATCTAGAGTTGGTAACATTTTAATGAGACCACCCATTCGAAAATATGAAATTCCATATCTAGCATCTTCATCTTTAGATTCGAGATATAGAGTTGAAGTTTCTGATTTATTAGTTTCTGTACCTAATGGTGAGCGAATTATATTAACATCAAAAAGACTGAAATGTGAAATAATACCGAGACTATCAACTGCTCATAATTATTCAACTAAATCATTACCCATATATAGTTTTTTAGGAGCACTTCAAAATCAAAATAAAAGGGGGGGGATTGGATTTAATTGGGGACCATTATTAATTGGTAGAAATTATTTACCTCGTGTAATATATAAAAACTTAATTATATCCCCTGCTACATGGAATATTGATAGTAAAAAATCAAAAAGTGTTCCTAAAATTACTGATCCAGATTTTCAAAGTAAAGTTTCAGAATTTAAGCGAGATTTAAATTTACCTAATAATATTTTTTTAATTCAAGGAGATAATAAGCTGCTAATAAATTTGAATGAAAGATCATCCGCTCAGATGCTGTTTTCGATTGTTAAAAAGAACTCATTTCAAGTTGAAGAGGTTTTGTTCGATATTGATAATTCTTTTGTAAATCAAAAAGATAAGAATTATACGAATCAAGTTATTATTAATTTCTATAAGTGCAATAATCAAGATTTATAATCATTAATTTATGAATAGTACGGGAGGGAGAGTAAAAAGGAAATTTATTGTTGGTGATGAATGGTTATATTTCAAATTTTACTGCGGACCTAAAATTGCTGAAGTAATATTGATCGAAAAAATTAAACCTATTGTTGATTACTTAATTGACAAAGCTATTATTGATCAGTTTTTTTTCATTCGTTTTGCTGATCCAGATTATCATATTAGAATTAGATTTCATATTATCAAATTGCAAGATCTTAATTTAGTTTTAAAATTAATTAACACTGAGCTTAAGAAATTCGTTAATGATAAAATAATTTCTACAATAACTTATGATACTTATAATAGAGAAATTGAGAGATATGGAGAATCAACAATTTGCCTGATAGAGAAAATTTTCTTTTATGATAGTGTTGCTGTAATTAAATATTTATCCAGTGAGAATGATGATAACAAATGGAAATGGGGGATAAAGATGATGGATAGTTTGTTAGATGAGTGGGGAATTGATATATACGGGAAACAACATTTATTCCAGATATTAGCAGATGCTTATTTTGAAGAGGTTAATGGGGATAAAAATTTAAGATTACAAATCGACCAAAAGTTCCGTAAAGAAAAACAAGAAATAAGGAAATTTATTTGTAGAGAAAGGTTTGAAGAATCTATTGAAAATCGATTTATATTAGACATTGGTTCTTTGATTAAAGAATTACGGAATGAGATAGATAATAGTGATGCGGATTTATTTTCGATTCTTTCAAGTATTATTCATATGCATTTTAATCGATTATTTAGAACTAAGCAGAGATTACATGAAATGATAATTTACTATTTTATGAATAAATATTATAAATCTGAAATTGCAAGATTAAAATATAGCAATACTAATGCCATCAATGTGTAATGAGAAAATTTCCAATACAATTACAATTAGATGGTACTGATTGTGGTCCTTCATGTTTGAAAATTATAGCTAAATATTATGGTAAGGATATTTTGTTTTCACATATTCGAGATATTACGTTCAAATCTAAATCAGGTGTTTCAATATTAGGGATAAGTGAAGCTGCTGATAAAATTGGTTTTAGATCGAGAGCAGTAAAATTAAATTTTGAAAAATTAAAAGAAATTAATACACCAACTATTGTTCATTGGAATCGCAATCATTTTGTAGTTGTATATAAAATCAAAAAAGATAAAGTTTATATTTCTGATCCTGCAATTGGATTGATTTCTTATTCAGTAGCTGACTTTTTACATTGTTGGGCATCTACTAGAATTGAGGAAGAGCTTATTGGTTTTGCGATAACCTTAAATCCAACTCCAGAATTCTATAATGGAGATCTTGGAGATAAGAAAGAAAAGATTGGTTTTTCGTTCTTAGTTTCATATATCAAACCTTATCGGAGTTTTATTCTTCAGTTGATTTTAGGTTTTCTAATTGGTAGTATTTTAAGTTTAATTCTGCCCTTTTTAACTCAAGCGATTGTAGATATAGGTATCTCTAATGATAATATCAACTTTGTTGTTTTAGTTTTAGTTGCTCAATTGATTCTTTCCGTAAGTCAAACAACTGTAGGGTTTATTAGGAGTTGGATTATGCTTCATGTAAGTACTAGAATCAGTATTTCTATCATTTCAGATTTTTTAATAAAATTAATGAAGCTTCCTATTCGATTTTTTGACACAAAAATGATAGGTGATATACGCCAGCGTATAGATGATAATAATCGAATTCAGACATTTCTGACGGATAGTCTTATTAGTATGTCTTTTGGCATTTTTATTTTTATTATTTATAGTATCGTGCTTGCTATATATGATCTTAAAATATTACTTGTTTTCTATTGTGGTAGTGCTTTATACGTACTTTGGATTGTTATCTTTCTTAAAAAAAGAGCCGAAATTGATTATAAAAGATTTTCGGTTGCGGCTATGAATCAAAGTAACGTTTATCAGTTGATAACTGGTATGCAGGAGATAAAGTTGAATGGATGTGAAAAACAGAAACGTTGGGAATGGGAAGATATTCAAGCCGAATTATTCAGCGTCAACATAAAAGGGTTGTCGTTAAATCAAGCGCAACAGGCAGGCTCAATTTTCATTAATCAAATAAAGAATATTTTGATATCATTTTTGGCTGCAAGGGAGGTTATAAATGGTAATTTGACCTTAGGGATGATGATGTCAGTACAATATATTATTGGGCAACTGAATAGTCCCATTGAACAATTCATTGGGTTTATGCAAAGTGCCCAGGATGCTAGAATAAGTTTAGAACGATTAGGTGAGATTTACGAAAAACAAGAAGAAGAAAATGTTTTAGATAAAAAGATTACCGAGATACCGGCAGATAGAGATATTTACTTTCGGAATGCTGATTTTCGGTATGGAGGTCCAAAATCTCCTCTAGTTTTGAATAATATATCATTAAAAATCCCTCAAAATAAAATAACTGCTATTGTTGGTGCGAGCGGAAGTGGCAAAACTACATTAATAAAACTTCTATTAGGCTTTTATGAAGTATCTAATGGTGTTATAAAAATCGGTAGCCACGAATTTAGTCAGTATAATATTGAATCGTGGAGGAATAATTGTGGTACTGTTATGCAAGAAGGATATATTTTTTCAGATACAATAGCAAAAAATATTGCTGTTAGTGGTGATGATATAGATGAGGATCGGTTGGAACGTGCTGTAGGAGAGGCAAATATTAAGGATTTCATTGAAGGTCTTCCAATGAAGTATGATACCAAAATTGGACAAGAAGGAAGTGGTTTAAGTCAAGGGCAAAAGCAACGGATTTTAATTGCTAGAGCTATTTATAAAAATCCACATTTCATATTTTTTGATGAAGCAACAAATGCCTTAGATTCAAATAATGAAAAAGTCATAATGACTAATTTAAACAACTTCTTTAAAGGGAAAACTGTTGTAGTTGTAGCCCATAGATTGAGTACTGTAAAAAATGCAGACCAAATTGTAGTACTAGATAAAGGTTTAGTTGTTGAAGTTGGCACACATGAAGATCTAATTATTAATCGGAAAAAGTATTACGATCTCATTGTTAATCAGTTGGAGTTGGAAAATTGAATTATTTAGTTTAAATATTTATTATGCCTGGAGTAAGTAACCTTGTAAATAGAAGTGAAAGAGTTAAGGCTATCTTAGGCCAACCTCCTAGATGGATTTTGAGATGGGGTATTACCATTATTACTTCTGTAATAATACTATTACTATTGGGGAGTTATTTTTTTCGCTATCCAGATCTAATTGTTTCTGATATTACTTTAATATCAAGTAGTCCACCAATACCCGTAATTCCAAAGGTCAGTGGGAATTTGGATCTTTTATTTGTTAAAGACAATCAGGTTGTAACAAAAAATCAGATACTAGGAATAATTGATAATCCTTCTAATTATGAAGATATTTGTGATTTAAAATGTACAATAGATACTTTGAGCAAAATATTGGAGAATGAAAAATGTTATAGTAAAAATATAAAATTGAAGAATGAGTATCAATTGGGAGATCTTTTTAATAAATATTCTATCTTTTTATCTCAATGGAGTAGATATAATTTATTTAAAGAGATTAAATATAATGACGCGCAAGTAGAGGTGCTAAACAATCAAATTAATGATTATTTAAGATATTTAAAACAGTTGAAAGATCAGGCATGCATTTTTGAAGATGATCTTACAATTATGAAAGATAAGTATAAGACTGATTCAATATTGTGCCAGAAAGGAGTGTTGGCATTATCAAATTTCTCAACATCTAGGTCTAACTATTTAAAACAAGTATATGCATATAAGGGAGTTATTGCAAACTTAACAAATCTTGAAATCAAAATTAATAATTTTTCTCAAGAGATTACAACGCTTAAACTACAGAAGAAAAAAGATAATGCTGAAATCTTGGCGGATTTAAAAAAGTCGTTAAATTCATTAGTTAATGAAATTGCAATTTGGGAAAATAAATATGTTCTTCGATCCTCAATTGATGGTATTGTTACTTTTACGCATGTTTGGTCTCAATATCAATATCTGTCTTCAGGCAGTATTGTATTTACTGTTGTTCCGATGAATAATTTTCAAATAGTGGGAAAAATGCGTATCCCTATGTCTGGTTCGGGTAAAGTGTCAATTGGACAAAAAGTAAATATCAAACTTAACAATTATCCATATATGGAATTCGGAATGCTTCATGGGAAAATTAGTAATATATCCCTGGTGCCTTCTGTTGATAAAAATGGAACATATTATTCTGCGGAGGTTCTAATGAATAATAATCTAAATACCAACTATAAGAAAGTATTATCATTTCATCAGGAAATGAAAGGTGTTGGAGAGATTGTAACTAGAGAAAATCGACTAATACAGAGATTTGTAGATCCATTAAGGGCAATCTTGTTCAGTAATGTTATTGAACAAGATGAAAGAGATTAAGTGACCGGTTTATCGTTCAGCTATTTTTGGTCCTATTTTTTGTAGAGTATACATTCTGCTATTTTTTTACTAATCTTTAACTTTTAAAGCATGTGGCTTAAGGATCATTAATTCCCCACATGATTAAAAAGGAAATATGGTGTTCTCTCCTTGGGCTGCCGCAAAAAGTTCGCCAAGGGTTTCCAAAATCCTATTGTCTGTTCCACTGCTTTTAAACCTCATCCTTTTTACTTTTTATCTTTAGAGCTTACACAGCCAATAGGTATTTGTTACCTAAAGTTGCTAAAGCAACCCTGTCATACTTTTCGCGCTCCGCCCTTCGTCGTTCACAGCAATTCTCAGCCCTTTTGTCTCGTGTTTGATTATTATCCCAAGGTGTTTCGTTAGTGTAGTATAGGTTGACGTAAATCAGATTCTTTTATCAGATAAAATACACCAGTCAAAAGTGCCTCCATTGCTCATTTTAGGCTCGCCTGCTAGGTCGGCCGCTATCGGTTTTTGTCATCTTTTTTGAGAGGCCACGGACAGAACTTGCTCTTCGTAAAATCATGCTATCTCCACCGCTGGAAATCTAATATTGAAAATGATAATTTATAGATTTCCATTTCTTAAAAGGAGATACCACAGCATATTTTAACTCTATCGCAAGCCCTTTACCTACGCACCTGGGCCAAGGGCAATTACTGCCCAATATGTTTCATAATTAGTATTGATCAGATGAGGATATGAAACATAGCTGGACTTGCCCTCCACCCAGCTACAACCACCCAGCCTCAAAAAAGCCGCCAAAAACCGCTGGCTGTCAATCACAAGTGCCTTGTTTTACTTGCCAGTCACGACCTCCCACTCGCAGGCGGCTCGCGCCTTTTATGAAACCTCGGCTTAATGACCACCAACTAACCCCACCACCACCCATTTTTAATGCAGGCATTAAAAACAAAAAGAAACAAATGATTAGCAGTAATGTATTGGTAGTGTTTTTTTTAGAAATTTGACTTTTTTGACATTTGGACTTTATAACTTTGTGACTCTGATCAGGGATTTTTCCTCCTGCCTGATAAACAAGTTATTCCCTTGTCAGTAGCAGGATGAATCTATTTCTCACGCACGAGCTTTTTATCTCAATCAGCAAGTCAAGGTCGGGGCCTTCGGTTTTATCCGATTTTTGATTCAAGTCTATTTCTTAGGGTATGAAAAATCCGATAAAAACCTTGACTGGGCAACCCGCATCGCGGTAATAGAAAAGGGTGTTTAACAGGAAGTAGCAAAAGATCTGTAGTTGAATTTAGCCGTTTATGATCTCCAAAGCAATTTGCTTCTTCTGATTCTCAGCTTCAGCAATCTTTAGACTGAGCTCTTTTTCCAGGCTACCTTGAATAATCTGATTAGTCACTCGATGTTTGGCCACTAGAATACAACCTTCCGTATCGGAATGTCTATTCCCTCCATGAAATCGAATACCCTTAAATTGGATACCCATAGCATTCACGCTTTCATCGCTTTGATTGAAAATTAAAGGCATCATTCTTTCATACTTGGGACTAAAGCTCAATTTGACTTGATATTGGTAAGCGGGTAGGGCTGTGTGACCTTTTACTTTAATACCAAATGCCCGGACGGTATCCTCCAGAGTGTAGCCAAAAAAATGACCATCGATATACATTTTTCCCACAGTCGTTTGACTGGTGAATTCTTCTCGAATAATCCTTAGATGTAAAATATCATGTGCTTTCATAATCAGGTAATTATACAATTTGATGCGGTTGGGTGTAATGCGCTGTAAATCAGCTTTATGGTAGTGTTTTTCGACCTTAATGTATGTATTTTAAGTCTATGTTTAACCATTAAAGTCATTGAAAATGAAAAATATACCTTCTTTTCTGATTGGCACTGCATCAACGATGGGCATAGCAGAATCCATTGGAATTCAGCCAGATGTTCTTGATGCGGCACAAAGTCTTCCACTTGACAGCACCGAAGCCATGGTTTCAGTTGTGGGTGGAACCGTTTCGACTATAGTCATTGCTTTATTGAAGCGACTCTGGACGAAAAAAGAGAGAAAACGTGATCGTAAAAAGCGAGAGCGTGGAGACAAAAAGGAGTAAGGACAAGTGGGTACCTGCTCCGTACCTGTCTCAATTCTATGTTAACTAATCAATTACTAACCCAAATTTAAAATGTCATGGGAAAATACAATCAAGGGATCCTGGGCCCATTCACAGGAAAGGTTGGCGCCATAGTGGGCAGTTCATGGCGAGGCGTGAATTATATCAAATCACTTCCTGGTCCAAATGCTTCAAATAGTGAAGCGCAGCAAAAACAGAGAAGCCGATTTAAGTCGGTGGTCAGTTTAGCCTCATCTTTGATGGAAAGTCTAATCCGTCCTGTATGGAATTTAGTCGGTGGCAAAATGACCGGTTACAATCTGTTTGTGAAAACCAATATGCCAGCTTTCGATGAAAGTGGAGCTTTGGTGAATTATTCGGAGTTTCATGCTTCGATGGGAGCTTTACCTCTTCCTGAAATCTTGACTCTTCAGGATGATGTAGATGTGGTATCTGGTATTGAGTTATCCTGGAAGGATGATAGTGCTACAGGTGTCGGTAATGCCGATGATAAACTGCATCTTTTGGTGATGACTCCTGAGAGAGTTCACATCTTAAATACCGCTTCAGTTCGTTCGGATCAGTCAGCCGAAATCACCTTGCCAGTTTCAGCAGGTGATGTTCATGTGTATGCATTTTTTGGAACTGCAGATGGAGATAAGTTTTCTCCAGATAGCTATTCAAAAATTGTTCTTTCTTAGAATTTATCTCAATTCTAACTTCTTTAAGCTGCTTCGCTATGCGTTGCAGCTTTTCTTAAAATTGACCTTAAAATGAAATAAAAGTTTAAACCATGTTTAAACTTTCGTGTTTTTCATCTGTCTTATGTTTTCTTGTAAAGGATTAGGAGTTCTTGTATGCCTTGTTGTTGCAGGTATTTGAGATTTTGGTAGGTTTATTTAGTTTATGTGTGTTTATGCTCGCAGAGCAAAAGAGGATGATAGCAGGCTATCATCCTCTTTTGTCTTTAAAGGAGTTGTAAGTCTATTTTTCCTTTTTCTCTGTTTTCTTAGCTTTTCTCTTCTTAATTTTTTTTGTCGTTTTACCATCTTCAGAAATGTCGACTTCTATATCAATATCCTCATCATGATCTGATTTGCACTGAATCTTGATAATTTTCATATCACCATCTTTGGAGATGTCTAAATCGATATCTTCTTTAATGATGTAAACTTTCTTTACCTTTGAATGTTTCTTATGGATATTTCCATCTTCGTCTATGATTTCAATTTTGATGGTTTTGTGCTCGCCATCTCCATCAGAGATAATGATGTTTTCATCATTATCAGAAATGACTCTAATGTGTTTACTCATTTTAGAATG
Organism: Ancylomarina euxina; assembly: GCF_003863355.1. Taxonomy (GTDB): domain Bacteria; phylum Bacteroidota; class Bacteroidia; order Bacteroidales; family Marinifilaceae; genus Ancylomarina; species Ancylomarina euxinus. The sequence continues at coordinate 87,855 of NZ_QQWG01000008.1, read as the reverse complement.
AAGAGAAGGGTCTGAGCCATGAAGTTCTTTGATGATAACTTTGTGTTCCCCATGTGAGTCATCATCAGAAATCCACATAAAATCCTCACCTTCTATTACCTCGAATAGAGAGTCCGATAGGTGCTTCGATCTGATGATTTTCATGATTTCTTTGTGATCTCTGAAATCATGAATGATGGTGTCGAATTTTATGGATTTACCATCTTTATTAATGAGAACTTTGACTTTAGCTTCTTTTTTCTGTTTGGTTTCTTGAGCAGTTATACTTTGTGAGCACACAAAGATGAGTCCAATTATTAATAGTAAGATCGATAGTCGTTTCATAATTTCTAATATTTAGTTTTGATTAAATAACTACTTCCAAAATTAGAAATTGTCTAACTTAAAAGGTGTTAAGCTTTGACTAAAAAGAGTTAAGAAAACCTTAATGTTTTGACGTGGAACGACATTAATTTAAGTGTTGATTGTTCGCTTTGGTATTGAAAATGAGAAACAAGAGCCTTTGCCAATTTCACTCTCAACCCATATGTTCCCATTATGTTTTTTTACAAATTCAAAACATAATATTAAGCCTAATCCTGTTCCCGTTTCGCCAGCTGTACCAGTAGAGCTTGTGTTCACTTCTATTGAAAACAGATTATCAATTATATCTTGCGACATACCAACACCATTATCGCATATTTTAATCAATACTTCATCATCATTATCAAATGCTTCAAAAGAAATTCTCCCATTTTTAGGCGTAAATTTTACAGCATTTGAAAGTAGATTGCGGACAACAGTTCTTATCATGTTTGGATCTGCCAACACTGTGATATCTTCGTTAATATTATGTGTTAATATTATATCCTTGGATTCGGCTATTCCCTCTACAATCTGAATGGGATTTTTGAGTTCCTTCTTTAAGTTGATTAGTTCAGGATTATATTGGATTGACCCAGTTTGTGTTCGTGACCACTCGAGCAGATTTACTAATAACTCGAATCCTTGTTCTGAAGAAGTTTCAATAATTTTGGCAAGTTCGATAGCTTCTGCTTTATTACTTGATTCAATTGCTTCTATAAGATAAGAACTTAGAGTGATTAGTGCGTTAAAAGGATTTCGTAGGTCATGAGCAATAATTGAGAAAAATTTATCTTTTGTTGCATTTAGAGCTCTCATTTTTTGTTCTGTAAGTTTGAGAGCTGTCACATCGTGACCGACCCAGATGCGAAGATCTTTATTTAATTCAAAAGATGCCCAGTATTTATAACTTTCCTGTCCATTTTTAAGTTTGACATGAGAGAGTCGGTACTCTTCGGAAGGGGAGTTTATGAATTCCTTGATGGTTTCAATTGAATCAGAATAGTATATTTCTTCAAAAGGTAGTGGGGTGTTTAATATTTTGCCTGAGCTATACTTAAAAAAATCTTCGCATTGTTTATTCCATAGTTTGACTAATCCTTTAGGATTGAAACCCAAAATGTAGACGGGGGCATTTTCAACCACGATTCGGAATTTTTGCTCACTCAATTTTAAGTCATCTAAGTTTTTTAAATGATTCTTTAAAAGCTTATTGATTGATTTTGATAGCCTTCTTAATTCAGTGAGGTTAAACTTGTCTTCTTGTAGTAGTTGCTGTTTTGAAATTGCAGATTCAAATTCTGAAATAAAGCTGTTGAAATTATTTCTGATTCTGTTATTTATAAATTGACTGATGATAAAGAATAATGCAGATGCTCCAAGCATTGCTAGCAGGAGATAAGTGATTCTTTGGAGGGAATTTCTTAAAAGATCCTTTTCCTTTTGGGCAATAGCTTTATCTATAGTTACTGTACTAGATGATGCTCCAATCATCCATTGCCATTGATTATATCCTTTTATGTAGGTAACTCGCGGGGTATATTTCCCTGTAGTTGCATCAAGCCATGAGTATCTTAAGAAATCGCCCTCAGTATTTTTGGCAATATTGAGCTCTTCCTTAAATATTTTAATCCCTTTATCATCAGATATGGTTTTAATGTTTACTCCTGCTTTGTATTTATCGGAGTTGATTATAAGTGCTTTCCCGTCATAGTCATTTATAAATAAATGCCATTTACTTGGATCGTAAGACTGGCGAAACCATTTTAATGTTTCTTGTTTTAAATCTTCCTTAAAATCATCTTGATACTCACCCAAGCCAAAAAACCAGTTGTAAGGCTCAAAACGTTTTAGAAACGCTCTTTTCATATGTGAAACATCATCAGTGGAATTAGGTTTTGTCCATAAATAATTGATAAAACCTTCTTTCTTCTCGCGCATTAATTTAATTTCGTCCTGAATGACATACTTGCCAGATATATCTTGTATATCTGTTAAAAGATGGCCTTCTTTCTCAGGGCTGACTGGATGCATTTGGGTGTAGCCATCCATATTAATAATATAGATATAGCCTCTATCGTTAAAATATCTGAGAGGTCTTAAGGCTGCTTTAATGAGAGTCTTTATTTCTTGTTCTGATCTTGTATCTTTAAATTTATTGTAAATGCCAGTGGCAAGCTTCCATGCATTTTGGATATTAAGAGAGAGTTCCTCATCTAATTTTTCCTCAACTTTAGAATTGTTGTAGTTGATATAAGAAATTGCATTGTCGACAGAATGCTTTAGGAATTGTTTCTTTTCATTTTCAATGGCTTCACGAGATCTTATAACATCTTTTTCGTGATTCTGGTAATCAATAATAATAACCAGACTTCCAAATCCGATACTTAGTAGCAGTAAGATAAGTATGTTGTAGTTGCGAAATAAACGTGGAATATCAATTAATCTTGATTTCATATTAGACGTTTTTTGTTCAGAAGATTAAGTTACATTAAATAACAGAATAAAAATGTTTTTTTTGAAAATAGTATTAAATAAAAAACCCTTCGAATATCGAAGGGTTTGAATCTATTTGCATAAGGAATAATCCTAATTAATCTAACTTTAAAACGGCAAGGAATGCTTTTTGAGGGACCTCGACATTACCAATTTGTTTCATCTTTTTCTTTCCTTTCTTTTGCTTTTCAAGTAGCTTACGTTTACGAGATATATCACCTCCATAACATTTTGCCGTTACATCTTTACGAACAGCTTTTACTGTTTCCCTAGAAATAATTTTGGCTCCAATTGCACCTTGAATCGCAATATCAAACTGTTGACGTGGGATCAGTTCTTTTAATTTTTCACACATTCTTCGACCAAATGATTGAGCATTATCGAAGTGAATTAATGTAGAAAGAGCATCAACGCCTTCACCATTCAAAAGAATATCCAGTTTTACTAACTTGGCTGGTTTCACACCAATTAGGAAATAGTCAAAAGACGCGTACCCCTTCGATATACTTTTTAGTTTATCGTAAAAGTCGAATACAATTTCTCCCAAAGGCATTTCGTAAGTTAACTCAACACGATCACTGGTTAGGTATTGTTGATTGGTCATCATACCTCGTTTGCTCATGCATAGGGTCATTAATGATCCAACAAATTCTGATTTCGTGATGATTTGTGCGCGAATAAAGGGCTCTTCTATAAAGTCTAGCGAATTCGGATCAGGCATATCTGATGGATTATGCATTTCGAATGTATCGCCCTTTTTTGTATGAGCAATGTACGATACGTTAGGAACGGTAGTAATTACATTCATGTTGAACTCACGATCCAAACGCTCCTGAATAATTTCCATATGTAAAAGGCCCAGGAAGCCACAGCGGAAACCAAAACCAAGTGCTAATGATGATTCAGGCTCAAAAGTAAGCGAAGCATCATTTAGTTTTAATTTTTCCATTGAAGCACGTAAGTCTTCGTAGTCTTCACTATCGATTGGATAAACACCAGCAAATACCATAGGTTTCACCTCTTCGAATCCTTCAATAGCCTTTTCGCAAGGATTCTCCTTGGTCGTGATGGTTTCACCTACTTTCACCTCTGTAGACGTTTTTATCCCTAATATGATATAACCAACGTCTCCTGTGCTCAGTATTTGGCGAGGTTCTCGTTCCAGACGTAAAACCCCAACTTCATCAGCGTAATATTCTTTATCGGTATTTAGGAATTTAACCATATCTCCTTTTCGTATTTCACCATTCATTATTCTGATGTAGGTGATAATGCCACGAAAAGCATTGTAGGTAGAATCGAAGATTAAGGCTTGTAGAGGTGCTTTCTTGTCGCCACTTGGAGCTGGAACTCTATCGACAATGGCTTCCAATATTTCAGGAACACCTTCTCCAGTTTTACCACTTGCCGACAAAATGTCGTCTCTATCACAACCCAAAAGATCAACAATCTGATCTTTCACATCTTCAGGATTTGCATTTGGTAAGTCAATTTTATTTAGGATAGGAATGATTTCCAAATCATGTTCAATAGCTAAATACAGATTCGATATGGTCTGAGCCTGTATACCCTGAGTGGAGTCAACAATCAATAAGGCTCCCTCGCATGCGGCAATCGATCTTGACACTTCATAAGAGAAATCGACGTGTCCGGGAGTGTCAATTAGGTTTAATACATAATCTTCACCATTTTCTTTATAATCCATCTGAATGGCATGACTCTTAATGGTGATACCACGTTCACGTTCTAAATCCATATCATCAAGTACTTGGGCTTGCTGTTGGCGTTCGCTGACAGTTTCAGTTACCTGTAACAAACGGTCGGCAAGTGTACTTTTCCCGTGATCGATGTGGGCTATTATGCAAAAATTACGAATGTTCTTCATCTTCAAAAATCAAATTAGATAATGCTTGAGACTCCTAATCGTTTTACAACTGATTCAACTTCATTTACGGAGCTTCTTAACCAATCAACAAAGATATTCAATTCCTTGGATTAGACAAGATGATTAAGATCCTTTAAATAAGAAGTATAACTAATGAGATGAAAGCTAATTTCTTGTTTGAAGTAGTTTTCTTGATTTTGTAGATCCTAAGTCTTTGATTTATTTATTAAATAGGATAAATAATGAGATTTCGAATGTGCTTGATTTTCTATAATCTAACTTAAATAATTTTGCCAGGATTGAATTTGAGATAAAGTTTTCAATCCTGGCATAATGTGTTTCTACTTAAAATTTCTAATGGCTTTAATCAATGCAAAAAAACAAATGCTTGATCCTAAAATTAGCAATGAATACGTATAAGTTTTATTATTTGAATAAAACTGAACACCAATGGCGACTGTAATAATGCTGAAACCCAAAATTGAATAAATCTGAGCTTTTTTTAATTTCCTTTCTTTCACTTATCGTTCTTTTTTAACCAACATGTAACAATCCCTGTCATCTACTTAATTCCTTATAACGGGAAAAAGTAACCCAGAAAAATGCTGATTTCTTTTAACGTATAAAAGCTGTTGATGAAACTTCTGAAAAGCTTGATGATTGTCTTTAAAATTTTGTTGAAATGGTCAATCTATCTCTGAGGTTTCTATGAATTGATTTTTTTTGAATAAAAGGGTAGGGTAAAAGATGATTCATGCGGTATACATGTAGAAGAAGGAATAATGGATCATTCTTTCCGGAATAAAATGAGTTAAACCCATAAAAATCTATAGTCATGAAAAAGTTATTATTTGTTTTTTTATTAGGAATAGCCTTCGCATTCACATCATGTGATAAATCGGATGACAGTGTGAAATTGATTGGCGAAGACGAGATTAGTATAACAAATGTTGCATCAGTTATTGATACGGAAGTTGCTATCGCCAACGTTATGACAGAAGTGGACTACGAAAGTGATATGTTTACTTTAGAAGAGAGTTCTACTAAATCAGGTGGTTATGGATATCGCTTGCGAAATTTGGCAGAACTATATAAAAGATGGCGTTGTTATCAAAATGATTTAGGACCTGAGGTTACCATTGAAGAAGGTGATAATGATGGTTTCCCAATGACAATTACTATCGATTATGGTGATGGTATTACTTTAAGAAACGGTAGAGTTATAAGTGGTATTGTGACTATAGTCGTTTCTGCACCTCCTAGAATTGATGGAGCGATGCGTGAATTTACTTATCAAAATTTTAAAGTGGATTCTATTGGAATAGCAGGTTATAAAAAGGTTGTATTTTCTGGCGAAAGCGGTGTGTCAAGAAAGTTTGAGCATGAGTATGATTTGAACTTTACTTTTGCTGATGAGACAGAGGTTTCTTGCGTCGGAAATAAAACGAAGGAATGGGTAGAAGGATTAGACACAAGTTACGACAGAGCAGATGATAAAATTCACATTACAGGACAGGATGTTTTTGTTGACTCTGAAAATAATGAGTTTAAGAAAGAGATTGCTGATTACTTAGCACGTTTAGGTACATGTAAATATATCGTTAGTGGTATTGTCGTTTATTCTCAGAATGGAGAAGAGTTTGCCCGAGTTGATTTTGGAGCTGAAACATGTGATGATAAAGCTGTAAAGACGACAGCTGATGGAGAAGAAGAGATTACTCTTGGAAAACATAGACACGGAAGAAATAAATAAGTTTGGGGAATATGGAATAGTGATTGGCAAGCTTGCTGATTGCTATTCCATATAGATAATGACTAGATTTCAGTTCTTTATCTAAAATTTATTTTATTTTTAAGGGAACCTTTTTAGACACTGTTTTGAATAAAGAACATTTCAAATATCTCTTTGACATTTATTTCGATGCTATTCGAAACTATTTGTATTTCCGATCAGGAGATTCAGAATTGGCGACTGATATTGCACAGGAGTGTTTTATGAAGGTTTGGGAAAAGCGAGCTAGTTTTAAAGATCCTCCATGCAAAGCTTTACTCTACAAGATGGCAAATGATCTTTTTATTTCCAGATATAGAAAAAATGTTGTTGCACAGAATTATATTGCTAACGAAAAGCAATATGATGAAACGGAATCACCTGAAGATATATTGCAATACAAGGAGTTGAGTCGTAAATATGAATTGGCTTTGACTCAATTATCTGAAAAGCAAAGAGTGGTTTTTTTAATGAGCAGGGATGAAGGGTTTAAATATTCAGAAATTGCGGAGCGATTAAACCTTTCAGTAAAAGCAGTTGAAAAACGAATGAAGAATGCCCTTCAATTTTTGAGAAATGCATTAAAAAACGAAACGATTTTAAATCAACCGATAAAATTCCGATGAGTTTTGACTTAAAAAATATGGATCGATATTCTGATGAGGAGTTTTTAAACGCCTTACCAGAGATTGAATTGCCTTATTCAAAATCGAAGGATGAAATTTGGAATAAGATGTTTACTGATATTGAAGATATTCAAAAACCAGTAAGGAAAATCAGAAGCCATTGGTTGATCTATTCCCTAGCTGCAAGTTTGTTGCTCGTTGTGGCATGTGTTGCTTTTATGCGTTTTTATACTGAAAGCATATATTGCCCTAAAGGACAGCATTTGGCCGTATTATTGCCAGATAATAGCAGAGTAGAGCTTAATGCAAACTCCAACCTGACTTACCACCCTTATTGGTGGCGAGTTTCTCGTGAAGTGAAATTCGAAGGCGAGGCATTTTTTAATATCAGTAAAGGGAGTCGCTTCGAGATTGTATCTCGTTCTGGTTCCACGAGTATTTTAGGTACAAGTTTTAATATTTATACTCGAAAGAACACCTATAAAGTAAGCTGTTTTACAGGTAAAGTTAGGGTTCTTTCGACTTTAACTCAGGACGAGGTTATTCTATACCCAAAGGATTTTGCTTCGATTAATAGAAATGGTCAAATAGAATTGGAAACAGGAATAAATATTAAAGAAAAAACGATGTGGCGCGATCATATATTTTTCTTTACGGCTACACCAATCCATCAAGTTTTTGAGGAAATAGAGTTGCAATATGATATCCGGATTGTAAAAAAAGACTTAGCGAAAATTCTTTATACGGGAAACTTCAAAAAAAGTAATTCAGTTGATGAAATATTGAATTGGGTTTGTTTACCTTTAGGATTAGAATATTCGAAAGTTTCATCAAAAAAGTACATTGTAGGTTCAAAACAAACTAAGTGAGATTAAAAATCGTTATTCTACTCTGTTTCATTTTCGTAATAAGACTCTACTCATATTCTCAAGAAATAAAAGTCGATGCGAAACAACAAAGCTTAAATCAAGTTCTAATTGATTTGAGAGATAGGTATGATGTCCAATTTTCTTTTAATGATGAATTACTCTCTAAATTCATTATTACAACATCCCAAACTTTCCAAGACCCTAAAGAAGCAATTATATTCTTATTAAAAAATACCTCACTTGATTATCAATATTCAGATGGTATTTTTCTTATTTATGCAGATAGAAGAAAAAAGAAGTATCACCTAAGAGGGAATTTATACGATCTTGAAACCAATGAAAGTCTTCCTTATTCACATTTGGCCATAAATGATATACCCCAAATTAGCGATATGAGTGGTGGTTTTACCTTCACTTCTGAAGACGATGGAAGCCTGCATTTTCAGGCTTCACACTTGGGTTATTTTATTTTGGATACGGTTTTAAATACCAGCAATATTCATAAACTTTACCTTCATCCAGCCAAGGCAGACTTGCCTGAAATTTTGGTGTCAGACAGAATGGTTCAAAATTTTATTAAGATTGGGAACGAAGCTGGTCATATTAGTCTAAACCATAAAATAGTCAATTTTTTGCCTGGAAATGGCGATAACTCTGTTTTTGAATTATTGCGAATGCAGCCTGGTATTGCAGCTTCAAATGAACAATCAGACCGAGTGATCATTTGGGGTTCTTATGATGGAGAAACTCAGGTCTTATTCGACAAAATAACCCTTTGGGGGCTAAAGAACTCCTATCAGGATATTGGAGATATTAATCCCTTAATGGCAAAGCATATTGATATTGAAAAGGGGGGGTACGATGCTCGATATGACGGGAGAGTTGGTGGTTTTGTAAATATTACGGGTAAGAACGGAAATAAGAACACACCTGCATTTAATTTAGTATTGAGCAATGTAACTGCTAATGCTTCGTTGGAATTGCCTTTAAGTAAAAAGTCTTCCCTAATTGCTGCATACCGACAGACTTACTATAATTTGTATGAAGATGAGTCTGTGGGATCTATAAGCCCTAATTCTCAGAGTAATTCACCGGGAACTTCAAATATTACCCTTGTCCCTAATTACCAATTTAGGGATATGAATTTAAAATATTCCTATTCCGGAGATAATGGGGATGCATTTCAGATAAGTTTGCTTCATGGTTTCAATAAATACGATTATGGCTTTGCTGATGGACGATATAATCAAATTAGAAAGAGCAAGGATGAAGATATAAAACAATCTGGGGCTTCTGCTTTGTATAATAAGCAATGGAAAAAAGGAGGTAGAAGTGAGCTTTTTGTTACAAGTTCAGGTTTTAAATCATCTCTGACTAATTTAGTGCAGATTTATAGGATAAGAAATCAGGAAACAGAAATTCGTCGTAAAGATGAGAGGAACACAATGGTTCTGGAATATAAAGCTGGATTGAGACATGATTTCAATCTATCAAAAAAAATTCTAGTGCAAACTGGAATGACATACCTGTATAACAAAATTGAATATTCTGAAGATTCACTGGATGTGAGTACAATGAATTATGATTCAGATTTGGGAAGGCTGAGTGGATTTTTGCAGAATAAAATTTCATTCAATGGGAAACTAAGTGCAAAAATAGGTGCCAATTTAAGTTACCCAACTCTAATTAAACGATTGTATTTTGATCCTAGGCTTTCCCTGAGTTATGAAATATCGCCGTCAGTATCTGTGAATTCTGCTTGGGGAATTTACAGGCAATTTATGAGTCGCAGTATTATTTGGGATGATGAAGGAAATCGTCGTGATTTTTGGGTAGGTGCAGATAATATTATTATTCCTGTTTTACATTCTCAACATCTGGTTTTGGGAAGCTCTTTTCATCAGGATGATTTTACGATGAGTTTGGAAGCCTATCACAAGTACACTAAAGGACATACTCGTTATTTCAAAAATAGAAGAGTTCAGGGGATAACAATCGGTAAAAGTCAGACTTATGGTCTCGATTTATATTTGAAAAAAACGATAGATAAACACGCCTTTTGGCTCGCTTATACACTTGGAAGAACCGAAGAGAAATTTGAGTATGGTCGTGTACAAACTTTCCAAAGAGCACTTCACGATCAAACTCATGAACTTAAATTTGCAGGTTTGGTTAATCTTGGCCGTTTTTATTGTTCTGCCAATTACATTTGGGGATCAGGTTTTCCTATCTATAGCGAACTTCAGAACTCATTTGTGTCAGAACCGAATTACAGTCGATTTGATGCTTCCATTATTTATAAAATGAAACCAATGAAAGTTAAAACAGAATTCGGATTGATGTTCCTCAACGTGTTTGATAGTGAAAATATTAATTATTTCAACTCCTATCATGTAAAAATAGGACAGGAGACGATATTGAGTGTGAACGAAAAGACCACACCTTTCTCGGTGCGCCTATTCTTAAAAATGGCGTTTTAGAAAAATTTTAAGCTCGAAGAATCTAAGTGATCGGATAAGTGATAACGCTTCAGAAATAAACTACTAATTCTAACAGAAGGGATGATTCACAATTGTATCTAAATTGCCCCTTGAAAGCGATTTGTTCACTATCCTCACGACTTAGTATTCTTCAGATTTGGTTAATAATTAGACAAGCCAAACAGAGGGAAAAACTGTTTCAGTTGACTACACCATTAAACCGACTTTTCAACTTCTCAGAGGCTTATTAAATTCTTTTAAAAGCTAGATGTTTGAAATGTAGATTTATTGATATTTTAAATATTTTTAATTTTATAAAATACTATCTGCAGAAAGCCCTTCAAAACATGATCTAAGCGTCTTAAGACGTTTATTAAAATTAACAGACTGATATTCCTTTGTTTGTTTTGATGAGAATTTTGCATCCAACTCTGATCTAAAAACAGACATCTCCTCTTTGCTAATTAGTTGCTCAATGAGTTTTAGTCCTTTATCGATATCCTGATTCAGGATTACCGATAGCTTATCTAAGACCATTTTATGAAGGGATTGTTTTTGACTGGTGTTAATTGAATCATATTCAATCTCATTAGTTAAAACAGGTTTGCCGAATTTTATTAAATTTGAGCGCATATCCTATGTTGCTGACTTGGTTGATTTGAAAAACGACATGAATGTAGCACATAGCTTAGGCTCTGGAAAATCATTTTTATGAGTTATTTCCGAAGTTCAAAGTTCGTTTGTGCGATAAATAACTTGTTTATTAGTTAGATACGGAAAAAAAACAACTATGTCTAAGCATCAAATTGAACCCTTATTCCAGCTTATCAAATCGATGACTAAGTCGGAAAAGAGGAATTTTAAACTTTACGCTAATCGAATAGGGAGCGGAAAAGAAAGTAAATTCATACAGGTTTTCGACTCTATAGATAAGATGGAAACTTATAAGGAGGAACTCATTACTAAACGGGCAAAGGATATTAAGTTGTCTCAAATTCCCAACCTGAAAGCTCATCTTTACAAGCAGTTACTGACGAGTTTGCGACTCACACAAGTGAATCACGATATCACGATTAGTATTCGTGAACAGATTGATCATGCTAAGGTTTTATATAACAAAGGTTTGTATCAGCAAAGCTTGCGAATGTTGGAGAAAAGCAAGGTTTTGGCAGAGAAATATGAACGAAAACTGCTTCATCTGGAAATCGTTGAATTCGAGAAATTGATTGAATCTCAATACATCACTAAAAGTATGGAGACCAGAGCTGATGAGATTACCTCTGAGTCGAAAGGACTTAACCAGGAAATGGGAGGTATTATCTATTTCTCCAACATGTCCATTCGTTTGTATGCTTTATACCTTAAGGTTGGTTATGCCAGAAACGATAAGGATCTTGTGATGGTGAGTGAGTTTTTTAATGCCAATATCCAGTCGGTGGATATGACGAAACTGAGTTTCTACGAAAAGCTATATCTCTATCAGTCCTACGTTTGGTATTATCTGATTATTCAGGATTTTCTGATGTGTTACAAGTATGCACAGAAGTGGGTCGATTTATTTCAAATGAATCCGGATATGATTACAAGTCAGTGTGATCTGTACCTAAAAGCTCTGAATAATGTTTTGGTCGTTTTATTTTATACCAATCATCTAAGTAAGTTTAAGAAAAATTTGAAAATACTTAAGAATCTTGAAAATCAAGAGCATGTAAAGGCAAACTCTAACCTTAGTATTTTACAGCAACAGTTTTCTTACATACATCAAATTAACCAGTATTTTATGGAGGGACAATTTAAAGCTGGGACTTCAATTGTTCCCAAAATTGAAAGCTTTATTGAGGCCAATAAATATAGTTTGGATAAGCATCGAAATCTGGTTTTCTACTATAAAATTGCTTGTCTTTATTTTGGTTGTGGTGATTATCGGGAAGCGATTAAATACCTAAATCGAATTATTGATGAGAAAGATACCTCGTTAAGAACCGATATTCATTGTTTTGCTCGTATTTTGAATCTGATTAGTCATTATGAATTGGAGCATACCGATCATTTGGATTATCAAATCAGGTCGACGTATCGTTTTTTGGTAAAGATGGAAGACTTGCAAGAGGTTCAAAAATATATTCTTCGTTTTATCCGACGCTTAAGTGGTATCAGTCCTGATCAGTTGAAAGAGGAATTTATTAAGTCGAGGCGAGATTTAATGAAATGGGTGGATGATCCATTTGAAAAGAGAGCTTTTCTTTATCTCGATTTGATTTCGTGGTTGGATTCAAAAATTGAAAGACGCCCTGTGCAGGATGTCATAATGGAAAAAGCTAGAAATAATAAATAAGCAAAAAGCTCTCATGACAATAGTCTGAGAGCTTTTTTTACATACTTAAAAGGTATAAATACTTTTTATCTTAAAGCAAAATTGATAGGAATAGTGAAAGAAACATTTACTGTCTCACCTTTTTGTTGGCCAGGCGTCCATTTAGGCATTGCACTCACAACTCGAAGAGCTTCTGCATCTAATGAAGGACTGGAGGCTCTCAAGACTTTAACACGATCTACACCACCAACTTTATTAACAACAAATCCAATATAAACACGGCCTTCAATGCCATTCTTTTGTGCAAGTTCAGGATATTTCACATTTTGATTTATCCAAGTTTGTAGTGCTTTTTCACCCCCAGGGAACTGAGGCATATCTTCAACAACGGTAAAAACAGTTTCTTCATCTACAGTTTCAGATTTTGTTAGAGCTTGATCTGCTTTAGTTATCGTAACAACCTCTTCTTCAACTGGATTTTCAGTTTCAGATGTGCACTTTAGATTAAGTGTCAATGCAATTGCAATTGCTGGTATTACTAACAGAAGTTTAAATATTCTGTGTTTTGATGTATTGGTTTTCGTCATCATTATCATTCGTTTTTTAGTAATAGAGCAATTAAAGTTATTGGCTAGGCCCATCACTTCAACACCCATTATTTGGTTTAAAATACTCGCCTGATATTGTCCAATGTTGCAGCCTTGCGCAATAACTCCTTCATCAGCCAACAATTCATGCGTTTGTTTAATGGCACGCTCAAATAGCCATGCAAAAGGATTAAACCACAATACAATTGTAGTTAATTCTACCAAAAGCAGATCGATCCAATGCTTTTGTTTCACATGCACTCTTTCGTGTGCTATAATATTTCTAAATGATTCTGTATTATATTCTTTATCACTAATTACAATTTTTCCAATAAAAGAGAAATTAGGGGTTTCCTTATCAACTTTTATCAACTCTTGCCCTTCATATTCATCCTTAGGGTTGTTTCTGATAATATTTTTGGTCTTATTAATTCGAATAATAGATCTTAGGAATAAGATGAGACAAATGAAGGTGTAAAAGCCAACAGTGAATTGAGTTAATGATATGTTCTCTAAAAGGCCCGTTGTGCTTGTTCCTTCGGCTCTTAGATTGATTGAATTTAGAAGTATAACAATGTTCGAACTATTTGCAGCTTCAGTGACCTCAAAATTCATCTTGATTAGAGGTAAGATGAAAGCCATTAGTAGAGAAGAGGCCAAATAAAGTCTGATACCCTTGTAGAATTTTTCATCTTGTAAAAAGAAATGATAAACCCCATAGAATAAAGCTAAAGCAGCTGATGATTTTAGTAGATAAATATAAAAGTCATTCATATTACTTATCCTTATTAATTTCTTTTTTAGTCATCTCAATCATCTCTTCCAAATCGGAAATGCTTAAGTTGTTTTCCTTAGCAAAAAATGAAGCCATCTTAGAGAAAGAACCATTGAAGTAGTCCTTTAATAAACTCCCCATTTGGAGACTAGAATATTCTTCCTTAGTAATCTGTGGTATAAATAAATGTGTTTTACCTTGTGGAATTATAGTGACGAAACCTTTCTTTTCCAAAACTTTTAAAACCGTAGCAACAGTTGTGTAAGCAGGCTTAGGTATGTCAAATTGATCAACAATGTTTCTAACATTACTTTCATTCAGATCCCACAATATCTGCATCACCTGTTCTTCGGCTTTTGTCATTTGTTTCATACGGTACTCTATTTATTGCAATTATAGATTTTAAATTCACGGTCTACTACAAATATAGTAGAATAAATTTTAATAACCAATTCTTCTACTATTTTTATAGTAGGTTGCTCTCACAAAAAATCCCCAAAGTCTTTATTTTGGGGATTTTTTATTGAATTATATTTTTGAAAAATTACATGATCAGTTTATATCCTTTACCATGAACATTGATGATTTCGATATTTGTTTCTGGTTTAAGATGTTTACGTAATTTGGTAATATAGACATCCATGCTTCGTGCATTAAAATAATTATCGTCTAACCAGATGGTTTTAAGTGCGAAATTACGCTCTAATACCTCATTTGCATTATTGCAAAGTAGCTTAAGAAGTTCCGACTCTTTCGTGGTTAGTTTAATCGTTTTGTCAGCATCGTGAAGCAATTGTTTTTTAGAATCGAAAAGGAAACGACCAAGTTTGAATTCTTCCTGCTTATTTTCTGACTTACCTCCTGATCTTCTTAAAACAGCTTCGATACGAACCAAAAGCTCTTCCATACTAAAAGGCTTGGTCATATAATCGTCAGCTCCCAATTTGAAACCTTCCAGTACATCATCTTTCATCGATTTTGCTGTAAGAAAGATAATAGGAATTTCAGAGTTGATTAAACGAATATCCTTAGCTAAAGTAAAACCGTCACGATGAGGCATCATAACATCGAAAATGCCAATATCAAAAGGGTTCTTTAAAAATGCATCGTATGCCTTATCTCCATCTTCGCATAAGGTTGTGTCGTAGCCTTTAGCTACTAAATATTCTTTAAGCAAAAGGCCGAGATTTGCATCATCTTCAGCCAATAAGACTTTAATTTCTTTCTTCATAATGTCTATTTTTTAAATGGCAGGTATACTTCAAATTTTGTGCCTTTTCCAAGGCTACTATCAACACTAACATGTCCACCGTGAGCATCGGCAATTCTTTTTACGTAGGATAAACCTAGTCCAAAGCCTTTCACATCGTGAACATTTCCAGTGTGAACTCTAAAAAAACGTTCGAAAATCATTTTTTGATCTTCTTTTGCTATTCCAATACCATTATCGGTAATTGATATCACAATTCCTTTGTCTTTATTTCTTGTACTAATACTTATCTCAGGTACGTCTTTGCTATATTTTATGGCATTGTCAAGTAAATTTGAAATAAGGTTGCCTATATGAATTTCATCTAACATGACTAAATCTTCTCTGGCATCAAGATGTTGGTATGTATTCCCTTTTCTGTCTTCAACTCTAATTGTGAAGTTAGGCATTAGATTCTCAATAATATGATGAAGATTAATCGCTTTCAATTTTAATTTTAAACGACCTTCGTTAAAAATAGCCATTTGCAATACTTTTTCAACCTGATAACTTAATCTGCGACTTTCATCATTGATGATCTTTGCCATATGATCAATACTCGATGCTGTTGTCGTTACAGAACTGTCTCTAAGCATTTGAGAAGCTAAGGATATCGTTGAAATGGGAGTTTTAAACTCATGAGTCATATTATTGATGAAGTCGTTTTTAATTTTGGACAAACGCTTCTGTCTAAATATGATATAAATGGTTAGAGCACAACAGAGAATCAGAATTAATGATAATATCATTGAAGGTATTAACATCGTATATGATTGGATGATGTACTTATGCATCCCAGGAAAAAAGATGTTTATGTAATGTGAATTTTTGAATGAATCGTTAGGGAATAGTTGTTTTGAATATTTTTCTTGTTGTTCATTTTTGAAGTAATCTTTCGATTTCTTTAAAAAGATATTATTGGATATAATAGCAAACTCAAAATCTAATTTAATTCCATTATTCTTTAGTTTTTCTTTAACCAATTCCTGGATTGAATTCAAGTCAATTCGTTCCTTCAGAGGCATGTTCTGACGAGCTATACTTGTTGCGAGAAAGGAGGTTTGATATTGATATCCCATTCTGTTCTTAGGGAATTGATATCGGGAATCTTGAGCTTTCTTTAGTAATTCGTTAAAACTTTTTGAGTTGAGTTCAGTTTCTTTTGTGTATAGAATTTTATCCTCTTGATAGTAGCTAACCGCAGCTGTAGGATGCTTGTCAGGATTTGCAGGAAAATCAATTGTGTAACCGTAGCTATTAATTTTTTTATTCTTTTTTACTCCTTCGCGAACTTGGTCACTGCTTGTCCCTTCGAGAATACTCTTGGCTTCGTCATCAGATTCCATCTCATCAACAACCTGATCAAGTGCTATACTCACAGTAAGAAAAAACTGATCCTCTTTAATTTTTGCTGTAGACTGATAGTATTTGATCTGAATTAAGATCAATCCGCATAAAGATATCGCCAAAACGATAGTTACTAACCATATGTATTTTTTACTCATATATACATTTATGAAATTCTGTACCCCTTATAGATGGGGTTTTTGTTGGAGATGAAAATGAATTTGTAATTTTTTTGCAACCTCTAAATTCAACTCATAGATACAAATATAGAAAAATACTTAGGTGGTCGTTCATGCTTAACAATCTTTAACGGAGGAAGAAAGCTTTGAAGTATATCTGAATTGTAAATTTTTATTGTTATTTGTTTACAAGACGATATTTTTCACAATGATAAATTAATGAGAGATAGTTTTTTGCCTATCAATAAGTAAGCGTAAATATTGGGGGGTACATGCTCGATACGAATATAAATTAGACTATCAGTTGAACGATTTTTGTTTGATTGATAATATGTTATAGGACATTTTATCTTATTTTTCATCATTATAATGTTGAATTTAATTTATAGGTCTTATTTTTGCGACGAAGATTGGATCCTCGGAATCGATCTTCAAATTTTGGTTAATAGTTAGAAGAAAGGATGGTTGTGGTTACCATCCTTTTTCTTTTCCCCAGTTGTCTAAAATCAAATTAGACGTTCTATCAAAAATAAGTATAAACGCTGTAGTTATTCCAAGACTATAACTACCTTAATTAAAGCTAAATTTTTAGCATCTTAGTATTTGGTTTAAAAGCTTGCACATCTTGTAATAGACTTATATTGAGGTGTGTGTCGATATTTTAAATTCGAGTGATATCATGTTGAAATGGAGAAGTCTTATCAATCGTTAAATAATATTTGAAGCTTAAAAATTTTGATTATTTTTGACATCTATTCTGGAAATATTACGAGTGTTGATAATCAGTTGTATTTGTATGATACTTGTATGAAATATAAAAGAATAGAGAAGTAATCAGTTTTGGAAACACGTATCAAATGAAGTATATCTTTTCGTTACTCACTTTCGTATTTGCTCTTTGTATCACATCAGTGTATGCACAAGTGTATGATGCAAGTCAAAGTGTAGATTCTCTTGATCAGCAAATTCATGAAACAAGTCGTATGAAGAAGATAAAATTCTACGAGGGAGATATTGAGTTTTTAGAGAGACTAAGGCAAAAGGAAGAAGGACAGGGACAAGTTAGAATTATACAAGATTATAGAATTGATGATCTGCTTAAAATTGATAGATCTGAAAATTCAGAAGCACCCGGTTTTTATGGGTGGAGAATTCAGGTTTTTTCAGGAGGAGGTCGTGATAGAGAAAAAGCTGTCTTTATAAAAAATGAGTTAGAAGAGAGATTTCCCAACGATAGAGTTTATCTTAAATATCATGCCCCAGATTTTCGGGTTCTCATTGGCAATTTTAGAACCAATTTTGAGGCTGTTTATTTATATAAAAAATGCTTGAAGTTATATCCTAATAGTTACATTAGGAGAGACCAAATTGATTTGGCTGACCTTGAAGCGCAGGAAAAAAATGTGATTGAAGAAATAAAATAATATTAAACTGCTTGGATGATTCTAAGCGGTTTTTTTTTATTGAAAAAATTGTAAAGTAAATTGTAAATTTGCCTTCAATAAAAGATAAGAACAGTACTAAATAACCATTATAATAAATCGAAATGAGTGATCAACTTAAACACGAGTGCGGAATTGCTTTAGTCCGTTTGCGTAAACCTCTTGAGTATTATCAGGAAAAGTATGGGACTTGGCAATATGGAATTCAGAAGCTTTGTCTTTTGATGGAGAAGCAGCACAATCGAGGTCAAGAAGGAGCAGGAGCAGCTAGTATTAAAATCGATCAAAAGCCAGGAACGAAATATATTAATCGTCATCGTTCAAATGGGAGTCAGCCGATAAAAGATGTTTTCGATAGTATTTATGGAGATTTAGCAACCGTACGTTCTACTAATCCAGAGAAATTTGAAGATGCTAAATGGGCAAAGGAGAATGTGCCTTTTGCAGGTGAGGTTTATTTAGGTCACCTTCGTTATGGAACTTTCGGTCGTAATAGTATCGATTTTGTTCACCCAGTAAAGCGTGAAAACAACTGGCGTTCTCGTAATTTGGTGTTGGCAGGTAACTTCAACCTGACTAATGTAGATGAGTTGTTTAACTTATTGGTTTCATTAGGTCAAAGCCCAAGTGATTATACGGATACAGTAACTATTCTAGAAAAAGTTGGTCATTACCTTGATGAAGAAAACCAACTTAAATTTAGACAATATAAAAATGAAGGTCATACTTCACAAGCAATTTCTCCTTTAATCGAGGATAATCTTGATGTGCAGAAAGTATTAGCTAGTGCATCTCGCGATTGGGATGGTGGCTATGCCATTGCAGGTATGTTTGGACATGGCGATTCATTTGTAATGCGCGACCCTTGGGGAATTCGTCCAGCTTATTATTATCAGGACGATGAGATTGTAGTAGTCGCTTCAGAGCGTCCGGTTATTCAAACGGCTTTGAATGTTAGAGCATGTGATATTAAGGAAATCGATCCAGGTAAGGGGGTTATTATCCGCAAGAACGGTGACGTTTCGGAGGTTCCTATTCGTGTTCCGGAAAAAAGAAGATCTTGTTCTTTCGAACGTATTTATTTCTCAAGAGGATCCGATAAGGATATATATCTTGAGAGAAAGAAATTGGGTGAATTATTAACACCAGCAATTCTTGAGAGTATTGATAATGATATCAAAAATTCGGTATTCTCTTTTATACCCAATACTGCAGAGACTGCATTTTATGGTATGATGGAAGGTGTAAGAAATCACTTGATGGAGGATAAAAAACGTAAGATTCATGATCTGAATGGTGAGTGGACCGAGGAAAAATTACAAGAGATTATTTCTGTAGAACCTCGTGTTGAGAAAATTGCGGTTAAAGATGTTAAACTTAGAACTTTTATCTCTGGTGACGAAGGTCGTGATGATTTAGTTGGTCATGTTTACGATGTAACTTATGGTATTGTTCGTAACGGTGTTGATAACCTAGTTATTATTGATGATTCAATTGTTCGTGGAACAACACTTAAGAAAAGTATCTTAAGAATTTTAGATAGACTTCATCCTAAGAAAATTGTGGTTGTGTCATCTGCACCTCAAATTCGTTACCCAGACTGTTATGGAATTGATATGACAAGAATGGGTGATTTCTGTGCTTTTAATGCTGCCATTGCATTGCTTAAGGAAAGAAATATGGAATATATTATCGATGAGGTTTATCAGAAATGTAAGGCTCAAGAGAACTTGCCTAAGGAAGAGGTGATGAATTATGTAACAGAGATTTATAAGCCATTCACTGCTGAAGAAATTTCTGATAAAATTTCAGAACAACTTACTCCTGATAATATGGAAGCTGAGGTTAAGATTGTTTTCCAAACTGTAGAAAATCTTCATTCTGCTTGTCCTGAGAATAATGGTGATTGGTATTTTACTGGCGACTATCCAACTCCTGGTGGAAACAAAGTAGTGAATACATCTTACATTAACTATGTTGAAGGAAACACTAAAAGAGCTTATTAAGCTATAAGATGATTCACACATTTTTCAGTTTTAATATAAATAAAAAAGTCATCCAATTGGATGACTTTTTTCGTTTGTGGCAATAAGATATTGCCTAGTGTCTTTTTTTGAAAAGGTGGAAATTCGTTTTGGGGAAGCGAATTTTCAAGAAATTTAAATAAGATGAAATATGACGTTCAACTTTGTTTTCATATACATCTTCAATTGTAATCATGATTCCCGTTTCTTCAACATCACCAAAGTGAGTATTCACGGCTGTTCCAAAACTTCTCATAGATGGGGATAGGCCCATATAAGCATTAATAAGTGGAGGAATATTTGCGCCATTCTCACGTACAATTCTTGATAATATTTTATAATTTTCTTTGAAATCAACACCGTTATAAGTTGCATCCATTGCAGCAGTATCGGTATTCGTCTTTAGAGGGTTCAATGGCCAGGCAAGATTGTCTGGATCATTGAACATACGATTCATAAAATAAAGAATGTGGTTGCGAGCCTCTGTGTTGAAATGAGGGTACATGGTCACTTTCCCAAAGAAATATTTGATTTCAGGATATTCTACAATAAGAGCTCCAAGTCCATCCCATAAATTATCTAAGGCATAAAGACTTTTTCGACCTTTTAGTATCGATTGGTATTCAGGCTGAACAAATGAACGACCAAGTTCAATCATATTTGGGATGTATTCTTTTTTGAATTCATCTGAGAAATCAAATAATCTTGAAGTCGCTAATTGTAGATCACCTTGTTCATTCGTGTGAGCATCTTTACAGATAATATAACGATAACCACCTAGTATTTCCTTTGCACTTGGATCCCAGACAATTAGTTGGTGATAAGGTCTCTCATCTAAGTCGTAATGATCAATATCGGTTTCTTTACCGGTTCCACCACCAGCTTTTCTAAATGTAATTTCACGTAAGCGTCCTACCTCGCGCATTAAGTTTGGCGAGTCATGGTGAGTAAAACAATAAATTTCGTTCGATCCCTTATTGGTCTTTCTTACAAATCGATCCTCGGTTAGTTCTTTCTCAAGGAGCTCTCTATCTACTGGTGGGATAATATCTTTCATTTGTTTTCTTTTTTAGATGGCTACAATTCTCATACTCTTAAATTAAGAATATTGAAATTCGCTTGTGGTGTATTTCTAGCAATATAAGTGAAATTAAGGATATCTCCATAGCTAATTTTACGTATCGACTATGATAAGATCTTTAAATCGGTGCAAATATAGTGCTTCTTGTGGATTTGTCTTTTATACCTTAGTCAGCAAGATCGTAACATTGCTTATTAATTTTTTCGGCCCATTGGTTATGAGTTAAACTATTATCAAGACTCTCAAATGGGATAGGATCACCAATTATAATTTTGAATTGCTTTCCTCTTTGTTTGAATAGTTCGTTTACTAAATACAACATCTCGATGTTGGCTTTTAGACCAATAAACTTTCTAAAATTAGCTAAGTTGTAGAAGAAATTTGAATTTCTACCACTGATGTGTATAGGAACTATGTCGCGCTGATGTTTCTTGGCTTTTACGACAAAGCTTTTTTTCCACTCTAAATCTTTAATTACTCCTTTTTGTTTTCTGGAAACGAGTCCTGCAGGGAATGTCAGAATTGTAGATTCAGATTGGTAAGCAGATTCAATAATTTTAGCGGCTTCTTTGGCTTGACCACCGTGCTTATTTATAGGAACAAATACCTGTCCCATGTTTTTAATATTCATCAGAAGATCGTTAACCAAGAAGCGAATGGTTTTGAAATGCTTTCCAAAAAGACTGATTAGAATAAGCCCATCAGGTCCACCAAGCGGGTGATTCGCTACTAAAAGGTAGCGCTTGTTTTTATCTAGTTTTTCTAGTCCATTGATATCATAGGTAATCGATAATTCATCTAAAACAGCTTGAGAAAAATCGATGCCTTGTTTTTGATGATTTTTAGAAAGAAAGTCATTTAGTTCATCCTGATGGATGATACGTTTTAAGTACGATATGATGAAGCCAGGGATTAGTCTGGCGATCTTTTCGCTTTTACTGGCAAAGACTTGCTTGATATCTATCTTCTGAAAATCCTGCGATTTTAATTGGTCTTGCATTTTGAAATAAATCTAAAAATAAGGCTTAGTTATGATTTATTTTGACTTGATGGTGATCAATAAATACTTGAATCAAACCCATTAAAGTCAATTACGGCTTAAATATCGGAATTTTATATTGACTTCCTTAAAAAAGATAGACTCAATCAATATAAAAGTACACTAAGAGGCATTTTTATAAGTTAAGTGCTTGTGTTTACTGAATCTATATCAAGGGATTTTATTAGTCTTCAATTGTCATTCAGCTAATAAGATCTATATTTGCGGATTAAACAAAAAACAATAGGTCTTCCTTCAGGATGTTTGAGTGTGGACTTTTAAGGATAATTGAAAAAAACAATGAGTACAAGCAATAAAAAACTATTCATGGAAACCTATGGTTGCCAAATGAATGTTGCCGACAGTGAAGTCGTTGCTGCCATTATGGAACACGATGGTTTCGAGAGAACTAATGAACGAACTGAGGCGGATTTGATTTTGGTAAATACATGTTCTGTGCGTGAGAATGCTGAGCAAAGAGTTCGAGGGAGAGTTCAAGGTTTTAGTATATTAAAAAAGAAGAATCCGAATCTCTTGGTTGGGATAATAGGCTGTATGGCTGAACGTTTAGGAGAGAAACTTTTTGAGCAGGAGAAAAATGTCAACATTGTTGTAGGACCTGATGCTTATATGGATTTACCTATGTTGGTGAAGAAAGCTGAGAAGGGCGAAAAGGCCATTAATATCGATTTATCATTGACAGAAACATATAAGGATATTTGTCCTTCTCGTATTGATGAAACAGCTATTTCTGGTTTTGTATCAATTATGAGAGGATGTAATAACTTCTGTACCTATTGTATTGTGCCATATACCCGAGGCCGAGAACGTAGCCGTAACTTCGAAAGTATTTTGAAAGAAGTGCACGATTTGGCTTCTAAAGGCTATAAGGAAGTTACTTTGTTGGGTCAGAATGTGAATTCATATCATTTTAAGAACTCTATTTCTGAAATTACTTTTCCTGAACTATTGGAAATGGTAGCTAAAGCAGAACCCAATATGCGCATTCGATTTGCAACCTCTCATCCTAAAGACATGAGTGATGATACACTTAAGGTGATGGCTGCTAATCCAAATATTTGTAAGAGTATTCATTTGCCAGTTCAATCTGGTAGTAACGAGGTTTTAAAAAATATGCGTCGTAAATACACTCGAGAATGGTATATGGATCGTGTAGAAGCTATCCGTAAATATATTCCTGACTGTGGCTTAACTTCTGATATATTTGTTGGATTTCATAATGAAACTGAAGAAGAGTTCCAAGAGACATTAGATTTGATGAAATGGGCGAAGTACGATTATTCTTATATGTTTAAGTATTCGGAGCGTCCTGGAACATTTGCCTATAAAAATCTGAAAGATAATATCCCTGAAGATGTAAAATCGAAGCGTTTGGATGAAATGATTGCCTTACAAAGACAATTGTCACTAGAAAGTAACCAGCGTGATATTGGGAAAACTTTTGAAATCTTAATTGAAGGTGTTTCTAAGAAATCGGATCAAGAACTGTATGGACGAAGCTCACAGAATAAAGCCTTTGTTTTACCTAAAAGCGATCTTAAAGTTGGTGATTTTGTAAAAGTAAAAGCAGTTAGCTGTAACTCTGCAACCATAATAGCAGAGATTATTGAATAAACGATTCTGATAAAAATAAAACAAAAGAGGCTGTCAATTATTATTGACAGCCTCTCGGTTTTTCTAAATTATTCAGCTATGCTAGCAATGCTTTCACCTTGTCGGCTATCGTTTTTCCTTCAGCACGACCGGCTAATTCTTTAGAGGCCATACCAACAACTTTACCCATATCTTTTATAGAGCTAGCTCCAGTTTTCTCAATCAAAACCTTAATGGCAGCAGTTAGTTCTTCATCACTAATTTGTGCAGGAAGATATGCTTCGATAAAAGACATTTCTTTTAACTCAACATCAGCTAATTCTTGACGTCCACCTGCTATGTAAGTATCAGCAGAGTCTTTTCTTTGTTTAGCTAGTTTTTGAATAATTTTCAAAGCATCGGCATCAGCAATTTCAGTACTACCGGTTTTTGTCATTTCAAGCGTAAAAGCCGTTTTTACCGCTCTAAGAGCTTGTAGCTTTTCTTTGTCTTTGGCTTTCATTGCAGCCTTTATATCGCTATTTATTTGTTCTAATAAAGTCATGATGTATCAGATTATTATATAAAACCGAGTATGTAGATCGGATTTATATAGATTTGTATTAATTATCGAAATCACCTAAGTCGAAGTGAACCACGTTGGATGTTCTTGAAGGTTCGGTTCGTTGCAAATTAATTTGTTTACGCTTGAAGGCAGGTATATCTTCGTTTTCTTGAATTTCAGCCTCATTCATATTACTGGCATCCAGTTTTTCATCAAGCTTATTTTCTTGCTCAGGTAATGGATTTAATTCCAACTGTAATTTTTGAGTCTCAGTTACTTTAGCTGGCCCTTTACCGCCTTTGAAAGCACTTGGCTTATTAAGTATAGCTTGCTGAGGTTTTGGATCGTAGTTTTCAGAATCATCATGCTCAAAACCAGTCGCAATAATAGTTACAGAAATTTTATTTCCTAAAGCTTCATCCTGACCAGTACCCCAAATAATATTACCGCTATCACCTACAGCCTCATAAACGTAATCGGTGATTTCACCAACTTCATCCATTGTGACTTCCTCGGTTCCTGACGTGATATTAAGAAGAATAGATTTTGCTCCTCGAACATCGTTGTTGTCAAGAAGAGGAGAGGTTAAAGCTTCACGAATAGCCGTCACTGCTCGTCCTTCACCTTCCGCACTCGCCGATCCCATAACAGCAACACCACTATCAGTCATCACGGTTTTAACATCTTCGAAGTCAACATTAATATAACCATGTAAAGTTATAATTTCAGCGATACCTTTTGCTGCGGTAGCTAAAACATCATCAGCTTTAGAGAAGGCTGTTGATAGTTTAAGATCTCCATATATTTCTGAAAGTTTCCCATTATCGATAACAAGAAGAGAATCGACGCTTTGTTTAAGTTTTCTGATGCCCTCAATTGCTTGGCTAATTCGTTGTCTGCCTTCGAAACGGAATGGAATAGTTACAATACCAACCGTTAAGATCTTCATATCCTTTGCTGCCTTAGCAATGATAGGAGCTGCTCCAGTTCCAGTACCACCCCCCATTCCAGCAGTAATAAAAACCATTTTAGTATTGTCAGCTAGAACCTCTATTACATCATCAAGGTTTTCGATAGCTGATTGTTCGCCCTTCTCAGGTTTGTTACCAGCTCCTCGTCCTTCAGTTAAAGATTCACCTAGTTGAATCTTTTTAGGCACATTGCTTTTTGCTAAAGCTTGTGCATCGGTATTACAGATGACAAAATCAACATCTTTGATACCTTGTTGATACATGTAGTTAACAGCATTGCCTCCACCACCACCAACTCCAATTACTTTAATAATTGAAGCTTCGTTTTCTACTAGGCCAAAATCCATTAATTCCTCGCTCATTAATTTATCTTATTTATCCTCTGTTGAATGTGTGTAATTGTATTTAACGTTTTGCGCTGCAAAAGTAATACTTAATTATCTATGTCTTAATTTTTATTTAGATTTTCTAAGTGAAATTAGACTAAAGAAATAAAATTATTTCCAGATCATAATTTACATTGAAGTATCTTCGGTATCGAATAATGAACCTAAAGTATCTTTGAACCAACCTGATTTTTTATCCTTTTTCACCTCTTTGGCTTGTGCAGCAACAAAAGAATTATTCGACTTACTTTCATTTACCTTTTCTTCAATTTCGCCAACAATCTCTTCATCTTCAAAGTAAGCTTCGACCGTTTCTGTTTGATTAAGATTTTTCATTTTAGGAGCAGTCGTTTTTCTTTTTGAATTGTTGGCTTCTGCTTCCAGCATTTCTGGATTTTCGATAATTAACTCCAATTGAGGGGCTTTATTTAGCTCATGTTCCCGAGGTTGAATATTCAACTCTGGAATTGGATTGTCTGTGAAACCTGTAGCAATAATAGTTACGCTTAATTCATCGTTGCACGATTCGCTGTAACCATTTCCCCATATAATATTCACATCATTACCAACGACTGCTTGAACGTATTCAGTAATATCTGTTACCTCAGTCATGGTTGCTTCTTCAGCACCAGAAATGATGTTAAGTAAGATATTACGTGCTCCATAAATATTATTGCTGTTCAATAATGGAGAATTCAGCGCTTGCTTAATTGCTTTTATGGCTCTGTCTTCACCAGCTAAGCTAGCCGATCCCATGATTGCAACTCCTGAATTACGCATTACCGTTTCAACGTCGGCAAAGTCGACGTTTACATAGCCATGAACGGTTATGATTTCAGCAATTGATTTGGCAGCTATAGATAAAACACTATCAGCCTGAGCAAAAGCTTCAGAGAGTTTCAGGTCTCCAAACATGCTTCTTAATTTCTCATTATTAATGATCAATAAAGCATCCACATGTTTTTCTAAGTTTTCAATGCCTTCGAGAGCTTGTTGTACCCGGCGTTTCCCTTCAAATAGGAAAGGAATCGTTACAATCCCAACAGTTAGTATGTTTTTTTCTTTAGCCAATTCTGCAATTACTGGTGCAGCACCTGTTCCAGTGCCACCACCCATACCAGCAGTAATGAATACCATCTTGGTTTTTTCTCCAAAAAGTTTATTGACATCGTCGATGCTTTCGATGGCAGACTGGCGACCTTTTTCAGGTTTATTGCCTGCCCCTCGACCTTCAGTTAAACTTTTACCTAATTGTATTTTTAAAGGAATTGGACTATCAATTAGAGCCTGAGAGTCGGTATTGCAAATTACAAAACCTACATCTTTAATACCTTCTTTATACATGTGATTGACAGCGTTACTTCCACCGCCTCCAACACCAATAACTTTGATCATTGATTCTTCTTTTGTTTCAAAATCAACAGGTAGTATATCGTCAATCATAATTTAGGGATTATAATGTTTTTATTAATAGACCAATTGATGAGACTTGAATTTGATATGAATATCTAGGGGAATTCAATATCATCATAGATTTGTCTTTCAAATTTTAATTATCAAATATAGTTTCAAAGAAACGTTTTAAGCCTCTCTTTTTTGTTTTAGTATTTACTTGGTTCGAAACGCCATCGCTAGGCCTGTGTTGAAGTTTGTTTAAACCATTCAATAATAAACCGATGCTTGTTGCATACATGGGCATATTAATGGCTTCATCAACCTTAATCATAGCGGAAGCATTTGGATAACCAATTCTAACATCTACTCCGAGTTTTTCTTTGGTCAAAACATCAAGGTTCTTAAGCATTGCGCCACCTCCAGTAAGAACAATTCCTGCTCCAAGCTTATCGCCATAAGGGGTCATGTCAATTTGATATTTCACACGATCTAGAATTTCTTCCATACGGCACTGAATAATCTGTGCAACGGTTTTAAAAGCAATTTCTTTGGGATCCCAGCCACCAGTTTGTGGAATATTGACCACCTTGTCACTATCTGCTAATTGTTCAACAGCTTCGCCAAACTGTACTTTTAGTGCTTCAGCTTGTTTTAGCAAAAGATGACAGCCTTCTTTTATATCCTTGGTCACAACATCGCCTCCAAAAGGAATGACAGCTGTATGACGAAGAACACCATCGAAATAAAGAGTGATATCTGTGGTTCCACCGCCGATATCAACAAGTACAACACCAGCTTCTTTTTCTTCATGAGTAAGTACTGCAAGTGAAGATGCTAAAGGTTCAAGAACCAACTCTTCAATATCAATATCAACAGCTTTTACGCAGTTTTCTATATTTCTAGCAGATGCAGTTCTTCCAATAATGATATTGAAGTTGCCATCAAGTCTACGTCCAGCCATACCCAGAGGGTCTGTAATTCCCTTATCTTTATCGACCACATAATCTTGTGGTATCACGTGGAGGATTTGTTCGCCTACTTGAATTGGAATTCTGAAGTTTTCTTTCAGAATGGTATCAATATCTTCTTGAGTAATAATTTCAGAACCGTTTTGAATGTATTTAAACTGGCGATTCTTTAGGCTTCTAATATGCTGTCCGGCAATGCCAACGTATGCCTTATCTATTTTAAGATTTGTATTCTGTTGTAATTTTTCTACCACTTCACGAATGGCTCCAATTGTTTGGTTAATGTTTTGGATCACTCCCTTAACAACACCTGTTGATTTGGTTTTTTCCAATCCTAATATCTGGAGTTCTCCGTTGGATGTAACTTTCCCAGCTATGGCAACAATTTTAGTTGTCCCAATATCTATAGCCGCTATAATTTCGTTTGTGTTGATCATCCTATTATCTTTTTGTACATACGATCTGATTTTCGTATTTCAAATTTATCTTTTCGTATTTATTCCAACCCACTTTTGAAAATCCATCTTTGTATAAGGCGTAGAGCTTGTCAAATTTCCTTTCGAAATTATCAATTTTTCCCATCTCAATTTTCTGTCCACCTACTCTAGGTATTAAAATGTATTCATCATTCGAATCTACATAGATTTGATTGATTTGCGAAGACCAAAATTCATCTTTTGTAATAAAATTGACAAGTGGCATTAAATCTCTTTCAATCGTCTTATCTTTTATGTGTCCAGAGACAACCAAAACCCTGGATGTAAAATTTGAAGATAGCGGCATTCGCCTTCCTTCTTCATCAATATAAAACCCTTTACCTTTTAATAATCGAACAATAGGTTTGCGTTGCTCAATCTCTATATGTAAACAACCCTTTAGTGAGGTGAACACTTCGGTGTTTTTAACAGATGGTATTTTATTAATTAAACGTTCTAGGTTTTCTTTATTTATGCTGGTTGTATACTTGCCGATAATATCTGGGTGATTCTTTAATATGAGATTTTTAATATCAGAATCGGATATAAAATGAGTGTTTAAACTATCAGTAATATCAATATTAATGCCTGTAACAAGCAAGGCATCACTTTTCTTATTCACAAAGGAAAAAGTGAAAATGATGTAGGCTGATAATGCCAAGGTCATTAATATGGGTTTGATTTTATTTATCATTTTATTCTTTGATTCAGAATCTGTGCGATAGGTTCAACCAGCTTGTCAATATCGCCTGCACCCAAAGTTAATAATACTTCTATTTCACCCTGTTTAATTTGCTCAATTAATTCATCCTTAGAGCATATTCGGCCCTTCTTTTTCATCTTACTAAGAATTAGACTTGAATCGACACCTTCAATAGGAAGTTCTCTAGCCGGATATATATCAAGTAAGATTAGCTCGTCCAATAGATCTAAACTTTCCGCGAAACCATCAGCAAAATCGCGTGTCCTTGTGAAAAGATGAGGTTGAAAAATACCTGTTATTTTTTTATCAGGGTATATGGCCTTAACCGAAGAAATACTTTCCCAAAGCTCCTTTGGGTGGTGAGCATAATCATCAATAAAAACCAATTTATCACTTTTAATACGATAGTCGAATCTTCTGCGAACACCCATGAAATTATTTAGTGCTAAACGAAGTTCTTCCTGATTGATGCCGCAGATTAAGGCTACCGCACTTGCCGCAATTGCATTTTCAACATTTATTCGGCCAGGATAAGATAGATTTAATCCCTCAATGCAACCATTAGGATGCACTAGGTCGAATTGATATAGACCTTTAATTAGTTTTAAGTTTTTGGCATAAAAATCGGCTTCTTCTTCTTCAAGAGAATAGGAATGAAGATTGATTCCTTCGGGCTTTAATGGTAAACCTTTTTTATAGACAAGGTGCCCCCCCTTTTTTATTTGGCGAACGTAATTTTGAAACGTTTTTTCCAGTTCTTCTTTTTCACCATAGATGTCTAGATGATCCGCATCCATAGAAGTAACAACAGCTACTTGTGGATGAAGTTGAAGGAATGATCGGTCAAACTCATCAGCTTCTAAGACCACCCATGGGCTCGTTTTAGATAGAAGCAAATTCGTGTTGTAATTTCTTGCAATACCACCCAAAAAAGCATTGCAGTCTTGAGTCGAGTTTTTAAAAATATGAGCTGTTAAACTCGATACAGTTGTCTTTCCATGTGTGCCAGCTATACCAATTCCATTCAAAGGATCCGATAAAAAACCCAAAACCTGGGCTCTTTTCATCAAATGGTAGTTTTCGTTTTTGAAAAATGACAATTGTTCATGATTGGATGGAATAGCAGGTGTATAAACAACCAGGGTTTCTGTTTTATTGAGATAAATCTCAGGAATTTGATCAACTTCATCAGAGAAAATAATACTGATTCCTTCTTTTTCTAATTCACTAGTCAGTAAAGTTTGTGTCTTGTCGTAACCATACACATTTTTCCCAATAGCTTTGAAATATCGTGCAATAGCACTCATTCCAATACCTCCAATTCCTACAAAATAGATGTTTTTAAAATCCTCTATATTCATCATTTTTCTGCCTATATGTGAATCAGTTTAAGTTTTAATACTTAAACTTATTGCTTAATCATTTTTAATATCTCATCTGCAATTTCATCTGCAGCATTGGGTTTTGCCAATAGAGCAATATTCTTTTCAAGCTTTTCCAACTCTGAATCATTGTCTAATAGTAATAAGGCTTCTTTAACCAATCTTTCTTTCGCTTCAATATCAGGAATCATCATGGCCGCATCTTGATGAACAAGAGCCATGGCATTTTTAGTTTGATGATCTTCTGAAACGTTCGGTGACGGAACCAAAATACAAGCTTTCTTTACCATACAAAGTTCAGAAATGGTTCCTGCTCCTGCTCTTGAAATAACAAGATCAGATGCAGCGTAAGCTAAATCCATTCGTGTTAAGAAATCTGAGACTTGTACGTTGTCAATATTGGCTTTAGCAAGCTTCTCTTTCATCTCTTGATGGTAGAATTTACCAGATTGCCATATGACTTGAATCGGCTTGTCTTTAAAGTCTTCAATATTTTCAATAATACTGTGATTAATGGTTCTTGCTCCTAAACTACCACCAATAACCAGTAGTGTCTTTTTGTTTGGATTGAGATTGAAAAAAAACTGAGCTTCTGCTCTTAGATTCTCTAATTGTATTAAATCTTTTCTGACAGGATTCCCAGTCATCAAGATTTTATCAGCAGGAAAAAAACGTTCCATACCTTGATAAGCTACACAAATTTTGTCGGCTTTCTTAGCTAATAGCTTATTCGTTATCCCTGCGTAAGAATTTTGTTCCTGAATCAATGATGGAATGCCCATTTTGTTTGCCGCATGCAATAAAGGACCACTGGCATAACCACCCACACCAACAACAGCATCAGGTTTGAATTCTTTGATAATCTTTTTCGCCTTACGTAAACTTCGGAATAATCGAGAAAAAAATTTTAAATTCTCTTTGTTGAAATTTCTTTGTAAGCCTCTAATTGGAAGTCCAATTATCTTGTAACCTGCGGCTGGAACTTTTTCCATTTCCATTTTACCATCGGCACCTACAAATAAAATTTCTATATCGTCTTGCTTTGCTTTTAGGGCATTGGCAATTGAAATTGCTGGAAAGATATGTCCTCCAGTTCCACCTCCACTAACTATTATTTTAATCTTCCGCATGGTTTAATTCTTCTTGTTCTTTTACTGATCGACTCACACTTAAAATCATACCCAGAGCTGCACTTGTAAATATCAGAGAGGTTCCCCCCATACTGACCAGAGGCAGGGGTTGACCTGTTACTGGAATTAAATTGACCGAAACGGCCATATTGGTTAAAGCTTGCGCAACAATACTTAAACTGAGACCGATGACGAGAAAAGCGGGGAAGGTTCGATCGCATTTCCGCACTATGGAGCCTGCCCGATAGATTAGGAAAAGATAGAGTGCTAGTATACCAAATCCGCCAAACCATCCTAATTCTTCAAGTATAATTGCATAAATGAAATCAGAGTAAGGATGAGGCAAGAAATTTCGTTGATCACTGTTGCCTGGACCTTTGCCTATAATACCTCCTGAAACTACGGCTATTTTTGCCTGATCGACTTGGTAGTTTCGTCCGTCATCTGTTTTTTTCTCCCCGATGCCAGCGAAGTTTAAAATACGATTTCTGACCGTATGTATACGCCCAAAGCTATTGGGTAAGAATGGGGCAATTATGAGTAAGATGATGATCAGTCCTAAACCAGCTCCAAAAGTTCCAAGTAGGTACTTGGCTGCTATTCGACCAATAAACATGAGCATTAGGCAAATACCACCCAATAGAGCTGAAGTAGAAAAGTCATCGAGAAAGATAATACCACACACGACACCAATGGCGGCAATTATTTTCCAGAAAGCTTCTTTTTGACATTCTCTATCTGTTTGGAATTTAGATAGTATTCGTGAGACAAATAGAATTAATGCCAGTTTTGCTAATTCAGAAGGTTGAAAGTTAAAGCCAATGCCAGGAATTGTGATCCATCTGGAAGCCTGATTTAAATTAACCCCAACAATTTTGGCTAATAAAAGCATACCTATCGCTATGAATAATCCCATATTCGCCCAACTTGAATAATGTTTATAGGGAATCTTGTGGGTGACCCAAATAATAAAATAACAGCCCAATAATAAGACTAATTGTTTGATGAAAAAATAGGACGTATTTCCTCCTTTTACCTTATAAGCTAAGGTTCCGGTTGAACTGTAGACTACCAAAAGCGAAATGATAGATAGTAGAAATATGATGATCCATATGACCTTATCGCCTTGTAATTTAAAATTGCTTATAAATCGTCCCATTTAATTCTTGCTATAGTTTTCGCACTTCATCCTTAAATTGATTGCCTCTATCTTCATAACTTTTGAACAGGTCGAAACTTGCACAAGCGGGAGATAGTAATACTGTAGCTTCTTCGTCTGCTAATTCGAATGCTTTTTTAACGGCATCGGGCATGGACTCTGCATCTACAATTGAATTGATGACGCCATCAAAAGCTGCGTGGATTTTTGAATTGTCAAGGCCTAAGCATACAATCGCTTTTACTTTTTCTTTCACCAAATCCATCAATTCTGAATAGTCATTGCCTTTATCAACACCACCAACAATCCAAACGGTTTTGTCGTTCATGCTTTCAAGTGCATACCAAGTTGAATTGATATTTGTGGCTTTAGAGTCATTTATAAAATCAACACCACGAACATTTACTAGTTTTTCTAGGCGGTGTTCTACGCCTTCAAAATCACTAAGGCTCTCTCTGATGACATCGTTGCGAATGCCAAGAATACTTCCTGCAATGCCCGCAGCCATTGAGTTGTAAATATTGTGTTTCCCTTTTAAAGAAAGGTCTTTCTGCTTCATATTAAGATTGATATTTTCATTCTTAATAATTAAATCTTCATCCCTCAAACTTGCCCCCTTTGGTAAACATTCATAAATACTAAACGGATGTTTTTGAACCTGAATTGATATTTGCTTTAACTCTTTTGTAATGATTTCATCATCCTGACAGAAAATGAAAGCATCATTCTCAGTCTGATTCTGAATGATTCTGAATTTAGAATCAATATAATTCTCCATCTTATAATCGTAACGATCCAGATGGTCAGGTGTGATATTCATTAAAATGGCTATATCAGCTTTGAATTGCTGCATGCCATCAAGTTGGAAACTGCTCAATTCAACAACATAGTGACTATAATTATTCTCGGCTACTTGACGCGCCAAACTATGTCCTACATTACCAGCTAATCCCACATTGATACCTGCTTTTTTCAGCATGTGATAAATAAGCAGCGTTGTTGTGGTTTTCCCATTGCTACCGGTGATGCAAATCATTTTAGCATCTGAATAGCGTCCTGCAAATTCGATTTCTGAAATAACAGGAATGTTTAAACTATTTAGTTTCTTTATAAGTGGTGCAGTATCTGGAATACCTGGACTCTTAATAACCTCGGTAGCCTCAATAATGCGTTCCTCACTATGTTTACCTTCTTCGAAAGGAATTTCGTATTCGTTCAGAATTTTGATATAGTTTGATGTGATTTGTCCCTTATCTGAAACAAATACATTAAAGCCTTTGCTTTTAGCTAATATAGCTGCACCAACACCACTTTCTCCTGCACCTAAAACAACTATGGTTTCCTGACTATTCATTTATCTGATTTTAAGGGTCACAATAGTGATAACTGCTAATAAAATACCGATAATCCAAAATCGAGTTACAATCTTAGCTTCAGGATATCCCTTTAATTGATAATGGTGGTGTAGAGGTGCCATTCTGAATATTCGACGACCTTCACCGTATCTTTTTCTGGTATACTTAAACCAGGAAACTTGCATCATAACCGAAATGTTTTCCACCAAGAATATTCCGCAGAGTACAGGTATTAATAGTTCTTTATGAATGATAATTGCTAATACCGCGATAATACCTCCCAATGAAAGACTTCCTGTGTCTCCCATGAAAACTTGAGCAGGATAGGAGTTGTACCAAAGGAAACCAATTGTAGATCCGATAAATGCAGCGATATAAACAACCAACTCTCCTGAGTGAGGAATATACATGATATTTAGATAACTCGCATAAACTAAGTGTCCTGAAAGATAGGCCAGAATACCAAGTGTAGCACCTATGATGGCTGATGTCCCCGTTGCGAGGCCGTCTAGTCCATCTGTCATATTAGCTCCGTTAGAAACAGCGGTTACGATAAATATGGTGACAATAATAAAGAGTATCCAGGCAAGAATTGATGAATATTCGCCTCCAAAACGAACAAGACTTTCATAATCGAATTCATTGTTCTTAAAGAATGGAATCGTTGTTTTGGTAGATTTAATATCTTTTGTCATTGCTGTTGCATCAGCTCTATCAGCAACAAAGCCTTCATCAACGATTTCAGTTTTTGTTCCAATGTCATAAATATTGGCTCTTTCGCGAATAACCACATCATCGTTTAGATATAAAGTTAAACCTACAATCAAACCTAAGCCTACTTGTCCAGCAATTTTGAATCGACCTTTTAAACCTTCTTTATCTTTCTTGAAAACTTTGATATAGTCGTCTATGAATCCGATCAAGCCTAACCAAACGGTTGTGATAATCATCAAAATAATATAAATGTTATCGAGTTTGGCGAATAATAAGACAGGAACCAGAATAGAAATTAGAATAATGATCCCACCCATTGTAGGTGTTCCTTTTTTCTCTATTTGTCCTGCAAGACCTAGGTCTCTTACGACTTCTCCAATTTGTTGTTTCTGGAGATAATAAATGATTCTTTTACCAAATACAGTCGCAATCAAAAGCGAAGTGATGATACTTAAAGCAGCACGAAATGAAATATAATCAAACATCCCAGCCCCTGGAAAATCTAACTCATGTAGGAATTTAAAAAGATAGTATAGCATGTTTATTGATTGAATATTTCGTTAATAATTTCTTTATCGTCGAAGTGATGTTTCACACCATTAATTTCTTGGTAATCCTCGTGGCCTTTGCCAGCAACAAGGATAATATCATCCTTTTTAGCTAGCATGATAGCCGTTCTAATAGCCTCTTTTCTATCAGTAATAGCAAGTACTTTTTTTAGATTATTAGCAGAAACACCTTCTCTCATCTCAGTGATAATAGTATCAGGATTTTCAGATCTTGGGTTGTCAGAGGTTAAAATCACCTTGTCGCTATATTCAGCACTAACTTTACCCATTAAAGGTCGCTTCGTTTTATCTCTATCACCACCAGCCCCTACAACAGTAATTACCGTTTCGTTTCTGGTGCGAAGTTGGTCAATGGTTAGCAAAACATTTTTTAAGGCATCAGGCGTGTGAGCATAATCGACAATGGCCATAATACCATTGGGAGAAATAATACTCTCAAACCTTCCAGCAACAGAATTCAGCTCACTCATCTTCATTAAGACTTCTTCTTTTGATTGATCAAGAAGTCGGGCAGCACTATAAACGGCTAACAGGTTATGAGCATTAAAATCGCCAATGAAATTTGTCCATAACTCAAGGCCATCTATTTCCAATTGCATGCCATTAAAGTGCTTCTCAAGAATCTGAGCTCTAAAATCAGCGAAAGCGCGGGTTGAATAAGTGAACTTATGTGCTTTGGTGTTTTGTAAAATTATTTTTCCATTTTTATCATCAGCATTGGTAATGGCAAATGAGGTTTTGCCCAACTGATCGAAAAATCCTTTTTTTGCTCTTAAGTAGGCGTCAAAAGTTTTGTGATAGTCTAAATGATCGTGAGTCAGGTTAGTAAAAATACCACCTTTGAAATTTAAAGCC
Organism: Ancylomarina euxina; assembly: GCF_003863355.1. GTDB lineage: Bacteria > Bacteroidota > Bacteroidia > Bacteroidales > Marinifilaceae > Ancylomarina > Ancylomarina euxinus. The sequence goes on along the minus strand of NZ_QQWG01000008.1, from coordinate 51,128 downwards.
CCTGTTCTGTGCTGATCAACAGCATGAGAGCTGACCTCCATAAAACAATACTCACAGCCCTCTTCAACCATCTCGCTTAATAGTTTCGAAATTTGAATGGCATCAGGAGTGGTATGCGTGGCCTTAACCTCTTTTGTGTCGATAAAATTGGTAACTGTTGAAAGAAGACCAACTTTATAACCCAGCTTTCTAAATAGTTCATAGAGTAAGCTGGCAATAGTTGTTTTTCCATTCGTTCCGGTTACCCCTACAAGTTTTAAATTGTTAGATGGACAATCGTAATAATTATGAGCCAATGCGGAAAGAGCCTTTGATGTATTTTCTACTTTAATGTAGATTACCTTAGGATTAATATCTTCAGGAAGATGCTGGCATAGAATAGCTTTAGCGCCTTGATCAATTGCTTTTGGTATAAAATCATGACCATCGGATTGCGTTCCGACCTGTGCAATAAAGAAATCACCTGTTGCCACCTTTCTCGAATCGAAATGCAACATGTTGATCTCTGTATTGAGCTCACCTACACTTTCTAGTATGTTGATGGATCTTAATAGGTCTGTTATTTTCTTAGTCATCTTATTTGTTTCTTATATGATGTTGGTCTTACTTTTGATCGTTTTTAGGATAACTCAATGTAAATTAGATCACCGCTTCTAAAATTAGAACCTGGGTTTAGAGATTGTTTTTTCACGGAACCAAAGCCATTAATTTTCACCTTCAATCCGGCGTTCTCTAGTATGTACAAGGCATCCTGAATACCCATCCCTTTTACATTAGGGACAAGATGGTTGTTTATTATTCTATTTTTATATTTGATTATAGAATCTTGGCGAGAGGTTAAAACCCAATCGCCATATACTTCGCGATCATCTATTGATACGTTGAGTTCTTTAAATACTATATCTAAATCGTCTTTATTTCCATTTAATGAGATAGGAACTTTTATTTCGCATATTTGTTCATCTTGCTTTGGGGGATGCATGGCATAAGTCATGGCATAAACTTTATCTGCAATGGTTTTGAAAACAGGGCCAGCAACTTGATTTCCGTAGAATCCTTTCTTCTTGTCAGGGCTGTTGATCACTACTACGCAAGAGTATTTTGGAGCGTCAGCAGGGAAATAACCAGCGAAAGATGCTTGATAGACTTTGTGACCATATCCTTTATTCTTGTCAGCTATTTGAGCAGTTCCTGTTTTTCCAGCAATGCTGTAACTCGAATTTCTTAGATTTGTTGCTGTGCCTCTCAAAACGACACCTTCAAGCATTGATTTCACTTTTCTAAGAGTTTCTCTTGAGCATAGACTATTTTTGAGCACCTCTTCATCAAAATGTTTTAATACTTTTCCATGATATTTGATTTCATGAACAAATATGGGTTTCATCATCTTACCATTATTTGCAATGGCATTGTAGAAGCATAATGTTTGAAGTGGTGTTTGTTGTACTTCATAACCAATGGACATCCATGGGAGAGAGATTCCAGACCAACCTTCTTCACCGGGGTATTTTATTTTTGGACGACCTTCACCCTTGATATCTAAATCTAAAGTTTTGTTTAGTCTGAATGCAGATAATCGATTAATAAAATCGCGAGGTTTATCTTTATAATGTTGATTGACTAATTTTGAGATTCCGACGTTCGATGACTTTTCGAAGGCTTCCTGAACACTTATCATACCATAGCCTCCGACGTGAGAATCGCGCATCTTATCTTTATAAAAACGATGAATCCCATTGCCCGTGTCAATAGAATCTGTTGGTTGGACATAACCATCTTCTAGTAGAGCCATTATTGATGCTAACTTGAAAGTTGAGCCAGGTTCTGTGGCTTCACCAATAGCGTAATTGTAAATTTCTTCATATTTATTGGTTTCAGAATCTAAACCCAAATTAGCTATTGCTTTTATGGCTCCAGTTTCTACTTCCATAAGTATGGCAGAGCCATGGTCTGCATGATAGGCTTGAAGTTGCTGTAATAAGGCGGATTGAGCTACGTCCTGAAAATTGACATCTATGGTTGTAATGATATCGTTCCCATCCTTAGGATCGGCCTGATTCACAGGAAGCCATTTGCCTGACATTTTCTGCATCATGGAGATACCATCAATACCTTTTAGTTCATTCTCGAATAAGCCTTCGAGTCCAACTTTTCCAATAAGTTCGTTGCCATTGCCCTTGTTTAAATAGCCAATGGTTCTACTTGCCAAATTGATATGAGGCTGAACCCTTTTACTTTCTTGTAAGCAAATTAAACCTCCCTTATTAGAGGATAATCGAAAGAGTGGAAAGGTTTTGATCTGTTTAAGTTCGTTGTAATTAACCTTTCGTTGATTGATTAATACATAACGATTTCTGGTCGAATGAAATTTGGCATCCCATAGTTGTCTGCGATAAGCAGAACTGCTTTTGTCACCAAAAAATCTGGATAAACAAATCGCCAGAGAATCTACATTTTTTTTGAAAATATCATTAGTTAACCCCATGGCCTGAAAGTCCATACGTAATTCATAGTAGGGGATAGAACTGGCTAAAAGGCGACCGTCGGCTGCACAGATATCACCTCTATTCGCATAGACCGTAATATCCTTCTTACTGATAGACTGTGCACGTCCCCTCCAATCATCTCCTTCGAAAACTTGCAGATAAACTACTCGGCTAACTACACAGAATGCGAGAAGTACAATTAGAGTGTAACAGACGCCCACTCGCCACATGATGTCGTTCTTTATTTGCACAGTTTTATTTTTCTAAATAGATTTTTACTGGAGGCTCTGTTGATTCAATTAAATCCAAGCCCTCTTTTTCTACTCTTTTTACAACTTCTGATTGTTTGCTCATGTACATCAAGTCTGATGCAGTTGTTATAGATTCAAAACGAAGTTCTTTTAGTTCTTTCTCAAGGCTTACCATTTCACGATAAACTCGCTCAGAATGATATCGGTTACTGATGTAATAGATGCCTAGGATAGCAATGAAAAGAATAAATGGGAGATGGTGTACAACCACATCTTTTGACAACACGCTACCCGAAATGATATCCTTAAAAGAACCCGAAGGGGTTTCTTTTATTTCTTCTTTAGGGCTGATGAAGTCTTTATATTTTCGTTTGAATCCAAACATTCTATTTTAATTTGAATGGTTCTAATTTGTTCTTGGTTGTGCAATTCTCAGTTTCGCACTTCTCGATCTGTTATTGAGTTCCAATTCCTCTTCGCTAGGTAGAATTACTTTGCGGTTTACAGCTTCTAGAGGTGCATTGGTTCTCCCATAAAAATCTTTCTCAGCTCCACCAGCAAATTTTCCATCTCGAATGAAGTTTTTTACCAATCTATCTTCTAACGAATGGTACGTGATTACGACTAATCTACCATCTGGTTTGAGAGCATCAGGAATCTGATTAAGCATATCTTTCAAAACATCCATTTCAGCATTCACTTCAATTCTTAAAGCTTGAAAAACTTGTGCCCAATACCTGTGTTCTTTGAATTTTGGGGTGCATGGCAGAATGACTTCTTTAAGTTGCTGTATGGTTTTAAATTCATTATCCTCACGATGCGCCAGAATTAATCGAACGAGTTTGCCTGGGTTTTTAACTTCGCCATAATATTTGAACACTCTAAATAATTCATCAGATGAATACGTGTTTAAAAGATCAGCTGCGTCGAAATCGGCACTTTGGTTCATTCTCATATCCAAATCACCATCGAAACGGAATGAGAAACCTCGTTCGGCAACATCAAATTCGTGAGATGATACGCCTAAGTCGGCAAGTATGCCATCAACTTTCTCGTAGCCAATGTATTTTAGGAAATTTTTAAAATATCGGAAGTTGTGACGAATGAAAATAAATCGTTCATCGTCTATGATATTTCTTTCTGCATCAACATCCTGGTCGAAACCAATTAGTTTTCCGGTTGTTAGGTGTTTGATGATTTCTCTTGAATGGCCTCCTCCACCAAAGGTTAAGTCGACATATATCCCATCTGGTTTGATGTCTAAAGCTTCAATGCTTTCATTTAAAAGTACAGGTACGTGATATGATGTCATGCCAGATGATATTACAAAATTTGAAAATAGATTCTAATTGGTATTTGGGCTTATAAAGCCATATTGTCTCCCAAAATGTCATTAGCCAATTGGTTGAATTCCTCTTGGTTCATTCCGGAGTTATTGTATTTTTTTGTATCCCATATTTCGATTTTACCATCTTGTCCAACAAGAGTTAGCCCGTTGGATAGATTAGTGTCTGCAAATATTTTTTTAGGGATTAGAATTCGGCCATTACCATCAATCTGGATTTCGGCTGTCCCTCTGTAAAACTCTCGTAAGAATTTTGCGTGCTTGCGATTGAATGGATTTAGTTGGCTTCGAATCATTGCTAATTGTCTGTTCCATTCCGATGAAGGGTAGAGATCAAGACAGTCTTCATACAGGTTTTTTCGCATAACAAAACCATCTTCGGAAGAAGCTGCTAGCAACTTTCGAAATGCAGAGGGGAGAAGTACTCGTCCCTTTGCGTCTAGTTTGCAGGGGTAATCACCTATGAATGTTAGCATTGACAAAAATGGTTTACAAATGTAAAAGTAAGAAAATTTCGAACCACTTTCAACCACTTTCAACCACTTTAATTGGATTGTTGAAAACTTTTTGCTTTGTGGTTTTTTCTAGCAATCACGAGAACTAATGAGCGGCGCTATGTCTTTGGTTTTCTAAAACTTAGTTTTGCTTCTGAGATAAGGCTTTGTATAAGGTTTTAAATAATAATTTAACATTTGGAGTCTTAAAATGATTTTGAATGTGGATTAGATCTTCTTTTTGTTATTTTTACTCATTCAAAATAAGGTTAAGCAGTTTGAAATTCTAGATTGGCTGCAAAAATATAAAAATATATGGCATGAAAAAACTAGTGAATTACGGGTTTGTAGTGAGTTTTGTATGGATAGGTTTTATACTGTCTATCAGTTTTATGGAAGCTTGGGTGAAGTTTAGAGCTGAGAGTCTTGATTTACCTACGGCTCTTGATGTAGGGAGGCATGTTTTTGGTGCTTTAAATGCAGTTGAACGTGTCTTTTCTGTGTTTCTTTTGGTGGTTGTTTTTTATAAATTTACCGATAAAGTTGTGGTGACAGCTGGAGTTTTGATTTTTACTTTTATTGTCGCTCAATCTGGATACTTGCTGCCTGAGTTGAGTGAGAATGCTCAGTTGATAATGCAAGGTATGCAGCCTGAGAAAAGTTCAGTACATATGACTTATATCGTGATGGAAGTTTTAAAAGTAGTCGCTTTGTTTGTTTTAGGTTTAAGGCAAGTTAAATTGTTTGAGAAGAATTAGTACTTTGAGTGAATAAAAATAAGCTTTGTTCTTACCTAAACCTTCTTTGTGGAAAAATGCCCTCTGTGCTGTTCTGAAAATACTTCGTTTTATTGTGAAGGGGAATCGCGAGAATATTATTCTTGTGAGAATTGTGATTTAGTATTTGTGCCTGCAGGCTTCTTTTTTACTTCTAGTGTTGAAATGAGAAAGTATGAGCATCATCAAAATGAGCCCGAAGATTTGGTGTATCAGGAATATCTAAAACAGATAATGGATCCAGTTCTTGAAAGAATTTCAGTAGGAGCTAAAGGTTTGGATTTCGGTTGTGGCCCTGGTCCAGCTTTGTCGCAAATGTTTGAAATTGAGGGTTGTCAGATGGATATTTATGATGCTTACTTTGCTCCCAATGAAGAAGTTTTTGCAAGATCGTATGATTTTATAACAGCTTGTGAGGTTGTAGAGCATTTTCATAAGCCACGAATGGAGTTCGACCGACTGTTTTCAATGTTGAAGCCAGGTGGCGTTTTAGCCATTAAAACGCAATTGTCTCCATGTGATGGGACTTTTCCTCAATGGTTTTATAAGCGAGATATGACTCATGTGTGTTTTTTTTTCGGTCAAAAGTTTGAAGTATTTGGCTGTAAGATGTGGAGCTGAACTTGAGGTTGTTAAGGACGATGTGTTTGTTTTTAGGAAAGTTATCGTTTGATTTTTTAGGAATCATATTCAAAATAAGATGGAAGCTAGTTGATTGAATCAACTGGCTTTTTTTGTGCTTTATTTTGAGATTGCTTGTGTTGCTCATTGTTGGGGGTAAGCTTGAGCTTATTTAGACTTATAATGGATTCCTGATTATGGGTGTTTCTTGTTGATATTTGATGTGGATAGGTCTTATCTTTAGAATCTTGTAATTGTAAATGATGATTTGGAAACCTAAATGTTAAAATATGAGATCTCTTTTTTTATTAGTTGCTAGTTTGATGATTGTCTTTCAGTCTCATTCTCAGAATATGTCGCAATGGCGCGGCGTAAACCGTGATGGGAAATATAATGCCAAAGGTTTATTGAAAAAATGGCCAGAAGCTGGACCTAAACTTTTGTGGCATTATGATGCCTTGGGTGATGGGCATGCATCAGCTACAGTAACAGATTCGAGAGTGTATACCGGAGGCGTTGATGGTGATCAGGGTTTTATTATCGCTTTTGATCATTCGGGAAAACAGTTGTGGAAAAAGAACTACGCCAAGGAGTGGATGGATAATTACGATGGTGTTAGAGGTACACCTTTGTTGAATGATGGTCTTTTATACATTATGAGTGGCCATGGTGAGTTAGTTGCAATGTCTGCTGAAAATGGAGAGAAAGTTTGGTCTAAAAATATGTTGACTGAATATGGAGGTAGAAATCTTCGTTTCGGTATGACCGAAAATCTTTTGATTGAAGGTGATCGATTGTTCTGTACTCCAGGAGGTGAAGAGGCTAATGTCATTGCCGTAAATAAGAAAACGGGTGAACTCATTTGGAAAACAAAAGCGATGGGTGAAAAGTCAGCTTATTGTTCTCCTCTTCTAGTTAAGCGTGGAAAACGTTCCTTGTTGGTAACACATACCGGTGGATCTATTATTGGAATTGATATTAAGAATGGTGAGATGCTTTGGAATTTCGAGCATAAGAATCAATACGATATTCACCCCAATACACCTTTATTTAAAGATGGGCAACTATTTTGTTTCAGTGGTTATGGCAAAGGTGGAGTGATGCTTCAATTATCTGAGGATGGTTCTGCTGTTAAAGAGTTGTGGCGAAATGCTTTTGTCGATAATCAAATGGGAGGAGCAGTTTTAGTCGATGGTAAAATTTATGTGTCAGGACATAATAATCGCATGTGGTATTGTGTCGATTGGAAGACAGGTAAAGAAATTTATTCATCAAAGGCAATAGCCAAGGGGAATGTAATTTTTGCTGATGGCATGTTGTATTGCTACGGTGATAATGGTGAAATTGGACTAATTGATATTAAGGGGGATTCATTTAATAAAGTTAGTTCTTTCCGTGTTCCTATGGGAACAAAACAGCATTGGGCGCACTTGGTGATTCATAAAAATAGAATGTATGTCCGTCATGGTGGTGCATTTATGGTTTACGGAATTTAGGTTTAAATACGATTTGATTTACTGTCTTAATAAGACTCGATCTTAATACTATTCTTCTTTAGTTTGATTAAGGATGAAATCTTGTTAATCGAATGTTAACAAGTTTGTTATTTGTTTAGATTTCTGGTGGAATTGATAAATTTGAGTCGCTATTATTTATAAGATTAAGATTTCATTCTGATAATTAAAAATATTAAAAATATAAAAATGAAACGACTGTTTTTACTTGGCTTTGCAGCCATCACAATTTTCTCTCAATGTAACTCTCCAAAATCCCAAAGTGAATGGCGTGGACCAAACCGAACAGGGGTTTATAATGAGACGGGCTTATTGAAAGTATGGCCTGAGAAGGGGCCCGAAATGTTGTGGTCATTAACTGATATTCCTAAAGGCTATTCATCGGTTGCAGTCGTTAACGATTTGGTTTATTTAACAGGAATCAAAGATTCCATGGATGTTTTGATGGCCGTTGATATGAAAGGACAGCTTAAATGGCAAGTGCCTTATGGTCGCCGTTGGGATAACACCTTTCCTGATAGTCGTTGTACGCCAACAATTCAAGATGATAGGATTTATCTTTCGAGTGGGAAGGGTGATTTAGCTTGTTTGAATGCCCTCACGGGAGATATCTTTTGGCAGGTGAAAGCGAGTGAGAAATTCGAAGGAACATATGGTCAGTGGGGAATCTCAGAATCTCTATTATTGCATGGCGATTACGTTTATTATACACCATGTGGTGAGAAAACGACTATGATTGCCTTAAATAAGAATACGGGTGAAACTGTTTGGCAATCTAAAAGTTTAAAAGATAAACCAGGCTATGTTTCGCCTCTTATGGTTGACCGTAATGGAACGAAACTTATTGTTACTGTTACAGAAAATAATGTCATAGGCGTTAATCCTGAAACTGGCGAAATAGTTTGGACTTTCAATTATGCAGAATACGCAGGAGGCGAGTGGAAAGCAAATATTCAAACCAATACACCGCTTTATCACGAAGGGAAAATATTTGTGACCAACGGTTACGATCATAAATCGGTAATGCTTGATTTAAATGAAGATGCTTCTTCTGTAAAACTAGCTTATGTTGATTCTTTATTAGATGTACATCATGGTGGTGCGGTTCGCTTAGGCAATTATGTATATGGCTCTAATTGGGAACACAACCGAATGGGAAAATGGGTTTGCCTGGAATGGAAGACTGGTAAGGCTATGTACGAGACAGAATGGGAAAATAAGGGTTCGATCATTTCAGCTGAAGGGATGTTGTATTGCTACGATGAAAAAGGTGGGAATATCGCATTGTCTAAAGCAAGTCCTGATGGCTTTAACGTGATTAGTTCTTTTAAAGTGCCTTTGGGTAAAGGTCCTCATTGGTCACATCTGGTTATAAAAGATGGTATTCTATATGTCCGTCACGAAGATGCATTGATGGCCTATAAAATTAAAGCATAGCCGTATTTCCATGAGTAAAAAAACGATAAATATTCTTTTTCTGACTGTGGTTGTTGTTATAGCCATCTCAATATTTGTTTCCTGGTTACGCTACGATCCAGTTCAGGATTTCTCAGCGAGTGTGCCAGGTCTGGATAATCGTCCAAAGGCTGGAACCGAAGCTATAGATGAGGTGATCATTGGAGAGAAATTTAAATCATATATTGAGCATACTTCAAGTTTAATTGGAAAATGGACCCAGTTTAGAGGTGCTAATTTTGATAATATCTCTAAGGAAAAAATTGAGCTTGTCGATAAAATCGGATCTGAACCTAAAATATTGTGGAAACATGATTTGGGAGAAGGCCATGCTGCACCCGTTGTTTATAATGGGAAGGTTTACTTGCTCGATTACGATGAGGTGAAAAAGGCAGATGCTCTTCGATGTTTTTCTTTGGAAACTGGTGAAGAAATTTGGAAACGATCGTATAAGGTTCATGTGAAAAGAAATCACGGAATGTCAAGAACTGTTCCTGCAATTAACGACAAGTATCTTGTAAGTATGGGACCTCGTTGCCATGTGATGTGTGTGAATCCTGAATCAGGAGATTTCTTGTGGGGATTGGATTTGGTCAAAGAATATCAGTCTGAAATTCCTTTTTGGTATACCGGGCAATGTCCAATTATCGATAATAATGTTGCCATAATTGCACCTGGAGGTAAAGCTCTGCTTATTGGTGTTGATTGTGCTACAGGTAAGGTTTTGTGGGAAACACCTAATCCTGATGGATGGAAAATGTCGCACTCTTCAATCATGGCAATGGTTTTGGATGGAAAAAAAATGTGGGTTTATGCAGCCGTTGGTGGAATCTGTGGCGTATCAGCCGAAGGCGATGACATTGGGCAAATTCTTTGGAAAACAAAAGATTTTTCTCCATCAGTTATTGCTCCATCTCCCTTAATTTATGGTGATGGGAAAGTGTTTATGACTGCAGGATATGGTGCTGGAGGAGTTCTCTTTCAAGTGAAAAAATCAGGTAATTCTTATCAGGTTGAAACCTTACAGAAATACAAGCCAAAAGATGGAATGGCATCTGAACAACAGACGCCAATTATATATAAAGGTCGCATGTTTACAATTCTGCCAAAGGATGCGGGAGCTATGCGTAATCAGTTTGTTTGTTGCGATCCGAACGATTGTACAAAGATTTTGTGGACAAGTGGCAAGACGGATCGCTTTGGTTTAGGTCCTTATTTGGTCGCCGATGGGAAGTTTTTTATTCTGAAAGATAATGGTGAATTAACCATAGCCAGAGCAACAACTGAGAAGTTTGAATTACTCGATAAAGTGAAACTTATTGATGGACATGATGCCTGGGGGCCTATGGTTATAACTGATGGTCGATTGCTGATGAGAGATTCTAAACACATGCTTTGTATCGATTTGCGTGCAAATTAATATCAGATTATGAAAAAGCGAGATATGAAGCAATCTATAATTAAATACACTAGAAGATGTAAATCATCTCATGTCTCACTTCTTGATACTCAAATCTAATTTCAAACAGATGAAGAATAAGCTAGGTCTAATTTTTTCTATTGTTCTCTTACTTCTTTTGGTAGGCTTAATTGCAGGCGACTTGTTTCTTGAGAAACCAAAGCCACAAAAAAATATCTATGAGTACGATCTTAAGGAGTTGAGGAAGGTAGATTCATCATTGATTGCTTATAAGGAAGTCTTCTCTTTTAAAATTAATTCAGAAGCTGTTTTCGGACTTGCCATAGATGCTGAAGATCGAATCTATGTGAGTGGTACCGATAAGCTTTGGATTTTTGATTCGCAAGGACAAGTTCAATCAAGCATGAAAGTGCGAGGCGATGCACACGCTGTGAGTATTTCTGAATCTGGTAATATTCTGTTAGGTGTTGGAAATCGTGTTGATGTGCGTAAACCAGACGGCGGGTTGAATAATAGTTTTCAAATAAAAGGAGCGAAAGCCTATATCAGTAGTTTGGTAGAAAGAGAAGGCCATGTTTTTATTGCTGACGCAGGACAAAAGATCGTTCATCAGTATACAATAGATGGAAATAAAATCAATATTATTGGTGCTAAGAATCTTGATAAAGGCATTCGTGGCTTTGTTATACCAAGTCCTTATTTCGACCTCATGTTTGGTCGACAAGGCGAGCTTTGGGTTGTGAACCCTGGGCGACATGCTCTGGAAGCTTATAACGATAAAGGTGATTTGATTTCTTCATGGGAGCGAACTTCCATGCAAGTTGATGGTTTTGGTGGTTGTTGTAATCCTAGTCATGTGGCTATGTTATCTGATGGCTCATTTGTGACAAGTGAAAAAGGATTGGAGAGAATAAAAATTCATTTGCCATCGGGCGATTTTAAATCGGTAGTTGCAGCTCCTAATCAATTCGATGCTGGTACAACAGGTTTGGATTTAGCAGTTGATTCTAATGATAGAATTATAGTTTTAGATCCTTCACGTAAAATGGTTCGAATTTTTGAACTAAAATATTAAAGTTTATGCCCTTGCTGATTTGAAATCGATCTTAAATCTCAAGTCTTACACATTTCGACTTCGCTCAATGCTGGTCTCATATCTATAAATAATGAATAGAAGACGTTTTTTACACAATATAGGGAGAGGAACAATTTTAAGCGTTCTAGCTATTTTCTCAGGAACGATGATTTTTCGAAATCTAAACTCAAATGGCGATAGCTGTGATTTTGATTTTGTTTGTCGTAATTGTAAAAAAGTTAAAGGCTGTCGTTTACCTGATGGCATTGACTATAAGAAGAAAAATTCGATACAATAATTTGTAGTAGAATGGCTGAAAAAGGAAAAAATAGAAGAGATTTTATCAATACGTGTTTTCGCTTTGCTGCAGGAGCTAGCTTGGTTGGGGTGACTGGTGTTTTGGCACATAAGACTGTGTCCGGGAATACGCTTTGGCAAATTGATACCACAAAGTGTACCCAATGTGGACGATGTGCCACCTCATGTGTAATGACACCTTCAGCGGTGAAATGTATTCATGTATACGATATGTGTGGCTATTGCGATTTGTGTGGTGGCTATTTGCGTCCCAATGTGAAAAATATTACCACGGGTGCTGAAAATCAACTTTGCCCAACTGGCGCAATTAAAAGGAAGTATGTTGAAGATCCATTCTTTGAATATGAAATAATTGAAGATTTGTGTATTGGCTGTGGTAAATGTGTGAAAGGTTGTGGTGCTTTTGGAAACGGATCGCTTCAATTGCAGATAAGCCACGATTTGTGTGTGAATTGCAATCAATGTGCCATTGCACGTGATTGTCCTTCCGATGCATTTTCACGTGTGCCAGCTGATGAACCTTATAAGTTTTCCGGTTTTAAAAAAGAACAGAAAGACTAACTTAACTCAATACCTTAAACAGATTTCTTAATGTCAGAAATTTTAAAATACTTAACACAAACCGGGAATATAAAGAAGCTTGTCACTATGCTGTCAATGTTTATTTTATTATTGACTTCAGGTTTTCCTCTTTTTGCGCAACAACAGCGATTTCCAAAACCGGAATTTGAATCAGGCTATACGCAGCCCGTCACTTCAATGCCCGAGGCTAGAGCTGATTTTTATGCATGGTTCGATGTTTTGATTCTTGTTATTGCATTATCATTAATTACTTGGCTGATTTTAAAGAAGCGATCAAGGCGAGGCGTTCTGGCTATGTCGGTATTTTCTATTCTTTATTTTGGCTTCTTTCGTGAGGGCTGTATTTGTTCGGTGGGGTCTCTGCAAAATGTGACATTGGCACTCTTTCAACCTGAATATAGCATACCCATATCAGCCTTGGCATTTTTTGTTATCCCTCTTGTTTATACCTTATTTTTTGGACGAACCTTTTGTGCAGGTGTTTGTCCTTTGGGAGCCATTCAGGATGTTTTGTTATTGCGTCCTGTTACAATGAAAACTTGGTTGCAGAAAGTTTTAGGTTTAATTCCCTATATCTATTTAGGATTGTCTGTTTTGTATGCAGCAACAGCTACCGATTTTATCATTTGCAGATACGATCCTTTTGTAGGAATCTACCGATTCGATGCCACTTTTTTCATGTTTACTATCGGGGCTATTTTTCTTTTGCTGAGTGCTTTTGTCGCTCGTCCTTATTGTCGATTCTTTTGCCCATATGGCGTTCTTCTGAATTGGATGAGTCGTTTCTCGAAACATCACCTGACCATTACGCCCAATAAATGTATTCAATGTCGATTGTGTGAAGATTCCTGTCCATTGGGAGCCATCAATAAGCCCGTTCCGGTAAAGGTGATGGAAGACAGACCATCGGCAACTAAACGATTTATAAGATTGAGTTTGATCATACCCTTATTGATGATATTGGGTGGTTGGACACTTTCAAACTTTCATGAGAATTTAGCCAAGGTAAATACGAAAGTTCGCTTGGCGAATGAACTCATGCTATTTAAACCTGATGTGATGTTGCCTTCAGTGGAGATAGAAGCTTTCAAAACAGCGGGAACTCCGGTTCAGGAATTGTATTCTGAAGCAGCTGTTATTGTAGAGCAATTTTATTTAGGAGCTTGGATTTTGGGAGGCTTTTTAGGTCTAGTTTTCGGATTGACACTATCAAGCTTATCTGTATTTAAATATCGTGAAGATTACACGCCTGATAAGGCTGAGTGTGTGAGCTGTGCTCGCTGTTTAAAATATTGCCCTGTTGAGAGATGATCTCTAAATTACCCCAGGCATGATGAAAACGCTTCGGGGAGCACAAAAAAATGTCCCGGGGATGGAAAATACATCCCGGGGAATGGTGAAAACGCTTCGGGGAGCACAAAAAAATGTCCCGGGGATGGAAAATACATCCCGGGGAAGGGTGCAAACGCTCCGGGGAGCACAAAAAACGTCCCGGGGATGGAAAATACATCCCGGGGAAGGGTGAAAACGTTCCGGGGAGTACTAAAAACGTCCCGGGGATGGAAAATACATCTCGGGGAAGGGTGCAAACGTTCCGGGGAGTAATAAAAACATCCCGGGGATAGTGAAATAGGACTCTTTTATAATAAAGGTGTAGGATAAAATAGAAAAATTAGATTCCTACGAAGGATATTAAATATTGAGAGACTAATATTTATAAAATATATGAAAACAGAATTTTCAAGTAAAACAATCAATCTTCCTCTATGGCGAGGAGTTGCCATAGTATCTGGCGTTTTTGCCATCTTGATTTGTGCCATGGTTATTGTCAATTATATGCAAATTAATAAGGTTGATCCTGTCAATACCGAAGTGATTAATGCTTTGGTGGAACGATTGAACGACAATCCTAATGATAATCAACTGCGGGAACAAATCAGAGAGATGGATCTTTTGGTTCGTAAAGCTTTTTTCACCAACCAGTGGGAAGTGAGAACGGGAGCCTACCTTTTACTGTTTTCTCTTATTGTGATGATCATTGCCATGCAGATCATGAAAATGGGCAAAAAAACATTGCCTTCTGTTGATGAAGAGTACAGTCAAAATATAATCAGCTATCAGCAAAATGCCAGGAAATGGGTTGGTATTGGAGGATCAGCTTTAGTGCTTGTGACTTTGATATTGGCTTTTATCACACATAAAGACTTAGGGACACGATTTACCGATGCGGCTCAAATAGCAAAGGCGAAAACTGAACTTGCCAATGAAGTGTCGCCAGATGCCGTAGTGGCAGATAAACCAGAAGAAATTGAGAAAGAGCTTGCTGTTAAAGAAGTCAATGCTGAAAAAATTGAAACGAAAAAGATTGTTGAAACTACTGTTGAAGAAATAGCAAAATCGAAGTCTGTTGAAAAAGCTGTAGAAACTGAAGAAACACCTGCTGCCCCAAAATATACAGGTCAATATCCAAGTAAGGAGATGATGGCAAACTTCCCTTCTTTCAGAGGACCTGGAGGGAATGGTATCGCTTATCACAAAAATATGCCTACCGAATGGGATGGAGCCAGCGGGAAGAATATCAAATGGAAAGTTAGTACGCCTTTACATGCCTATAACTCACCTGTGATTTGGGGGAATAAACTATTCTTATCGGGAGCTGATGCAAGCAAAAAACAGGTTTATTGCTACGATAGAAATTCTGGTAAATTGTTATGGACAGCTGATATTAAAAACATATCAGGAAGTGCTGCGGCACCAGAAGTAACTCCCGATACGGGACATGCAGCATCGAGTGTAAGTACGGATGGTACTTTTGTTTTTGCCATTTTTTCTAATGGTGATCTTATCGCTTTGGATATGAATGGAAAATCGGTCTGGTCTAAGAATTTAGGTGTTCCTGAGAATCATTATGGGCATTCGTCTTCCTTAATTGTTTTTGAAGATAAGCTGATTGTACAATTTGATCACAAAAAGGCTGGAAAAATCATGGCTCTTTCGACTAAAACGGGAGATGAAATGTGGAGTACAGCCAGAAAAGTGAAAGTGTCGTGGGCGTCTCCGGTTATTGTTCAAAATGGCGAACGTGCTGAAATTCTATTAGCAGCTGATCCTTGTGTGGCTTCCTATGATGCACAAACAGGTGAAGAGTTGTGGAAATTGGATTGCATCACAGGAGAGGTTGGACCATCGGTCGCTTATGCCAATGGAATTGTGTTTGCTCTTAACGAATATGCCAGTTTGGTTGCTATCAAGACGGGTGATAAACCTGAAGTTCTTTGGGAAGCATACGATTACCTGTCTGATGTGCCAAGTCCTGTTGCCACGGATAAATATTTATTTGTTGTGACATCATATGGGCTTGTGGCTTGTTACGATGCTTTATCAGGAGAACTGTATTGGGAGCACGAGTTTGACAGTGGTTTTTATGCTTCGCCAATTTGGGTTGATGGTAAAATATACTTAATAGACAGAGCCGGAAGCATGCACATTTTTAAAGCTGACAAAGAATTTGTATCCATTGCGACATCAAATATAGGTGAAAAGACAGATTCAACACCTGCCTTTGCTGATGGTCATATTTTTATCCGCGCAGGAAAGAACCTTTATTGTATAGGAAAATGATGATGAGCTGATATGGTAATCTGATGATGTGTTAATGTGATGATGCTTGAAAAAGAAACAATGAATAATAATATAAACGATATAGTTGACAGAATAGTTGCAGTGAAAGGGATTAGCTCAGAAAAGGTGATTTCTATTTTACAGGCCATTCAAGCTGAGCTAAACTATTTGCCAGAAGAGGCTTTGAAGCGAGTTTGTGAAATCACTGAGATTACACAAGCACAGATTTCTGGCATCTCAACTTTTTATTCTCAATTTCGTCATCAACCAGTAGGTGAGCATATTGTTCGTGTGTGTGTAGGTACCGCTTGTCACGTTAAGGGGGCAGGACAGGTTTACGATGCTTTTCGAAGAGAATTGAAATTAGCTGATGGTGAAGAAACGGATAGTGATAAAAAATTTACGCTTGAAGAAGTCGCTTGTTTAGGCTGTTGCACCTTGGCACCCGTTGTTCAGATAGACGATGTCACCTATGGACATGTTGAAACGGGAACGGTTAAGGATGTGCTTGAAGATTTTCTTTTAAAAGAGGGACGTGAGAGTGAAGAGAAAGTGAGAACCCTTTCAGAAAAAGGCTTGCCTCAGGGTGAGATCCGAATTGGATTGGGTTCTTGTTGTATTGCTAGCGGTAGCTCTGGAGTGAAGGAAGCTTTAGAAGATACATTAAGTAATAGCGGTATAAATGTAGATGTGAAACAAGTCGGTTGTGTTGGTGTCTGTAACCAGGTTCCAATGATGGAGATTCATAAGCCAGGTGAGGATGCTGTTTATTATACCAAATTGAAATCAGAGGATGTTGGTGATATTATTCAAAGGCATTTTAAATCTGATGGATTTATGAATCGATTCAAAAGTCGATTTTACAATTACGCGGAGAATTTAACGTTTAGCAATATACCTCTGTCGTCAGATCACTACAGTGTGAATGAAGCTGATACGCCAATTGCTGAATTTTTAAAGGGACAAATTAATATTGCTACTGAATACAGAGGTGAAATTCGACCTTCAGATTTTGAAGAATATAAAAGTAAAGAGGGTTTTTCTGCCCTTGAAAAATGTTTGAAAGACTTAAGTCCCAATCAAATTATTGATGAAATTGAAAAGAGCGGACTGAAAGGTCGTGGAGGAGCTGGTTTTCCATCTGCCATTAAGTGGCGTATGGTGAATAAAGTTCAGTCCGATAAAAAATACATTATCTGTAATGGCGATGAGGGTGACCCTGGTGCTTTTATGGATAGAATGCTCTTGGAATCCTATCCATTTCGAATCATCGAAGGGATTATTATTGCAGCCTATGCCGTTGGTGCGACTGAAGGTCGTTTATACATTCGTGCAGAGTATCCTTTAGCTGTAGAGCGAATTCGTGAAGGCATTAAAATATGCAGAGAAAAGGGTATTCTTGGTCAAAATATATTGGGTTCAGGTTTTTCTTTCGATATGGAAATTTTCGAAGGAGCAGGCGCTTTTGTATGTGGAGAAGAAACAGCCTTGATTGCTTCTATTGAAGGTAAGCGAGGCATTCCGCAATTGCGCCCACCTTATCCAGCTGAAAAAGGACTTTGGAATCAACCCACACTTATAAATAATACGGAAACCTTCTCCCTTGTTCCCTGGATACTGAGAAATGGATCGGATAAGTTCTGTGAGATTGGAACTGAAAAAAGTAAGGGAACTAAGGTTTTTGCCTTGGCGGGCAAAATAAATCGTGGTGGATTGATAGAGGTTCCTATGGGGATATCGATTCGCCAAATTGTAGAAGAAATTGGAGGAGGGGTAGCTGGCGGAAAGAAATTTAAAGCCGTTCAAATTGGAGGTCCTTCAGGTGGATGTATACCAGCTTCAATGGCTGATACATGCATCGACTTCGATTCTTTGAAAGAAGTTGGTGCTATGATGGGGTCAGGAGGCCTGATTGTTCTCGATGAATCGGATTGTATGGTAGATATTGCTCACTACTTCTTATCATTCACTCAAGAGGAATCATGCGGACGATGCACATTCTGTAGAATTGGAACGCGTCGTATGCTTGAGATTCTGAATAAGATTAAAACAGGTAAGGGCAAACTCGAAGATCTGGATTTGTTAGAGAAATTGGCAATCAATACTAAGAAAGGGAGTATTTGCGGTTTAGGACAAACAGCACCGAATCCTGTATTATCAACCTTGAAATATTTCAGACACGAATACGAAGCGCATATCAATGGGACTTGCCCATCAGGAAAGTGCGAAAGTCTGATTAAGTATGAAATAAAGGATGAATGCACTGGTTGTACGAAATGTGCACAACGATGTCCGGTAGATGCTATAAAGGCTAAGCCCTATGAATTGCACGAAGTTGATAATGAGCTTTGCATTAAATGTGACATTTGCAGACAAATTTGTCCTGTTGATGCTGTTGTGATAAGATAACTATTGAGGATAAGGTCATTAGAGGATAATCATATGAAAAATAATTTGTGATAATCTGTGTAATTTGTGGACTCTCAGTATTTGTTGTTTTAGGAGATAGGTTTTGATGTTAATTTGGTATAAATAAGTTCAATTTAAAATCAGTAATCTGATAGAAGTAGATTATGGTAAAACTAAAAATTGACAATAAAGATATAGAGGTATCTGCTGGTACAACAGTTTTAAAAGCTGCTGAATCTGTAGGTATCTACATTCCTTCCATGTGCTATTTAGATGGCTGTTCAAATCATCCAACTTGTATGGTTTGCATGGTTAAGGATATTAAATCGGGAAAAATGATGCCATCCTGCGCAACGAAAGTTGTTGAGGGAATGGAATTGGCAAGCGAGGATGAAGAAGTATTTGATGCCAGAAAAGAGGCCGTAGAACTTCTTTTGAGCGATCATGTAGGTGATTGTGAAGCACCATGCCGTGTCGCTTGTCCTGCTTTTATGGATATTCCCAAAATGAACCGATTTATTGCAGAAGGAAACTTCGATGAGGCCATTGAGATTGTGAAAGAAGAAATCGCCTTGCCACATATATTGGGTTATATCTGTTCGGCTCCCTGTGAGAAAGTCTGTCGTCGAAAAGATGTGGATGAAGCCGTTTCCATTTGTGTTTTGAAGAGAACGGTAGCAGAAGAATCAGAAAATACTTACCTACCTGAATTGAATGCAGCAAGTGGAAAAAAGGTTGCAGTGATTGGTTCAGGAGTTGCTGGTTTGGCAGCGAGCTTTCATATTCTTAAAGAAGGACATGCTTGTCGTCTTTTCGAAAGAGAGTCTGTTTTGGGAGGAACACTGCAAACCGCAATCAAGAAAGGAGAGATGCCTCAGGAGATCTTGGATTCAGAAATGATGATTCTTCAGCAATCGGGTCTTGAGATAAATTTAAACACGCCATTATCAATAGAAAATTTTGAGAATATCCGAAAGGAATATGATGCTGTGATTATAGCAACAGGTTCGATTTCCGACGAAATAAGTAACTTGAATCTCGATTTTAAGGGTGAGAAAGACGCATTTAAAACCAATTTACCTGATGTTTTTGCTTGTGGAAGCCTGCTTCGATTACAAAAGATGGCAGTGAAAGCTTTGGCTCAGGGAAAAGAGGCTGCTCATTCTGCGAATCAGTTTTTGAGAGGAGAAGAGGTTGAAGCAACGAAGAGAAAATTCAATTCTCGTTTTGGTGTCCTAAGTCAAACTGAAGCTTTGGAATACCTGAAAGAATCAGAGGAGGGCGAGAGGAAAGATATAAATAGTAGAGAAGACGCAATCGCTGAAGCAAAAAGATGTTTGCATTGCGATTGCAGAAAGATCGATAACTGTAAGCTTCGTGACTGTGCTGAGACATATCAGGCAGATAGAAGAAAATTCTTGATGGGAGATAGAGAATCCCTCAAGAAATATTTCAATCACGAGAGTATCGTTTATGAACCTGAAAAGTGTATTAAATGTGGTTTATGCGTCGAGATTGCCCAGAAGAATAATGAATTAACAGGAGTGACATTTATTGGTCGAGGTTTCGATATGGAAATGGCCGTTCCTTTTAATCAGAATATGAGTAAGGCCCTTACACAAACAGCGCAAAAATGTGCAGAAGCTTGCCCAACGGGTGCTTTGGCTTTGAAATAGGAATATTTTACCCTTCGACTCCGCTCAGGGTACGGATTTAGATTTTGATATTACATTGAATAAACCGTTCGTTGAGCGGAGTCGAAACGATATAATGTAAAAATAAATAAACGAAACATCATGAAAGGCTATATGTATATATTAGAATGTGCTGGAGGGCAATTTTATACAGGTAGTACTTTGGATTTAGATAGACGACTTGAAGAATATCAAGCTGGGGAAGGAGCAAATTTTAATCGAAAACATTTACCCGTTCGTTTGGTCTATTTTGAGGAGTTTGATCGGATTGATGAGGCTTATTACAGAGAAAAACAAGTGCAGGGTTGGGGACGACAGAAAAAGAGAGCATTAATTAAGGAGCAAACTAGCTTGTTAAATGAATTATCAGAATGTAAAAATGATAGTCATTCTAAGAATTTACAAAAAAAATGAAAACCCTTCGACTCCGCTCAGGGTACGGGTTTAGATTTTCAGATTACGTTGAATAAGCCGTTCGTTGAGCGGAGTCGAAACGATTTTTAAAATATATGAAACAACTAATATTTGTAATACTATTCTGTCTAAGCATTGGAGGCACAGCTCAAAACTTTAACAACTGGTTGGCTTTCCGAGGCAATTCGGAATTGACGGGCTGCACAAATGCTGAGGTTCCAAAGGCTCCAAAGTTACTTTGGACTTATAAAACGGGAGATGCCATTAAATCATCACCCATCATCAGTAATGGGACTGTTTTTGTAGGATCAAACGATGGGAAGCTATATGCCATTTCGAGAAATGGAGAGCTTAAATGGACCTTCGATGCCAAGAATTCGGTTGAAGCTGCACCTTTATATTTGGATGGAAATATTTACTTTGGTTCGCTAGAGGGCAAGTTCTTTTGTTTGAATGCCAGTTCGGGTGAGAAGAAATGGGAGTATATAAGCGAAGGCCAAATATCAGGTTCGGCATCCTGGTTCTACTCTTCGGAAGAAAAGAAGAAGCGACTGCTTTTTGGTAGCTACGATTACTTCCTGCACTGTGTGGATGCCAAGACTGGTAAAGGTCTCTGGAAATATGAATCGAACAATTATATCAATGGAGCTCCGGCTTGCAATGGGGAAATTGCGGTGTTTGGTGGTTGCGATGGTTTTATTCATCAGGTTGATGTAAAAACAGGACGAGTGAAAGATACCTTGAATGCGGGATCCTATATTGCCTCGTCTACCGCTTTGGATGGGCAAAGAGCTTATTTTGGAAATTATGATGGGCTATTTTATTGTGCCGATCTGAAAGCGGGAAAAATCCTTTGGCAAAAAGAAGGTGGAATTTCCTTTTTAGGTTCACCATCAGTAAATGAGGATAAAGTGATTATTGGCGCAGAGAATAGAGTCGTGTATTGCTATAATAAGAAAACAGGTGATCTCATCTGGCAATATAAAACTAAGGGGAAAATTGAAGGTTCACCAGTGATCACTAATAAATCAGTTTTGATTGCTTCAGGTGATGGACGAATCTATCAGTTGGATTTGAAAACTGGAACTAAAATATGGTCCTACGAAATAGGTAAAGCCATTATATCAACGCCAGCCGTGGTCAATAATTTAATTATTGTGACAGCTATGGATGGGCGAATTTATGCCTTTGGCGAGAAATAAAATCAGCTTAAAACGAAATAGATGCTTAAACTCGATAAAATCACAAAATATTACGAAGTACCAGAAACGACTATTCGGAGAACGGTGCTCGATGAACTTTCCCTGGAAATAGCAAAGGGAGATCGAATTGCGATTTTGGGACCATCAGGTTCTGGGAAGAGTACTTTACTGAATGTGATGAGTTCTCTTGATCTGCCCAATTCAGGAACTGTAAAGTTTGATGGTGAGGAAATCTCAAATTATGGTTCTGATCAGTTGGCTCAGTTTCGAAATAAGAAAATTGGCTTTGTGTTTCAATCTCATCATTTATTGCCTCAGCTGAGTTTGCTTGAGAATGTTCTATTGCCTTATTTGCCAGAGAAGGATAAGGCTGTGAAAAAAGAAGCAGAGAAAAGAGCCTTGGACTTATTGGATTTTGTGGGTCTATCGAATCAGATTCATCAACGACCAGGGCAAATGTCAGGCGGGGAATGTCAGCGTGCTGCTGTAGTAAGGGCCTTAATTCATCAACCTAAATTGATCTTAGCCGATGAACCGACTGGCTCATTGGATAAGGAAAGCGCTGATCAATTAGCAAAGCTATTTGTGAGAATCAACGAAGAGCAAGCTGTCACCATGATTGTTGTGACCCATTCTCAGGAATTGGCTCAATATATGAACCGCATTTGCCGAATTGAAAATGGTAAGATTAAAGAGCAGAATACTTAGGTTTGTGTGTTCGTTATAAACGATGTCCGAATGAATGCTTGTCATTTAGTAATTAATCTTATATCTCAGATCTAATAGTCTATTAAAGAATATGAGCATCTATCAATACATATTAAAGAGTCTCTGGTTTTTCAGGAAGCAGCATTTAGCAGTGCTGTTGGGGACGATTATAAGTACAGCTGTTCTAACAGGAGCGCTAATTATTGGCGATTCCGTAAAGTATAGCTTGCATCAATTGCTGAATATGCGATTGGGTGAGATTGAATATGCCATGCCAACAGGTGATCGATTTGTGCGAGCTGAATTGGCCAATGACATTTCGAAAGAATTGGGAATTCATGTTTCTCCAGTTTTGAGTGTAAAAGGCTTGGCTATTGAATCAGATTCTCAAACTCGCGCTAATGGCGTGCAAGTTTACGGTATCGACAAAACTTTCTCAGATTTATCAGAAGAATCATTGATAGATCTGAAAAAAGATGAGGTGGCGATAAGTGAAAACCTTGCTGATAAATTAGGTCTGGCAGTTGGAATAGAATTTTTATTACGAGTTGAAAAGGCAAACTTGGTTCCAGTAAATGCACCCTTTGTTTCGGATGAAGATCAGTCCATAGCGCTTCGTTTGACAGTAAGTGCCGTATTGGGTGATGATCAACTTGGACGTTTTAGTCTGAGGAGTAATCAGGTTGCTCCTTATAATATTTTTATCTCAAGAGAATTTCTTGCTGAAGAAATGGACCTGCAAGAGAAAGCTAATTTATTGCTAGCAAATCCTAAAGGCAAAGATGGATTGACCGAGATAAAATTGAATGAAAGCTTGGCTAAAAAATGGCAGGTGGGAGATGCAGGTCTGAAGTTCAAAGAACTGAAAGAACAATCGGTTTATGAGTTGAGTTCTGATCGAATCTTTATTGATGAGCCTATTGCCAGTGAAATTCAAAAGATGTGTTTGCCTAAGGATGCCTTGCTCACTTATTTTGTAAATGGCATCGAGTCTAAAGATGGTAAAACACCCTACTCATTTGTGACGGCGATTGAGAATGAAGATGTTTTCTCCGATATTCGAACCGATCGAATTCATATTAGTTCATGGTTAGCCAAGGATTTGAAACTGAAAGTTGGTGACAGTTTGAAGTTGGATTATTTTGTGATTGGTGCTTTACGTTCTTTGGAAGAAGAGAGCAATAGTTTTCTGGTTTCAGGTATCTTCTCTGAAAAGACAAAGAAACTTGATAAGGCCATGATGCCTTCATTTCCCGGATTATCGAATGCTGGAAGTTGTAACGACTGGGATGCGGGTATTCCTATCGATTTTACTAAGATCCGCGATAAGGATGAGGCTTACTGGAAGAAATATAAAGGAACGCCTAAGGCGATGATAGGTATGTCGAGTGCCTTAAATATGTGGAGTAATAAATATGGCCAATACACAGCTTTCCGCTTTTATAAAGAAGAGCTTTCTGCTCATGAGATTGAAGTGCAAATTTTGGAACGCTTACATCCTTCTATGCTGAACTTGAACTTCATTTCAGTACGAAATCAGGGCGAGAATGCAGCTAACAATATGGTTGATTTTGGAGAACTCTTTCTGAGTCTGAGTTTCTTCATTATCGCTGCAGGTATTCTACTTACCTTATTGATTTATGCCTTAAATCTGGAGAATAGGAATCAGGAAACTGGGATTCTTAAAGGATTAGGCTTTAGTGATAGAAAGATATTAAGTCTCCGATTTTTAGAATCGATGCCAACTGTAGTATTGGGAGGAATCTTGGGTAGTATCATTGGGATAGCCTACAATCAGGCCGTTATTTGGGGATTGAACTCTGTTTGGCAAGATGTGGTTCGTACCAATATGATTCAACTTGATGTACAAATACAAACGCTAATTGTTGGTGCTTTAATAGGAATGATTATCGCCTTACTATCCGTTTACTGGGTGAGTCGTAAGAATTTGAAGCGATCGGTAGTGGGCTTAATTCAAAATACACAAGCTAATTCGAACTCAAAAAAGAAGAAAAGCTTTTCACTTCTAATTGCAGGATTGACTTTCGTGATTTCTATTTTAATTGCTGCCTATGCTTTTGCAAGTTCTGAGATTTTGAATGCTGAATTGCTGATGTCGTCTGGTGGTTTGTTGATGATAGCCTGTTTTGCGGCCTTTTATTACTTTCTGATTGTTAAGGACGAAACAAACAGTAGACATGTGCCATCCATAATGGAATTGGCAATTAAGAATGCTGCGAGAAATAAGGGGCGAAGTTTAACGACTATTGTGCTTCTGGCTCTTGGCTGTTTTTCTGTGATGATTACCGGAGCCAATCGTAAAACATTTGTCGATGCTGAAAATTCTGCTCAATCGGGAACGGGAGCCTATAAATATTGGATAGAAACCACTTTGCCTGTCTTGAATGATATTAATACGGATGAGGGAAAAGAAAAACTTGGTCTGACTGGAGATTCAATTATTGATGCTGTTGGTTTTGTACAATTCCGAAGTCTGGCTGGAGACGATGCGAGCTGTTTAAACCTGAATCAGGTGCAACGTCCTCGCGTTTTGGGTTTCAATTCTGAGACTTTCGATAAACGTTCTGCTTTCTCATTTGCATCATTACATGAATCAGTAGATAAGAATCACCCTTGGTTAGCCCTAAATCAAGACTTTGGAACTGATGTAATTCCTGCCTATGCTGACCAAACAGTGATTGTTTGGGGACTTAAAAAAGCGGTTGGCGATACGCTACAATATAAAAACGAATTTGGAAAGACAATCAAGTTGCTTCTGATAGGAGGCTTGAACAATTCTATCTTTCAGGGGAATATCCTGATCTCTGATCAAAATTTCCAAGCCAATTACCCTTCGGTAAGCGGCTCAAAATTGATTCTTGTTGATGGAATAAATAAAAATGGTATTCAGATTATTGAAGACCAGTTACAAGATTATGGGCCACAGATTCAAAAAGCAAGTGAGCGTTTGGCAGCTTTCTATTCTGTTGAGAATACTTACCTAAACATGTTTATGTTATTGGGTGCTTTTGGGGTGATAATTGGAACTCTGGGATTGGGTATCGTTTTGCTTAGAAACATGTTAGAGCGTAAAAAAGAGCTGGCTCTTTTGAAAGCATTGGGCTTTGAACAAAAAAGCATTTTCAGATTGATCATGATTGAGAATCTGTTTTTATTGATAGTTGGCTTATTAAGTGGTGCCTTAGCTGCAATTGTAGGAATGCTACCATCACTATTTTCCGATGCCTTTAGTATACCTGTAGGCTTTGTTTTACAAGTAACACTTGCTATTCTAGTTTTTGCTTTGATATCGATTTATATCCCAGCAAAACTGGCTATGAAACAGAATTTGATAGAGAGTTTAAAAAATGAATAAGAATATAATACACCAAATATATTTCAAAGAATAACCGACCCAAATCAATAACCTAACTGAATGAACAATGAAAAATTTAAGCTTATTAATCTGTTTGGTACTGTTTTTTTCATGTACTCCAAAAAAGAAAGAAGTCAGTCAATGGCGTGGTGAAAATCGAACGGGAATCTACGATGAATCGAATTTGTTGACAGAATGGCCTGCAGATGGCCCAGTCTTATTATGGGAACACGAAGGTGTTGGTAATGGATACGGATCACCTGTGATCACTCACGATAAGCTTTTTATTAATGGCGAAATTGATAGTTTAGCTTATTTAATGGCCTTCGACTTAAAGGGGGAAATGCTTTGGAAGACTGAATTTGGTAGAGATTGGACAAAGAACTTTGTTGGTAGTCGTTCAGCTCCAACTGTAGTTAATGGTTTGGTCTATGTTGCATCAAGTATGGGAGATATTGCTTGTATCGATACGGAGACAGGTGAGAAAAAGTGGGGATTGAATATGATTGAGAAATTCAAAGGGAAGAACACGCGATTTGGTTATTCTCAATCTTTAGAAATTGATGGCGATTTGGTGTATTGTGCTCCGGGAGGAGAGGATGTGAATATTGTTGCCTTAGATCGTTTTACAGGTGAAACCAAGTGGACCAATAAAGCTTTTGGTGAGGTTCCAGCATACTGTTCTCCACTATTGCTTGAATTCCCAACTCGCAATGTTCTGGTTACTTTTTCAGATAATGCTCTTTTCGGACTGGAATCTCAGACAGGGGAATTGCTATGGTCTCATATGCAAGACACACTTTGTGATATTCATGGAAATACACCAATATTCGAAGATGGCTATTTGTACTATGTTGCCGGATGTGGTAATGGTACGGTGAAACTTCAAATCTCAAAGGACGGAAGTCAGATCACAGAAATGTGGAGAAATAAGCAGCTTGATAATATTATGGGTGGGGCGGTAAAAGTGAATGATAAGATCTTTGCTTCTGGTCATCGTAAAAAGAAATGGAAAGCAATTGATTCCAATTCAGGTGATATGGTTGACAGTTTAAAGTTCGGACGAGGAGCAACTATCGCAGCAAATGGTTTTTTGTATTGCTATAACGAACAAGGAAAAGTAGCTTTGGTAAAAACTGAGCCTAAAATGGAGATCATTAGTTCATTTAAAGTAGAAAAAGGAACCAAAGAGCATTTTGCTCAACCCGTTATTAATAATGGTATCTTGTACATTCGTCATGGCAATGTTTTAATGGCATATAATATAAAAGCTCAAGGCTAGATGTGACTTATAGGTGTGAGGTTTCAAATCTCACATTTCATTTCATTTCAAATTATTCAAATCTAAAGAATATGACTAAGAAAATATTTATTTGCGGTTGTGAGAAAGATGGGAAGATTGAGAAGAAATCTGTAGAAAGATTGATTCATAGTCTAGAGGAGAAGAATATGGGTTACACTTATATCGAAGATCTTTGTGGGACTGTACTTAAAACGCCAGATGCTTTGGAAAGCTTATTTACTGCTGCAGATGCACTTGTTTTTGGTTGTCAATCTCGTGCTATGCAGAATCTAATAAGCAATAGTGGGAAGAAAATTCACGAGAATAAAACAGAATACTATCATATAGACGATGCGGATGGCAACAAACTTGTTGAATCGGTAAAAACAGATAATCCTAAAGCTCTGAAAATTAAATATGCCGATGAATGGAAACCTTGGTATCCGGTTATCGATTATGAGCGCTGTAATGGTTGCAGAAAATGCCTTAACTTTTGCTTGTTTAGTGTTTATTCAGTAGAAGATGATGGAAGCGTTGTTGTTTCGGCTTCGGCCAATTGTAAGGATATGTGCCCGGCTTGTGCTCGTGTTTGTCCACAAAATGCCATTATTTTTCCCAAGCACGCCGAAAGCCCTATTGATGGTGGAGAAGGTGTAATGTTATCGGGAGATAATATTTTGGAGCAAATTCAGAACGACGATGTTTATTCTGTTTTAAGTGCTCGACGCAGCAATTTTAAGGTTTCGCTTTTGAAAAAGGAGCAGCTGAAAATGGCAGAGGAAGAAAGAATAAACTGTAGCACTAAAGAAGAGCCACAAGATAAGGCCTGCGAATGCGATTGTATTTGCAAAACAGAAACAGAGCCTGATTGTGATTGTAAGGATGAGGGATCGGATAAGAACTGTTGCTGCTAATAAGAGAATTTGAATATGATTTTAAAATTAGGAAGTAGAATTATGCGACAAGTGGACTTTCGATTACTTTGGAAGATAGCTTATAACCTTGGTTGGAAAGGTATGCGCACTGTGGCAAAACATAAGAAAAGGTTGAAGAAGGGCGAGTTATTTCCTGCTTTTTTAATGATTTCATTGACTGATAACTGCAATCTGAACTGCCAGGGTTGTTGGGTGAGTATCGATAATAAATCCAAAGGAATGGATGTTGATACGCTTAATAATGTGATAGAATCTGGAAAGAAGAAGGGATCGTATTTTTTCGGACTTTTGGGTGGAGAACCTTTAATGTACCCACATTTGTTTGATGTGATGGAGAAACACTCAGACTGTTACTTCCAGCTCTTTACGAATGGCACTCTTTTATCTGATGAGTATGCTAAGCGGATGAGGTCTTTAGGAAATGTTTCACCACTTATAAGTGTTGAGGGGCTAAAAGATGTGAGTGATGTTAGAAGAGGAGCCAATGATGTTTATGGTCGAACCATGAAAGGTATTGAAGCATCTGTGAATAATAAGCTATTTACGGGTGTTGCGACTTCGGTTTGCAAATCGAACTTTAAGGAATTAGTTAGCGAAGATTTTATAAATGCATGCATAGCAAAGGGAGTTCATTACCTGTGGTACTATATTTATAGACCCGTTGGAGCACGCCCTACGACTGACTTGGCTTTGTCTGAAGAAGAAATTCTTGAACTCAGACAGTTTATGGTTGATATTCGAGTGAAAGCACCCTTGATGATTATCGACACCTATTGGGATGAAAAAGGGAAAGCTTTGTGTCCAGGAGCCATTGGTTTGAGTCATCATATTAACCCTTTTGGCGATATCGAATTCTGTCCGCCCATTCAATTTGCTAAAGAGAATATTGGCAATGGAAAAGATTTAGGTTCTGTGATTGAGAATTCTGATTTCCTAAAGAGTATGCGAACTCGAATCAATAATAAAACTCAAGGCTGTATTTTACTCGACGATCCAGAATATTTAAATACCATATTGAAGGACTCTGGGGCCTATGATTCTTCCAATAGAAATGCAGGTTTTAACGAATTGAGTCAGATGAGACCTTGTGCCGGCCATCATATTCCAGGGAAAGAGATTCCAGAAAAGAGTTTTGTTTATCGATTTGCCAAGAAATATTCCTTTTTTGGATTTGGAGCTTACGGTTAGCCGAAGTGTATAAACGGTTTATAAGTACTCAAGGCACTATATTATTCGTACCATTTAGCTATTTGTAAAATGATATTAAGAAAAGATAAGCCTTCAGGGAAATTGGGAAATGGTTTGCCTCAATCGCCTGAAAAGTTGAAACAAATACGGGATTTGATTTGTGATTATGCGGCAGAGAAAGAATTAGTTCCTCCTTTGCAGGAGGAAGAAGTTATCTTTCATTCTGGCGAATTGATTAAGAAGCATCCTGAGCTTTTTTTATATCAAAAGCTATTGGCTGTCATGATCAACAATCATTCTTGGCGCGATATTGTTTCTGGCATTCCTTTCAATCGACGCATCTTATTACTTCCGAAATGTATTTCTCACTCTACAGATTGTCCAGCTCAATTCGACGAATTGGGTCTGCTTTGTGAACAGTGTGGAAAATGTGATATTGCTGATATTTTAACTCAAGCTGACGAATTAGGCTATCATACACTTGTGAGCGAAGGCACAACGACAGTTACAACGCTATTAACTTCTGGAAAGGTTGAATGTGTGATTGGTGTTGGCTGTTTACATTCTTTCGAACGATCATTTCCTTTAGCTGTAAAAGAGGGAGTTCCTTCCATTGCCATCCCTTTGTATAATAACGACTGTAAGGATTCTAAAGTTGATGAAATTTGGTTGAATGAAGTTTTGCCTATTCGCAGGGAAAGTAATTGGCGAGGATGGATCAACATTGATGCTTTAAGGTCAGAAGTTGATTCATGGTTTGAGAAAGAGCAATTAGAGTATATGCTGGAGGGTGATGATAAAAGCTCACAGATTTCCAGAGATTGGTTGGCTGAAGGAGGAAAGCGTTGGCGTCCATTAATTATGGTGGCTGTTTATAAAGCTCTGAAGGGAACAGAAGTCAATTTGGATGAATGCATTCAAAAATTAGCCGTTTCAATTGAGAGTTTTCATAAGGCATCATTGGTTCACGACGATATTGTTGATGATGATAATGAACGTTACGGAAAGGCTACACTACATAAGCAATACGATACTTCAGTTGCTATTAATATTGGTGATCTAATTTTAGGTTACGGCTATCAATTGATAGCAGAATCGGGTGCGAAACATATTCGGAAACTTTTGAAAATAGCAGCACTTGGGCATAGAGATTTGTCTATAGGTCAAGGGGAAGAATTGCTTTGGCGACGAAATAAGAAACTGCTGTCTGTGGATAAAATTATTAAGATATTTAGTTTGAAAACGTCTCCGGCTTTTGAAGTGGCTCTGCAGTTTGGTGCGATTATATCCGATGCTGATGACGAGGTGATGAAAATTCTGACAGCCTACAGTTCTGCTTTGGGAATAGCCTATCAGATTAAAGATGATTTGGAAGATTTTAATCATGATAATTTAGATAATGCCTTTAATACAATTCAACCCTCATTGGTAACGGCTCTTATTAATCGAAAATATCCAGATAAAATGGAAGTTTGGTTTAAGGATTTCCAAAACGGCGATGACTTAAGTAAAAAAGAAATTTGGAAGCAAACCGAAATTCGTGAAGGCATAAAAGAAGCCGAACAGATGCTGGAGGACTACAAATTGCAAGCCCTGAGCAGTATCGCGGATTTGAAAAGTCCTGCCTTGAAAATATTATTGACTCGCTTTTTGAATAAAATTCTGAATGGATGACAAACTGCAATCAGGAGATATTAAAAGCTCTTTTCAAGACTAAAGAATTATTAAGCGATGAGGCTTTGTTGCAGATTCGAACTTTTGTAGATCGTGCAAAATATCAGCAAGGAGGCTTTGAGGATAGAGCTGGAAAGCCTGATATTTATTACACCGTATTTGGATACACTTTAGCTTTCGTTTACGACATTGAGCTTGATATTGAAAAAGAATTCACTTTTCTAGAGAGATGGAAGGAAACTCAAGAAGCAGATTTAATTCATGCCGTTTGTTTTATACGTTGTTACATGTTGCTTTTGATTATGCAGCAAAAGCAAAAGTTCGGTTTTAAACCCAATGTTTCGGACTTTGACAGCTTTCTTGGTAAGATTTTCATGAAAGGTTTGATTAAAAAAGTGAAGAAATATTGTCAACCTTATTTCGAGCTGGTTGAGTCTTACAGATCAAATGATGGCGGATACAATCACAATGAAAAACAAGCAGAACAAGCGACAGTCTATGCTTCATTTCTGGTTTGGACACTTTATCATGATTTGAATGAAGAAACGTCTCGATTGAATAGAATAACCCATCAGATTGAAACTTTAAGATGTAAAGATGCTTCTTTTGCTAATGATAATTCCTCACAATCAGGTGTGACTTCTGCAACTGCTGCAGGCCTAATTATGACATACGATAAGGATAGCGATTGGAAAAGTACAATTGCTTATTTAAAGCAGAATAGCACGCGAAGAGGAGGTTTTAAAGCTGCTTCAGATTTACCTATAGCCGATATTCTTTCTACAAGTACAGCATTATTAGCACTTTATATGACTGGTGAAAATTTACAAGTCCTATCCGATAAATCTATTGATTTTATTAATTTGCATTGGGACGAATCGGGAGGTTTCTTTGGCAGTATTGCTGATATGACCTGTGATGTTGAGTATACTTATTATGCCCTTTTAGGAATTGGAATCTTATTATAATTCTACTGAATTTATGGACGAAAAGAGGAAACAACTTTTTCAGAGCTTAGAGCAAAAAATCCTTTCGTTGAGAAACGAAAAGGGCATGTGGACTGGACGTTTGTCGAGTAGTGCTTTGTCAACAGCTCTTGCTGTTTTTGCTTTGTGTCAATTCGATAAAGAAAAATATAGGAGCGAAATTGATCAAGGGCTTTCGTGGCTTATAGCTAATAGAAATCCAGACGGTGGCTGGGGTGATACCATTAGAAGTCAGAGTAATTTAAGTACAACACTTTTGACATGGGCTACTTTTTCTATAGTTAATGGAGAAAAGGGCTTTCAAGAACCCATTCAGGATGCTGAAATCTGGTTGAAAAGACGAGTGGGAAGCTTGGACCCTGAAGCAATTAGTGAAGCCATATTAGACCATTATAAAAGCGATCAAACTTTTTCCGTTCCTATATTGGCCATGTGTGCCATTTCTGGACGATTGGGTGAGAAAGGATGGAAATTGGTTCCTCAACTGCCTTATCATCTGGCTATTTTTCCAAATCGCCTGTTTCGATGGCTTAACCTCTCCGTGGTGAGTTATGCCATTCCAGCTCTAATTGCTATTGGCTTAGTTAAAAGTCAGAATTCGAATAAGGGTGTTTTTCGTCGAATTGTTAGAGCCGCTTGTAGAAAAAGAGTTTTAAATGTGCTTAAGGCAAAACAGCCTGATAATGGTGGCTTTTTAGAGGCAACACCCCTAACAGCTTTTGTTTTAATGAGTCTGGTTAAGGCGAATTATCACGAGCTTGAAGTTTGTGATAAAGCAAGTCAATTTTTAGCTCAGTCTATTCGAGAAGATGGGAGTTGGCCAATCGATACGAATCTATCCACATGGGTAAGTAGTTTGTCTCTGAATGCTTTGAGTTCGGAATCTTTGGCAAAACTGGATAATAAGGCTGAAATCAAAATAAACCTAATAGAACAACAATATAAAGTGGTTCATCCGTTTACCAAAATCAAACCTGGTGGTTGGGCCTGGACGAATCTACAAGGTGGTGTACCAGATACTGATGATACATCGGGGGCCTTAATAGCTTTGCATCACCTCAATAAAGATGAGGATATTTCTTTGGATGTTGTGAAAAATGGCATCCACTGGCTGATGGGCATGCAAAATAGCGATGGTGGATTCCCAACCTTTTGTAAGGGTTGGGGGAAATTACCTTTCGATAGCTCATGTCCCGATATCACGGCTCATGCGATTAAATCATTTGTTGTTTGGAAAGAACGATTTGATAAAAAGTTCCAAAAGAAAATTGATAAAAGAATAAAGAAAGCGATTGCCTATTTAGGCAAAGCGCAGTATCGCGATGGATCGTTTGCACCGCTTTGGTTTGGAAACGAACTGGCCGAACATCATCAAAACCCTGTTTATGGAACTTCTATCGTTCTATATAGTCTTTCAGATCTTAAAAAGGCTGGCTACTCAGGACTAAATTCTATGATGGAGAAAGCCATTCGCTTTTTAGCTATGGTTCAACATCACCATGGAGGATGGGGGGCTGATAAAGATTTGCCACCAAGTATAGAGGAAACCTCTTTGGCACTTAGAGCCATGGCAGCTTGTGGTAAGACAAGTTTGGCTAATCGTGCAGCTGACTGTTTAATGAAGATTATTCCAGAAAATCTGGACGACATTAAAGCGACACCAATCGGGCTTTATTTTGCCTCGCTTTGGTATTACGAAGATATGTACCCTTTGGTGTTTGCTTGTGCAGCACTTAAGGAGTTGGAGTAAAGAAAAAAGGGAAAAGATGTTTAAGTCTTTTCCCTTTTTCTTTTTTACTGTCTCGTCCTGATATAGCCTTACACAAAAAGCAGAAGAAAATCACATAAATTAAAGGATTTTCATAACTATCAAAATTTCTGTAAATTTTGTCATTATGCGAATATGGCTTAGGCATAGAATTCGGTACATGATATCCCAAGCTTAAATTGGTTTTTAGATGAGTGTAAAATAAAAGAAAAAGTTTCACTTTTGATATAAATATTTGTTTATTGAAACTATTTATTTAACTTCACATAAGGAATTACAAGTAAGAAGAGAGGATGACACTAAAAGGAGATATATCAAAATCTGAACATATTGATTGGAGATACATTCCAATTACTATTCAAAAGCTAGAATTGGATAAGAAATACAAAATAGCTCTAATTGTTGCTTTTGGATGTTTTTTTGGTCTTAGATTAAAGAGCATATTAACTCTTCGTTGGGAGGATGTCCTTAATAAGGAATCTTTCGAAATAAAAGATAAAAGCAAGGTCAGGACCATCTTTATCGTAGATGATATTCGAAATCTCATTCGTAGGATTTATATCAAATTGGGGTCTGCAGAGCTGGATCAATATATATTTTTAAACAACAGTGGCAAGCAGGTTTTGTCCTCACAATATGTCAATAAGCAAGTCAAATTGCTTTTTACAAAGTATGAAATACCTTATCAGAATCTTTCGTCCGATAGTTTTTTAAAAACTTTTTGTATTAAATATTTAGAATTGAAAGATTTTACAAGCGAAGCTAAAAGGTGGATATCAAAAATACTAGGGCATGGCTCCTGGACCATTACGGCCCAATTTTTAGGCTACTCAAATGATTCAGAGGATAAGGACAATTATAACGCTTTTTCTATGGATATGGATTTTTAATATGACAATGAAGTATTGAAAATATGTGCAATTATTAACCCAATATAATTTTATAGTAAAAATAAACCTAATTATTAATCAATTTATAAAACTTTAAAATGGAAACTGTATTAATCATTATCTTTATCGTAATCGCAATATTATTTTTCTTCTTATCGATGATTATTGTCAACCAGAAGGAGGCTAAAATTATGCAACGCTTAGGCAAGTTTCATTCTGTACGTCGAGCGGGTATCAGTTTTAGAATTCCACTTATCGATCAGGTTGCAGGGATTCAGAATTTACAAATTCAAGAACTACGTGTTCCTGTAGAAACCATTACTCAAGATAAAGTGACTTTGAAAATTGAAGTGGCTATTCAGTACCTTATTAAGGCTGATATGGAGAGTATTCAGAATTCTTTTTACGAGCTTGCAGACTCTACTTCGCAGATTGAATCCTTTGTTTTTGACGCTGTTAGAGCTGAAGTGCCCAAGATGGAATTGGATATGGTTTACGAAAATAAAGACCATATTGCCAACACAGTAATGGAAGGTCTTAACTCTTTATTATCCAATTACGGATTTGATATCAAAAAAACTTTAGTCGTAGATATTTTACCTGACGCTAAAGTTGTAGGTGCCATGAATGCCATTAATGAGCAGAAAAGACTTAGACAAGCTGCTGAAGAAAAAGGTGAAGCTGATAAAATCTTAATTATCAAAGCGGCTGAAGCTGAAAAAGAAAGTAAAAAATTACAAGGTGAAGGTGTAGCATTACAACAAATGGCTGTTTTAAAAGGGCGTGAAAAGGCGATTAAAGATTTAACGGTTGGTACTAATATGCAAATTAAAGATGCTACTGAGTTAGTAATGAAACTTATTGATCAGGATACGCTAATCAGCATGGGGGAGAAGAATAAAAATGTCATTTTCATGACCTCTGATATTGGCATAAAAGGACAAGTGATGGAGGCTATGGTTGGGGCAGATATTGTTTCTAATCATCAGAAAAATTAAAGCTAGAATCATAAATAGATATTATTAAAAATAATGCCCTCTTGCTAAATTGTGAGAGAGCATTTTCAGAGATATATGTTGGAGTTGCTCCTGTACGATTAGTTTTGTTTGTATCGTCTGGTTTTGAATTTAGCTTCTAAGGAACGTGATACCAGCGAAATCTAGTTGACCTAATTGTTACACGATTGGAGATTTGCAGATATGAGGAAATGGCAAATCACTGATTGAGGGTACTTCCCTAAGTTTTTGGAAAGACTCAGATAAAACGCAGGGGAGCCTGTGAATTAAATAGAAGGACATAAAAAAAGCCCAAACTCTTTTGTGGAGAATGGGCCATATGTTCTAAAAGGCAAGACTTGCTTTTAGTCTTTCTACTTTTTCAAGATTTTATCAGCAATTACCTTAGCGTCTCGGCAATATTTGTCATCACCTTGTAATTGCCATTCGCCGGTTTTTTCAATATAAAATCTAACTGTTTTTTCTACAACTTCTGCATAACCACCATAAGATGTTAACATTTCAAGCACCTCTTCATTATACTCAGCTCTGCTTATTTCATCTGATAACACCATGCTCCAGCGTTTATTAATACGTTTAGATTTTTCCTTGTAGATTGGGTCTATCGTTTTATAAGCCATTAAAAAAAGTGAAAGCGCTTTCGCTTCTGTTGATGGTCTTGATGATAATTTTGTCATACTCTGTGTAATGTATTAAAATAAGTAGCTAAATGTAGTTTAGTAATATCATTCGATTATTTTTCCATGGGTCGTTTCGCACAACTTATTAATATGTCGAACTAAATGATGCTCTAGTACCATCAAATAAGTGGCATAGCAACACCTTATTATAAACAGTGCAAATTTATGAAAATAAGTTTGTAAACAAGATCTAATGAATACCTAAGACTATAAGCCTTGGAAAAAATACAAAGTATCTGCATACAAAAGCATGTTGCTAGAACCATTACGTCAAGCAAAATTTCCTACCTCTACTTTTAAAAAAAAGAGCGGAATTTTAATGACTTGAAAATGCGATTCGTTTTAATCAAAAAAAATCATATTTGATAAGCGTCCTAAGTACTTCTTCGTATGAATTGTTTTTCCCTTGGGAAAATATCGGCTTACAAAAGGGCAGTTTTGATGTTAATTTGGTCTTAGTTGCACTCGAGTACATATTGAGCCGTATCTCTGCTTTTCTGTTCCAGTAGTATGTTGCGCCCTTCTGTCATTTGATTTATCGAATCGCTATCGTAATGACGAATGGTGATCAATTCCAAATTATCATTATATCTAACTTCGTAATTTTCCTTCAACGATTCAATCAGCTTGTCGATATTCTTACTGTTATCAACGCACAGTGAGAAACTAATGGCTGAGTTCTGAGTCAAGTTTACTTTTAAACGATGTTTAGCTATCATTGAAAAAATCGGACCTAGGTTTTCCTCAATAACAAAGGAATAATCTTTTGGACGAATCGAGATCAATCTTTGATCTTTTTTCTGAATGAAAATTGGAATTTTAGCAGACTTTTCAATTGAAGCTTCACTTACAAGTGTTCCTTGATCAAAGAAGTTGATGAAAGAACGGACATGCATGGGTATGTTCTTTTCTCGAATGGGCTGAATTGTTTTTGGGTGAATAACCTTAGCTCCGAAAAAAGCAAGTTCAATAGCTTCCTGATACGAGATACGTTTAAGCTGTTTTGCATCAGGTAACCATTTGGGATCAGCATTCATCACTCCAGGAACATCTTTGAGAATAGAAACTTCGCGAGCATCTAGAATATTAGCAAGAATTGCAGCTGTATAATCTGAACCCTCCCGGCCTAAAGTTGTCGTTAGATTGGAACTGGTTCCTCCAATAAAACCTTGAGTAATATAAATAAAGGTATCTTGAAAAGTAAAAGCAGTAGGGATTAATTGTCTTGATAGCTCCCAATCAACTTTTGCCTCTCCAAAAGTATCGTTCGTTTTCAAATATCTTCGGATATCAACCCATTGGTTTTTCACACCTTTTTGTCGTAGGTATTCAGATATAATTGTAGTCGATAAAAGTTCTCCATAGGCTACAATCTGATCGTATTCAAACTCATAATTTAGTGATGCCGGTTTTTGAAGATAGGCATTTAGATCATTGAATAAAACATCAATTTTTGCGACAGATAATGTGTTCTCTTTTGAGAACAAAGCTTTTATTATATCGAAATGATAGGCCTTTACTTCTTCAAATTGCTTTTGAACCAAATCATTTTTCTTGTGAAAGAAATTATCTGCGATTTGTTCCAGAGCATTGGTGGTTTTCCCCATGGCTGAAACAACAATTAGGCTCTCGTTCTTATACGATTGTACAATCTTAAAGAAATTTTGAACACCTTCTGCCGAGTTTACCGAGGCTCCCCCGAATTTAAAAACATCCATTCTTATCCTTATTAAATCTTAAAATAAAAAAAAACGATAATCATAAAGATTATCGATATATGAAAGTAGTAAATAAACTGCAGAGGGAAACTCATCTTGTGTTTTTTTAACAGAAATCTTCGTCGCACACGTTTGAAATAAGCTTTAGGAGGTTTAATAAAATAAATTAACTTTATGGCACCAAACAAGACCAAACCAAAAGCCAAAAAAAATGACTGAACACAATAACGTTCAAACTCTGAATCAATTCATTATTCAGCGTCAGGCTGATTATCCTAACGCTTCAGGAGAATTATCACGTTTGCTACATCACCTTGGGATTGCATCTAAAATTGTTAACCGTGCCGTAAATAAAGCAGGTTTAGTTGATGTTTTAGGCGCCCATGGAGATCAAAATGTACAGGGTGAGGACCAACAGAAATTAGATGTTTTTGCAGATAATCATTTCATAAATGCAATGAGAGCAAGTGGTGAATGTGCTGCAATTGCTTCTGAAGAAAATGAAGAAATTATCATTTTTGATGATGAAATGGGACGTAACGCCAAGTACGTTTTTTGTATGGATCCTCTTGATGGTTCATCAAATATTGACGTGAATGTTTCGATAGGAACAATCTTTTCCATCTACCTTCGAGTAAGTAAAAAAGGAGAATTGCCAACAAAAGAAGATTTCTTGCAAGAAGGAACCAAGCAGGTTGCAGCAGGATATGTGATTTATGGATCATCGACTATGCTTGTTTATACAACAGGTAATGGTGTAAATGGATTTACGCTTGATCCTTCAATTGGCGAATTCTGTCTTTCGCATCCTAATATCAAGACGCCTAAAAATGGAAACATCTATTCCATTAACGAAGGGAATTATATTAATCTTCCTGCAGGTGTAAAAAAGTACATTAAGTACTGTCAGGAAGATGATACAAAGACGAATCGTCCTTATACATCTCGATACATTGGATCCTTAGTAGCCGATTTTCACAGAAACTTATTG
Source organism: Ancylomarina euxina (assembly GCF_003863355.1). Classification (GTDB taxonomy): domain Bacteria; phylum Bacteroidota; class Bacteroidia; order Bacteroidales; family Marinifilaceae; genus Ancylomarina; species Ancylomarina euxinus. Next base: position 12,239 of record NZ_QQWG01000008.1, on the reverse strand, counting down.
AAGGGTGGGATCTTTATCTACCCTAATACCAGCAAAAATAGTAACGGAAAGTTGCGTTTGCTTTATGAATGCAATCCTATTGCATTTATTGCTGAACAGGCGGGTGGTAAAGCAACAGATGGGACTGGTCGTATTTTAAAGATCAAGCCTGAGTCTATTCATCAGCGTGTTCCTTTTTATACAGGATCTCTTAATATGGTGAAGAAGGCTGAAGATTTTTTAGACTTTTTTAATAATATCTAATACTTTTTAGATTGAAAAAATAGAGAAAGCAGAGCAAATTTACAGCTCTGCTTTTTTTTGTGAGGTTAACTGGCTTATGCTATAATTTGATACAATTATCTATTCCCAAACAATTTCCTTAAATTTGTGAGCATTACAAAAAAGGAGAAACATTGGAATTAAATCAGATTATCAACTTATTTAATGAGCATCCCGCTCGTTATACTATCCAGAAATTTTTAGAACAGGAATCTCAAAATAAGGTTCATATAAAGGGCTTGCAAGGTTCATTCTTGGCAGTTTTAGCAGCTTCGTTACCTAATGATAATAGAGCTCAAGTCTTTGTTTTGAACGATAAAGAAGAGGCAGCTTATTTCTACAATGATCTGTGTACTCTGATTGATGATAAACAAGTTTTATACTTTCCATCATCCTTTAAGCGATCGGCTCAATACGAAACGACTGATAATTCGAATGTAATTCTTCGTGCTGAGGTTTTAAATCGTCTGCTTTCTAATCAGTATCCAAGTTATATTGTGACTTTCCCTGAGGCTATAGCTGAAAAGGTGATTAGTCAGGAACAGTTGGAGGAAAATACACTGAAGATTTCAGTTGGAGAGAGATTGTCTCCTGAGTTTATCGAAGAGGTATTAGTTGATTACAAATTTGAGAGAGCCGACTTTGTCGTTGAACCAGGGCAATATTCCATCCGTGGTTCGATTATCGATATTTTCTCTTTTTCGGATGAATACCCATATCGTATTGACTTTTTTGGAGAGGAAGTGGATTCAATTCGCTTGTTCGATGTCGAGAATCAGTTATCAAAAGACAAGATGAAGACGGTTGATATCATTCCTAATATTCAAGAGAATTTGAATGATGAGGCTCGAATTTCTTTTTTCAAATTCTTACCTAAGAATTCTATTTGCTGGATTAAGAATGTTGCCTTTATCGCAGACAGAATCAATTCGATTTTTGCAAAGACAATTGAAAAGAAAGCTTATATTGAGTTTGGTGAGGATAGAGTTGCCGCTCAAGATTATTTAATTCAAGGGGCTGATTTTATTGATCAGGTTAATGCTTTTAAGGGTTTGGAATTCGGGCAGAAGTTTTATTTTCCAGCCGAAAACATGATTCAATTCAACCAAAGCCCACAGCCAGCTTTCAATAAGAATTTTGATTTGCTGGGTCAAGAGTTATTAAATAATAATGCCAAAGCTTTTGAGAATTATATCTTTTCTGATAATCCAAAACAGATAGAACGTATTCACAATATTTTTGAGGATAAAGGTATTGAAGTCATTTTTACTGACGTGAATCGAACTTTACATCAGGGTTTTTCAGATTCTGATCTTAGGATAGCTTGTTATACCGATCATCAAATTTTTGACAGACATCATAAGTTCAAATTAAAAAATGCAACGGTTCATAAAGCCAAAGAAACAGTTACCTTAAAAGAAATAAATCGACTTCATCCAGGCGATTTTATAGTGCATTCCGATCATGGTATTGGCCGTTTTGGTGGTTTGCAGCGTATCGAAACAAATGGGAAATCACAGGAAGTTATTCGCTTAGTGTATAAGGATGATGATATTCTTTTTGTAAGTCTCCATTCTTTGCATAAAATATCAAAGTATAAAGGCAAAGATGGTAGTGCTCCCAAAATCTATAAACTGGGAACAGGTGCCTGGCAAAAGCTGAAAGATAAAACCAAGACTAAGATTAAGGACATTGCTAAGGATCTGATTCTACTTTATTCAAAACGGAAAGCAGAACAAGGATTCCAGTTTAGTCCTGACAGTTATATGCAGCAGGAGCTCGAGGCTTCTTTTATATATGAGGATACTCCAGATCAGGTTAAGGCAACTCAATCGGTGAAAGAAGGAATGGAATCGCCTTTCCCTATGGATAGATTGGTTTGTGGGGATGTTGGTTTTGGGAAAACTGAGATTGCGATACGGGCTGCATTCAAAGCGGTTGCCGATAATAAGCAGGTTGCTATTCTTGTGCCAACAACCATTCTTGCATTTCAACACTTTAAAACTTTTAGCGATCGATTGAAGGATTTTCCTTGTCGAATTGATTATATCTCTCGAATGAGAAAACCTAAGGATCAGAAAGAGATTCTTAAAGATTTAAAGACAGGTAAAATTGATATTTTAATTGGAACACATCGAATTATTGGTAAAGATATTCAGTTTAAGGATATGGGTTTATTAGTCGTTGATGAGGAGCAGAAGTTTGGCGTTTCAGTAAAAGAGAAGTTGAAGCAAATGAAAGTTAATGTGGATACTTTAACTTTAACGGCTACGCCTATTCCGCGTACGCTTCAGTTTTCACTGATGGGAGCTCGTGATTTATCTATTATTAATACGCCTCCTCCAAATCGCTACCCTATTGCCACTGAAATTCATAATTTTAACGAAGATATCATTCGAGAAGCCATTACTTACGAGGTTGAACGAAATGGTCAAGTCTTTTTTATTCATAACAGGGTTCAGAATATTCATGAGGTGGAAGCGATGTTGCATCGCGTGGTTCCGGGTATTTCAACCATTGTAGCTCATGGGCAAATGGATGGTCCGAAATTGGAAAAGATTATGCTTGAGTTTATTCGAGGTGATTACGATGTATTAATTGCGACGACCATTATCGAATCGGGTCTTGATATCCCAAATGCAAATACCATTATCATTAATAATGGACAGAATTTTGGATTGAGTGAATTGCACCAGTTGCGTGGTCGAGTGGGTCGATCAAATAAAAAAGCGTTCTGTTATTTGCTGACTCCACCAATGGGGTCAATGACTCAGGAAGCTCGTCAACGCTTGAGTGCTATTGAGAGTTTTTCTGAGCTGGGAAGTGGTTTTAATATTGCGATGCAAGATTTGGATATTCGTGGAGCTGGTAATCTTTTGGGTGGAGAACAAAGTGGTTTTATCTCTGATATTGGTTACGAAACTTATCAGCGAATTCTTAATGAGGCTATCCTGGAGCTTAAGGAAACGGAGTTTAAAGATGTATTTGAAGAAGAAAAAGCTCAAGAAGTCGGTGAAATAAAGCGTTTTATTGCAGATTGTCAGATTGATACTGATTTGGAAATTCTATTCCCTGAGTCATATATAGAAAGCATATCTGAGCGTATTCGTTTGTATCGTGAGTTAGATAATATTCAAAGCGAAGAAGAAATTGAAACTTTTGCGATTCAACTAAAAGATAGGTTTGGTGAAATACCCGAAGCATCTATTGAGTTGCTTAATGTTGTTCGATTAAGATGGTTTGCTCTGGATTTGGGTATTGAGAAGTTGATTCTTAAATCGAAAAAAATGGTGCTATATTTCGTGAACGACCATCAGTCGGCCTATTATCAGTCTCCACAGTTTTCAAAAGTACTTGCTTTTGTGCAATCACAAGCTTTGCCTTGTAAAATGAAGGAGGCGAAACATAGGTTAAGTTTGAGTTTTGAGAACGTAAGAAGCATTAAACATGCAACGGAGGTTTTGTCCACATTTTCAGAACCAGTAACTTTGTAAGAAGATATGAATTTAATTATTGATATAGGAAACACGCAAACAAAATATGCACTCTTTGATAATGAAGAGATGCTTGAATTTTGTGTGTCTCAATTTCAGGATGTTGCTTTGATTGAAGAATGGCAAAATAAATATGCAAGATTGAGTGCGGCCATTGTATCATCAGTACAGGGGAAGCCTAATGACTTCCTCTATATTTTGAGATCCAAATTTTCTCGATTGATTTTTTTCGATCAGAATACACCAACCCCTTTGGAGAACCTTTATGAATCAAAAGAAACTCTGGGGTATGATCGCTTAGCCGCTTGCGTGGGGGCTAATGCAATATGCCCTCATGTAAATCTCCTAGTAATTGATGCAGGTACTGCAATGACTTTCGATTTTGTTAGTGCCGAAAATCAATATTTAGGAGGAACAATTTCTCCAGGCTTAAGTATGAGATTTAAAGCACTTAACACATTTACCAAGAAATTACCCTTGCTCGAAAAATCTGATTCTTTTGATTTAATAGGGAAGAATACAATACAAGCAATTACCTCTGGGGTTCAGAATAGTATGCTTTTTGAAATAGATACTTATATCAATCAGCTAAAAGAAAAATACCCTGATGCCAGAATCTTTCTAACAGGAGGCGATTCGAATTTTATATCTTCGAAATTGAATAATAAGGTTTTTTTAAGTAATGAGCTTTTATTGAGTGGATTAAATTCTATTCTTAATTATAATAATTCCTAATATCGAGATTATTCGATAAGGTTTTGCAGCTTGTTAATTTATTTATAGTTTTGCACTTGTCAGAATTTTGAGATCTCTAGGCTGCCAGTGATACTATCTTCTGTTAAGTTTTTTTAACTATTAGATATTGAAAATGGTATATGCTTTGCCATGGGATTAATTATATTTAAAATCATTAAAGTATTTTTTGACACAATAACTAACTAGATATAAAATATCATGAAAACTAGACTTACAATCCTAACAGCTCTCTTATTACTTTCGACAATGTTCGGGGTAAACGCCCAGACCAAAGAGTCGAAGTATGGAGTAGATAGTGCAAAAACAATTTTGAGTGCCTCTCTTTATGGTGAGATGGTAAAGCAAAAAAATTATAAAGAAGCTCTTCCTAGTTGGAGATATATTTTTAATAATGCACCTAAATTTCAAAGATCAACTTATTCAAAGGGTGTGGATATCATGCGTGGCATGTACTATGCAACTAAGGATAAAAAATATATTGATACTCTGATGATGGTTTACGATCAGAGAATTAAATATTTTGGAGTTCACAAAACGTACAATGAAGCATGGATTCTAGGACGTAAAGGTGGTGACTTATTTGCTTTCAATAAGAATAATATGGCTTCAATTAAAGAAGCTTATAATATTATGAAGAAGTCAATTGCAATGGGTGGTTTAGATACTGAAGCTGCAGTTGTTAATAAAACAATGGAAGCTGGCAAGCTTTTAGTGATGGCTGGTGAATTAGCTCCTGATCTAGTAATCGATGATTACTTAGCATTCATGGATCTTTTGAAAGCTCAAATTGAGAAGTATCCTAAGAAGGCTGAAAATATAAAAGGAGCTATTGTTAATGTTGAGAATGATTTCTTTGCTGCTGGTGTAGCTGACTGTGAAACTTTAAGTAGTATTTTCACTCCTAAGTTTGAAGCTAATCCTAAGGATATGGTTTTGATCGACAAGATTATGAAGATGTTGAACCGTCAGGAGTGTGAAGATGGTGCCTTATATGCAAAAGTAGCTGAGCAAAAATACAGACTTGAGCCAAGTGCTGATGCAGCTCATGACTTAGCTAAAATGTTTATTAAGAAAAAGCAATTCTCTAAGAGTAAGGAATATATTCAGAAGTCAATTGAATTAGAAGGGGATGCTGAAGTTAAAGCAGATCTTCATTTTAAATTGGGAAGTATCCTTCTTATGGAAAACAACTTAGTTGATTCTAAAAAGAATGCTTTAGATGCTATTAAAAATAAACCAAATTTGGGTAATGCATACCTGCTAATTGGTAAGTGTTATGCTGCTGCTAGTAAAGATTTTCCTGGTAAATTGCACGAGAAGCAAGCTTTATACTGGGTAGCTGTAGATAAGTTTATGAAAGCGAAAAGCGTTGATCCTGAATGTGCTGTTGAAGCGAATAAATTGATTCAGACTTATTCAAAGTATTTCCCAGCTAAAGAAGAAGCATTTATGCAAGGTCTTAAAGAAGGAGAAACTTACAAAATCGGTTCTTGGATTAATGAAACAACAAAAATCAGACTAAACGAGTAATTTGTTGAAATGTGCCGTGAAATAAATTTCAATGGCAACTTCCATGTGGCAAGAGACATGAAATTATAGACACATGAAAAAAAAGATTCAAATAGAACTTATATATAAAAGCATTGTTGCCCTATTGGGGGCGACAATGCTTTTGTCTTGTGAAAACAGTATTAAAGAAGTTGAAAGTATAACAGCTGAAGAAACTCGACCCGAAATTTATGGTGAAAATGTAGAATTCACTTTTACCGATTCAACTCGAATTCAGTATAAGGCATATGCTATTGAATTTTTGGAGATCAAAACAGAAGAAGAAGTTTATAAAGAATTTCCTAAAGGAGGTAATGTAATTTCATATAATGAAGATGGTTCTCAAGCTTGGAATATCAAATCTAATTATGCGAAATTCATGGATGATGAACAGCTGTGGGAACTTCGAAATGATGTTGTTGCTGTTAGTGATGATGGCAAAACCATAAACAGTGAACTTATGTATTGGGATCAGAAAAAGCAAACAATTTATTCTGACCAATATGTTCGAATTACCGAAGAGGATGGTCAAATGATAGAAGGAGATAGTTTTACTGCCGATGACAAATTAAATCAAATATTATTGAGTCGAGTTAGCGGTGAAGTTTTTCTCGAAGACAAGAACTTAAAAAAATAGGAGCTTCAACTGAGCTTTATAAAATTACTTACAGATAAGATGTAAGTAATTTTTTTTTTTTCAGAGGTTTTTATTTTAGATCAAAATCTCCATCTTTAAATGTACTTTCGCAGGGTAGATAAACGAGTATCTTAAAGTTTAAAATAAAAGATGAAAAAAAAAATGCCTTTCCTTCTAGAAATTATCTGGTTACTTGTTGCTATTTTTAGTATCCTGTTTGCTATTGTTAGAACCTACAATTTTGGGTTTAAAGAAAATATCATGTTGTATGTTGTTACAATGCTTGCATGTTTAATGTATGGATCTCGCCGATATCTACGAAAAACGAGAGAAGCCATAAATCAAGATAGAAAATAATGAACAACCTCTTTATTATTCTAGCCATGTTGGCTCTTTCTGCATTTTTCTCTGGTATGGAAATTGCTTTTATTGCTGCCAATAAGTTGAGAATGGAACTTGATAGGAGTAAGAATACGGTGACCTCCCGGATCATCAATGTTTTTACGAGTCATCCGAGTCATTATATTTCTACTATGTTGGTAGGGAATAATATCGCCTTGGTTGTTTATGGTATCATGATGGCAAAAATTCTTGAACCAACGATAGCCTTGTGGGTCGAATCAGAGTTGTTTATAATGACGTTACAGACCCTTTTCTCTACCTTCTTGATTCTTTTTACAGCCGAGTTTTTACCAAAAACACTTTTCAGATTAAATCCCAACTTCTCTCTGAACTTTTTTGCGGTGCCAGTCATGTTTTTTTATGTCATTTTTTATCCAGTTACAGTGGTAATAATGATGTTTTCTAAGAGCATAATTAGTCGAGTCTTAAATACTGATATTACAGAAGAGGCAGAGTCTCGTGCTTTTGGTAAAGTTGATTTAGATCATTTGGTTCAGGAGGGACAGGATAGGCAGACAGTAATGGAAGATGAGGAACATAATATGAAGCTTTTCAGAAATGCATTGGATTTCTCTAACGTGAAATTGCGTGAGTGTTTTGTGCCTCGAACAGAAATTGAAGCGATGGAGATTGGTGGTGAAATCCAAGAATTGACACAGCGATTTATTGAAACAGGATATTCTCGTATCATGATATATAAAGAATCTATCGATAATATCATTGGGTATGTGCATTCATCAGTCCTTTTTAGAAATCCACAGAGTATAAAAGCAGCATTAAGTCGTGTTTTAATTGTACCAGAAACGATGGCTGCTCATAAATTATTGAAGCTATTTACCCGTGAACAAAAAAGCGTGGCTATTGTTGTTGATGAATTTGGAGGAACATCTGGCATGGTGACTATTGAGGATATTATGGAGGAAATATTCGGTGAAATTGAAGATGAGCATGATAGTATCGATCTGGTTGAAGAACAGTTGAGTGAAACTGAATTTATTTTTTCTGGTAGAATTGAGATTGACTATTTGAATGATAAGTATAGACTAGAGCTGCCAGAGTCAGATGATTTTGAAACTTTGAATGGCTTTATCATATTTAATCATGAAAGTATTCCAAGTGTTAATGAAATTATCCGAATTGAAGGATTTAAAATTCAAATTATTGAAGTTTCCAATACACGTATTAGTAAAGTAAAACTCACCCTGATCTCATAATTCATTATATTTTTTTAGATCTAAATCTGGTTTCGAGCCATTGAAATTAGGATAATGATACCTGGTCTTTTGTCATAATGTTATCTTAATATTGAGATTTTCTTATTCATTATTAGAATAATACTACTTTGATTTGTCTTCTTATTTACTAATATTTAGTTGGTTCGATATTTATCTATAAAAAGCCTAAAACCTCTTTTGAGAAAAGCCTTGTTCTTGTTCATTTTTTTGTATATTCGTAGCCTATTTTAAGAATAATTAAATCTTTTTAGATGGCAACATTACAGAAAATAAGAAACCGCGGAGTTTTTATAGGAATTATTATTGGTGGAGCCTTGTTGGCATTTATAGCCGGTGATGCCTTAAAATCGGGTGGTTCTCTTTTGACAAACTCACGAAATGAGATGGCTGAAATTGCAGGGGAGTCTGTAAATATTCGCGATTTCCAAAACAGATTCAACCACAATCTTGAAGTGACCAAATTAATGAGTGGGCAAAGCTCAATTCCCTCTGATCAGATGGATAAGATTAAAGAGCAAGTTTGGCAACAAATGGTTCAAGAGATCGTAATGAATCGTGAGTATGATGAGCTAGGAATTAGCTTAACTTCTCAGGAATTATGGGATATGGTTAGTGGTAATAATATTGATCCAACTATTCGTCAGTTGTTTACAGGTGAGAATGGACAATTCGACAAAGACAATGTTGTTAGAACGCTTAAGCAATTGATTTCTGCTCCTGACGGAACACCTCAAAAGGCTTATTGGTTGAATATCGAGGAGCAACTTATTGCACAAAGAACATTGGTTAAGTACAATACTTTGATTGCAAAAGGTCTTTATATTCCTGCCGCTTACGCCAAAAACATGGCTGGTAACGGTTCTAAGAAAGTAAGTTTCGACTATGTTGTGAAAAGTTATAATTCGATCTCTGATTCTACGGTTAACGTAACTGCTGAAGAGATTAAGGCTTATTATAAAGAAAATAAAGAGCTTTTCAAGCAAGGTGAGTCAAGAAAAATTGACTATGTTCCTTTCAATATTGAGCCATCAACTGATGACTACAAATACACTGAGAAATGGATTGCAGATATGAAAGCAGATTTCACTGCTGAAGAAAATGTAGCTCAATTCTTAGAGTTAAATTCTGATACAAAACTTAATACTTATTACTTTGCTAAGGGTGAAAATTCAAACAAAGAGCTTGATGCTTTCATGTTTGGTGGTAGTAAAGGTGATGTGTTCGGTCCTTACGATGAGAAAGATGCTTATAAACTAGCTAAGATTTCTGATATTAAAATGATGGCTGACTCGGTGAAAGCTCGTCATATTTTAATTCGTCCAGTTAATGGTGATTTCAAAGCTGCTGAAGCAAAGGCTGACAGTTTGAAGCAACTAATTAGTAAGGGTGCAAATTTTGCTGAATTGGCTAAAACTAATTCTGATGATCAAGGTTCTGCTGTTAATGGTGGTGATCTAGGATGGTTTACTCAAGGGCGTATGGTTCCTGAGTTCAATAATGCTGCTTTTTCTTCAAATAAAAACGAAGTTAAGATTGTGACTACTCAATTTGGAGCTCACCTTATTCAGGTTGTAGACTTGAGCAAGGCAGTTAAGAAAGTTCAGGTTGCTGTTCTTGATCGTAAGGTTGAAGCTAGTCAGAAAACATTTCAGGCGGCTTATGCAGCGGCTCGTAAATTTGCTGGTGAGAATCAAGATCGAGATGCTTTCTTTAAAGCCATTTCTGAGCAAAACTTAACACGTCGTGTTGCAAATCTTAAGAAGGATACAAAATTGATTCCCGGTCTTGAAAATTCAAGAGATTTAGTTCGTGCTGCATATAAAACTGAGAATATTGAATCTGTTCTTTTGAATAATGATAATTCGGCAGTATTCGAGTTTGGTGAAAAATTTGTTGTTGCTATTCTTTCTGATATCAAAGAAGAAGGATTTGCTTCTATAAATGATGTTCAGGCATCTATCGAAAGAGAAGTTAGAAAGAATAAGAAAGCTGATATGATAATCGCTTCTATGGCTAAAAATTCTGCTGGTGCTCAGTCTTTATTGTCTATAGCTCAAAAAGAAAATTTAGAAGTGAAGAATGCTGCAGATGTTTCATTCCAGTCATTCCAGATTCCTGGCGCAGGTATCGAACCTAACGTAATTGCTAATGCTAGTAATACTGAGAAAGGTAAGATTTCGGCTCCTATTAAAGGAAACCAAGGTGTTTATATGATTCTTGTAAATGATGTGAAAGAAGATGCACTTACCGAAGATGCTATTGAAGTGTTCAAGTCACGTATGAATCAGAATTACCAATATCGTACAAACTATCAGTCAATGCAAGTTCTTAGAGAAAATGCAAATATTGATGATAAGCGTTACAAATTCTATTAGTAGATAAGCTTAATATCGGGGTTTTACTCTTTATATTAAGAATATATAAAAGCGAGATGGGAAACTATCTCGCTTTTTCTGATAAAAGCCTTAGATGGCGTTTAAAATCTGCGAATAATAATTCCGATAGATTTGTTACTTTTGCCTTAATTTAAAGCTTGTTTTTAAGTTAATTGCTTTCATCACATTACAGCTTTAATAAAATTACTTGCTATGAATTTACAAGCATATTTAAGTCATGTAAAGGATTATTTCTCTCCTGAGGTGATAGGTGAAGTAAATGACGTATATGTGAAAGTAGCTAAAATTAAAGGTGATAAAGTGCCCTGGCATAATCATACCAATGAAGATGAGCTTTTTTATATTATATCGGGTACGCTTTTTATGGAAGTTGAAGGTGAAGAGTGTTTTGAGATGAAGACCGGCGATATTTATATTATTAAAAGAGGCATCAATCATCGTGTTTCTTCAACAGATGAATGTCAGATAATGCTGATTGAGAATAAAGGGACGGCTCATACTGGAGATGTTGTGTCAGAGATTACAAAGTCTACTGATCAGCAATTAAAATCGGTGTAGGCTCAATAAAGGATACTATCTCGTTTGGGGATTGTATATTAGAATAATAAAATTAAAAGACAATTAGGATATGAGTGTTTTAAAGGAATTACAGGCAAGAAGTGGTTCGGTTTGCGAACTTTGTGGTGCGACTGATAATTTAAATGTATACGAAGTGCCACCAGCAGCCAAAGAGGGTAGTGAAAAGTGCCTATTGCTTTGTTCAACCTGTTCTGAGCAATTAGAAAATCCTGATAAAGTAGATTCTAACCACTGGAGATGTTTGAATGATAGTATGTGGAGTGAGGTGCCAGCGGTTCAGGTAATGGCATGGCGTATGTTGAATAGGTTAAAAGCTGAAGGATGGCCACAGGACTTGTTGGATATGCTTTATTTAGATGAAGACACAATGGCTTGGGCTCAGGCAACAGGTGAGGGAGAAGATGATGACGATAAAGTGAAACACATCGATAGCAATGGTGCAGTTTTACAAGCTGGCGATTCAGTTGTCTTGATAAAAGACTTAAACGTAAAAGGTGGTGGATTTACAGCCAAGCGTGGTACCCATGTTCGTAATATCTCTTTGGTTCATGATAATGCTGAACAAATCGAAGGTCGTGTGAGCGGACAGATGATTGTGATTCTGACACAATATGTGAAGAAGGCTTAAGGCTCTCTGATATAAATATATTTTAAGGCGAGATGGTAAAACCATCTCGCTTTTTTGGTATGTCGGGCATGGTGATATACTAGCAGGATGTAAGTTCCTGTGTACGCCGAGTTGATAGGAAGTACTAGCGATTGGCAAGGGTGTTGTAGGTGACTACAAATCTGAAGGAAGCCATCAGCAAAGTCGATGTTCTAACGAACAGAAATCTGATATAAGGCTCAAATGGGAAGGGTAACCGAGCCATAGATTGGGAACGCCCAAAATTCAACCGTAATCCCATAGGGTAAATCAGATAGGACACGA
>NZ_QQWG01000073.1 GCF_003863355.1 Ancylomarina euxina | reverse complement strand
TCTGAAGAGCACTTTTACTTACTCCTAAGAATTTCGCTAACTGATTACGTTCTTTAAATTTATTTTCCTTAGTAAGAATTAAACTCTGAATACGAAGTTTTAAACGATAACTGTCAGTTATGCGTAATGCATCTTCTAATTCTAAAAAACTCTCTTTAATATCTACGTTTCTTGTTTTGGGCATAAAACAAAAATAATAAAACATTATTTGATTTTAAAATGGTATTAAAAGGAAAACTCAAATGTGCTGAAGTTTCAATTAATATTTAGTGGTTTATAATGAATGATCAAAAATGAAGTTATAACTGGATCGCAAACCTAGTTCAAATGGGAGCCTACAAGCTAGTCGCTCATGCGATATTTCTATCCATATTAAATATAAAGGGTGTGAGTGGGGCTATCTGTGGCCATCAGCGGGAGATAATTTACCGATCGGGAACTTGTTTTAAGCGATTAATAGGCTCTTC
>NZ_QQWG01000007.1 GCF_003863355.1 Ancylomarina euxina | reverse complement strand
CATCAGGCTAGTACCTATGTAAATGAGGGTCGGTCTGTCGTCGTTGATATGGATATGAAAAGTTTCTTCGATGAAGTAAACCATGATCGATTGATGAGACGTTTATCAAGTCGCATAAAGGATCGTGCCTTGTTGTTATTAATACGTCGCTATCTACAAAGTGGAATTATGGTCGATGGCTTAGTATCACAACGCATTAAAGGGACCCCTCAGGGAAGTCCACTATCTCCACTATTATCTAATATAGTTTTAGACGAATTAGATAAGGAACTTGAAAGACGAGGTCATCACTTTGTTAGATATGCCGATGATTTTAGCATTTTTGTTCGCAGCCCAAAGGCAGGCGAGAGAGTGAAGAAATCTATCAGCGCATATCTCATAGCTAAATTAAAACTGAGAGTTAATGAAGACAAGAGTGTTGTTTGTATGAGTCATCAAACAAAATTTCTAGCTTATACCATCCAAACTACAGGATGTTTAACGATTGCCAGTAGTAGTGTGAAGCGACTAAAAGGAAAAGTTCGAAAACTTTGTAGGCGTAATAGAGCAGTGAGTTTAGAAACCCTAGTTTCAGATTTACGACCTGTACTGCGAGGTTGGTTGAATTACTTCAAGTATGCTTCTTGCTCACGCTTGCTCAGAAATTTAGATGCATGGATTCGTCGAAAATTACGATGTTTCCGATTAAAGCAATGCAAACGAACCATTGGCATTAAACGCTTCCTAACCAAGTTAGGCGTTAAAAGTTGGCAAAGCTGGATTTTAGCCCTATCAGGAAAAGGATGGTGGCGATTATCAGGTTGTCCTCAAGCTCATCAGGCTATGAATCTACAATGGTTCATAGATTTAGGATTATATAATATGTCAGTTATCTATAAACAGTTCAAACATTATTCGAAACCGCCGTGTACGAGAGTACGCACGGTGGTGTGAGAGAGCGGGGGAGTAATCCCCCTACCTACTCGATTTGTTTTCCCACTGATGGCGCAGATAATCGCAGATTTTTGGGTTGTTAACAAGAAATCCCAAGGGGATTACATATTTATAGAGATCGTGTTTTATTTATTTGCGACTCCTTTGGAGTCGAATGAAAGGCTTACATGTGATCTTATAGATGTAAGAATCCTTTGGATTCAAAATTTGTGAGCCTAAATCATTGTAATTTTTGCTTTTATTCGTTGCCAATATTTCGATTGAAAATGAAATTTTTTGATGCAGATTTTAATGATTAAAATAGGATTGATGTCCAAACTTAAGATCATAAAGAAACTATCTTTAATCAGCATCTGAATTTTACGATCTTGTGTTATCATGTCCCGATGACTATAAAGTAGATTCCACATAATGCTGCAATCCAATTACGATATCCTGACGGCGTAGAGTACCTGTCAGAGTTTCATATTGACTGCAACCTTGTGGAGAGTGGCTTTCTGGTTTTATATTATACTTGTCATTGCGAACTTGAACGATGAAGGAATCTCTTCGCAAAAGAATTTCACTTAATTGAGCGCTTTATCCTAATAATCTTCTTTTTTGCCTTAATTCATTTATTACTTAGTTATTGAAAAAAACACACAATAGTGTTGATTTTGGTGTTTTTATGCTTTAATTTGTAATTGATTTACAAAAATGAAAGTAAAATACAATGCTAGCTAGTTTTTCAGTACAAAATTTTCGATCCGTTAAGGATAAAGTCACATTATCATTTGAAGCAGCCAAGTCAGATGATTTGGAGGATTATTATATTTTAGAACCCAAAAAAGGCGTTCGTTTATTAAAGTTAGGATTGATTTATGGCGCAAATGCTTCGGGTAAAACGAATCTTCTAAAAGCTCTTGATTTTCTCAGAGATTTAATATTGGAACCTGTTGATAAAAAAACAGAGACAATTAATGTCAGTCCTTTTTTATTTTCATCAAAAACACCAAACGAAAATACAATATTGAGTATCGAATTTTTTCAAGAGGGAATTAAATATCTATACGATTTAGAAGTAAATAAGAATACTGTTGTTAGTGAAGAGTTAAGATTTTATAATCCCAATAAGGCATTAGTTTTTAAGAGAATTACTGATGTAGAAAAGCAATTGACAATCATTAATTTTGGAGGTAAAATAGATATTAATAAATCACATAAATTAACTCTAGAAGCGAATACTTTGTGGAATAATACGGTTTTAGGCGGCTTTTTAAAAACCAATATAGAATCAACAGAATTACAGAATGTAATTAATTGGTTTCGAAGCAAATTGAAACCAATAGTACATCCGAAATCTAACTTGTTTGATTATGTTTCTAATAAATTAGATTCAAATGTAATTGATAAGCGAACCATACTTGAAGTGTTGAAGAAAGCTGACTTTAATATTTCAGATATTGTAGTAGATGTAAATGAACAAGAGGTAACACCTGAATTTGTAGATCTTGTATCAAAAAGGTTAATGATCTCTGACTCTGAATTAAATAAGCTGAAATTAGAAAAAAAAATAACAACAAAGGAATTGTTATTTGAACATGTAGTTAATGGTACTGATAAGTATCATCTTTCATTTGATGATGAATCTGCAGGAACTCAGCGTTATTATGAATTTGGTGGTTTGTTAGATATGTTGATTAATAATGAAATAATATTTCCAATTGATGAATTTGAATCTTCTTTACACCCTGACTTATTAAAGCATTTCCTTTTAAGCTTTTTGACTAATTCTAAAAAATCACAATTGATTGCGACGACTCATCTTCGTGAATTACTGATGGAAAAAAATATTTTCAGAAATGATGCGATTTGGTTTACTGAAAAGATAGAGGATGGTAGTACCGATTTATTTTCTTTAGATGATTTTGATTCTTCTGTAATTCGGGATACGAGTTCTGTTTACAATGCTTACAAAGTTGGAAAACTGGGTGCCACACCAAACTTGAGTGATTACTATTTAGATATCGAAGATGACGAGACAGAGAAATAGCCGACAGTTAAAAGGAGAAGGAAAAAAGGTTTATGGAATAATTGTAGACGGTCAAACTGAAAAGTGGTATTTGCAACTTCTCACTCAGCAAGAGAATCTTAAGAATATTCAAATAAAACCAGATTTGGTGACTAAGGCAAAGTTAATAGACCAATATAACCTAGTGATTGAAGCTGAGAAACATTACGATAAAGTCATATGGATTGTTGACTTAGATGTGATTTTGAAAGAAGAAGCTGAGAAAAAAGAAGGCGGGAATTCTCCACTTCAGGAGTTCAATAGTTATTATAAAAAATTGAACGCTATGCAAAATGTTGAAGTTTTGATAAATACGCCTTGTTTGGAGTATTGGTATTTATTGCATATTAAGGATACAAGTGATTTCTATACTTTATATAAAGAAATGCTTGTGGAGTTACGTAATGAACCAATTGAGCATTATAAGAAAACGGAGAAGTATTATAAATCTGGAACAAATATCTATTCTCGATTGAAGCCAAACCTTAGCGTAGCTTATGAAAGAGCAAAAGCTTTAGGGCAATATGATCCTGAAAATCCGCGGACGGCAAAGGCTGAAATATACCGATTGTTTGAAATTCTGAATATAGAACTATAACTAAATAGAATATGCAAAAGGCTGAGCCACCCGCTCAGCCTTTTTTTTGCCCCAAACCGAGTATTTCCCCACCAAAGCTCAATTTACAATCACACTAGCAGCATAAAACCTTTAAAAGGCAAGGGGGGAGCCCCAAAGCTCAGGGAAATGTCTCCCAAGTGCAATAAAATGTCACGCAAGTGAGGGGAATTGCCTCAAACCGCGGGGAAACCACAGATGAACGCGATAAATTCATCCAAAAGTGAGGGGAATCGCTCAAAACGACAGGATGGCAGAGGAAAGCCGGGGGAACTACTCAAAAGCCGGGGGAACCGCGCCAAAATGACATTGATTTGTGAAAAATGGATTTTTAGCGAAGTAAATACCAAAAACATGATAAGTATCATAAAAAAAATACTGAATAGGATTTGATTTTTAGAGAATAGACTCATAATTTCATTATGGCAATTAAAAATAATATTTCGAATTCAATTAATTAGTAAAGAAGAAAAATAAATGGCACGTTTTTTATCTGCTTCAAGTTTAGTTATATAGGGTTTGCTTTATTTGTTATTCGTTTTTACTTTCTGTGTTTAAATTTAACAATAGCTCTAGGTTGAGTTGAAAAAGAGCGTTTAAAAAGTCATGTTATGAAAGAAAGTTATTTAAGAGAACTGGAAAAAGGACGATTATTAGTCTACGGTGTTTCGGCTGATGAATCTATTAAGGAGCGTATTAAACTGATTTATCCCGCAGAGCGCATAGAAGTGGGTAAGTTGCTTTATACGAAAAGTAAAACAGCCTTCGAAGTTCAAGATACCGAACGAATTGAATCGAGTCAGGCAACTCGGATTTTTAATGATTCATACACGATGCTTCACGATAAGCTGATTCAGATTCGTAAGGTGGGTCGGTATTTTTTTAAAAACGATCTTGAGTTAACAACCCTTTTGCGATTAAATAAGGACGTGCCAACTGCATACCCTGAGTGGAAAGCATTGGCCGATGATACTGTAAATGCCATTATTACACATGAAGCAATTCAGGAAAAACTGACATTGGCAGCTTTAACACCAGAGGTAATTACAGCAATGCAAGCAGATTTAACTATGGTAGATGATTTAAAACTGAAGGCTGAAAAAGAGGATGGCGAAGCTCAGCAAGCAACCACTCAAAAACAAGAGTATTATGTCGAATTTATGGCTTATTGCTCAGATTTACGTGCCTGTCTCGATTTATTTTACGAAGGTAACGAACGTCAAAAACTAGAAGTTTTGGGAATAGTCGTTAAATAAATAGAACGCTAGTTATTTTAAAATGCCACTTGAATATTCGAGTGGCATTTTTATTGTCAGTTATGTATATAAAAACCATAAATTACTGCCGCATATAGCATATCGATTCTTTAGTTTAGAGCTTGTGCCCAGATAGATTGTGTCCTATTTAGTTATGCTACACGCCCTTTTTTCTTACTTTTGATCCACAAGAAAAAATACAAACTCTCAAGAGTAACTCCTATAATGACTAATCAGTTTGAAAACAATGCCATTCGTGGACCGATAAATTCGTGGTTGCTTAAGGTCATGTCTACTTATATGCATTATAAGTTTGGCGATATCAAAAACGCCATGTTCAAAGATCATCCGCAGACAGTTGTTGAGATTGGATCGGGAACGGGTGAAAATATGCGTTACCTGAGAAAAGGGACTCATCTTATTGCGATTGAGCCCAATGTACATATGCACGAAAGTCTAGAGAAAGCCGCCGAAAAATATGGCATTCATCTGGAGATTCGTTCGTTAATTGGTGAGGCAATTGATTTGGATGATGAATCCTGTGAATTCGTGGTGAGTACGCTTGTACTTTGTACGGTTAAGGATTTGGAAGAATGTCTGCAACAGATAAAAAGAATATTGAAACCTTCTGGGAAATTTGTTTTTATTGAGCATGTTAAAGCCAGAGAGAATTCAGTCCTAGGGATGATTCAAAACTTGATTCACAAACCTTGGCACTGGTGTTTCGAAGGTTGCCATACCAACAGAGATATTCAGCCTTATATTGAATCTGCAGGATTCTCTGATCTACGAGTTGAAACTTATAATCTGTATTCTCCTATTGTTCCCATCATCCCCCAGATTAGAGGTGTTGCTATCAAATAAGAATAGTTAAGTATCGCTATTTTCGTACTAATTTATTAAGCATCCCTTTAAAAATTAAACCATGAAATGGGTAAACAATATACCAATATAGCCTACCAGATAGGCCAATAGGTCTGTATGTTGCTGTTTGGATGAGTTTACCGTCTTTTAGTTTAAATTCTAACCAAGCTTCACCAGGAATTTTCATTTCTGCAAACAAGAGTAATCTCCCTTCTGTTTTGTTGGCGTATAACACCCGCCAAAAGTCAATAGCATCACCAGCAGTTAGTTCTTCTTCGTTGGTTCGTCCTCTTCTTAAACCAACACCACCAGCCAAACGATCTAAGTAGCCTCTGAATTGCCATAATCTGTTGGCATAATACCAGCCCGTATTACCACCTATACGCCATATCCTGTCCAGACATTGTTGTCTGTCGGTATAAACTCGGCTTCGTTTATCAGTCAGGCAACCAAAGCGTGGTACATTAACGAAATCCGAAATTTTAATGTTGAGTCTACCACTAATCAAAGAGTCTTTCCAGCTTGAAATCACCTCATTACTTTCAATCTTAAGAAAAGCATTCGATAAAGCTTCTTCATAAGATAGGGGTGTAATCCCGAGAATTTTATTGAGTTTATGATTCCTGCAAATCACTTCTATTTTCATGCTATTAACCAAAGCAATGGCTAATTTGTATGAAGTAGTTGTAACAAAATAAAGCCAATATGACGAAAGGTGAGGCGTCATGACTGGAACAATAATGATTCTGCGTTTTAAATTTCTTACTTTGGCGTATACTAGTAACATATCCTTATACGAAAGAATATCAGGGCCACCAATATCGAAATCTTGATTGTATGTTTGTGTATTGAACAAGCTTTTTGAGAGAAAATTAATAACATCTCTTATGGCAATAGGCTGACATTTCGTTTTTAACCATTTAGGGGTGATCATAATGGGGAGTTTTTCAACCAAGTCACGAATGATTTCGAAGGAGGCACTTCCAGAACCTATAATAATTCCTGCACGCAATGTTGTCAGATTGTATTTACCCTTACTTAATTCTAATTCAACATTTTGTCTTGATTTTAAATGTTTTGATAAAATTGATTCATTGATTATTCCACTGAGATAAATAACCTGCAACGCTTGCGTTAGTTCAATTGCTTGCCTAAAATTTGAAGCAGACTTCTTTTCTAAAATTTCGTAGTCACTAGATGAAGACATGGAATGAACCAAATAATAAGCAGCATCAATATCTTTTGGAATACGTGCTAAGGAGGCTGAGTCTAATAAATCAACTTGTATAACTTCGATATGGGGTAAGAGTGATTGAGGTGGGGTAAAGCGTTTTAGATCACGAACGCAACAAACAACCCTATGCCCATTCTCAATCAGAATAGGTAGGAGTCTTTTGCCAATATAACCTGTTGCCCCAGTGAGTAGAATTTTCACGTTATTTTGTCTTTGTTAAATATTTTTGATTTTAAAATACCAGTATTCAAGATACTATTATTTCAAGGAGTATCCTAAAGTGTTCTTTGTGAAAGTTATGATGCTCTAGATGGGGTAAATATTAAAAATCTGAATCATTCCGTTTTGAATAGGTTCATTAGAATTCAATTTTTCAACTTGAATATTCCTTATCATTTACAATAATTGATTAAATTGAAACTGCTTTCTAAAAGGACTAAGATGAACATACCAGAATTAAAATCGAGTTTGACATTGCCCATTATTGTAGCACCCATGTTCCTGGTTTCAGGAACTGACCTGGTAATTGAATCATGTAAAAAAGGCGTGTTGGGAACTTTCCCTTCCTTAAACGGAAGAACAGTACAAGATTTTGAGCGTATGTTGATTGAAATAACCGATGCCTTAGAATACTTCAAATTAGAAACCGGAATTGAACCTGCTCCTTTTGCTGTTAATTTAATTGTCAATAAAACAAACCCCAGACTTATCCCGGATTTAAAGCTTTGCATCAAGTATAAAGTCCCTTTGGTGATCACATCATTGGGGGCATCCAAAGATGTAGTTGATTCCATTCACCAATATGGTGGTTTGGTTTTTCACGATATTATAAAAAGGAGACATGCCGAAAAAGCGATTGAGGTAGGTGTTGATGGCATTATTGCTGTTGCCGCAGGAGCAGGAGGGCACGCAGGCACAGCAAACCCATTTGCACTGCTTGATGAAATCAGATCTTTTTATAAGGGCCCTCTAGTTCTGGCTGGAGCGATTAACGGGGGGAAAGACATCTTAGCAGCCCAAGATATGGGAGCCGATTTTGCTTATATGGGTACACGATTTATTGCTACAGATGAAAGTCTGGCAGCTAGTGCGTATAAAGCTTCTTTAGTTAATTCTCATATCGATGACGTTATCTATACGGATGCTGTTTCGGGTGTTTATGGCAATTTCTTAAAATCCAGTATCGAAAAGGCTGGTATTGATCTTAGCCAAAAGAAAGAAGAAGACTTCTCTGAACTTTCTGCACAAAACGATAAAGCCTGGAAAGATATTTGGTCTGCGGGGCATGGTGTTACAGGCATTAAGTCCATCACTACAGTTAGTCATCTACTTGATGAAATTATAGAAGAATACAAAGAAGCTCTCATTCAAAATTCAGAAAAGCTAAAAAAACTCAATATTACACAATGAATTCATGGATATCTTTATTCTGGTTTTGGGTGAGCTTTCTGAACTCATTCCTATCATGTTTGGGTAATATGTGATCCTATATGTCCAGTAATCGAATACCTATTTCAGAAATTAATTCCATTTAACAGTCAGGTTTCAGAATATGTTGCGACTATTTATTTAAAGATCAAAATAAATAATTTGACATATAATCTTGTTTGTGAAAATAACTTTAATCTAATATTATGTATTTTTTGTTTGTCATTCTAATTTTCATAAATTTGATACTCGTAATCATAAAACGAACATGAACTTTGAAATATGGGATAAGAATTTGACCTGACTAATCCCCAAAATAAGGTAAGGCAGAATTTTAAATTTAATATGATGAGTGAACAAACAATTCAGATTGTTGATACTAGAAGTAATGGAATAGGAACTGCAGGTTTTGTATTGGCATTACTAACCTTATTTTTAGGATGGATTCCTTTTATTGGCTGGGTTATGTGGCTATTAGGACTCATTTTTAGTGCTATGGGTATTTCAAAAGCTAAAAAGATAAATAAAGGAATGGGCTTATCTGTTGCAGGTTTGGTTATTAGTTTAATAGGAGTTATAATGATTTTTCTAGTTGCAGGTACTTTAGCCACTATTGTTGGTTTGTCAATGTAGAATTCTGTACCAATTCTGATAATTTATAAAAGAGTATTATTTTTAATAAATAATACTCTTTTGTCAACTGTATGTCTAGTCCTAGAATAAATTGATTTTCTGTCAACTTATTCTAGGATGATTCACTTCTTTCAAAAGATTTAATAAATCACATCCTGATTTTTTTCGAAATCGTAAAAGGTTTTACGCATAAGGTCAGCCAATTTTAGTTTGTAATCAATAAAAGCTCTTAGGTGTGATTCGTTGGTTTTGTCCAAACGTTCACGATCAAGTGCCAATGTTTGACTATCGATATCACCATTTGAGAATCTGTTTTGTGATATGGCAAAACTTTTTTCAGCTATCACTTTGTTCTTTTTCAATAGCTCTAATCGCCTTAGAGTACTGTGTACTTCATTTACGGTTCTTATAACCTGACTTTCTATTTCGACAGTTTGTGCTTCTTGCTGGTAAACACTTTGTCTGATTTGTGCTTTTACGGCTTTTACACGCGATCGGTTTTCCCCCCAATCGAGAATAGGAATTTTTAGCTTTAACAGGACACCAAAGTTTGCAGGTCTGTCTTGTAGAGTTCCCCATGTTCCGTTAATGGCACCTCCCAAACTCTTATTGATATCATACTTATCCATTCCAACAAAATCATAATAGGCTTCTAAATCTCCCGATATGGTTCCTTTCGATTTAATGCGTTTTAACTCAATATTGGTTAGATCGATCTGTAGTTGCTGTTCTTTTAGTTCTAATCTGTTTTCCAATGCCTTTTTCAAAGCAATCTTAATATCAATTTCTATGGGGTCGTAATCAAAATTACTTTCCAACTCAATGTTTTCAGACAATGGAAGGCCTAAAACTTGCTTAAACACATTTAGTTGTGTAGAATGGTTTACTGTTGCAAGGTCGTATGCGTTTTTTGCTTCTCCTAAATCGACTTCCATCTGCAAGGCTTCAACTTCTCTAATTAGACCCGCTTTGTATTTGTTTTGAGCAATTTCATAAGCTTTCGAAAGTCGATCCATAGACATTTTAGTAATGCTCATATGTTCTTTTGAAGCATTCAGATCGTAAAAGGCTTTACTTACTCTATAGATCAAATCCAGTTCATTTCTTTTTAATCGTTTGCTGGTTAAATCGTAATTCAAACGGGCTTTCTCATATTCAGATTTTATTGAGTTGTAAGCGTATAGAGACTGAATAGGTTGTGTTAATCCGATTCGGGTCTGTAGTTTCATGAATTTTTCATCCTGATCGTAATCATCGGTATTGTATATGCCTGAGCGAACAAATAGGCGTCCATCAGTAGGTAAGGGTTGATCGATGGTCAGATTTCCAGAGTAGGACAGTTGTTTATTCGAAAAATAAGTCATGCCTTCTGTATCCTGAAAATCAATAATTGATTCTGAGTAATTCGGAGCTGTTATATCCATATTAATATGAGTCTTGAAAGAACTGTTTGCTGCTTTTAGGTCATATTGAGCTGCATTTAAGCCCTCTTTTAACATCAGCATCGTGTAGCTCTGATCTTTTGCAATTCTAATACTGGTTTCCAAATCCAGTTTCATAACTAGAGTCTCTTGAGCTTTAAGTGTAATGCAGAAGGAGAAAAATAGTAGTAATATGGCTGTTATTCTTTGTATGTGTATCATATTTTTGCTCTTTTTGAACGGCTTATACTTGGGTTAGAATAGTTTTGTTAGGGCTGATGATTGTTGTGTTGAGTGCATCTTTTGTAATGAGTCCGTCGCGAATGATAATGCCCCGATCAGCTTGTTCAGCAATTTCGGGTTCGTGGGTAATTAGAATTATGGTATTGCCTTCCTGGTGTAATTCTTTAAAAATCTCCATAATTTCGAATCCTGTTTTAGTATCGAGATTTCCTGTAGGTTCATCAGCAAGTATAATCCCAGGATTGGTAACCAAAGCACGTGCTATGGCTACTCGTTGTCTTTGTCCACCCGATAATTCATTAGGTTTGTGATTCATCCTGTTTTCCAGACCCAATCTTTTCAGTGCCTTTTTTGCGAGATCTTTCCTAAGGTGTTTTTCAACGCCTGAATAGATTAGGGGTAACTCGACATTTTGCAAGGCATCCAACTTGGGTAGAAGGTTAAAGGTCTGGAAAATGAATCCAATTTTTTGATTTCGAATTTCAGAGAGTTCATCATCTGTTCGAGATGAAATATCTATAGAATCGAAGAGGTATTGTCCTGAACTAGGTGTATCCAAACATCCCAGTATATTCATAAGCGTTGACTTACCAGAACCCGATGGTCCCATGATGGATACAAATTCGTTGGTCGAGATGTTGAGATTGACGCCTCGTAGAGCTTCAACCTCCATTTCTCCCATGATATATTTTTTTCTTAAGTCTTTAATTTCGATTAGCATGATTCAGGAGATTTATTCGTAACGAATGGATTCAATAGGACTCAAACGGGCTGCTTTTCGTGCTGGCAAATAGCCAAAAGTAACACCTACAAGTACTGAAAATAAAAAGGCTATAAGAACTGAGTATAGCGTAACACTCGTTGTAATGGCAGTGGATAATGAGATGGTAATGGAGAGAGTTAAGCCTAAAATAACGCCAATAACTCCACCTGTAATACTTAGTACCAGTGATTCGGTGATGAATTGTGAAAGAATGTCGTCTTTTTTAGCGCCAATGGCTCTACGTACACCAATTTCTCTGGTTCGTTCCATTACTGTGGCAAGCATGATGTTCATAATACCAATACCGCCTACCAATAATGAAATGGCAGCAATCGACCCCAGGAGAATATTATAAATACGTCGTTCTTTTTCTTCCTGTTTCAATAATTCAATGGGGATTACAATACTGAAATCCTTATTGTTGAAATGATGACGATTGATTAAGTTTTCAACAATATTTGATATTTGGCTAATATTCTCAGAGCCTTCTAGTTTTATCGTTATTTGTTTTAATTCGCTTGAAAGTAATTTTTCTTTTTCGAATCGTTTGTGAAAGGTAGAAAGCGGGATGTAGATATCGGAATTTAAATCCCGGGAAGCCAGTTCACCAACTGTTTCTGTAAAAAGTGATTTGCTATTCAACACACCAATCACTTCCAGCCATTGGTCATCAACTTTAATGCTCTGTCCTATAGGATCGTCAACAGTGAAAAATTTTGAAGCGATATCTGTCCCAATCACGCAAACCTTTAATTGTCTGTTTTGGTGATCTTTATTAACAAAACTCCCACTTTCGGTTGTGTAGTTGAGAATTTCTGAATAGCTGGGCGTCACACCAATAAGAGTTGCTTTAATGGATTTGTCCTGGTATTTAACATCGGCTTTTTTTTCTGCTTGTGGGGCTAAGTCAACAATCTGAGGAACAATATCCTTAATAGCCTGTGCATCCTTGAGAGATAAGCCCGGAGAAAATTTGGCCCTCACACTTTCCAATTCCTTATCAGAAAGATCCATGTCACGAATGATAATATTGTTGACACCTAATTGTTGGTATTTCTTGATGGCCTCCCGTTTGGCACCCTCTCCAATGGATAGCATGGCTATGACGGAAGCTACGCCGAATATGATACCCAGCATGGTCAGGAAGGATCTGAACTTGTGCTCTCTCAAACCGTTAAAGGCAGCTTGTACGTTTTCTTCTAATTGCATAAAGATTCTGTTATTTTGACAATTAATTGGGATGTTTCAATGATATGATCTTAAGGGTTTAAGCCTCTTGTTCACTTTTTGGTTTTTTCTTTCTGTTGGCCTGAAGTAAGGCTTGTCCCTCTATTTGTTCGCCAAGGATAACCGTGTAGTTATTGTTAGAAGAGCCAACTTTAACTTCTCGTTTTTTACCCTTTTCTGGAAAAATGTAGTATTTACCCTTTTCGCGTAGCAAACAATCGTTATGCACATACATCACATTTTGATAATCGGCATAAAGAATCTGACAACTTACTGTCATTCCCGGCTTTAATCGTTCATCATTATTAATGATTGTGATTTCAGCATCGAACACCTTAATTTTGCTGTCTTTCTCTTTTGGTTTACTGAGTTTGCCTAAGGAGCTAATTTTACCATCAAATACGACTTCAGGCAGGGCGTCTAATCTAACCTTAACCTTTTGTCCTAATCGCACTTTTTTATAATCAAGTTCATTGATACTGGTTTTCACCTTCATCGAATTGATATCTGGAACTAGGGCAAAAGACTGATTTAAGAATATTTCATCACCAATCTTATAATTCTGTTTGGATCTTCTGTTTTCCTTGAGTTGTACAATACCGTTTATTGGACTGACAATATCCAGTTTTTTGACGGCGATGTAGGCTTGCTCAATATCCAGTTTAATTTGATTAACCTTCAGCTTTTGAATTTTAATCTGATTTTCTTTTATGATTTTTTGGCGTTGAATATTTCGAATCGCTTTGGTTCGATTAATTTGAACCTGTTCAAATTCAAGTTGCTTGATATTTCTTTTTCGTGGCGACTCAAATTTAAAGGTTTCCAACTCGAGTTTTTTTAGTTCGTAATTAGCCTGTTCTTCTTCAAGGGCTATTTCTAAACTTTGTACTTGATTATCCTGCTCAATGATCTGTTTGTTTAAATTGGCTTGCTCCAGATTGTATTGCGTCTCAAGTTCAATGATTCTTTTACGAACTGTTGCTTCGTCAATTTTAGCAATCTTTTCACCAATCTTTATCAGGGTACCATTATCAACCAAATCAACAATCTTAAATTGCCAGCCATACCTAAATCCGATAGATGGCATGTTGATACTGACTGCATTAATGGCTAATAACTCACCCGTTTCTGTTATCGAAGCTTTAAAACTTCCCTTTTGGATTTGAAATTCTGAGTCTTTATTATTCTTGCTGCAGGAAATGAAGAATAGCATTCCCGCCAGTAATAGGATTTTTACTTTTTCCATAATGAAGTTGGGGTTTATAATTCGTCCTGCTTATTCTTTGATTCATTTTTAGGAAAGGGATCAGATAAGGCGAGATGATCTCCTTCTTTTATACCTTCTTTAATAATGACAAAATCGCTATTTGAAGCACCTATTCCAACATTTGTTTTTTTGAAGCTACTTCCTGATTTTAAGTAAACCCAGTGTTGATTTTTTTCAGAATACAAGGCATCTACGGGTATGAGGAGTTCATCTTTTATTTCGTCAATCAATATTTTACAGCTAACCGTCATTCCTGGGAGTAATTTGGGTGATGTTCCATCAATTAAGGTCTCTATGGGAAAAACCTTGATCTTATCTTTCCCATTTTTGCTTTCGGCCAAATTGGCAATTTTGCTTACTTGTGCAGAGAATACTGTATCGGAGTAGGCGTCTAATTTAATCTCAACCTTTTGTGAGGAACGAATCTTTGAAATATCAATTTCGTTGATCTTTACTGTGGATACAATTTGACTTAGATCAGGAAGACTAATCATAGGATTACCTGACCATGTTTGATCCCCAACTTGCCATTTGTTATTGGTGCTCCAGTTTTTAGTTAATATTGCAATACCTGGAGCTGGACTAATTATGGTAAGACTCTTAAGTGCATCTGTTGCTTCGATTACCTTAGCTTCTAGCTGTTTTATCTTTAGGAGAGACTGTTGTAACTCTTCGTGTTGAATTTTTTTTGTGTTTAAGATTTCTCCCTTAGCTTTACCCAATGATATTTTAGCTTTTTTTAATTTAAGCTCAATCTCTCTCTTTGTTACTTCTGCTTCATATTCAGCCAATTCAAAGTTTATTTCAGAAATGCGATGTGAGATTTCTGTGACCTTAAAGTTCGATTCTAACTCTTCCAATTTGGAGGCTTGCTCAGCTTTGTTTTTTTCCAACTCTGCTTTTGCAATGTCCAATTCATTTTTCGACTGCTCAATGGCTTTTCCAACTTCAGATGGGTCGAATATCATCACTGTATCGCCTTTAGTCACTTCTGTTCCGTCATCAATGATTTTGATGATTTTAAGATTACCAAAACGCCATGAAATGGCTGGCGAAGAAATATTGATCGAATTAGATGCTCTTAATTCTCCTTCTTCGGTTAAGCTTATGGAGAGATTACCCTTCTTTACTTTGTAGAGTGAAATGTCATTTTTTCCATTAGGAGAACATGCAGTGCAAATGAGAATTAATAAGAAGATGCTTAGTTTATTCATCGGAGGTATCTTTTTTCAGGATTAGATTTTTGTGTGGTTTAATAAGAGCTATTTTTTCTTCTGCCGTAAATCCGCTTTTTACGACAGCTTGAATGGCATTTTTATAAGCGATTGTTATGCTGCGTTTTTCAAATTTATTTTGATGTGCGACATACACGACTTGCATACTATCTTCGGGGAATACGGCCAGTAGGGGTATGATATAGGCATCTGGAATTGATTTCGTTATAATGTCACAGCCAACCGATTGGCCTGGTTTGGGTTCAAAGTTTATCGAGTCAATTTTAGCAATGACTTCAAATACCTTGACTTCAGAATTTTCTTCAACAGGTTTTCCAACCGGGGCTTTGTTTTTAATTAGGCCTGTAATTATTTCATTGGATTTTGAATGGCCTTCAAAAGGGAAATCTTTTTCTATCTGCTTGCACTCTTGTTCAGTCAGAAAGAATTTGACTTGATAGGATGCAGAATTTGGAATTTTAGCTATAGCCATTCCCCCCCAAACAATATCTCCTTCATTTATTAATTTATTACTTCTGCGTTGTTTTGCACGCAAAAATGTACCTGAGTTGGGAGCCGTTATAATTAGTTGATTTAAAAGAGACTTGGCACTACTTAGCTGGTTTTCGGCTTGTTTAATTTTAATTTGCTTTTGACTGAGCTTTGATTTGTTGATCTTTTTTAAACTATTCAGTCGATTCACCACCTTTTGTTTTTCTAGCTCAGCTTTTTTTAGTTCGAGACCAATAATTTGTTTACGAGAGTTTGAGACAAATTTTTGCTGTATGCTATCTAATTTTTTTATGGCTTCACTGGCTTCTATGGTTTCTTTTTGCGCGATCAGTAGCTGTGTGTTTAGATTTAATTGCGCTTCGGTTTTTCTGTATTCAGCTTTGGCATTATCTAAATCAGACTTAGCTTGTTCATACTTATTTGCAATTTCCTTGGCTTCGAGGATGCAAATTGTATCTCCTTTTTCAACCAATTTACCATGTTTAATTAGATAGGAGATGCTTGCATCGGCTCTTAAACGAGGACATGAAATATTTAAGGAACTCGAGGGCTGAAGTTCACCAATTACAGTTAAATTATCTGTGAAGTTTTTATGCTCAACCTGATGTGTGTATATATCATTTTGTTTATAATGGCATGATGAAATTGTAGCAGATAAAAATAAAACTTTGAGGATTAGTGTTTTTTGTTTTGAAAAGATTGTCATACTGGATTTGGTCGGGTTAGTATTATGACTGATTATCTTATTGTTTATATTTAGTGTGTTTTCAGGGTGTTATTTCATTGTTTGAAAGGTTGTTTTTATGTTTTTGGTGTTTTGTGAATAATTGATCTTTACAAGTATAGTTAAATCGTTTTTAATAAATATTGATTTAACTTTTTTTAATATTTTGTTGTGTTTTAAATGTGTTTGTGTTTTTTTATTTCTGTAATAGCGTTTGTACAATTTAATGTATATGTTAATTATGAAGCAAAAAAAGCTATTCCCTAAAAGGAGTAGCTTTTGTCTTTTTTATTAGCTTAGCCCCCTCTTTATTATCGGGCAGGTTGACTAGCTTTATGTCGTATCTCTTATGAGTGAATAATCTGTTTTCTAGAAATGAAATTTATAACGGGTTTGATGTTGGTATACTTCCCCAGGATGAATAAAGCCATGTGAGAAGTTCTCTTGGTTTGGCGCATCAGGGTAGCCTTGTGTTTCAAGAGCAAGTCCAGAAAAAGGACCAAATTTCTTATGTCCTTCAATATTGATAAACATGCCTGTGTAAAGTTGTAAGCCAGGGAAATCTGTTGAAACTTCCATGCTGATATTTGACTTTTCTTCGTAAACTTCAGCCACTTTTTTAAGCGTTTTGCCTTCGGTTTTTAAAACAAAGCAGTTGTCGTAATTTTCTACAGCCTTTATATCCTGATTAATCTTCTTTTGAGCTCTGAAATCGAAAGCTGTATGCTTAACATCCAGATATTTACCTGTAGGAATTAGTTCTGTGTTGTTTTCAAGTATTTGATCCGAATCAATTTGAAGTTCATGATTCAAGATGTTTTCTTCACCACCCGTAAAGTTGAAATAAGTATGTGAGGTGAGATTGATTGGGCTCGTTTTATCGCAAGTGGCAGAATAGTAGATGGCTAACTCATTTTCATCATTTAATTCATAGATGACTGTTAGTTTCATATTGCCTGGAAAATCTTCATCCCCATCCATACTTAATAAGCTTAATTGGAGCCTTGATTTACCTACAATTTCAGCATCCCATGTTCGTTTATCAAAACCAGAATAACCGCCATGCAAGTGATGCTTCCCATGATTTGTGGGTAGTTGAATAGTTTTACCATCAATCCTTACTTTACCCTGATTAATTCTATTGGCATATCGTCCAATAATGGCTCCGAAGTAGGGGTAATCTTTTAGGTAAGATTTATTTTTATAGTCTTTCAATGAATCAAAACCCAACACAATTTCTCTCTCTCCTGATTCTAAAGGTAGTGTTAGGGAGGTAAGGATGGCTCCGTAATTCGTGATTTTTGCGCAAATACCATTATTATTTGTAAGAACAAAATGCTTGATATGGTTGTCTTTATGGGCAAATGCTTGAATTTGAATCATCAGTTAAGAGTATTGTTTTTAATATATAGAATGTTAACTTTGAGATGGTTTTAAAATTATTCTCCATCTTTTTAAAGGCCGAAATTAGAAGAAAAACTTCGTAATCAAACATATTATACAAATTAATTGCATCATACTGGTAGCTACCTGTAGTTAAAAATGTATCTTTGTATTATCAAATAATTACTCTAAGAATACAATCTCACCCCTGAGA
The DNA here is from genome assembly GCF_003863355.1 of Ancylomarina euxina. GTDB lineage: Bacteria > Bacteroidota > Bacteroidia > Bacteroidales > Marinifilaceae > Ancylomarina > Ancylomarina euxinus. The sequence goes on along the minus strand of NZ_QQWG01000007.1, from coordinate 187,640 downwards.
ATTTAAACTGTCAATATGTTGAATCAAATCTTTAAGATATCTACCGATTCCGGAATTCCCAAATATAAACAATTGATTAATTCCTTACTGGAAGCTATTGAAGCTGATTTGATTCATAAAGGAGATCGTTTACCTTCAATCAATGCCATTTGTAGGGAATTTTCTCTATCGAGAGATACTGTTTTGGTTGCTTTTAATGAATTAAAAGCTCGTGGTGTCATCTCATCTGTTCCTGGTAAGGGGTATTATGTAGAGAGTACGGTTACCCAGTTTAAGCATAAAATATTCTTACTTTTTGATGAATTAAATGCTTTTAAGGAAGTGCTTTATAATTCATTCCTTGAGAGTTTGAGAGGACAGGCTGTTGTTGATATCTATTTTCATCACTTTAATCGACAGGTCTTTAAAGATTTAATAGAAGCGAGTAATGGGGCTTATACTTCTTATGTAATTATGCCTGCAAAGTTTAACGATGCGTATTCTGTTCTAAAGCAATTGCCACAGGATAAGGTTTATATTTTAGACCAAACCAATGTTACTCTTGTGAAGCATTACCCCTCGGTTTATCAGAATTTTGAAAAGGATATGATTTCTGCTTTAAATTCAGGAATTGATAATCTAAAGAAATATCATAAGCTATTTTTGGTTTTCCCAGGAGGGAAAGAGCCATTAGGGCAGATGAAAGGTTTTAATAAATTCTGCGATAATCACAAGGATCAATGGGAGTCTGAAGTGATTTCGAGTCTTAAGCATCATCAAATTCAAAAGGGTGAGGTGTATATTGTGCCATCCGATAAGGATCTGGTTTCTCTGGTGAAAACGGCGAAGTCTGAAAATCTTGAGCTGGGAGTAGATTTAGGAATCATTTCTTACAATGATACCCCCTTAAAGGAAGTTGTGGCTGATGGTATTTCAACCATATCAACAGACTTTGAATTGATGGGGGAGCTTTTGGCAAGTATGGTACTGAACAAAGAAGATAATCAGATAGAAAACAAATCTCATTTGATAAGGAGAAAATCATTATAATTTTCTTAAAGTTTTGAAAAGGCGAATCATTTGATTCGCCTTTTTTTGTTAGAGCTTAAAGTAATAGTTTTGGAAAGGTGAAAAGTATCTGTATATTTACCGACCAGTACCAACCAGTTTGATTAATTATGAATATGCAAAAGTTGAAAGAACAGTTCTTTGATCTCTACGGAGAAGGAGATTGTAAAATATATTTCGCCCCAGGGCGGGTGAATCTAATCGGTGAGCATGTCGATTATAATGGGGGATGGGTTTTTCCTTGCGCATTGACTCATGGCACTTATCTGATTTTAAGGGAAAGGGAAGATGATTCCATTTTCTTTGCCAGCGAGAATTTCGAATATAAGACTAGAATTACCACTGATCAGATTAAAAGAGGAAATAAGGAATGGGTGAAGTACCCGATGGGTGTTTTGGATCAGTTTCAGAAGAGAGGCTTTAAGTCCAAAGGTATGGAACTCTTGTTTTCTGGTAATATTCCCAATGGTGCGGGCTTGTCATCATCTGCCTCAGTTGAGTTGGTGATGTCGGTTGCCTTTAATGAATTGGCAGCAGCGGCTTTAGAACAAATTGAACTCGTGAAGATGTCACAAAAAGCTGAAAATGATTTTGTGGGTGTCAATTGTGGTATCATGGATCAGTTTGCCATTGGTATGGGCGTTAAAAATCATGTTCTAGCCCTGAATTGTGATACGCTGGAGTTTGATGTTGTACCGCTTAAAATGGATGGTTATAAGCTTGTGATTGGAAATACTAATAAGCAAAGGGGACTGGCCGACTCAAAGTATAATGAAAGGCGAGCTGAATGTGAGCTTGCTGTTGAATTAATTAGTAGAAAACAGAAAATTGATTTCTTGTGTGAACTCAATAACAAGGCGTTCAGGAATCTCGAATCTTTATTAAGCAATGAGGTCGTAAGACGCAGAGCAAAGCATGTTGTTACAGAAAATCAACGTGTATTTAAGGCGATTGATGCATTAAAACAGGGGCAACTTGAAACCTTTGGTCTTTTGATGAATGCTTCTCATGATTCACTTCGTGACGATTATGAAGTGACAGGCCTCGAATTGGATACCATGGTTGAAGAAGCTCGAAAGATTGATGGTGTTTTGGGATCAAGAATGACCGGAGCTGGATTTGGAGGTTGCACCGTAAGTCTTGTTAAAGATGAGGCAGTTGAAACCTTTATTAAAACGGTTGGTGAAAATTATAAGAAAAGAGTAGGCCTGGAGCCCGATTTCTATGTGGCTGAAATTGGAGATGGTGCAAGAAGGCTTGAATAAAGTTGTTAAGGTAATATGTTGATGCGATGATGTGATGAAGAAAATATCAGTTATTAGTTATCGAAAACCACAACCGTAATCGACAACCAACAACCGATTACCTATAAGCGAAAAAAGAGAAGCAATAATATGTCAGAATTTAATATGGAGGATCATCCTCACCGAAGATATAATCCTTTAACAGGGGAGTGGGTTTTAGTGTCACCTCATCGTGCCAAGAGACCCTGGCAAGGACAGCTTGAGAAAGTTGCGGAAGAAAAACGTCCTGAGCACGATCCTGAATGTTACCTGTGTCCGGGCAACGATCGAATAGGAGGCGAGAAGAATCCCTCTTATGATGGAACCTATGTGTTTACCAACGATTTTGCTGCCTTAAACTTAGATGCACTCAAAGGAGGTGTGAATGAAGACGATTTGTTTCGTGCAGAAAGTGAACAAGGTATTTGCCGTGTGATTTGTTTTTCGCCACGTCACGATTTAACCATCCCACAAATGGACGTTGTTGCAGTAAAAAAAGTCGTGGACTTGTGGCAGGAACAATACCTTGATTTGGGAAGTCGATCAGAAATCAATTACGTTCAGATATTTGAGAATAAAGGCTCAGTGATGGGTTGTAGTAATCCACATCCTCACGGTCAAATTTGGGCGCAATCTTCAGTACCTGACGAGCCAGCAAAAGAATCGCTTAGGTTTAAAGCTTATTTCGACAAGCATGGAAAAACATTGCTCGCAGATTATCTGGTGAAAGAATTGGATAAGGAAGATCGAATATTGATAGAGAATGATCATTTTGTTGCTTTGGTTCCCTATTGGGCAACTTGGCCTTTTGAATGCATGATTATTTCCCAAAGAGCCATTCAGCATTTGGGTCAAATGAGTGAAGATGAAAAAACAGCTCTGGCTGCCATTTATCGCGATTTGACCATTCGATACGACAATCTATTTGAAGTGTCTTTCCCTTATTCTGCAGGTATTCACCAAGCACCTACCGATGGCGAAGAGCACCCGGAATGGCACTTGCATATGCATTTTTATCCACCATTGTTGAGATCAGCAACGGTTAAGAAGTTTATGGTAGGTTATGAAATGTTAGGCAACCCTCAACGAGATATCACACCTGAAACCAGTGCGGAACGATTAAGAATGTTGCCTAAGGAACATTATAAAGGCTAATAAACTATTTAATATTTGTCGTAAATGTTAAATTTATGGCTGAGTTTAAATCAAGTATTGAATTGATATTTAAATTAAAGTTCAAAATATAAGAGTATGGAGAATACATTTTCATTTCTGGATTACGCGATTTTCATTATTTATGGAATTGTTATTATTGGCGTAGGTCTGTGGGTATCCCGCGATAAAGAAGGGCATCAGAAAAATGCTGATGATTATTTTTTAGCCAGTAAATCATTACCCTGGTGGGCCATTGGTGCCTCTTTAATTGCGGCTAATATTTCGGCAGAACAATTTATTGGCATGTCAGGATCTGGTTTTGCTATTGGTTTAGCCATTGCCTCCTATGAGTGGATGGCTGCGATTACTCTGATCATTGTGGGTAAATTTTTCCTTCCCATTTTCATTGAAAAAGGCTTGTATACCATTCCTCAATTTGTTGAGCAGCGTTACTCAACCAATCTGAAAACCATTTTAGCTGTTTTCTGGATTGCACTCTATGTGTTTGTAAATCTAACATCGGTACTTTATTTGGGCGCCTTGGCTATGGAAACCATCATGGGGATTCCTATGATATATGGAATCTTTGGCTTAGCCCTTTTTGCAGCATCTTATTCTCTTTATGGGGGCTTATCTGCGGTGGCCTGGACCGATGTTGTTCAGGTTGTCTTCCTAACTTTAGGGGGATTGGTAACCACTTATTTGGCATTGAATCACGTTTCAGGAGGCGAAGGTGTTTGGGCTGGTTTTCAACATATATACGAAGCTGCACCCGATAGTTTTCATATGATTTTGGATGAGGCGCATACCCAATATGTGAATCTTCCGGGTATCGGTGTATTGATTGGTGGTATGTGGGTTGCAAATCTTTATTATTGGGGATTCAACCAGTATATCATTCAAAGAACGCTTGCTGCAAAATCATTGAAGGAATCTCAAAGAGGAATCGTGTTTGCGGGTATTTTAAAGTTGATTATTCCACTTATTGTGGTTATTCCTGGTATAGCAGCTTATGTGATGGTGAATGATCCAACGATTATGGCTCGCCTGGGTGATGCCGCTCAAAATAATATGCCAACATTGGAAGCTGCTGATAAAGCTTATCCCTGGTTGTTACAGTTCTTACCTAGTGGTTTAAAAGGTGTGGCTTTTGCAGCCTTAGCAGCGGCTATTGTTTCTTCTCTGGCATCTATGTTGAATTCAACCTCAACTATTTTCACAATGGATATTTACAAGCCTTATTTCAATCCTAAAGCTTCTGATAAAAGAACCGTGAATGTGGGGCGTTTGTCAGCAGCAGGAGCTTTGGTTATTGCTTGTTGTATAGCACCACAACTTGCAGGCTTAGATCAGGCTTTTCAGTTTATTCAGGAGTATTCAGGTGTTGTGAGTCCAGGAATACTTGCCGTTTTCTTGTTAGGTCTATTCTGGAAAAAAGCGACTAATAGAGCGGCTATTGTCGGTATTCTGTCTTCTATTCCAATCGCTATGTTTTTAAAGATTGGACCTAAAGGTTGGGTTGAAGGTTCGGCTTTAGAAGGTCTGTTTCCATCATTTCCTTTTCTTGATCAAATGGGAATAACCTGTCTTATTTCAATGGCAATAATAGCGCTTGTGAGTTACATGCAGAGTAAAGGTGCTGATGATTCTAAAGGAATTGAAATAAGCAGAGAGACATTCAGAACAGGTAAAACATTTAATATTGTATCCTATGCGATTATCATCGTTTTGGTTGCTCTATATACTTTGTTCTGGTAGAAATTTAGAATTGGATAAGTATTCAGTGTAAAGAGGATTAAATGGTTTGGCTGGTTTTGAGTGCTTATTACATTTGAGCTTATTCAATTTAGATATAGGAAAAGGTGGATTCTTAATTGATTCCACCTTTTTTGTTTCACCAGCTTTGGCTACATCTATAAAGAAAAAGGCTAATTCAACAGAGGAGTCAGCCCTTTTATTTTGAGTTTTAAGAGTTAGTATAGAGGACGTTTTAATGCCTTTTATTCATTGTTATGAGCTTTTTTGCCTTTTCAGTATTTTAACAATTCTATTATTGATGATTTCTGATAAGTTCCAATTGTACAGTTTAGGATCAGTTGTACTGTAGAACTCAATAATAACAGCATCAAGGTCTTTGTGATATTTTGCAAAACTTTGGTATCCCGGAACCCAACCTGCATGTTCATACTTATATATGGAAGCATAAATTTCCTGTTCTCTTGGTTCAAACAATGAGCCATCGTTCAATGCCCTTAGGAAAGTCCCCACGTCTTCTGCTGTAGCCAACATACCATGTTCGTCAGTCTTTAAATCAAAGGGATGTCCTACATGATAGCCACTCATCACATCGTCTATATTCACTTCACTTAGCGAACCGAAGGTGTTGTTAAGATTTAGCGGCATTAGAATTTCTTCCCGAATGAATTTAAAGTTCCCATAAGCTAGTTCATTATCCATTATCCTGTTGATCAAGAGGTAATTCGTATTACAGTATTCATAATCTTTACCAGGATCAAAGTTGGCTGGCTTATCCAGAATCAATGCAAGACTTTCTTTATAGGTCTCTGTTGGAGCTGCCCAAAAATTCGGAGCGTCCGTAAAATTGGGAATGCCACTTCTATGCTGTATCATCAATCTCAGGGTAATTTTATCAGCGTTTTCAATTCTTCCTTGAAGCTCCGGTAAATAATCGGCGATTGTTTTATCCAAAGAAAGACGTTCATCACTTACTAATTTGGTGACAGCCACAGCATCATATAGCTTGCTGATGCTGGCAATCTTAAATAGGGCTTGAGGTTTGGCAGGTATCTTTGATTCTCGATCGTGCCAGCCGGAAGCAAAATACTGAGGTGGTTTACCTGCTTGGTCTACATAAACAATCATTCCGTCAAATCCATGACCAATGGCCTCATCTAGCTGTTCTTGAACCGTATTTGGTAGTGGAAGCATCCACGCCTTTACCAAAAGCCATGGTACAAAGAACAGGGAGGATATACTTGCCATAATAAATACTATTCTGAGAATTCGTTTTATTTTTTTCTTGGCCATACGACTTTAGGTTTGTGATTTTTATAGAGATACTTTCCATCTAACCAATTTAATAACAAAAAAGCATATAAGTGTGAATTTACGAGTTTTTTTGGTAAGCAGATTTGAATTAGATTCTTCTTAATTGATTTAACTTTTGGCTTGAAATCACGACTCTTTGCTGCCACACGATTATATCGTGTGGTGTATGATAAATAAAGGAACGCAATACAATCGCGCACCAGCGTGGGTGATTTAAGTTTTAGATGAAATAAAGTTTAAGAGCTATAATCGATATCTAATTGGTATTTATGTAGTAAACCTTCAATATTGAATGCTGAGAATTTGGCTTTCTTTAATTTATTAGATTCAGCATCTATCGAATAGTTTTTTGCAGTTCTAAAATCCACCTTTTCCAGTATGGTATTTAAAAATACGGCATTGCTTAAGTCACAGTCCGAAAATATGGAAGCAGATAAATTGACTTCAGTAAAATCAGTCTCCTTCAAAGAGCATTTATCAAATTTTGTTTTCATCAACCTTGTGCCATAAACGGTAGAATAATCCAAATGACAATTATAAAATGAGAAGGAGAACATGAATTTGTTACACTCCGAAAAATCAACACCTAAAATCTTACATTCTTTAAAGGTCGCATTCCTAAAACCGGCTCCTTGAACTTTCGTCATCGAAAAGTCGCAATTTTCAAAAGTACAATCTTCAAAACTGTTACCAATAAGATCACTTCTTACGAAAATACAGGCCACAAATTTACATTTATAAAATTCTCTATCTCTTAAGGTCTTTTCTGAGTAGTCAATATTTGTGAACAACTTTCTTTCGTGTGTTTTTATTTCAATTGTCATTGAATCTTTTTTTTCTCTTTTGTTATTGTAATTCTGTTCGGTTACCTAGCCTAAGGGATGGCGCTATGGTCTGGAAGCGCATTAGTTGATTTCTGTTACAAATATTATAAAAAGACAAGCTAGATATTTAAAGATTATGATTATCAGAAACTTGACTTGCCCTTGCTTACTATAAGTACAAAACCTTCGACAACCCACTATACACTTATGTTAAATAAGCCCATTTTGGCCATAGTTTTTATTAATACTCACTGATTTTATCTATTACAAATAATCTCGATGCTTCACCATCTTTTAGTTTGTATTGTATTTGGCGAGTACCTCCTGTTGGATTGTTATTTGTGTTTTCATCCTTGTAAATTGGAAATCTTCGTACTAAACTAGTCTCTACAATAGCAAATTCATCGTGCCCCATATAGCCAATACTGGCTTCTTTAGTTTCGGATAGTTCGGGGAAGTAAATTTGATTTATGGACTTTCCACTATTTACAGAATATCCAATCACATTTCCATAACTACCGCTACCTGCAGACACTGTATAAATCAAGATTTCAGGAAATCCATCTGAATTTAAATCTTCAATTTCGGCATTAACAACTTTTCCATCTATTTCATGTACATTTTTCCGATTATCTATTTCCAAGCCTTTGGGTTGAATTGAAAGCTGACTAATAGATCCTTCTCTATAAGTTTTTATGTCAAAAGATATGTTTTGTAATGTCAATGTTTTTTGAAAAATAGTCTTTTGTCCTTCCTGAATAGAATTCTTTACACTTGAAGTTTCCTCAATTCCTCTTTTTTCTGTGTTAGATTTTCCTTGTTCGTTCTTACATGCGATTATAAATAATGCTACTAATAGGGTAAGCAAGGTTGTTTTTATTTGTTTCATATCTATCATTATTAAATTCTGACTAACGTAAATATCATATCAATATTATTTCTCCAATATCTTTATAAAAGGTTTTGTTACACTACTATATTAGAGGAGGGAGTAGTATCTTATTATGATATGAAACAAACCTAAGAAAACGAGTCTAGTATTTTTTACAGTTAGTTTGCAGTATTCCTAAAAAAATCCTCCTAAGAATGAACTCACGAGGATTATTACTTTGCTGAATTGCATCAGCTATTTCTTGATTGATTTTACTTTTTTGTTCATCAGTGTTATCCGTTCTTGTAAAGTCTCTTTTATCCTGGCAGTGTTGGATTAATAATACTTACTTTTTGCTAACGCACGATTTTAGAGTGTCTTTATTTTTAGACTAAAGGAACTTAATACAAGCGAAACTAATCGAGAACCAGTGCAGTTCACAAACAATAATGTTTGATCATAAAATCGGGCTAATGATCTGGCTGTTTGCTATCTCAAATTTAGCTTGAAATTCAATTTATTTTGTTTCAACGTTTACGTGAAAAATAGCATCACCTTTATAAACAATGGGAGCCGTGTTTAATCCATAGATACAACAATCAAAAGGAGCAATTATATTTTTATCAAATTCACCATAAGGATCGTAAATTCTACCAATAACTGTTTTTTGTTTAATATTGCTTCCATTTGTTACTAGAGATTCAAACATTCCAGAGTAAGGAGCGCGTAACCATTTGGTCTTTTTCAATAAGAAATAATCTGTATCAATCTTAAGTTCACCTTCCTGCATGTTTAAATGCTTCATGATGTTTAGGGCTCCATTGACACCACAGTTAATCACCTCTCTGTCAAGTTGAAGCGATTTTCCTCCTTCAAACAATAAAATGGTCTTACCCATTCGATTAATTAAATCCCTTATGGATTTGGCAATATGATTGGAATCGATTATGAATTTTGCTCCAAATAATTTTGCAAGATTCAATGTTGTTTCGTTATTAAAATCACATCTCACATTGGGATAGTTTTCACGACCTGCTCCGCCTGTATGAAAGTCCAAAACATAGTCAACCAAAGGAGCTATTTCTTGAGTGAACTTATATGCAAACTGACTGGCTAATGAACCCGTTGCAGTTCCTGGAAAAACTCGGTTTAAATCTCTACCGTCCGGGAATTCTCGCTGTTGATTCAAATAGCCAAATACATTAAATACAGGGATGCATATTACAGTGCCCATTTTAGGTTTATTATATTTTCGTCGTATAATATCCCTTACAATAGCAACCCCATTTATTTCATCACCATGTACACCACCTATTAGCAGGAGAACAGGCCCATCAATTGGAGCTCGCTCTATGATTACAGGAATACTTAAGTTGTTTCTCGTATGGAGTTTTGCAACATCCATTTCGAGAATAGCACTTTCCCCTTTTTTAATTTCTCTGCCTAATATAATGAATTTACTGTCAGACATTTCTTTCGATATATTTTATAATTTCTTTGGCTATATCTTTTTTTGTTGCTGCTTCAATACCTTCTAAACCTGGAGATGAATTAACTTCTAAAACTAAAGGTCCATTTGCTGATTGTAACATGTCAACTCCAGCGACACCAAGCCCCATGGCTTTTGCTGCTTTAATTGCTGTTAATTCTTCCTGATCAGTTAATTCAATAATATTAGCACTACCACCTCTGTGCAAATTAGAACGGAATTCTCCCTCTTTACCTTGTCTTTTCATTGCGCCTACGATGACTCCATCTACAACAAATGCTCGGATGTCAGCTCCTCCAGCTTCCTTGATATATTGCTGAGCAATAACTCTGGCTTTTAATCCATTAAAAGCTTCAATAACAGAACTTGCTGCGTTTTGAGTTTCAGCTAAGACAACACCTAAACCTTGTGTGCCTTCTAGTAATTTCAAAACTAAGGGCGCTCCTCCTACAGAGTCAATTACATGATCTACATCTTTGGCATAATTTGTAAATATTGTTTTTGGTAAACCAACGCCAGATCTGGCCAATATTTGTAAACTCCTTAATTTATCTCTTGAATTGACCAAGGCTTGCGATTTAACTGCCGAGAATACATTCATCATTTCGAATTGACGAACAACAGCAGTCCCATAGAAAGTAACCGAGGCTCCAATTCTTGGAATTATAGCATCAATATCGTCTAAATAAATACCGTTGTAGTATAATCTAGGGGATTTTTTCTCAAGTTCGATGACGCATTTTAGATGATCAACAACTAAGACTTCATGTCCTTTTTCTTCTGCGGCCTCTACTAGTCTTCTGGTAGAATATAGTTTAGGGTTTCTTGATAAAATTACAATTTTCATAATTCAATATATAATTAAGTAGATGCTAAGCGTTTTTCTTTTTTGATTTTAGTTTGAAAGAGAGGTTGTTGAGAGATGTATCTACTATAAATTTTTTATTTAAAAATCTTCGCCCAATCAATATAGGGATTCTCATGTCACTTCTCTCACTTAGAGATAGTTTGATTGAATATTCTTTTCCAAAAACCACAATTTTAGTGTGGATAACAAAGCGTTTTTCAACGTCTCCAAATGAACTTTTCACTGATTTTACTTCATAATTCGTTACTTTAAAGACTTTATGATTGTATTGGGGATGAGAAGGATCTAAGAGTTTAAATTCAATGTGTTTTTTTCCGTCTAATTCAATTTCTTGAACATCATGGCAATGAATTGATGAAGTATAGGCACCTGTATCTACTTTGATATTGATATTTTGTAAATCTAATTTAGGAAAATCTGCGATATCAATTCTTCCAATTATTTTCATACACTAATTTATTAATGATATAAGACACAAAGGCATGGTTATGAGGCGTTGTAAGGTGCGAGCTTTGAGTTCATTATAACAAAAAATAAAGAGAGGTGCAAAAATATATATCTTGCATCTCACTCGCAATGCTTTATCAGCTATTTTGTGTGTTTTGACCGGTAAAATTAGTAAAAGTTCTTATATCGTATTAACTATTTACGAAAAGAAAGTTTAAGGGGTGTAAATTCTAATCTGTTTGGCTGTTTAGTTAGGGTAATCCATGGTCTTATTCCCGAAATGAGAAACGAAGTCATGAATGTCTTTTTGTGAAAATATTTTGAGGAATAAAGCCAAAGCTTCGGTGTAAGCATACGCTCAATGGTTTGATAGGTGATTGTTGAGTCTGCCACAATTTTGTGAGAGCGATTAGAGCCTAGAAAATGAGCATAAAAAAAACGAGAAGCCTTTTTTTTGTTGAAAAAAGCTTCTCGAAATTCTGATAATCTATTTCTTATTATACAAAAAGCTCAGTCAATAGAACCAGACCTTTTTATAATAGAAAATGCTGATAAAAATATTTAGTTTATTAAATATTAGAATAACTTCTTAAATAAGTCTTTGGCTTTCTTTTCCAGATCTTTTTTACCTTTCTTCTTCAATTCTTTCAGTGCCGCATCCTTTGCTTGCTGAATCGCTTTGCTAAGGTCTAAGTTTACTTTAGGGTCCTCTGTTGTTCCGGTAATTTTAACGGAAATATCTAGTTTATCAATGCTTTTATTACCAGGGATTTTATCCAGAAATTTGGTAACATCGCTTCCTAATTCTTCTTTTGGCAATTTCATATTCATGGTGAAATCCAGTTTCCCATCAACTGATTGTGTCCCAAAGATTGTTGCTTCATGTCCAGCAATTTTAGTATTAAAAGGTTTTACGATTAAATTTCCGTTAGTGATAACAAAATCCATATCGAATTTTGCAACGGAAATACGCTTGTAGCTATCATTTTTTAAAGCCTTAGCTAATGCAACAAAAGCCTTACTGTCTTTAATGATAATACCTCTAGAGTGGAATGAACCCTGACCATTCAAGGTATTCATGACAGGAGACATCTCTTCGTTCAATTGAGATTTAATCTTTAAATCAGAAGATACTTTCCCATCGCAGTTTAATGCCATTGGAATCATCTTCTTAACCATACTTAACGATTCATAAGTTGATTTGATATCGAAATCTTTGACATCTAAACCAAAATCAAAGTTAGGCTTTTTAACATCCTTGGTGCTGTATGAACCGTTCGTGGTCATTTGACCTTTTAGCATATTCATCGAAAGGTTGGTTAGCTTTGCAACTGAGTTTTTAACGACGATAAGACCTTTTACATCTTCAATCAGCATCTTATCATATTTGATTTTCTGCATAGAAGCAACAAACCTGATATCTAAATTAGCTGGGACAGTAATAACTGACATTGGAATCGTATCTGTACTTTTAGCCGTTTCAGGTTGGCTTTCAGTCATGAATTCGTTTAAGTCGAAGGTGTTCGAGCTCATTTTGAAATTCCCCTTAAGAGTTTTTCCTTTTAAGGCATAAGGGATGTAATTTTCAATCTTCCCATTCAATTGTACATCCGATTTTCCAATAAGAGAGTTGAATGAGTTCAGACTAATGAATCGTGGTGTAAAGCTTAAAACAGACCTGACAATCTTAATGCCTTGTGGGAAATCAGGAGTTGTGAATTCAAAATCCTTAAGCTTAAGATCACCCTTTGCCATGAACTTTTCATACTCTTCCTTTTCAATTGCTGATAAACGACCATTGAAACTAATATCAGAAGTTACCATACCTGCAATCTTAATGCTATCCATAGGAATGGCGTGGCGAATCTTGGCGAAGTCGATAACACCTTTACAAAGACCTGTAATTTCAGGATCACTCATTGGTGTCTTAATATGAATCTCTGTATCAATAGGGTTATTGGCAACCTCAAAATGGAAGGCGTTCACGTCGGTTACCAAAGCATCCAAATCACCACCTGGGTGATTTACTTCAGCATCAATTTTGATATTATTGATGGTTTCGGGTAGCTCTGGGTATTTGATATGGCCATCAACTACTTTTAGCTTTGCACCAAAGGCAGGCATGTGACCTTCTCTGTATTCACCCTTAACAAAAGCATTTAAAACCAAGTTTCCCTTTGTTTCCAATCCCTTGACATCTTTCAGGAATTCTTCAGGAACCATTGATAATAGTGATTTGAATTCTGTCTTTTTAGCATCCAGTTTTAGATCCACATTATAGGCGTCTTCTAAAATGGCGAAACTTCCCATCATACCAAATTCCAGATCGTTTAGAGTTAGTTTGTTTTCCTTAAAGTTGAAAACCATATTCTCTAAGTCGGCACCTATAGCTGCTTCTAAACCTAAATTGGCATTTTTGAGGTATTTGATGCCTTCGAAATCGAAAGTGATTCCTGTAGCCGTGGAGTTAATATTTAGATTGGTTTCTTTAGCAGAAAAATCACCGTTAAGGCTTAAATCCAAATCGGTAAGAACTAGATTTGCTTTCAGTGTTGCATCGTGATACTCCAAAGCGAAATCTTCTACGCGTACTTCTTCGAATATTATTTTGAAGTCAGAAGCTTCAGTGCTTTCTTCCTCTACAACGACTTCCTCGGTTTCAGCCTTAGAGATATCCCAGTTGGCTTTTCCTGATTCAAGAACTAAAGCATTGACCTTTGTTTTGGCTAATACGATAGCCCCAACATTGAGCTGTTTGCCTGAAATAGCAGAACCTAAATCAACAGCCGTATATAAACTGCCCACATAGGCCAAGGTGTCATTTGTAAATTCCCCCTTACCCACGATAGAAATGCCTTGTATTTCAACGAATAATTTTGGGAAACTTTTAAACATAGATAAGCTGACATCTGCAATCTCAATTTTTGCATCTACAGCCTTATCCATTTCTACTTTTACACGATCCATAATCTGATCTTTGAAAAGGTAGGGGAGTAGAGCCAATAGTAGGATCAGAACCAGAATTATTCCACCAAAGATTTTTAAGAATTTCTTCATTTCAGTAATTTTATATTTACAAAGTTGATTTAACAAAAAGGGAAAAATTGTTTCAAATATTAAAATTAGCCTTTTTTAGCTTCAGAACATATTACCTGCTCATGTTTTAATGAAATTTAAGCATAAAAGCCCCCAAATTAAAAGACTTTATTTTTTTTTCGTTTTGTATACAGTTTAGATTCAGCTTCGTATAATGAATAAAGGGCTTTCTGTGTTTTTTTGGAAAGAAAATGCTTGCAGCATTAGAAAAAAAAGCCTTATATTTGCATCGCAATTAAGAAAAGGACGTGTAGCATAACTGGATAGTGCACCTCGTTACGGCCGAGGAGGTTGGGGGTTCGAATCCCTCCATGTTCACAATAAGGGCTTATACAGATAACGATTTGTATAAAATGAATCAGAAGATAATCCGTAATTCTGATCATGAAAAACATACTGGACGTGTAGCATAACTGGATAGTGCACCTCGTTACGGCCGAGGAGGTTGGGGGTTCGAATCCCTCCATGTTCACATAAAGATTGAATTTCCCACCAAGTAGGAGGGATGAGAACCCAAAGGGGTTCGCAATATATTCATGACGAGCTTGCGAGGAATCATCCTTCCATGTTCACCATTAGAAAAACATACTGGACGCGTAGCATAACTGGATAGTGCACCTCGTTACGGCCGAGGAGGTTGGGGGTTCGAATCCCTCCGTGTTCACAGAAGAAGAGATCTTTCATTAAATTGATTGATCTCTTTTTTGTTGTACTAGATTTTTGAATTGGAACGTCTTTTGGGGTTCGCAATAAATTAATGAGCGAGGAACGAGGGGGTAATCCCTCCGTGTTCAAAGAAAACTGATGAGTTTTTTTGCTTTTTCAATTCAGAGATCTAAAAGGCTGGACTTGCAACAAAAGTCGTGAGCGATCTGTAGTTTTTTTTATATAGTCTTTAAAATAAAGCTAATCTTTCCTTTCTAGAAAACTCTTCGAGACTGGAAATAATATTTCATCCAATAATCTTCTTTTAAGCTCGACTTGATAACGCCCCTTGACGATGATACATGTATAAACATATTGTTTCCCATAAATATGCCTACATGGCGATAGGTGTTTCTTGGTTTAAAAAATACTAGGTCGCCAATTCTAAGTTTGCTCTTGGGTACTACAATGCCCTTTTTTTGCATCTCTCTTGTTGATCGTGGCAGGTTGATGTTTAAAGCCTTTTTGTACGTACTCTGAACAAAACCGGAACAATCGAAACCTTTATAGGTGGTGCCTCCATATTTATAAGGAACGCCTTTATAGTTTTGGTATTCTTTCTCAAGCTTGTCTTTTAAACTGATTCTCTTTTTCGAACGTTTAAGCCCATCTATGCTTGTATCTTGTTTGATTACACGTTCGCTTGTGGAACAGGAGGCAATCGTAAATGCTATAATAGTGAGGCTTAGTATTTTTCTTATCAAGTTATCTGCTTTCTTTTATATCGGGTGAGACTCGAGTGTTTGATGTTTTCGAACAAAAATAAACTTTTCATCCAATAAGCTTATATGAGCTGATTATATTATCTATTTATATCATGATACCTGTATCACCAAGCTTTTCTGGAGGTCATTTTTACTCATCATCATTACACACAACTGGAATACGGAAGAGGACTAAATTGTATTACACCACTTGCAAGATCTCAACTTTATCATCAATCCCTTTTAATTTAACCTGACCTAAATCGGTTAACATCTTTTTATCATCTATAGAATTAGCAATGGGTTTACTTATAAGGAACTGAGAGTTGAATTGTTTGTTTAGCTGCTCAATCCGGGAGGCTATTATGACATTTTTTCCGGCCAATGAAAACTGCTTTCGAATTTCGTTCCCAATATTGCCGGTGATTACCTCACCACAGTGTAGACCGATACCAACAAGGGTTTTAGAGCCATTGTCTCCTGTTTTTAGGTGATTTATGGTCTCGATAATTTCTATTCCTGAATTGAATGAATCCTGAGCGTGATTCGTGTTTTTAACTGCAATTCCAAATGATGCCATGAAACCATCACCCAGGATTTGGTGTATAATGCCATTGTGTTTCTCGATGATGCGAATCAGTGGATCGAATATGGCATTTTGGTATGCCATGGTTTCCTCAGGGCTCTGCTGGTCTGCCATTGGTGTAAAATTACGGATATCCAAAAACATGATGGAACCCGTTACTTTTTGCCCAATCGTATCATTTCGATGTGAAATTAATTCTTTTGCCACATCCAGCGAAACTTGTTGTCCTAATAGAGTTTCTATTTCGTTTTGTTCGTTTTTGGTTTTCAGGAAATTATTAACTCTTTTTCTGATTTCCGCAGCAACGATTCCAGCGATTATTCCCGCAGCCAATAAACCCAGACTTCTCATGGTGTAGATTTCAATCAGCTGATCGATATCACCGGTAGGTTTTAAAAACTGCATTCCCCAATAGGAAACCCCCATATAGCCCAGGCATGCCAATATTCCAGCACTCAGTGAAATCTTAAAATCAAGGTGCATTGCCGATAACATTAACAGCAAAAAATAAAATGTAAGTCCATCATACTCCAACACCAATAGGGAGTTGTCGTATTTGACTGCATTATATAGAATAACGGCAGGTAGTCCAAATTCCATTAATAAATTGATAATTAATATTTTTTTGGAAATTGAACGCTTATTTCTAATAAGCCAATTCATCCTAATGAAAACAAAAATTTCAAACAAGAAAAAAACCATCCACCACACGGACATCACTCTAACGAATTCTTTATTGTTTAAAGAGTCTCGCAAAAGCTCAGGAATTAAATGATGTATCACAGGAATGCTTAGCGAGATTAGTAAAAATAGAATTAAAATAATGCCAACTCTTTTTCTTTCTATTTTCAAAAATTCAGGATGTAATGCATTTGTGATATGATGATCTTTAAACATGAGCTTTAATTTAACAGTGATCTCTAAATGTTAGATGTAACGTTGCTCTCGTGATATTGATTTTTCCTTAATCCGTAAGGCAATATCAGGATACTTTTTTATGACTTTCTCGAATTCCTTTTTGTGCAATTCGTAAATATCGGAATAGCCTATGGATTTAACGGTTGCCGTTCTGTTTGATTTTTTAAACAAGGCTATTTCACCCATGAAGTCGCCACTTTTCAGGATGGTTAATTCTTGCTTTTCATCTTCTGTTAACACACTGATTTTGCCTTTTTTTACAAAGAACATGGAATTGGCAACATCGCCCGTACGAAACAAATAATCACCTGGTGTCAGCACGATTGGCGTTAAATAGAGTGCGATTTCACGAACAAACTTTTCATCGACACCTTCAAAGATTGAGATGTGCTTAATGGTTCTGTTTTTAAACTCCAGCTGCAAATCGTTTTTTAAGCCAAATGGTAGGGATTCCATTAATTCCGATTCATCGTAACCCAGTTTTTGTTTCCATTCATAGGTGAAATAGTCACTTATTCGTTTTTCCAATTCCGAAGGAATATCATGATAATGAATCAGAGCTCTCAACTTTTCCATATTTTCGGTAAAGCGTTGTTCTGCAGGATTTCTTTTTGTGAAGAGCCCCACCACGCTACCAACAAGAAAGGCAATTAAACCAACGCCTGTCAACTGCAAAAGAATATTGAACAGCATTTCAGCATTTCCATTTGGAACAATATCGCCATAGCCAACCGAAGTTAAGGTTGTGACAATATAGTAGAGTGCCTTGATGTAATTGTCCAAATGGCTTATGTCAGCTTCGAAGCCATGAATCCTGAGCCAAATGCAAGAAAACCAATGGGCAACCAAAAATGTACCAATTAAAAGAAACCAAAGGGAACTGCGTGTGGTGTTCCTGATGTTCCGAATCTGGAAGAAGTGCATGGTTCGCAATACCTTTACCCATTTAAACATTCTAAGGAATTGAAAGGCTGGATGGGAAAACAAAAAGGCATATGGTAGAATCGCCAATACATCAGAAATAAAAAACTTTCCCGATGAATATGTATCCCAATAAATATCCTTATAAACCGCGTGCTTCTGAATGCGTTTGTATCGGTGCATGTTCTCCCCAAAATCAAGCAAGTAAATAACCGTTATCACAAGATCCAACATATCATACCATCTCTGAAACCTGAGTTCAAAGAGAAAATCCAAAGGCAACAAGGTCGCCTGAACCAATACGGTCAGGATAACAAGGATTCTCCAGGCAGTATCGAATTTGGAATATCGGGGTTTAATTATCATTGGTTTTGCTTATAATTCAAAATGTAATCAACTAAGCCTTATTAAATATCCATAACGGATAAATGCAGCCTTTATATCGGTTAAAAGAGAAAATCAAGAAATTAAAATTCTTGCTGAACAAGTATACCCATATTATAATGGATTTCTTTTGGTTTAGGCTACCTTTCTGTACCTGTTTACTGCAAAGCTTAACATGACAAGTGAGTATAGAGCCAATATGCTTAAGTCCTTTAATATATCCATAAATCCTGATCCCTTTAGCATGATCATTCTAATGATTTTGATAAAATAGGCGACTGGATTTAATAGATTCATTTTTTGTCCCCATTCCGGCATGCTTTCAGTTGGTGTAAACAATCCACCCATTAGGACAAAAATAATCATAAAAAACCAGGCAATAAACATGGCTTGTTGCTGTGTATCTGTTTGTGTTGAAATAAACAAGCCAATTCCCAATATGGTAAGCAGGTAAATAAAAGCAACCAGATAAATCAACCAAACCGATCCCAAAATTGGGATTTTAAACACGAATGCGGCAATTATAAGACCGACGCCCAATTCGAAAAAGCCGATCAATAAAAAGGGAATTAGTTTCCCGATAAGGAATTGATACCTTTTGATAGGCGTTACATTGATCTGTTCAATGGTCCCGATTTCTTTTTCACGCACCACATTCATGGCAGATAAAAACAGACCAATGACCGTGATTAACAAGACCAATATCCCAGGTAACATATAGGGAATGTATTTCATCTCAGCATTGAACAGGTATGAGTAGGTGTTTTTAACTTGCAGAACAGTATTGTTTTTGTCAACTGACTGAATTTTGGAATTCACCTGCAGGTTATAATCCTGTATCACAGAAAGAATATAGGCATTGTACAATCCGGCAGCACTGGCATCTATGGCATTCACCAAAACCTGAACCGATGCGTGTTCTTTTTTATCCACAGCCTTGCCAAAGCCATTTTCAAAATACAGAATAGCATCCACATTGTCTTTTGAAAGCTCATCCTCTGCATTTTTAATTGAGAAATCAACATCCTTAACGGTAAAAAAAGGCGAGCCATAAAATTTGGATATAATTTGTCTGGAATGACTGGAAAGGTCCCTGTCCACGACATACACATTCGTGTTTTTCATCTCGAAGGTTGCTGCAAAAACCAAAACACAAAGTTGAATGATTGGCATTGCAAAAATGATGGGCAACATACTTTTGTTTCTAAAAATCTGAAGAAACTCTTTTTGCAATATGTATTTAATTGTTCGCATGTATTCGTTCTGTAAAGTTTTAAAAAATAGCCTCTGGCAGAGTCTCAATCTGAACCCTTTCAAGACGGTATTGAGATCGTTTCATCCCAAATTTAGATTTGCCGATATTACTCCAATCTTATTTTAAATTTCTTGACACTTAAGGCTATTAAACCTGCTGTCATTCCAATAAGAATCAGTGTTTCTTTCCAAACAAACTCAAAGCCGGTTCCCTTAAGCATGATATTCTTGATGATCACAATAAACCATCTGGGCGGAATAATATTGCTTAGTATTTGTAAGGGCAGAGGCATATTCCGTAAGGG
Source organism: Ancylomarina euxina (assembly GCF_003863355.1). Classification (GTDB taxonomy): domain Bacteria; phylum Bacteroidota; class Bacteroidia; order Bacteroidales; family Marinifilaceae; genus Ancylomarina; species Ancylomarina euxinus. Next base: position 167,714 of record NZ_QQWG01000007.1, on the reverse strand, counting down.
GAAAATAAAGCCTGACAACAGAATTGTTGGCAGCATTAAGGCAAACATGGAAAGCATCATGGCTACCTGCTGGCTGTCTGACACTGTAGAAATGAAAATCCCCAGTGAGAGTGCCAATAAGATAAATAAAACACTTTCAGCCATAAGCAGCACAAAACTGCCCAACACTGGAACCCCAAATACAAAGTACCCCATGCCAACAATAACCAGAGCATTTATAAAAGACAAGACCAAGTAGGGGGTTACCTTTCCCAGAATAATTTGCCAGGGTTGAAGGGGCGAAACCAGAAGGATCTCCATGGTTCCCAACTCTTTTTCCCGTGCAATTGAAATGGAGGTCATCATGGCGGAAACCAACATCAGAATAGTTGCCATAATACCTGGGATAAACATATAAACACTCTCCAGTTCGGCATTAAAATACATTCTTGTTTGTGGGACAATCTGATTCGGTACCCTCTTTCCCCTGTTTATTTCTACATTGTAATTCTGCAGGATTCCCTGAAGGTAGTTTACCTCCATATTCGCCATATTGGGCTCTGAGGCATCCGTTAATAGTTGCACTGAGGCATGGGATCCTTTAACAAGATTTTTACCGAAATCGGGTTCAAAAACCAATACCACCTTTGTTTCGCCTTTTCGGAATATTTCATCCACTTGTGCAATGCCATCAAGATTTTCAACCAGCTTGAAATAGCCAGAGGATGTAATTTTATTTATAATCTCTAATGTGTATTCATCCTTGGAATGGTCTACCACTGCCATTTTCACATCCTTAAGGTCGTTGGTAATCACAAAGCCAAAAAGCAATAGCTGCACAATGGGCATTCCAAATAAAATCAGCATTGACCTTTTGTCGCGGAAAATGTGATAAAACTCTTTTTTTATAAAACCGATAAATCGCTTCATAGTAATTTTTAAAATAATAGTAAAAGAATAATGTCCTTTTAGCATGTGCGATAAGCGTTTTTATTAACCGCAAAGATCACAACGAACACAAAGTTGATTTATATTATTCCTTTGCGTACATAAGGGCTTGTTTTGTCAAATTCACTTTAGTCAGACCGATACATTCTTGTTAGTAAATGAGTAAAATGGCACAAAGTTTAATTTTATCATTTTTTTTCATTGCGTTCTTAGTGCGCTTAGTGGTTTAATCTATTTTTGTTTTTTAATAGAAAGACATAAACGATCGTAAGAATGATTCATGACTTCCTGAAGAAAAATTGGTATTACTCCTGATAGTTGCTTTTTCTAGCCAGCTTAAGGAATACTTCATCCATGTCCTTGGCTTCAAACTGTTTCTTTAATCTTTCCGGTGTATCCAATGCATCTATTCGTCCGTCGACCATAATGGAAATTCTATTGCAATATTCAGCTTCATCCATATAGTGTGTCGTTACAAAAATGGTAATCCCGTTTCGTGAAGCCTCATAAATCAAATCCCAGAACTGCCTCCTGGTAACGGGGTCGACACCTCCTGTTGGTTCATCCAAAAATACAATTTCAGGATTGTGGAAAATGGCTACCGAAAAGGCCAGCTTTTGTTTCCATCCCAGTGGCAGTTCACCAATACGCTTGTTTCTGGCATGAACCAAACCCAGCTTTTGCAGCAAGTCATCCGATTTAGCCTTGATTTCCTTGGACGACATGCCATAAATACCCGCATAAAATCGGATATTCTCAAATACCGTTAGATCCTCGTATAAGGAAAACTTCTGACTCATGTAACCGATATTCTTTTTTAGCTCTTCCCGCTGCTTGTATACATCTAAGCCTGCCACCATGATTTCACCGGATGTTGGATACGAAAGACCGCAAAGGATTTTCATGGCGGTGGTTTTACCTGCACCATTTGCGCCAAGAAAGCCAAAAATCTCACCCTTGTATACATCAAAGGATAAACTGTCATTAGCCGTAAAAGCGCCAAACTTCTTGGTCAAGTTTCGTACCGATATTACTTTTTGATCTGTATTCATGCCTGAACCTTATTTTGCTGACTCAAGGCCATAAAGCAGTCTTCAATGCCAGCGGTAATTTTGCTAATCTCGATATCATATTGTCCTTTAGATATCAAATAATCTTTAAGCTCCGAAGGAGAAATAGCATCCCGTTTATCGGTATAGTGTATGCTCTGACCAAAAGGGAAAACAGAATTTGCATGAGGATAGGTGCGCAAGTCCAAAAGCAGTTGGTAGATATCTTTGCCTTGTATCGCATACAAATCCCTGCCAAAATCTGAAATGATACCGGCAGGCGTGTTCAGACTTAATATCTCTCCATCCTGCATCAGTGCAACCCTCTCACATAAATTGGCTTCATCCATATAGGGCGTTGCCACAATAATGGTGACACCCTTTGCTTTCAGGCTCTTTAGCATTTGCCAGAATTCACTTCTCGAAACCACATCAACGCCTGTAGTCGGCTCATCCAACAACAATATTTTGGGTTGATGAATGAGTGCACAACAAAGGGCTAGTTTCTGTTTCATACCACCGGATAATTTTCCTGCCAATCGGTGTTTGAAGGGTTCAATTTGAAGCCATATATCCCGAATCATTTCCATATTGTCCTCGATTCGCGTATCGAAGACAGTAGCAAAGAAATTGAGATTCTCCAGAACACTTAAATCTTGATACAAGGAAAATCGACCAGGCATGTAACCTAAAATGTTTCGGATGGGCTTGTATTCCTTTACCATATCGAAGCCACAGAGTGTGGCAGAGCCCGAATCGGGAAGCAGTAAGGTTGCCAGCAGGCGAAAAAGACTTGTTTTTCCCGCGCCATCCGGTCCTATCAAGCCAAACAGCTCTCCTGACTCTATGTCGAGATTAATCCCTTTAAGAGCCTGAACATCCCCATAGGATTTCGATAGATCTTTTATGCTGATTTTGGAGTCCATAAGCTACTTGAATCTGATTTCACCTGGCATGCCAATTTTTAAGCGCCCGTCATTTTTCACCTTCACTTTAAGTGCATAAACCAATTTTACACGTTCTTTCTTGGTTTGGATAATTTTGGGTGTAAATTCCGATTGTGAAGAAATCCAAATCACTTTTCCTGTGAGCGTCTGGTTTTCCTCTTTGTTTTTATCAATCAATACTTTAACTTCCTGACCAATTTTAACCTCAGAGAGCTGATCGCCGCTGATGTAAACCCTTAAGTCAAGTGTGTTCAAATCGGCTAATTTGAATAGGGGAGTGCCCACATTCACCATTTCGTATTCTTCGTGATATTTCTCCAAAACAGTTGCCGACTTTGGAATATAGATTACGCTTTTCCCAATCAAATCGCTCAAAGCCTCTATCTTGCGATCAACATTTTCAAGTTCACCAAGTACCTTGGCATTTTCAGTTCTAACTGCCTGTATTTGTTTTTGGGCAAGCTGAATCTTTCCATTGATATCGTCAACCTCTTTGCTGGTTGCTGCACCATCTGCAAACATCTTGTCGATTCTCAACTTATCCTTTTTGAGTATGGCTATCTGCTCCTGATAAACTGCAATTCGCGAGAGTATATTCTTAACACCCGAGGCAATGGCTTGCTTTTGTGCTTTCAGTTGTTCTTTCTGTAAGAACAGCTGCGTTGTGTCGATAAGCCCCACCTGTTTCGCCTGATCGAACACATCTCCTTCATCAAGATTAAGAGCGAGTATCTTCCCACTGTTTTCTGCTGATATCAGGTATTCCGTCGCTTCAAAATTTCCGTAGGCATCCGATTCTTCTCCATTTTGATTGCAGGCAGAAGTCAGAAATGCCAATGCCAGACTTAGTCCGATTATTGTCTGTAGTTTCATGTTTATATTTTTAAGTACTTTTAAATTCCCTTGATTCTTTCGTATTCAGCCAAAGATTGCTGTAACTGAATTAAATGATATTCCTTATTCAATTTTGCTTGAATTTCCTTGTTTAAATCTTCCAGGTAATCACTTGAAGTAATGATGCCGTTGTCCAACTGGGAGGCTGAGCTTGCACTGATGGCTTCTTGCAGGTCGATAATGGCTTCATCTTTTTCGAGCAAGATTTTAAATTTCCTCAGCTTGATGGATTCATTTCCCAATTCAATCAGTTGGTTTTGAGAAAAGCTTAGTTCTTGAGTTGTTACAATATCCTTACGGATGGTAATCTCTTTTAGCTTTCGGCGATTTGATTTCCAATCGAAAATATTCCAGGATATTTTCGCACCCAGCATGTAATACGTATCGAACTCATCCGTCAATTGATTGTAGCCGGGATTTCCGTATCCCAACTGACCAAATCCTGAGATCACGGGGTAACGGTCTTTCTTTAGCAGTTCTTTTTGCGCTTCAAGCAATGACTTCTGACTCGAATACATGTGGTATTCCGGTCTCTCTTTACTATCTGTCTTTAAATCATTGGCTGATTCCATATCAAAGCTGCTTGCTTTCAATTTGGCTTTTGCATCGATTCGTCGTCCCATTAATTCCGACAGGATATGAAATGAAGAGGCTTCATGCGCATTCAGTTCCTGAACCTGTTGATCGATTAGCAACAATTCCGACTCCATAACTTTTAGGTTGGCGGGTAAAATAACACCATTTTCTACCGCTGATCTTATTTGTTTTAATCGATTCGAAATGGTTTTTTGCTTGTCGATAAGTATCAATTTATTTTTACGAACAAGTTGAATACCAAAGAATGCGGAATTCACCCTTTCGCGCAACTGATAGATCTGAATCTCAAGGTTTCGAATTTCTACCTCCGAAGCTTCTTTTTCGATCTTAATTCTATTTTTTGTTTTTCCGCCATCATATATCAACTGCTCCACATCCAGATTGAGGGCATATTGGTCTTTTGGTGCTTGGGGCGTTGCCATGCCTGGAAAGGTAATGCCGGTTACATCCGATTGGTAGGAGAGTTTCCCATTTGCATAAAGCCTGGGTAAATATGATGTTTTGATGTTCTCAATATTCAGTTTTGAAGATTGACTTAAAAGTTCTTTCCCTTTAACCAAAGGAAAGTTTTCCTGCACTTCTTTCTGGCATTGCTCCAAACTTAGTGTTACTTCTTGAGTCCATCCAACCTGAATTTGAATAAGGAACACCAAGAGAAGGAGGTATTTGTTATTTTTCAAAAGTGAGTCCATTTTAATTTATTTAAATTTTTATCGATTGAATAATAAATTCTGCTACACCATCGGCTCTTGATTTAAGAACCTCATCCATGTCTTCATCCTTATATAAAAATTGTTCTGATATGGGACGGCTTGCAAAAGGAAATACAGAGAGACTAATAATGTTTAGGATTAGTTCTCTAGGGTCGATGGGTCTGATCATGCCTGTTTTAATGGCTTCGTTAATTTGTATGGCAGTTTTGATTTTCCCCTCTTTAACTCCTCCAATATCCAGTAGGTTGAGTATTCTGGAAGGATCGATATTCATTTCATTTATTACAAAGTTGGGGATAAAGGGGTATTTGGTCAACACTTCGTTGTAGAGTTTACAAATGTTCCTGATCTTCTGAAACAATTCTGAATCATCTGTTAGGAATGCCCCAAGTGGGCGAATCAACTTTTTAAAGGCTTCCTCAAAAACCTGCTCAAACAGTTTTTCTTTATTTCGGTAGTAGTAATGCAAGAGTGCTTTATTAATACCGGCATGATCAGCTATTTCTTGCATACGGGCTCCGCTTAATCCTTTTTTTGCAAATATTATTCTTGCGGCGTTTAGAATATTCTCTTGGGTTTCAATTGATTTCTTTTCCATCTTCATATGTTTAACCATTTGGTTAAATTGTTTGTAAAAAATTAACCAGACGTTTTAACCATTTGGTTAATGCAAATGTAATGGATTGTTTTTTATCTGCAAATTAAAAGTGGTTTTTTTAACCACTTGGTTAAATTAGATGGTTGAAATCCTGAAGATATAGATATAAGCTTTGATTTTTAGGTTCTTGCGATATGTGAAGATTTCTTTATTGCTTTATGCTTTCAAAAGTGATAACTTGTATAAACCTAATGAAGAATTGTAAAATTATTACGAATAGATAAAAGGGGGGATTAAATCATGACTACCAATCCAGCAAGAATAGCCAATCCGGATGATCTGGTTTTCTACGTTAAATACCATATTAAGCCCGAATATATTGAAGAGTTCCAGGAACGCTTGTTTGAGCTTGTGGATAATATGACTCAAGAGGCAGCTTTTGTAAGTGCTTTTATACACGAGGATACTGAAGCCCCTAACCGATTTAGCATGTATGAACGTTGGACCGAGGCTTCGAAAGAGGATTTTATGACCTATCAGATGGCTGCCAAAGATTATCGTAAGACTTATGAGCAGCGACTGCCAGAAATGAGTGCTAGTCCGAGAAAAATACACATCCTGCGCCCAATGGCTTTTTGGGCAAGTACGCAGTTCGAAACGGTAGCCAATGATTTGACTATTTATTCGAACTTTCAGATTAAGACTGACAGGCAAACAGATTGGAAAGAAGCAGCCATGAAGGTATTTGATAGGATGGTGAAAGAAGACAGTTTTATTTGTGCTTTTCTACATCAGGATGCTGAAGATCCAACTCGATTTACTATTTATGAGCGCTGGAACAAAACCTGTCAGGTTGATTTTCCAGAGAAACATCAAAAGCTATACGAGAGTATTTTACCCGATGCAGTTCAAACTTTGCGAAATTTTCGTATCCTTCAACCCCGTGGGAATTGGGCGAAAGAATAAATTAGAAAGAACGTTTGTTTTAAATGGTCTGTTTAGTTTTAGACCTTAGATATTCAATATAAAAATATGCAAAAGAAGATCTTCGAAGCGACTCGTATTGGTCATTTAGAACTAAAGAATCGCTTGTGGCGTTCGGCTACCTGGTTGAACCTGGCTGATGAAAAGGGGCACCTAACTCCGGAACTGATTTGGCGTTATGAAGAACTGGCTAAAGGTGGCGTGGGCACTGTTATTACGGGTTATGCTCATATTCTGGAAAATGAACAACCCAATGCAGGGATGTTGGGCATCTACTCAGATAATTTTATTGAGGAATACCAATTTTTCGTTAAGCGAATTCATGAATTGGGTTCTAAGCTCATCATGCAGGTTTGCTACGGAGGCTCCTCAACTAAATATCAAACTGAAGGTAGGCTGATATGGGGACCATCTGCTGTTAAGAATCCGTCCTCTGGAGTAACTCCCAAAAAGATGACATCCGAGGATATTCGAACTGTGATAGAAGCTTATGCGCAAAGTGCCAGAAGGGTAAAAGAAGCCGGTTTTGACGGGGTACAATTACATGCCGCTCATTCCTATTTGTATAGCCAGTTTCTTTCGCCTTATTTCAATCGTAGGGAGGATGCCTATGGGGGCTCAATAGAAAACCGTGCCCGGATACTGTTCGAAACACTCGAAGCGGTTCGCAAAGAGGTGGGGCTTGACTATCCTGTTTTAATAAAGATGCATTGCACCGACGATTGGGATGAAAACGGTTTGACTCCAGATGAGAGTCTTTGGGTGGCAAAAGAACTGGAAAAACGTGGCATCACAGCTATAGAGTTTAGTGGTGGCAATCCTGATCCTGGATACCCTCTTAAAAGACCCATAAGAACCAAGATTGTGAAAAGGGAAAAACAAGCCTATTTCTATGAAGCAACAAAACAAATTGCTGCAGAACTCAGTATTCCCGTGATATCCGTAGGTGGTCATCGACATGTGGAATTGATGGAACACATCCTGAATGATAGTAATATCTCTTATGTTTCTTTGTCACGCACTCTATTTTCTGAGCCAGACCTTCCGAATAAATGGAAACAAAATCCTTCCCATGAACCCAGATGTGTTTCCTGTGCTAAATGCTGGTCTCCGGGAGGGAATGTTTGCATTCTTGATCGCAAGAATAAGATTTCCAATAAGAAATAATTTAATCAGCAGATTTAATAGTATTGCACACTTAAAGCTCATTTTAGCTTGAGTTTATCGTACAGTCTTAATCTTATAAAAGGCTGTAGCAATCAACCCTCCAAAAATGGCAGGTATCAACCATCCCATTTCGTAAGTGCTCATAGGGAAGGATGATAACCAATCTTTCGCAGCCGATAAGGAATCGAATGACTTACAGATAAACATCAGGGTGCTAAAGCCTAGTGTTCCGCCGACAACTCCTGAATAAATTCCTTTATAAGTGATGTATTTATCGAAGAGATTGAGGACGATTAAAACTAGTATGGCAGGATAGATGATACCCAAAATAGGACCTGAGAAATATACGATCTGTTCAACACCCAGATTCGCAAGGACGAAGCTGACTAAAGTTATTGTAACGACATTGAATCGATAACTAAGTTTGTTGTTTGATAATTCACTAAAATATTCAGCAACGGTAGTTGTTAATCCGACTGTCGTAGTAAAACAGGCAAATATAACAGTAACGGCGACCATCCAAAGGCCATATTGTCCGAACATTCGATCAACAAGAGCCATAAATGTTTCTGTTCTGCTCATGCCTTCGGGAATACTGCTGGCTCCATTAGCTCCTAAATAGATTAAACCGCCATATACAAAACCAATAATACTAAAAGCGACTAAGCCCGATTTGATGGTCATTTTTATTTGCGATGAGGTATCGGTATAGCCTTTTTCTTTTAAGCCCATAAGAATAATGCCAGCAAAGATCACTGCTGCCAAGCCATCCAAAGTCTGATAGCCCTCCAGAAATGCATAGGTATAGACGTTTGTTAATTTCGCCGCAGGCATAATGTTATCGGGCATCAATATATTCTTTACGATTATTGATACCAGTGCAATAAGCAAGATCGGTGTCAGATAGACGGCTATTTTATCTATAATGCCCTTGGGGTTGATGACAAAGAGAAGGGATATGCCAAAATAAACCAAAGTAAAGATATATTGAGGAATACCAGGGAATATGGGCAGTATACCCATCTCGTAACTGACCGCTCCCGTTCTGGGTAGAGCCAAGAGTGGACCAATAATCAACATGATGATGATACCCATGACGATACTAAACTTAGGTCCGACTTTAGAAGCAAAAGAATTGAATGTGCCTCCCGATTTTGCAATAGCAATAATAGCCAGTATTGACAAGCTCACATCGGTCGTGAAGAAACCCATGATGGCTTGTAGCCACGAATCACCACTCAAAACTCCCAATTGAGGTGGAAATATCAAATTTCCTGCTCCAAAAAACATCGCAAACAGTGCTACGCCAATCACCACAATATCCTTAAACTTCTTCATTAGATCTTATTTTTTTTAATAGAGCGCGAATGTATTAATTGATTGATGAAATAAAACTAACAATTATCATCTATTTGGGGTTTGTGTAGAAAAATAGGCGCTTATAAGTGGGAATGAATGCATTCAACTGATGTTTGTAAAATATGCTTCTTTTGTCTATGAGGTGTAGCCTGACTTTTGGTGCAAAAATTCACTTCGGTATATTCATAAAAAAAAACTCACCAGATTTGGGTGAGTTTCTCCTATTTTCTATCGGAATAATCTTATTTATGAATGTGGATAAAGTTAAACTTATGTGGTGTGATAAAGTGAACTCACGACTCCAGTCGATAAATCTCCATGATGTCCTTTAATATTTTATTGAAATCAATTTTCATATCGATAATATGCCCTGTGTGGATATCGAAAACCCAACCATGAACAGTGATATGATCGTGTAGAAGGGCTTTTTGCACTTCGGCAGTCTTAATCAAATTCACACATTGTTCCTGCACATTCAGTTCAACCAGTCGGTTGTACTTTTGTTCTTCATCCTCAATGGCATTCAGTTCATCTTTGTGCAAACGATAAACGTCACGAATGTTTCTTAACCACGGGTTTAAAATGCCCATATCCTTAGACTGCATTGCGGCTTTTACACCACCGCAATTGTAATGCCCACAGATAACGACATGTTTCACCTTAAGGTAGCTAACGGCGTAGTTGATGACTGACATGGCACTCAAATCGGTATTAGATACCATGTTAGCAATATTTCGGTGTACAAACATATCACCAGGTTCTATGCCCATTAAATCGCCTGTAGTCACGCGACTGTCGGAACAACCTATGTATAGAATCTCGGGGCTTTGTTCTCCTGAAAGTTTTTTGAAATAGTCGGAATCTTGTTTGAGTTTATCAGAAATCCATTGCCGATTGTTGTTAAAAATGTATTCGATGTCCACTATGGTCTATTTTGGTTATATAATTTAGAGTGTCTGATATTTGCTTCCAGCAACTGTGTGATGGAAATGTGTGTGTGGTTTTCACTCTTGTGAGACTAAATATAGTAAAGTTCTTTTTTTTATAAGCTGAATCGATGCGATAAAAAGAGGAGAATGTCTGTTTTATGCTTTTGAATAAGGGATGTGGGGCATAAAAAAAAAACGTTTCGTATAGTCAAAACGTTTCTGTTTATATTTTTTATTTAATCTTCATTATCGAGGATGTTTTTTACACGGCCTACTTCACCTGTTTCTAGTTGCACTTTGATACCATGAGGGTGATTCGGCGATTTGGTTAGAATGCGCTTCACAATACCTTCGGTTAAATTGCCACTTCGTTGATCTTGCTTTTGCACAATTTCAACTTCTAGTCCAACTTTAATATCTTTTCTTTTTCTGCCATCTGGCTGACCATTTTCCATCATATTTTATCTGCTAATTTTTAGATCAAAGGCTATTTCTATTTGCTTCGACAAGATAGAGCTTCTGATGATCTCTTCAAACCTATTTTTAGCTTTAAGGAGTTTTCACATGAAATGATGGTGTTTAAGAGATAAGTAAGTCCTAAAAAGAGGTGAGACGCATATAAGATTGGATAAAATTACGAGAAAATGGAAAAGAATACCTGATGTTTTTCGAAATCGATTAAATTTGCATTCAAATCAGATTTATGGGAACGATACGATACATAGACAGAAAGAGTGGAAGTTTAGTTAAGGAATTCGTTCCAAGCGAAGGCATGTTAAGATGGCTTTATAATTCTTCTTTGGGAAAAGTAACACTTCATACTCTTGTTAAACGAAAGATGTTAACCATGCTTGGTGGCTGGTATATGAGTAGTCGTTTTTCGAAAAAGAAGATTGATAAATTTATTGCTCAATATCAAATTGATCTATCCAATTATAAGATAACCGATAGTAAAGCTTATCTCAACTTTAACGATTTTTTCTTTAGAAAAATACAAGCTGGAAAGCGACCTATAAGTAATGGGGTTGTTTCACCTGCTGATGGTAAGATTCTTGCTTTTCAGTCCATAAAAGATATTTCTTCGTTTTTTGTGAAGGGGTCAGAGTTTACGATTCAAACTTTTCTTAAGAATAAAGAACTGACTAAAAAGTATGTCGATGGTTCCATGGTCATAGTTCGTTTGGCACCTACGGATTACCATCGATTTCATTTCCCCGCAAGTGGTTTTATATCCGAATCTAAATCAATTAAAGGAAGGTATTTTTCGGTTTCTCCAATGGCTTTGAAAAAGAGTTTGGAAATTTTCTGTCAGAATTACAGAACCTATAGTACGCTTAAAACTGAAGATTTTGGTAATATCATTATCTCTGAAGTAGGGGCTACCATGGTTGGTAGTATCATCCAAACTTATCAGGATAATTCTCAGGTTGAGAAAGGAGATGAGAAAGGTTATTTCGCTTTCGGAGGTTCTACTCTAGTGCTATTCTTCGAAAAAGGGAAAGTGAAATTAGCTGATGACCTTCTTGAAAATACGCGTAAAGGCTTTGAAACGGCTGTGTTTATGGGTGAAAATATTGCTTGTAAAACTACGGTTTAATTTATTGAGCTAAGTCTGAAAGTTTCAGTACTGTTTTCCAATTTCGTGTTGTTGCTTTGCAATTGAACATCTTTTCGAATAGACCATTGGTCATTTTAGTTTCACTGTATTTAGGGTCTACTGAAAAACGGACAAAGTTTGCTTTCTCCGTTTTTCAGTAGACCCTAAGTACAATTCAACTATATTTGTGCCTTAACAATTAAGAAGGCTATGGATATATTTAAAGGCGAGAACTTTATTGAATTTACTGCGAAATTTCCAACAGATGAACTATGTAAACAATATTTGTCAGACATAATGTGGAATGATGGGTATAAATGCTGTAAATGTGGACATGATAAACATTCAAACAAACCGAACATGTCTAAGGTCTGCACTAAATGTTTTCATATCGAAAGTCCTACAGCAAATATAATGTTCCACAAAGTTAAATTTGAATTGAGAAAGGCATTCTTTATTCTCATTTTAGATGACTGCAACAACTAAAAGTATATCTGCATCTCAATTAGCAAAACGGTATGGTATAACACGGAAAAACCGCATGGTTATTCACTCATAAAGCACGAGTTGCAATGAAAAGTAGTGAAACTCATCCCATAGACGGGAAAATTCATGTTGATGAATTTGTAATTGGAGGCAAAGAGAATATGAAACCTGGCCGTAGTAATGGGATGAATTTCAAACAATTTCATCATGTCATTCATCAAATAAAGTTATGGTTGCGTACTACTTAGGGTTTTACTGAAAAACGGAGAAAGCAAACTTTGTCCGTTTTTCAGTAAACCCTACATAAAGAGAACAGATAATACTTGAAAATACTCCAACCGTTGTTATAAAATTGACTATTATCGGTAAAATGCAGACCATTCAGAATATTTGTTGAAGGAACTGCTTTTTTATGATTGTTTTTCTATAATATCTAATTTTATCTTTAAAATTATTTAATAGAATCTCTCAAGACTTGCCTCTTAAAAAAGCTTATCTCTTAAAAGTACGATGTCATTAAATCCGCCATTGGTTAGAACTGAACTTGTTCAATCATTTAAATATAAAGAGGCTTAGGTTTTCCAATAGGCTTATGATCTAGCTGCGACCTATTCGATTATAGCCATATGCATTATTATCCATAGTCGATATGTTTATACTAACTTTATTTTCTGAAATAGAGACGTATTAGCTCAAATAATTTATCTTTTAATATTGGTTTCGATATATAATCATTACATCCTGACTCTATAGATTTTTCTCTATCTCCAACAAAACTATATGCTGTTTGAGCAATAATTATAATATTTTTATTGAACTGTCGAATTTGACGTGTGGCTTCATATCCATCCATAATTGGCATTCTTATATCCATCAGAATTAAATCAATGTCAGGATTATTTCGGCAAATTTCAACAACTTCTGCACCAGTTCTAGCTTTTATAATCGTCTTGCAGTATTTTTCAAGTTCAATTTCAATTAGCATTCCCGATATTTCGTCGTCTTCGGCAATAAGAATTTTTAGGTTATTAATTAGATTCTCATCCTTAGAATCATTGTCAATTTTAGCTAAACTGTCCTTATCTTTCAATTCAGGCTTGTATGGAATTGTGAAATAAAATACTGAGCCTTTCCCTTCTTTACTCTCGACCCAAATTTTTCCGCCAAGCATTTCAGTATAAGCCTTTGATAGTGCAAGTCCCAAGCCAGAACCTTCAAAGAGCCTTGTGTTCCCATTATCAGCCTGTTCAAAACGATTAAAAATTGCTTGCGTTCGATCTTTGGGGATACCTATTCCTGTATCTTTTACAAAAAATTCGATACATTTATTTTTCCAGGAATAGCCAAAAGTGATTGCCCCTCTTTTAGTGTATTTAATTGCATTTTTAATAAGGTTACTTAATATTCTATGGAACTTATTGCGGTCGGTGATTATGTTTGTTTGTTCAGGGGAGAGTGAAGGTTGTATAGATAACGATAATCCTTTCAGTTTTGCTTCAGGAGAATGGAAAGTATAAAGTTCATTCATGACAGCCTGTATCGAAATCTTAGTATTTAAAACAAGTACTTCTCCAGCTTCAATCCTTGAAATATCAATAATGTCGTCGATTGTATTTAGTAGCCTGTCACTGCTCTTATTAATGATAGTAGAGTATTTATCAATTTGAGATTTGTTTAAGTTAGGTTCGTTAAGAAGGTTGATAAATCCCAGAATACCATTCATCGGGGTACGTATTTCGTGGCTCATATTAGCTAAAAATGCTGATTTCAATCGGTCACTTTCTTCTGCTTTTTCTTTTGCTTCTATTAGTTCTTTCTCAATTTGCTTACGATTGGTGATATCATTACCAAACCCGATGATTTCCAAAATATTGTTATTATGATCTCTCCTGGTAAAAGAGTTCCAGACAATATCTCTCTTTTCCCCATTTTTTCTGAATAGTTTTATTTCAATAACTTTACCTTCTGGAAAAGTATTAAAAATTCTTTCAACCTGCTTGTATACCTTGTCTGGATATAACAGTTTCCACCAATTCTTTCCAATAATTTCTTCTTTACTGTAACCCGTTACTCTTTCTCCCGCAGGATTAATAAATGTTGTAATACCCTCATTATTCAAACCGCAAATAATATCAGGCGTAGCATTAATAAGCTCCATAGAATAATCTCTCTCGACTTTTAACTCCTTTCTGGATTTCCGTATAGAATCAATCATAGTATTAATTGTAGCACTGAGTACTTTTATTTCTGAAATTTTTGCCGGGGAAATAGGTTTCGTTGGCAGACCATCTTTATCAACTGTGCTTATTGTATTAACAAGCATATTTAAAGGGTTGGAAATGCTTCTGGACATAAGAAGCGAAATAACAAAAGCAATTGCGATAAAAAAGATTGAAAACAAGAGAATTGTATTGGTTAGATTTGTTATTTTTTGCTCAAAGTCTTCTTTATAAACTGAAGTCGCAATATACCATCCAAGAGGTTTATAATAAGTTACAAAAGCTTTCTTAGGAAATCTATATTCGCCTTCGAAGCCTGGTTTATCCCAATTGTATTCCATAAAATGACTTTGACTAAATGCCGCCGCCTTTAATTCTTCATAAAGCAGATCGCCTGTTATAGGATTGATTAAATGACTCGAGCTGTCGCTTGTAGAACTTGGGTGAACAAGTACAAGGCCTTTTTCATTAAAAATGAAGAAATAACCACTTTCGCCAATTCGCTGTTTGTTAATTGTTTTATTTAAATCGTCAAGTACAGCATTAATTCTGTTTTGTACATCTTTTTCAATATCATCGTAATAAACACCATTACCAACTATCCAATTCCAAGGTTTAAAAAGTTTTACATACGAAATTTTTAGTTGTTTTTGTTCAGTGAGCCCTTCTGATGTTGGTTTTTCCCAAAGATAATCGAGGAATCCTTCTTCATGTTCCAAACAAATATCAAGCTGTGCTTTATACAGATTAATATTTTTTCCTAGAGCACTATCATACTTAGAACTATTCTGAATAGTACCTTCGAGGTGAGGCATTGTAGGATGCAATATTATTCGTGGAATAGGTTGTTCTGTATTATTAATCCAGAAATAACCCACATTATTATCATATCGTGCTTGTTGTATTGCTGTGATTGCACGTTGCTTGGCTTCATATTCGTTTAGCTGACCTGTTTCATAAAGCTTGTATGCCCTGTTAATCATCGTTAACAGCACTGCTATATTATTTTTTAATTCATTTTTTCTACGTTCCAGTACAAATGTTTTATGGTAAAGAATACTATTATGTTGAGATTCAACATGGTTTTTTGTTGCTTCTAATAAATTAAGTGCATTTGCTTCAATTGCATTAGATAACTCTCGCTTTGCACTGCTTGCAAAAAAAAATGTAGTAAACAATAGTGATACTACAAGAATTCCTGTAATGGTAATCGTTATTCGTGATTTTAATGAGTTAAATTGGATTTTTTTCATGTTCTGAATATTGGAATTAGTCATGAGTTTTTTTCTTCTCTACCATAATTTTCTAAGTTTGATCAATAATTTCTAATAAAGCTTATAATTCTTCAACTAGCTATTACTTAGTGATTTTAATCAAATTTTAAATATAATGAATTTTATTAATATAATTTTCAACAAGGCTATGTCAATAAATGTAAAGGTATTGCCAAGTTTCGTGGACGATTTCAAACGCACCTCCTATTAAATAGTTAAATAAGTAAGTCGATTAAACTTGTTTGTGTTTTGTGAAAATCAAATCTAGATGGTTTGTCAGTTTTTATTAATTGAACTAACTCTCTGGCGACTCCACCGCCCATGAAATTTAGTTTTCTATTACTGTTTTTTTTAAATTTTTAAGGTCATAAATTTTAAACCTATAGTTGGTTTTTTACGACAGTTATTACACTATTATAATCTAAATTGAGTGTGCAGTAAAAATTTTCTACTTAATTGAATTTTTAGAATCATGTATTGATTTACAGCTTACTCTATGTGTAATTTGTTTTTAATTAGTGGCTTTAGTAAATTACGCAGGTCGAGATTGTTGTGTCCTTTGATTTTACAGCAATTAGGTCTGACTAAAGGAAGCTATCCCATGAAATATCAACATTATCTTTTTTTGTTTTTGTGCTTACTTTTTCTAACGAATCCAACTTGGGCACGCAAGAAAAAGATTCTGGTTTTGCATTCCTATCATCAGGGTTTGAACTGGACGGATAATATTACACGGGGGATGCAATCTATTTTTGAGCAGCACGACAATTTGGAAGTGCAATTTGAATATATGGATTCAAAGCGAAATTCGGACCCTGCCTATTTGGTTGAATTTGCCAAACTCTACGAACTGAAACATCATAATATCCCTTTTGAGGTGATTATTGCTTCAGACAATAATGCACTTGAGTTTGCCAGAAAATATCAGAATACTTATTTTAAGGATATTCCCGTCGTTTTTGCTTCTATCGATCAATTTGATGAGAGTCTGATTGAAGGGATGACAAATGTGACCGGGGTAACCGAATTCATCGATTTTAAGCGAACAATTCAGGAGGCTTTACGTTTGCATCCCAAAGCAAAAAATCTGGTAGTGATTAACGATAATCAAACCACCTCTGCCATCATCAATCGTAATCACATTAAATCATTTTGGCCCGATATTAAAACAGATGTCAATCTGGTTTTTTTAGAGAATTTATCAATTGATGAACTCGTTGATAAAGTGAACCAATTGGATGATTCAAATATCATTCTTCTTTTGAATTTTAGTAAAGACAAAGAGGGTAATTATATTTCTTACCAGGAGAACATTGAGATTATTCGGGAGGCTACTCAGCTTCCTATTTATAGTTCCTGGGTATTTTATTTGGGTGAGGGTATTGTGGGTGGCATGCTGACCAGTGGTTTTGAACAAGGTAAGCTCGCAGCTCAAATTGCATTGAGAGTGATAAATGGAGAGGACATCAACCAGATTCCTTTGGTAACATCTGGCTACAATAGCCTCATTTTCGATTATAATCAGATGCAGCGATTTGATATTAGTCCTGACCAATTGCCTGAAGGGAGTCAAATTATTCATTTACCGCTTACCTTGTTTGAGAAGTATAAAACTTATCTGCTTCTTATATCCGTTTTTTTAATACTGATATGTATAATTATTTTTTATTCCAGATACATACGGAAGCGAAATGAAAATAGATTACTTGCTATTAATAAGGATTTAAAAGTCAATAGAACACGTTTGCTCAGAATGTTGGATTCAAATTCAGATGGGGTGTGGGAACACAATTTTAAATCGGAGCGCCTTACTTTCAGTAAACAAATTTGGTTGAATTTGGGTTATGATCCCGATCGGGTTAAGAATACACTGGAATTTGTATACGCACATATTCATCCCGATGATCAAGCAAAAGTGGAAGGCAAACGATTAGATTGTTTAAAGGAGATAACTGAGACTTTTGAAGTTGTATTTCGCATTTGTAATGCCAATCAGGAGTGGAAGTGGTATAAGGGAAAGGGGAAGATACTGGATCGGGATGATGCTAATGCGCCCACAAATATGGTAGGTACCCTAACTGATATTACAGAACGAAAATTGGCCGAAGAGCAAATACAGGAAGATGAGAAGCAGATTAGGGCTTCTGAAAAACGTTGGCGATCGCTGATCGAACAGGCTGCTGACGAGATTTTGATTCACAACTTTAGTGGAAAAATTATTGATGCTAACTCCTCAGCTTGTCAAAGCTTGGGTTATAGCCATAAGGATTTGTTAGAGATGAATTATGCAGACTTGGATTCTAAGTATTCAGCTCAAAACTTGGTGGATTATTGGAATAAGCTCAGTCCAGATAAAAGTTCTATCAATATGGAATCTATACAAAAACGGCATGATGGATCCACGTTTCCAGTGGAAATTAATCTAAGTCTTATCGACCTGGAAGAGGATCAGTTAATACTGGCCGTAGTGAGAGACATTAGTAAGAGACAGGAAACAGAGCGCAAGGTTCTGAATGCGGTAATTGAGACCGAGGAAAATGAACGAAGACGCTTTGCTAAGGACTTACACGATTCTATAGGACCTTTGCTTTCCAGTATAAATCTTTATCTTTCGGCT
The DNA here is from genome assembly GCF_003863355.1 of Ancylomarina euxina. Taxonomy (GTDB): domain Bacteria; phylum Bacteroidota; class Bacteroidia; order Bacteroidales; family Marinifilaceae; genus Ancylomarina; species Ancylomarina euxinus. The sequence continues at coordinate 149,357 of NZ_QQWG01000007.1, read as the reverse complement.
CTTAAGCAAACCGATGAAGCGGAGAAAAAGCAAAGTATTATTAAAGTTTCACGCGAAGCGGTAAATGAAGCCCTAGTGAGTATTAAGGAGATTTCGAACAATCTGAGTCCGCACATTTTGAGTGATTTTGGGCTAGAGAAAGCCATTAATTCTTTTACTCAAAAATTACAGGTTTCGGAGCGGATTAATATTAGTTTTCATGCAGAGAATTTAAATGAGCGCCTTAATGAACAGGTCGAAGTTGTGATATATCGAGTGGTAACTGAACTGATTCACAATACGATTAAACATGCTAAGGCCGAAAATATTGAAATTAATCTTTCACGTGAAAAGGATGAACTTAAGTTGATCTATATTGATGATGGTATTGGTTTTGATACTCGAAAACTTGAATCTGATAAGACCAACGGGATGGGACTCTACAATATCTTGAGTCGTGTTCGCTCCTTAAATGGAACGCATAAAATTAAGAGTAACCTCGTGAATGGCGGAATGATGGCTGTACTTTCAGTCAAGTTAGAATCTGGAGCGAAATAATAAACTGTATAGAAATACCCTAAAATAGACGAGAATGAAAGAGTACAGGCTAGCCATAGTTGACGATCATAAAATGTTTCGTAGTGGATTACGTTTTTTACTAAACGATATTCCCGAAATGAAAGTTGTGGGTGAGGCTTCCAATGGCTTGGAATTTCTTGACTTGGCAGCCAATGAGATTATCGATATTGCCTTGATGGATATTAATATGCCCAAGATGAATGGATTGGAGGCTACCTGTGAAGCGCTAAAACTTTACCCTAAACTTAAAATTATTGTCCTCTCTATGCATGGTGAAGAGGAGTATTACGATCAGATGTTGGATGCTGGTGTTCAGGGTTTTCTTTTGAAGAACTCGGGTGTTGAAGAATTGAATGCGGCTTTGCAGGCTGTTATTAATGGCGGTACTTATTTTTCTCAAGAACTATTGGTTGGTATTCTCGACAAAAAGAAACAAAAGCAATTTCAGAACGAAGTAGTTAAACTAACCCAGCGTGAGCTGGAAGTATTGAAGTTGATTTGCGAAGGCTTTTGTAATACAGATATTGCCGAGAAACTCTTTATTAGTCATCGTACGGTTGATCGTCATCGTTCCAATCTTTTGAGTAAAACTGGCTGTCCCAATTCGACATCATTGGTGATGTATGCTGTGAAAAATAAAATTATTGAAGTGTAAACCCTCAATTGATAAATTATATCTGCTTTTCTAGGGCCTAAATTTGTTCCTCTGAAAAAAGGTTTTTTTTTGCAAAATTTAAGGTTTTTTAATCTCCGCAAACGTTTCCTGTTGTGCAGATGTATTCAAAATAAGGAATGTAATTGCCTTGCATTAAATCTCTTATGTGTTTTGTTCCGTAAAATATGGGTGAAAATACCCATATTGAAATGGGTGTTGTCTGTCTTATAAATAGGTCTTTTCTACCTTTTTTGCTCTTGCCAAATCCGCTTGTTTTGTTTGTAGTGATTCGATTCACTTTACTAAGAGCTATTTACAAACTAAACAACACGAGTATGATAACTTTTATTTTAAGTATCGTTGCCCTTATCCTAGGGTATCTGATTTACGGAAAATTTGTTGAGAAAAAATTTGGAGTTGATCCTGATCTGGTTACCCCAGCGATCGCAAAAAAAGATGGTGTCGATTTTGTTCCTATGAACTGGAAGAAGATCTTTTTGATTCAATTCCTGAATATTGCCGGTTTAGGACCAATCTTTGGTGCTATCGCGGGAGCTCTCTGGGGGCCAGTTGCTTTTATATGGATTGTTGTTGGTTGTATTTTTGCCGGTGGCGTTCACGATTACTTTTCAGGAATGCTTTCTGTACGCCATGGTGGAGCCAGTATTCCTGAGGTTGTAGGGAAATATTTGGGGTCAGGCTTCAAAAAATTCATGCGTGTTTTTTCTGTTATTCTATTAGTGCTTGTGGGCGTTGTTTTTATAAAAGGCCCTGCTGCCATTCTTACCGGATTAACAGGTGTTAATGTTTCTATATTGATTGGTGGTATTTTCTTATACTATTTATTAGCGACCATGATTCCAATTGATAAATTGATTGGTAAAATATACCCAATTTTTGGTATTTCTCTTTTGGTTATGGCTTTTGGTATTGCTGGTGCTTTAATCTTAGGGGATCATAGCATTCCAGAATTAACAGCAACCAATTTTGCTAATATGCATGCCAATCCTTCTAAATTTGTTGTTTTCCCTATGCTATTTATTACGATTGCTTGTGGTGCTATATCTGGTTTCCACGCCACGCAGTCTCCGCTTATGGCTCGTTGTATGACCAATGAGAAGCAGGGGAGAAAGATTTTTTATGGAACGATGATTTCAGAAGGTATTGTTGCTATGATTTGGGCAGCAGCTGCTATGACTTTCTTTGGTGGTGTTCGAGAATTAGGTGAAACTATGGGACAATCAGGGCATAATGCTGCATGGGTTGTGAATGAAATCTGCGGGGGTCTATTAGGTAAAATTGGTGGTGTGTTGGCAATATTCGGTGTTGTTGCTGCTCCAATTACATCTGGTGATACTGCTTTCCGTTCTGCTCGTTTGACGATTGCCGATTCTTTTGGTTATTCTCAAAAGAAATTGATTCAGCGATTAGCGATTACACTTCCTTTATTTGCGATCGGCTTTTTATTGACTCAAGTCAATTTTGCTATTATCTGGAGATATTTTGGATGGGCTAATCAAACTCTTGCAACAATTGTATTGTGGACGGCTGCTATGTATATGGTAACAAAAGGACGCAGTCACTGGTTCGCAACAATCCCTGCCACATTTATGACAGCTGTAGTAACCACTTACATTCTTATTGCGCCTGAAGGTTTCCACGTATCACAAACTATCGCTTATACAGTGGGTATTCTAACTACAATTGCAACCTTATCTGTTTTTTTATACGTGGCTAATACGAAAATGAAACCTGAATTGAGAGAAGTAAAAGTGAGAGTGTAAAATAATCAAACCTAAACATCTATAAAACTGAAGAATAATGAAAAATAGATTTTTTATATGCTTAATGGTTCTGATACTAACTGGAGTTTCAGTCAAAGCAGAAGAGAAAAAAGTAAGTGTAAAGTTGAGTGGATTCGTTGCAGCAGAAAGCTATTTCGATACTCGTAAAACAGTTAACTCTCGGGAAGGCGCTATCCTACTGTATCCTGCTAATGAATTGTTGGATTCTGAAGGAAATGATTTGAATGATCGCTCTGAGTTTTTCATGACAACAGTGCAATCGCGTTTGAGAGCAACAGTTTCTGGTTTCGAGGCTTTTGGTGCACAGGGATCTGCGGTAATTGAAGGTGATTTTGTAGGAACATCAAACGATAAAACGGGTTTGTTCCGTCTTCGTCATGCTTTCATTAAATTAGATTGGGAGAAAGATCAACTGATTGCTGGAAAATTCTGGCATCCCATGTTTGTTCCTTCAGCTTACCCAAATGTTTTGCACTGGGGTGCTGGTCTTCCTTTTGGATTATTGAATCGTGCACCACAGTTGCGTTACACCCGTAAGCTAAATACGAATACCACATTGAGTTTTGCAGCTTTATCCGAAATGGATTTCAAGAGTACAGGGCCTGATGGCATTAGTGAAAAGTACGCTCAGCAATCTAGTATTCCGGAATTTACAGCTCAAGTAAAGACGAATTTATCAAAAGGGGTAGAAGCTGGCTTTACTGCAGGTTATAAAACAATTATGCCGCTTACTGTAAATAGCAATGGTGTAAAAACAGATGAGAAACTTGGGAGTTACTATTTCAATACCTGGTTGGGAATGACTGGAAAGAAACTGAAGTGGAATTTGCAGGGAATCTATGGTCAGAACATGTATAACTTTGTAATGATTGGAGGATACGGTGTGAAAAATGTGAAAGCCAACGGCGATTACGAATACACCAATATCTCGACAATGAGTTTAACCTCAGATTTATATACAACAACAGGTAATGTTCGTTATGGTTTCAACCTTGGTTATAGCAAGAATTTAGGGGCCGCGGACGATTTGGCTAAAGGATCTAATGATAAGTTTATCGGTTTGTATAGTCGTGGATCAAATATTGATTATCTGTACCAAATTTCTCCTCGTATTGAATTTTTGTCTGGTAAAATGAAATTTGGTGGTGAAATCATTTATACTGGTGCAGCTTATGGTACGACTCAAATAGATGGAACAGTTGTCAATACTGACCTTGTAAGCAGTACTCGAGTACTCCTGCATGTAAAATATACTTTCTAGACATCTGAATCACAAATGAAAAGCAGAGCTGTCAGGCGATATTTATGAGTATAGCTTTGTTTTTTTTAAAGGGTATATAGAAAGAACAGGCTCGTCGTTCTGACGGGTCTGTTTTGTTTCATATCTTTGTTAATACTTATCCAAAGACGTTTCATCTTAAATTCGATTTAGTATGAACAGCATTGAATTAATTCGCTTAGCATTAGACTTGCCTAATAATTGGGAAGTAAAAGATATTGAATTTTTAGGAGACGATTCTCAATCACTCCACATCACGACTTGCTATACCAGAAAGGATAAATTTGTCAATGAAAATGGAACTGAAATAGAAATTTGCAATTTTATTGATCGCAGCTTTCGTTACAAAAACCTTTTTCAATTGACTTGCTATATTCATTGTTCTGTACCTCAGATTCTTGATGAGGATGATAATATTAGGCAAGTAAAAACCCCCTGGTCTCATTATTAGTAATATGAGTATTTACTACCGACTTTTATAAGTTCTTCTGATTTTTAGTCACGAACTTAAGTTTAAAGCTTACCTATAATCAGAATATGAATGTTTAGAGTAATAAAAAAGGAAGCCGAAGCTTCCTTTTATAATATTTATAGGTTTATTTCCCGATTAATGAGAAGAACCTTTTACTTTTAGCTGATCACCAGTGTCGTTTGCTACAGCTCTTTTCCACTTTTCGCTATAGCCAGGTTGCTTCATGGTTGGGTTCTGCTTGTTACCATCCTTCGTTTTGATGTTACCATCCATAAACTTAGCAAATAAGTAACCGTAGAAGTCTCTCCACTCGTTTGTAAGGTTGTCGCCCTGGTTACAAGAGAAGTCAGTTAAGAACTCGATTGCAGCAGCCTTGTCAGCTTTAATCATGCCTTCAGCAGCCATATCGATAATCTGAGTGAATTTCTGGTATTTAGCTTCAAGAGCAACTTGCTTGTCTCTTATTTCAGGGTGAATTGCATTGTAACGAGTATAAGCCAAGTTAGTTACCTGGTTGAATACCCAGAATGCAGATTTGTTCGTGAAATCCATCATTTTGCCATTACCAACAGCAAATGTTTCAGGAACACGAGTTGCTGAGCAATACATTGGGAAATAAACAGAAGAAGCAGCATCATCAACACCAAACCAGTTGATTCCACCTACTGCATCAGGTAACCAGTTACGAGACTGAGTAACAAAAGAAAAACCTGTTTGCTGAGTGGCAGTAGCACGCTCGTTGCAATAAGTAACACCATCAACTTTCCAGGTAAGAGGTCTCCAGCGGTAAGGATTACCAAAAGGACCAGCACCCATATCTTTCGACATATCAAGTTCAGTCCCTTCAAGGTGATCTCTCATGGCATCCTTAAGCTCCGAAAGTTCAACTTTATGGTCTGGCTTAATCCAAAGAGGCATACGGTTACTTGCATATCCTTTTTTATCAAGCTTCACATTACCTTTAGCGTAATCGAAATGCTTAGCCATATCCTTATTTACACGGTTGAAGAAAGTCCAAACACGCATTTCGCAGTAACGTGCACCACCGAAATCTACAGGACCATAAGAATCAGAGAAACTAAAATCTTTGTTTTTACCATCCTTAGGATAAAGCGCTTTTTCTTTTGCAAAAGAAATAACATCCTTAGCGTATACAGTTGTTACATCAGTATCAAAAATTTTGTCGATTTTATCAGACGAGATAGACGTTTTACCTTCCAATGGGAAAGTTGTGATTCGAGCGTGGTTCGCGTGTCCACTAACATAACCGTCAGGAATCATGCGCGCTACCCAAACGGCACCTTTTTCACCATTTCCTTTTCCAATCAGTTCAAGAATCCAAATCTCATCTTTATCAGAGATTGAGAAAGATTCTCCAGAGCTGTAATAACCGTAAGTTTCAACTAATTCAGTCATTACTTTAATCGCCTCACGTGCATTCTTCGAACGCTGAAGGGCTAAATAAATCAAACTACCATAGTCAATCAGCCCACCTTCTTGTGAACCTAACTGGTCAACACCACCCCAAGTGGATTCGCCGATAGCCAATTGGAATTCATTCATGTTTCCCACTACAGAATAGGTGTGAGGTACTTGAGGAATCTGTCCTAAATATTTTCCAGTATCCCATTCGTAAACATCTAGCATAGTTCCTTCAGCCCAATCTGCAGCTGGGCGGAAATATAATTCTCCGTAAAGAACGTGTGAATCGGCAGCATAGGTAAGCATGTTGGAACCGTCAGCACTGGCACCTCGAGTTACTAGGTAATTGGTACATGCACTGGCAGTTGAAGCTGAGAAAATGGCTAACAACATGAACAGTGATGCAAAAATCGATAACTTTTTCATTTTAATTGTTTTTTTACTGGTCTAAAGACAGTTAATATTTGTTTTGCGTTACAATTGTTTGTTGGTGTTCGACCATTTAAGAATCTATATATTTCAAAAATGGAACGAAGATGTACAAAAATAGCAAAAAATGGGAGATTAGGAAGCGATAATCGCTCTATTGAAAAGTGTTGTTTAACTCAACCATTGCAGGGGGTTCAACTAAAATATAAAAGGAAGGGGGGAGATAAGTAAACAAAAAAAATAAGTGTATCTCTTATTGTTGAGGGATACACTTATATAAATGTTGATGCTTTATGCAAACATCGTACTGACTAGAATACTTATTTTTCGAATGCATACTGAGAGCTTTTGTTTTTATTCTCTGCTAGTTGCATCAATTCATTTGTAACAAGGAGTTTTTTACCTGCTACCTGAAAGGTTTCTTCAACACGTGTGTTTTTACCAACTAAAACTAGAGTGTAATTTCCATCAGATAAGTAAGATAGATCGAAAAGCTTTTGTGTGTTGCTTTCTGCTTCTACAGTTTCACTATAAAACACATATCCGTTCTCGTCGTAAACTTTTAGTTTAAGGTTTGAATTGCTAGTGTTAAATACAGAAACGATAGAGTAATCTGTGTTTAGGTAAGGGTTGATTTTAACATTACCGCCTGCAAAGGCAGAACTCAAACTTAACACTAGTGCGGCAGCGAGTGCCAATCCTCTCAATTTCAATTTTAGATTTTTCATCTTTAAAAAACTTTGGTTAATAATTAATTGTTTTGACAAACACTTTAAGTGGTTTGTTTGACATTGTAAATCTATGAAGTATTCTTAGAAAAGATCTAGATAAAATGACCAGAGAGAGTTGATTTTGCAATTATTTTCATTACAAACGGTTTCGTTAAGTTCCGAAAATGTTTGCGTTCGAGAAGTTTATTAAAGAAAATTATCATTAATAGGGCTGAATCTATAATTCTCTAATTATGATAACGTTTTCGGAAAAGGGAGAAAAGTGAGTAAAAGGGCAATTTTGAGAATTTTGTTCGATAAAGGCTTCTTTTTTGAATCGAGTAAGCCTGGATTTTAATTCTGAAGAAGGTGTTTAATCTGAGATTTTATTTGTCAGTTACAAGGGTAGTAGTTGTCTAAAAAGAAAAACGAGCATCTTTTATATAGAAAAATGCTCGCTTTAAAAAAAATAGATCTTTCTGAATAACTTAATCTCTTTGATTTCCACTGAACCAATTTTTAAAGTCATTCACTTTTTCACGCGAAACAATAAGCTCTTTATCTGTTTCCTGATTGAGTTTGACTTTAAGACGTGAGTTCGAGTGGATATTAACTCCTGATATAGCATTAATATTAACAATAAATGATCGACCAATACGGAAAAATTCATCAGGGTTTAAGAGTTCCTGTAATTCCTCCATTTTGTAATCGACAATATAATGCTTGCCTTCTTTAAGTAGAATAAAGACATCACGCCCCTCACTAAAAAAAAGGTCTATTTCGTTGCAAGTGAAAGAACGTAGTTTTTCACCTACTTTAATCATGAAGCGTGTTTTATAGTTTTTCTGAATTTTAGATAATACCTGACTTAGATTTTCGAAACTTCTGAGATTTGGCTCTGAAGAAAGAGAGGCTCGCATATTTTCTAACTTCTTCATGCTTGTAAACAAGTTGTCGAAGCTAACTGGTTTTAGTAGGTAGTCAATGCTGTTTAATTTGAAAGCATTTAGAGCATATTCATTATAAGCCGTTGTGAAAATGATAGGTGTATGAACTTGTACTCTATTGAAAATTTCGAAACTCAAACCATCAACCAAATGAATGTCAAGAAAAATAAGGTCGATTTTGTTTTCTGGATCACCCAACCAAATACTCGACTCACTTACAGAATCGAAACGTTCAATAATTTCAATTTTGGAGTCGTATTTCTTGATTAAGCGTTCAAGTTTTTCTGCGGCTAAAACTTCGTCTTCTATTATTATGACTTTCATGCTGCGTGTTACTTTATATATTTTCTATAAAGAGATAGTTCGATTGTTGCTTCTTTATGCTTGGTGGTTCTCCAACTTAACTGTGGGAATTTTCATCATATTTATTTTATCATCTTCGATGATGATGGCTTTAAAGTTACTATAAAAACTAATACTATGATTAATACTGTCTAGTAAAGAGTTAGGCCTGATATCTCCTTTTAATCGAGCTGATGATTTATAGTTAAAGCAAATATATTCTTCTTCGATCTCTATTTTGATGTTCAATTTTGTATTTGCATTTACCAATTGGGTTTGTTCAATCAGATTTATGGTCTGAAGAACGGTGTTGGGAACAATCATAATCTCTTTTGCACTTGTTTTTAACTGCCAATCTAAAACCAGATTACCTGCATACAAATAGTTTTGAATTTCTATATAGTGTTCAATTTTTTTAATTTCATCTTCAAGGCTGATAATTTCTGAATAGCGATTACCCAGAATTCTTCGATAGAATAGGGCCAAATAATCGATATGTTTCTCAGCCTGATCGACATTATTCTTACGGATTAAACTGATAATGCCTTCAAGAGAATTATATAAAAAATCAGGGTTGATTTTATTTCGAAACACTTCAAGTTCATACTGAATGTTTCTTCTATTAAGCTCTTCTTTTTGTAATAGGAGCGAGTTTTGCTTATCGAGAAAGCTAATACTGATATAAAAAAGGTGAAAGAGAATCCCAACTAGAATAAAAACAATAAGGAGGGATATGAGTTGCGATCCAAAACTACTCATCTCAATATAATAGTTGAAATACAGCCATAAACATAGTGATACTACTGAAATAGTAATAATAAAACTTCCTAAAAAAAGAAAACTCTTTTTTATATAGGGTGCAGAAATGAAACGATTAGATTTTTCAAAGGCGTTTATCCAAAGCCTATAAGTCTCGAATAAAATATAGTTGACTAGTATAAGAAAAGCCAACTCATCTGGCTGAAAATTATTGATAATTTCGGATAATCGGTCGAATACCAAAAGAAGAAGTATGTAGACAAAAAGCCCCGCGATTAAAGGGGCAAATATTCGATATAGAGATTGGTTGAGATATTTAGTTTTCATTACCTTATTTATGTGGCTAGTTCATTTGTAATGTTCTAAGGGCTAAATCGTATTTTTAGTTCAAGTGCCGATTGTTTTCATTAATCAGGGGTAAGCTTACAGTGAAAAAATCAGTTTTTTCCAGTTTAATATTATCATTCGTGAAAAAGGCATAACGTTTCTTTATATTTTCTATTCCAATGTGGAATGACTCAGCCTGTTCGCGTAAAGGGTTGATATTATTGCTGATATGCAGATAGTTGTCTTTGCATTTTAGTTTAATTTCTAAGGGTGAGTTTTTACAAATTAAGTTGTGTTTAATGGCATTCTCAACTAACATTTGAATGCTCAACGGAGGTACAAAACTATGTCTTACAAGCTCAGGCAAATCAATACGAAGCTTATAAGAATCCTGGAATCGCATTCTAAGGATATAGTTGTATGCTTCAACAAAGGCGAGCTCTTGTTCTAGTGGAATAAGTGCTTTATCATTCTGATCCAGTATAAAACGATAACTCTCAGCAAATTTTCGAATAAACTCTTCAGCCTTCTCAGGATCTTTATAAAGTAAAGATGAAATGGTGTTGAGTGAGTTGAAAAGAAAGTGTGGATTTAATTGAGATTTCAATGCTTTAAACTGCAAATTCATCTGATTGTTAATCATCTCAACTGATTGAATTTCTTCTTTTTTAAGGTAGTTGAAAGAGTAAATCATAAAATCAAGAATGGTGTATATAAAGACGAAAATGAAAAGAATAAGCAAGGTTTTTAAGAACTCGTCTTTATATTCTAACCAAAACTTTTCATAGGTCATTTTGGTCCCCAGTATCATATCAAAAAGCTCAAGGTAACAAACTATAAGAATGCAACCAACCATAAAAAGTGCCAAACACTGAACTAGAAATCGAAAGCTATGTTTCTTTTTCCAACTAACAACATTATTGAGGAGCTTTCCTATACCCATTGCTGAAAATCCAGCAAGCAGGCCAAAAGTCGCAGATGTCAAATAGGGAAGAAATTCCTCTTTCAGAGAAGGTAGTTCTCCAATTTGACTGTAATAACTTAGCATGTAGCTAAGTATTCCGAAAACTGGGCTTATGACGATAAAACGCAAATATTGCGACATAGTATTGAACGAATTTGGAATACTTGAAGTTACGAATTGAGATTTAATTAAGGGCTAATTCTATAGGAAACTTCATGACTTTACAATAAATGGTAGTAAAGTCATGAAATCTCAACTAACTAGAGAAGCGTAATTATGAACCTTTAATTTCTTTTATGAGAGTATATGGCCTTCATGATTTTCCCATAATCATATTCCGAATCAATTTTTTGACTTGCATCAATCAAAGCATTTTGAATTTTTTCATTATCCAAATCCAGCTTTCTTGTCGCTTCAAGCAGAAAGGATGAGTATTCATAATCAGAACTGATATTACTTGCTTTTTCGATGAGCCTTAGTTGTTGTTTTGTACTTAGATCTTCTCTATTCAACATCATTTTATAAAGTTGGCTCAATTCGTAAGAGGATGAGATTTTGTCTGAAGCCTCCATCAAAAAATCAAAGTTTTCTTCACCCAGTTTATCATACTCCATAAAGTCAAGCAATATCTCCTTATATGAATATTCTGAAGAAATATCATTCATCATTTCTTTGAATTTATCCTTGTTCTGAGGTGTTATCATCTTATGCTTAATCATATTTTTCATGATTTGAGTATGCTCATAATCAGAAGAAATTCCCCGGCTCAATTCGATTATTTTATCGATATTATCAAGATCAAACAATTCTTCATTGATAACCGTTTTGATGATAACTCCTTTTTCATAATCGGAATCGATACCCTTTAAGTTGTTTAGGATAAGATTCAGTTTTATACTCGAATTTTTGCCTTCAGATATAGCAAGCTTGATTAAATTAGATTTTTCAAAATCTGAATCAATTTTATTCATTGCCGATATGAAGAGTTGGAAGCTTACATCGTTTAAATCATTATTCTTGAAAACAGAATTTAAAATTTGAGATAATTCATAGTCTGATGAAACTTGATTGAGGCTGTTAAAAAACTCCTTTGAAAGAATACTGTCATCAATGAATACGGAATTGTGCTTTTTAAAGATTTGGGAAAGCTCATAATCAGAATCGATATTAGCTGGAAACTGCTTTAAAAGCAATTCTTTTTCCTCCTTTTTCAATTCATTATTATCCAGAAGGTAATGAACCATACGTGATTTAAAATAGTCACTGTCGGTTGCTTTTAATTCAGAAAGGAAAGCATCTATGCCACCTTTTTTATATACCTTATTAACGCGGTTCTCTAAATCTAAACCAGAGTTACGTACCACTTCAGGTAGTACTTCTTGCATCCACTCACGACCTTTGGGCTCAAATTCAATCTGTTTATTTCCTTCATAATATAGCTTATCCAGTTGACCTTCCTGTGAGCGGAAATAAAGCTTACGTTTCATGCCGAAACTTACCATACTAATTTTTAGGTAGCCATCACTACTAATACTTATCACATCGGTATAATTGTTATTGAACTCAATTTCCCCGTGAGATGAAACTTTAATATTCTCAGCTTTCCAATTTGATCTTTCATGATTGGTGATATCCTTATCTAAACTCAATTGGTTTGCTTGTGCTGGATTTATCAATGACGATAGAATCAGTGCAAGAGCGATTGTGATTTTAAATACAGCTTTCATATGCTTTTGATTTTATGATTTCCAATAATAGTTTGATGATCCTTTAGAAAATATCCGTTAGGATGTGATCGTTTTGGTTTGACAATCTTTATTCCTTGTCTTTAACTTGATCTAAGTACAATATTCAGGAAAACTAAGAAGAATAAAAAAGTGAATGACTTCAATTGTCGAATATCTGTCATGAATTGTAAAGAATGGGAGATGCTTTTTTTTAAGCCTTGGATAAATAAGGACGTGTAGGGGGAAATTAAAAAACCACTCCCGGAAAAAGGAGTGGTTTTTATATGTTTGTTTGAAAAGATTTAAGTTGTGTCTTAACTTAAATTAATTGAGCTGTATTCAGATTATTCTGAAACAACTTCGAAAGCGATATCTACTTTCACTTCTTTGTGAAGTTTCACAGAAGCAGTGTATTTACCAATTTCTTTAACAGCATCTTTGATTGCGATTACTTTTCTGTCAATCTCAAATCCTTGAGCTGCAAGAGCTTCAGAAATCTGAATATTGTTAACAGAACCGAAAATCTTACCAGTAGTACTAGTTTTAGCACCAATAGATAAGCTTACAGCTTCAAGTTTTTTCGCAAGCTCAAGAGCTTCATTTTTGATTTTCTCCTGCTTATGAGCACTTTGTCTCATGTTTTCAGCGTGCATTTTTCTAGCAGACGGTGTCGCTAGAGTTGCCATGCCTGTAGGAATCAAGTAATTTCTTCCGTAACCATTCTTAACAGTTACGATATCGTTTTTATACCCTAAAGTATGGATATCTTGTTTTAAGATGATTTCCATTTCGTTTCCTCCTTCTTTAAAAGATTATTTCATCATGTCAGTTACGTAAGGTAGAAGAGCAATGTGACGAGCACGTTTTACTGCAGTTGCTACCTTTCTTTGATATTTTAAAGAAGTACCAGTGATACGACGTGGTAAAATCTTTCCTTGTTCGTTTAAGAATTTTTTCAAAAACTCAGGATCTTTATAATCGATGAATTTAATTTTATTCTTCTTGAAACGACAGTACTTTTTCTTTTTGATCTCAACCGTTGGGGGAGTCAAATATCTGATTTCTGATTGATTTTGTGCCATGACTATTTCTCCTCTTTAGATGCTTTAAGGTTTCCTTTACGTTTAATTGAATACTCGTATGCGTGCTTGTCAAGTCTGAAAGTTAAGAAACGAATGACTTTCTCATCACGTCGGTAGTTAAGTTCCAATTTCTCGATAGTTTCGCCTGGAGCTTCAAATTGCAGCAATTGGTAGAACCCAGTGCTTTTCTTTTGAATAGGATAGGCTAATTTGCGAAGTCCCCAATTCTCCTCATTTGTAATCTTACCACCATTTTCGATGATAAGAGCTTTGAATTTTTCCGCCGCTTCCTTTACCTGAGCTTCAGATAAAACGGGAGTTACAATGAAAACGGTCTCATAATGATTCAACATAATTTAAAAATGTTTAATTAATAAACTAATAATTAATAGTTTTACTAAGCCGCAAAAGTAATCAATCTTTTTTAATATTCAAAACCCCAATAAGGCTTAAGTTTTATCACCATTTTTATTTTTTTCTGAGTTTTAATATTTTTTTTGAGTCTCGCTTATTTTCATTAAATTGTATAGTGAACCTAATGATAAGAAAATCATTTGTTAGGTCTTTAATAAAGCTTAAGTTTTACAACTAACACGGGGTTTGTTTAAATGCCAACAGTTCCATTATTCTTACTCTTAATGGTCGTATGATTTTAGTTTAAATCATTTTAAAATCGGCACATATGAAAGACAGGATCATAACTTTAGCAACTTACAGCTATTCTCGGGCTCAATTATTGAAATCTTTTTTAGAATCTGAAGGGGTGGAATGCTTCTTGAAAAATATCAATCTGTTGCAGTCGGCAATTGGTGGCGGTGTAAAGATTCGAATTCGTGAAGAAGATTTAATTAAATCTTTAATCTTAATTGAAGACTTTAAGTTGAGCTATGTTGAGGAAGATGAGGATAAATTAGTTCCCAGTTCTGTAATGGAATTAAACCGAATAATGGTTCCTGTAGACTTTTCAGATTCTACCCCCCGTATTTGCGACTATGCTTATAATTTAGCCGTGAAATTTCACGCTGATATCCTATTATTTCACACCTACTTTGCTTCTGCTATCGAGACCGTTCCTTTCTCGGATAGTTATACCTATAATGCAACAGTAGTTGAAGTCCTAGCCGAGGTTGAAAAGAATGCCAAATCGAAGATTAATGAATTAAAGGATTATTTAAGTGCTAGAATTAAAAAAGATAAAATAGAAGGTGTTGAAGTTGATGTGGCTTTGTCAGGAGGTATCGCAAGTTCGGAAATTATAAGCATGACAAAAACATATCAACCTGATTTATTGGTAATGGGATCTCGAGGTGAGACTGCTGGAACCTCAAATCTGCTTGGTTCAGTGGTTTCTTCAGTGATTGATAATATAGACGTACCTATGTTGATCTTATCTGATAGAGGTGAGAATCCGGATTTAGATGAGATTAAAGAGGTGATGTATGCTACTGATTTTGATAAGGCAGATTTTAAGGCCATTGCTATTCTCAAATATATTACTGAACCATTTTTTATGAATATACATTGTGTTCATTTCGAGAAAGAAGAAGATGAACATCCTTTGGAAGAACATCGAATGGGCATCTTACGTAAGTATCTAAAACGGTCATTGGGTGATGATTCAGTGCAGTGTCAAATTTTTAAAATTGAAGATAAGATGAAGGGAATTGAATCTTATGTTCATGATAATAATATTGGAATGATCGCGATTATGGCTAGAAAGCACAATTTACTTGAACGCTTATTTTTTGGACAAATGTCGCGTAAGCTGTTTGTAAAAACGCATATGCCAATTTTAATATTTCATTAGAGGTTCATGCCCCTATGGTCTGTATCAATGTGAAAGCTATCGAAGAAACATGACTTCGATAGCTTTTGTGTTTTATCAAATTTAGAATAAACCTTCCGTAGAAAGATAACGTTCCCCGGTATCGTAATTAAACGTTAGAATTATTGCCTTTGGACCAAATTCATCCTTTTTCTTAGCAACGGCAGCAAGAGATGCCCCTGTTGATATTCCCGCTAAGATTCCTTCCTCTCTAGCCAAAGATCTAACCATTGAGAAAGCCTCTTCTTGACTTACTTTTATAACGCCATCCAGAACAGATTCATTAAGGTTTGCAGGTATAAATCCAGCACCAATTCCTTGAAGAGGATGTGGACCAGGTGCTCCACCACTAATAACAGGAGAAGCTTCGGGCTCCACAGCGAAAACTTTTAAGTTTGGGAATTTAGCTTTAAGAATTTCACCTACTCCTGTGATATGTCCGCCTGTTCCTACTCCAGTAACCAGATAGTCAATACCATCCGGAAAATCAGCAATGATCTCTTGAGCAGTTGTTTGTCTATGTATTTCCACATTGGCCTCATTGTCAAATTGAGATGGCATCCAGCTGTTTGCGTCGGTTTTTATGAGCTCCTCTGCTTTTGATATGGCACCTTTCATTCCTAATTCACGTGGTGTTAATACAAACTCTGCTCCATAAGCTGACATTAATTTTCTACGTTCAAGTGACATTGATTCAGGCATGACAAGAATCAATTTATATCCCTTGACTGCGGCAACCATTGCTAAGCCAACTCCTGTGTTTCCAGATGTAGGTTCAATAATAGTAGTCCCTTTCTTAATAATGCCATCTTTTTCAGCTTTTTCAATCATCGATAGAGCAATTCTATCTTTAATGCTACCCCCAGGATTATTACGTTCTAATTTAATCCAAACCTTTGTCTTTTGACCTAGAATTTTGTTGATTCTTACGACTGGAGTTTGTCCAATAGTTTCTAAAATATGATTTAATTTCATCTGTTTATATATTTATAAGTTTGTGTTTTATAATCCTATATTTGAAAATCAATGATGTTGTTCTCGTTGATACTTGACCTGACTTTAATTTTATGACTGTGATAAGCCAATGAATTGGAATCGACACTTGAAGTTAACCATACATTACCACCAATTACACTATTTCGACCAATAATGGTTTCCCCTCCAAGGATTGTTGCATTCGAATATATAATGACGTTATCTTCAACTGTTGGGTGACGTTTCTTTTTAGCTAAACTTTTTTTCACTTGCAATGCTCCAAGAGTTACACCTTGATAGATTTTTACATGATGTTTTATAATGGCTGTTTCACCTATAACGACACCTGTACCATGATCAATAAAAAAAGATTCTCCAATTCGAGCTCCTGGATGAATGTCAATACCAGTTTTAGAATGTGCATATTCACTCATTAGTCTAGGAATAATGGGAATATTGGCTAGATAGAGTTCATGACTAAGTCGATAAACCATAATGGCGAAAAAGCCAGGATAGGACACGATGACCTCTCCGAGATTTCTGGCTGCTGGATCGAAATCTTGAATAGCTTGTGCATCTAATAAAAGTGCCTTGTATACTTTGGGTAGGTTAAGCATAAACTGTTTTGATAAATCATCAATTGGCTTATTAAGTTCTTCTTTTACTGGGAGAAGAAGAAGTTTTAGATGCGTTTCTAATTGTATTAAAAGAGCCTCTTGAGCGCAGTGACTTTTTGAACGTCGAGCACTGATTGGGAATAAGGTGTTCATCGCTTCTTCAACAAAGGTTTGAGTTAAATCTCTACTTGGAAGATCTAGTTCGTTGATCTCGCGTGAAGCTTGAAGTTCTTCCATAACTTTTGCTAGATAATTCATTCTTGGATGATTATAAAATGTAAATTGAAAAGGAAAATTTGGGGTGCAGGAAACCTGCCCATTTAAATTGAGAGTCTATAGAAAGAATACAGTACTATAGAACTAACAACAAGAGGTAAAACAACAGCAGCAACAACAACAACAACAACAACAACAATTCGTGTTACTGGTTGAAAAAGATGTGTTTGATTTGAAAGAAGTCAAAAATGTAGATGCATGCATATTCAACTCAAAAGAAATTAGAGTTGAAGAAAATGATGCGATATGACTATTATACTCTCTCATAAGGAAATTAATACTGATGCAAATCTAAGAAATATTTACATATAAAATACTTCTTTGTCCGAATTGTTTTGCAAACCGTCATTAAATTTAGTTGAAATGGAGCGAATCTAAGATTAAATATTCACTTTGAGAGCCATCGATTTAAATAGGCACCATACTGTCTTGCCTTCTGCTAGTTTTAGATTTTTGCGAGAAGTTTCAGTAATTGTAACAAGTAGTTTGAATCCTACATCAACAAGACAGTATATTTGGTTACCATGCTTGATAATCTGAAGGATAGTTCCTTCCAGTTGGTTTCGAATAGAGACATCTTCTACCTGATGTAAAGCAATTACAATGTCTTCAGGTCGAAGCGATACATGAATCTCATCATTCAATTCGAAGTGCTGTAATTGCTTTTCTCTTTTAATGCTGATGATTCCTTTATTCGTTTTTTTACTCAGCTCAAAATAATCAGTATCGATATGTTCAATTTTGAATGGAATCATGTTGATCAAACCTGATTCTTTCATGATATCGATTAATAAATCTTTTTCGATTAATTCAAAGTAATTCCCCTGAGCTAAAATCTGTCCATTTTTAACCAATAAAAGCTTTTGACTCAAACTTAATAAATCTGGTAAATCGTGACTGACAACCAAGATAGGCAACTTTAGTTTCTGGTTAATTTTGATTAGAAATGGAATGATCTGTCGACGTAATGATGTGTCAAGAGCAGAGAAAGGTTCATCCATTAACAATAGGCGAGGCGATGAAAGAAGGCTACGTCCGATTGCAATACGCTGTTTTTCACCACCAGACAATTGTCTGGGTAATTTATCTAAGAGTGATTCTATTTCAAGTAGTTCAACGATCTCACTGAGCATAAATTGTTGCTGACTGATTTTGATATATTTAGTCGCGAAAAGTAAGTTCTGACGTACATTCATATGAGGGAAAAGGCGACCTTCCTGAAAAACATAGCCTATTTGTCTTTTGTGAGATGCTGTGAATTGTTTTATTGTGCTATTATCAAGAATATCATCACCAATTGAAATTTGCCCTTCATCCAACTTTTCTAAGCCAGCTATCAGTTGTAAAAGGCTTGACTTTCCAGCTCCTGAAGCACCAAAAATACCAGTGATTCCATCTGTGAAATCAGCTTGCATTTCGAGTTTGAAATTATCTCTGGACCATTTTATATCGATAGAAAGTGCTGTCATGCTTTATGTTTGCGATGGTGTAGATTTTTAACTAATAATTCCGATCCCGCCATGGCGATAAATGAGAAAATAACCGCTATAATCAGAAGACGAAAGGCAGTTGTTTCCTGACCAGGAATCTGAATAGCAGAGTATAAGGCTAAAGGTAAAGTTTGAGTTTCACCAGCAATATTACCTGCAAAGATGATGGTTGCTCCAAATTCACCCAATGAGCGAGCAAAAGCTAAAATAAACCCTGAGATAATGCCAGGAAGTGCTAAAGGTAAAGTGATTCGGAAAAAGCTTTGCCAACGATCTGCCCCTAAGGTTCTAGCAGCCTCTTCGTAAGCAGGATCAATCATTTCTATGGATAAACGCATGCTGCGTACACTCAATGGAAAAGCAACAATCATAGACGCGATAACAGCAGCATAATAAGAGAATGCAATTTTAATTCCAAACATTTCATTAAGGAATTGACCGATGAGTCCATTACGACCTAAAAGGAGGAGTAAAATGAAACCGGTTGCTACAGGAGGAAGCACCAAAGGTAAATTGATGAAGCCTTCAAATAGAAATTTAGTTTTGAATTGTCTTCTGGCTAAAAACCAACCAGTGAATATAGCCAAGGGTAAGCACAGCAAAGCGCTCCAAAAAGCAACTTGAAGCGAAAGAGAAATGGCTTCCCATTCTGTACTTGTTAATTCAAAGTAATTAGTCATGGACAATAAATGCATAGTCTTTCCAAATTCTTTTAGATTCTGGTCGTTTCAGAAAGTTCTGGAAATCTTGAACCATAGAATTGGGGTTTGTACGATGAGCTGAATAATAGAGGATAGGGGAAGAGTCTGACTCTTCGAACTCATATATGCAGCGAACTTTTTTCGATTTTTTAGCATCGGAAAGATAAACAATCCCAAGTTCAACTTCACCCATTTCAACCATAAGTAGTGTTTCTCTTGCATTTTTACAGGGTAGCGCTCTATTCTTAAGGATTTGCCATATGTTATGGTGCTTAAGAATTTCTTGGGCATATTTACCTGCTGGGACATGATTGGGATCACCAATGGCTATACGACCATCGAAAAGAGATGCTATAATCTCAGGTCTGAAGTTTTCAAAGTCTCTTAGTTTACTTCCTTCAGGAACAATTAAAGCCATCTTGTTTTGTGCTAATTCTAGTTTTGATGAAGCAAGTAGTAATTCCTTCTTTGAAATATAATCGATCCAGTCACGATTTGCAGAGAAAAAGAAATCAACATCAGCACCTTGCTCAATTTGTCGAGCAAGTATACCTGAGGAAGCAAAATTTAAGCTTAATTCTATTCCTGTTTTCTTTTTGTAAATCTCAGCTGTATTGCTTAAAACATCTTTCAGGCTTGCTGCAGCAAAAATATTTAATTTCTCAACTTTCTTTTCCGCTTTGCAGTAAGGGAATAGTTGAATAACAACTAGGGAAAGGCATATGATCAGTATACGAATAGGCTTCATATTTCAAATATAGCTTATTATATGATATTAACAATTTGCATGAATTATTCAGATGGTTCTGATTAAATTCTCTAACAAATTATTTAGGAATAGTTTTAAAAAAAATCATCTTCCCTATGAAATTTAGCTTTCCTTATTTTTCTGAAGTTTATTATTGTGAAAAATCCCTTGATTTTGACGAATGAAGCTTTTTCTGTTGTGTATGAATGTTTGCAGTTTCTTGTTAGTAGTCTAAATTATCTGTTTTTTAATTTTGATTCTGATTCAGTTTTAAAGATTTTGTTTTCTGTTTTCATCTATCGTGGATGTGAGTTAATATTTTCTGTTGTTCAGGTATTTGTGGCGCTTTAGTTAGTTCTTGTTAATATGTTTTATTTGAATTGTGGGCAATTGGAATTGAAGTGAGTAGGGGAATTTTATTTATTGTTTCGTATTTTATTTTGTATCTTATGGAATATTTTCAGTTTTTGATGAAAAAAAGATTTTTGATTGGATAAAGAATCGGTATATTTTTATTTTCTTTGTGCATACAACTTTTCCATTTTAACGACATCTGATGAAAACTACAAAACTTTTTTCGACCCTAGCCTTAATTCTATTCTTTTCATTTGCTCTTATTGCTCAAACAAATGAAACAGAACAATCACAAACAAAACAAGAAGAAACAACTCAAAATAACCAGGCTGTCGTTAAGCCTCGTGCCTATATTCAAGATGCTCCAATCAAAGAGCAATTTGAATATATCATGGAAAAAGGGGATACCTGGAAAAATTATAAGGTTATCCAGATTAATTGGATGAAGAAGTTTCAGTCTGGTTTTGTGGATAGTTTGAATGCTATACGCCAGGATTATCTAGTTTCTGAGAAGCTAGTTGGAGAGAGAGACAAAACGATTAAATCTTTGGAGTTGGAACTAAAAGAAAACAAGGATGCTTTAGCAACTATTAAGGGTGAAAAAGATAGCATGTTTTTATTAGGTATTCAAATGTCAAAGTCAAGCTATAATTTATTTATCTGGAGTTTAGTTGGGGGCTTATTAGTATTAACAGGATTTTTCTTTCTATTATTTAAAAGAAGTAATTCAGTAACCAAAGAAACTCAAGTTAGATTGGATGAGGTTAGAGAAGAGTTTGATACGCATAGAAAAAATGCTTTAGTGCGTGAGCAGAAATTAGCTAGAAAATTACAAGATGAAATAAACAAGAATCGAAATTTAGGCATGTAGATTTTCATCTTCAAAAATATTTAAGAGTCTTGATCGTCAGATTAAGACTCTTTTTTTATACCAACATTTAGGTATTTTAATCGGTGTATGCCATAAATTGGACTTTTTTGTCTTTTTTTGTAATGCAAGTCTATTTTCTATGAAGACTTGAACCTCATATTTAATAGATCAAGTTTTAATGCCTTCGAAAAAACACTATATAGGAATATTCCCTACCGTGCTTATTGCTCTATTTGTCCTATGGAAATTATCTCAGTTTATAGTAATAGATTTTTCAGAACAGGCTGATAATATGCTGAATTTTATTGATGTGGAGTTGTCGGATGAAGAGGCTTATCGACTCGATCGAGATTTTATTCCAGGTATTGAATATGTGACCAGTTTGACGGGTTTATGGGCAATTCGATTTTTTCTGGCAGCATTTTTAATGACGCCCATTAGTCTTGTTATTGGACGAAATTTTCCATTGTATTTTCGTCAATCCATTGGTATTGCAACAGGACTTTTTACAACACTACATGTGTTGGTTTTTGTTTTTTCAGAAGGTATTTTGCAAGTCTTTACAAGGGCTGAACTTATTTTTGGTTTTGTCGCTTTCCTTATCATTCTAAGTTTGACGATTACATCAAGTAAGTGGGCTATGAAATTGCTGAAGCGTAAATGGAAGAGTCTACATCGATGGGTTTATTTAGCTACTTTCTTTGTCATGCTTCATCTAATTATTCTTGATCAGTCGTGGATAGCTTATGGAGTTCTGTTTGGTTTGGGCTTTGTTTTTAGAATAAAGGCTGTGAAACGTTTTATAAAATCGAGGGTGTAAATTCCTTGTAAAGAAAAGAGGCATTCCTAAAAATACCTCTTTTTCAATATCTCGCAGTTGAATTTAGAAATAAATCATCTTCAACATATTATCAGATTCTCTTATTACCACATTAACTACATTTCAAACTCTTCCATATCACCACCTTCACCGTTGGCTCCACGTTTCTTTTTGTAATTATTGATTTTATAACTTAGGTTTAGTTTAATACTTGGCCATTGCATATCGAACTTGCTATAGTTATAAAAGCCATTTCCTTCACTAATGTTTTCGTGTTTAGCAGTATTTAATATATTGCGTAATTGTAATGTTGCTGACAGCTTGCGCTGCATGAAATCTTTTTTCAAGCCCAAGTTGGCCGTAATAAAGCCTTTACGTTCTCCTTGAGCTTTTTTGCTGGCAGAATTGTAGATCACATTCACTTGAAAACGAGTGGTTTTATTAAACATGAAAGTTGAATTGTTCCTAAGACTCCAATTTAAACTTTCTGTTGAAAAATCTTGAACAGTAGCTACATTTTCACTATTATAAGTTGAGTATTCACCTTTTTCTTTATAGTGAAAGATATTACCAATCAGGTCATTTTTAAACCATTTAGCGAAGCTTAAATTCACCATAGTCTCAACACCTAAAGAGTAATCTGTTCCAACATTTTCAGTCGTTGATAACATCACGTTATCCTGGTAAACCGATCGGATGCGTTCCATCACATTGTGAGTAACACGATAATAAGTTTCAAATGAGATAGATTGTTCGCCCATACGTTTCTGATATCCCAATTCGTATGAATCGATATACTCAGGCTTTAAACTAGGATTTCCTTTTCGAACGTTATAAGCGTCACTCCAGGTGATAAAGGGTTCAAGGTTCCATCCTCTTGGGCGCTGAATTCGTCTGGTGTAGCTGGCCATTAATTGATTACCTTCCTTTAAATCAATTTGTGTGTGAATGGTAGGAAAGAAATCCCAACGATTGATTGTAAAGCTTTCAGTTTCTCCCTTAAACTTAATTTCTCTATCTGTATACTCACTTCTTAATCCTAATTGATAACCAAACTTACCTACTTGATCAGCATATAGGGCATAAACCCCGTGTACATTTTTTTTATAATCAACTTCGTGACCATATTCTGCTTGTAAAACGTAGCGACTACTATCGATATTATAGTCCGATTGTGTTGTAATATCTTCACTCTGTCGTAGTTGGGCCTGATATCCTGCTTCGAACTTACTTTTGCCTTTCAAAGGCAATGTATAATCGGCTTTAATATCCAGATGTGAACCAGGGCCTTTTTCAGTTCCTTTTTTCCCATCTACAATTGTTTCGTCTTGCTTGCGTTCCGTTTTTGACTTTTCATCACCATCACGGTATGAATAGTTCACTTGAGTTAATAGCTGATGACCTTTGCCTTTGAAATTACGCTGGTAGCTGAAATTGGCATTGTAGAATTCCATCTCACGATTCCAATTGTCAGTACTTTTATAATATTTCTTTAGACTAGGTGCACCCCCATCTAAAGTAAAGTAATCGGTATAGTCAAGATTTGAGCCCATATCCATTTCTCTACCACCATAACGAAGGCCAAGAGTGATTAAATTCTTATCGTCAATTTCATAATCGAAACCAGTTCGAAGACCGTAACCCAAACGCTCTCGATCAGAATCACCTTCAGAGAAAACGTAAGTTGTTTTATTATCTGTAGTTGTTCTGTTCTCGCTTTCACTACTTCCTGAAAAATTACGATTGCTATAATCCATCCCTAAGTGGAAATTGAATTTGTTTTTACGTAGGTTCACCAAGAAATCAGCTCCGTAGTTACCAAAGTTTCCCACATTTAGATTAACAACACCTGAAGTCCCTTTCAAGTTCCCTTTTTTAGTGATAATATTTATGATACCCGATGAGCCTTCCGGATCGTATTTGGCGGAAGGGTTGGTGATGATCTCAATATTCTCAATTACACTAGCTGGCATTTGAGTTAGGATGTCGGCAGCTTCCAAAATAGAAGGGCGACCGTCGACCAAAACTGTAAAACTACTACTGCCACGTAAGCTAACATTACCTTCGATATCAACATTGATCGAGGGGACACTTTCCAGTACATCTACAGCATTACCACTAGCGGTTGTCAATTGTCTGCTAACAGGTATCACTTTTTTATCAATCTGATATTGTATGGGTAGTCTTTCTGCGCTAACAGTAACTTCCCCCAAAGCCTCGCTAGCTTGTGACAATAAAACCTCTTTTAGGTCGGCAACCTTTTGATCTTTACTGATTGGAATGTTGCGAATAGTTTTTTTGTTGTAGCCTATAAATGAAATCTCAGCATAGTATTTGCCAGGTTTTAATTGTTTCAATTCGAATTCACCTTTATCATTGGTAATAGTACCATTCACTAAACTTGAATCAGCCATTCTGAAAACCGAAACAGTGGCATATTCAACAGCCGTTTTTAAATCTTTATCTTTTACAATACCCTTAATTGTACCACCCATTGCCCCAGTTGTGTTTGGTACAGGCATCACAGCTTGCGAAATATTAGCAAGCATTGCAAAAATCAGTAAGAATAATATTCTCTTCATGTTTTGAGTCCTTGTGTTAGTTTGAGCACACTTGTCTGGCTCAATTGTTGTGCTTAGTTAGTTGTATCTGTATTTGAAATAAAACTAAATGTTTCAGTTTTATCGAATATCAATCTTTGACACCAATTTATTCAAAAGGTTTAGTCTATTTTTTGCTTCCGAAGCCAAAATTATCATATAAAATCGTTTTTGACTGGTTTATCGTGGTTTTTGTTAAGTTTTAACAAATATTTAACGAATCTGTTTTTACTCTGATAATCTTAGACTTTAGATTACAATAAACCTTAGAAATTGGTTTTATAGATAGTAAGCTTGCAATAAAATTCTTAACTTCATTACGTTAAGAATAATAAGTGAATTTAAAGCCGTTATGATGAAGGATGCCATCGACTCAAAGTCTTACCAAAATATACTTGTAACCAAAACACCTATCCTGAATCAAGGAAATCCTGCCGATAAGAGAGAGGAAATTCTTAAATATTTTTTGGCGACTTGGGAGTTGGACGATCGCTTGTACGATTCGTTGAAGGATAATACCGTTTTTTATATGCGAGCCGATCCCTTGCGTCATCCGCTTATTTTTTATATTGGTCATACCGCTACTTTTTATATCAATAAGTTGATGTTGGCAGGTCTTATCACCAAAAGAATAAATCCTAAGTTCGAATCTATATTTGCAGTTGGCGTGGATGAAATGTCCTGGGATGATTTGAATGAGGCGCATTACGATTGGCCAACCGTTCAGGAAGTGCGCGATTACCGCAAGCAGGTTAAAGCTATGATGGAAGATTTGATTGCTAATCTTCCCCTGAAAATCCCCATCAATTGGAATGATCCTTTTTGGGTGATTATGATGGGGATTGAGCATCAACGTATACATATTGAGACCTCTTCTGTTCTTATCCGACAATTGCCAATCGATATGGTACAGGCAAATCCACTTTTTCAGATTTGTACAGATGCCGGGATTGCTCCTGAAAATGAACTTGTAAAGGTGAAATCGGGGAATGTAAGTTTGGGTAAAGAACGCGATGCTGCCTTATACGGTTGGGACAATGAGTTTGGAAACTTATCTTCTGATGTCAAAGGTTTTTCGGCTTCGAAGTATTTGGTGTCGAATAAGGAGTACATGGCTTTTGTTGACGACAAGGGCTATAAAACCCAAAAATGGTGGACCGAAGAAGGTTGGAATTGGGTTCGATATAAGGGCTGTGAATACCCTGTTTTTTGGGTGAAAGACGATGAGAATTGGAAACTTCGTTGCATGTTGCAGAAAATTAATATGCCATGGAATTGGCCTGTAGAAGTGAATTATTTGGAAGCAAAAGCTTTTTGTAATTGGAAATCGGCACAGACCGATAAAAAGCTAAGAATGCCAGGCGAGGCGGAATACTATTTGCTTCGTAATTCGTTGGATATTCCTGATCAACCCTATTGGAACAAGGCTCCTGGCAATATTAATCTCGAACATTACGCTTCTTCCTGTCCAGTTGATAAGTTCGAATTCAATGGTATTTACGATGCAATTGGTAATGTATGGCAGTGGACTGAGATGCCTATTTCAGCCTTGGAGGGTTTCGAGATTCATCCTTTTTACGATGATTTTTCAACACCGACCTTTGATGCTCGACACAATCTGATAAAAGGTGGCTCATGGATATCGACAGGAAATTTAGCCATTAAGGATTCGCGTTATGCTTTTCGTCGTCATTTCTTTCAGCATGCTGGTTTTCGTTATATCGAATCAGAAGAGGAGCTGGTAATTCAGGACAACTACTATGAGAGCGACGATTTGGTTTCGCAATATTGTGAGTTTCAGTATGGGCAGACTTACTTTGGGGTAGAGAACTATGCTTTGGCATGCCTGAATCTAATCGAAGAACATTTACAAAGTATCAATAAGGGTGCAGCCCTCGATTTGGGGTGCGCCACAGGCCGAACAAGTTTTGAGTTGGCGAAGTATTTCGATAAGGTCACAGGTTTGGATTTTTCCACTCGTTTTATTCGCATTGGCACGCAGCTGAAAGAGAGTGGTAGACTGAATTATAGCAGAATAGAGGAAGGGAAGCTTGATACCTTTATGGAGGTTAAATTATCCGACTTTGGTTTGGATGTCAATAGCTATAAGGTAGAGTTCTTTCAAGGGGATGCTTGCAACCTAAAGCCTTTCTTTACGGCTTACGACCTAGTCTTTGCAAGTAACCTAATCGATAGACTTTATGATCCACTTAAGTTCTTACGCGACATTCATTCTCGAATTAATGTGGGCGGACTGTTGGTGCTGACTTCTCCTTACAGTTGGTTAGAAGAGTTTACCGATGTAGAGAATTGGATCGGGGGTTATCGTAAAAATGGTGAGCCTTACAGCACACTTGATGGTTTGAAAGAAAAACTGCAAGAGCATTTTGATTTGATTGCAGAACCTAAGGATGTGCCTTTTGTGATTCGCGAAACAGCTCGCAAGTATCAACACACTATTGCACAAATGACTATTTGGAGAAGAAAGTAATCTTCGATGAAGATCTGAACAAAGGCTTCTTGTATAGGGAAGCCTATTTTTATCTTGTTTAGTCAGGTGCAGATTTTAATGATAGGTTTATATAATTTTAAAGGAATAAAAGAATAAGATATAAGCCTATTAAATCATATTTTATCAGAGTCAAAAATTATGATTGAAAATCATATATTTGTCATCTAAATTATAGAGATGAAGCTATTTTACGCAATTATAAGATTGATAGAGAAGATTATTTTGTGGTTTTACCCACCTTTCAGAAAGTTCATGCCAGAGCAAACCTTTAAATATGCGGCAACTGGGGGTGCAAACACGGCTTTGGATATTTTCCTATTCTTCCTATTCTACAATTTTGTACTGAATAAAGAGCTTGTTGATTTTGGGTTTATTGTTATTTCACCCCATATAGCTGCCTTTATCATGTCCTTTATTATAACTTTCCCAATTGGATTTATATTGGCTAAATATATCAGTTTTCCCGGTTCTTACCTGAGGAAACGAATTCAACTTTTGAGGTATGGACTAAGTGTAATGGGGAGCCTAGTTCTAAACTATATTTTCCTGAAACTTTTTGTAGAGTCCTTTGGCTGGTACCCAACTCCATCAAAAATGGTAACCACTCTCATTGTGATTTTGTTTAGCTACACTGTTCAAAAATATTTCACTTTCAAAATTGAAATCAAAGATTAAACTTCGGTGTTAATGTTGATTCGTTCACTTTAACGACTCTTTACATAGCAGATCAACTTATTGTTTAAAATCTATTTCTATTCTACCAAAACCATACTGAAACTGAATTATACTTATTGGTAATTTCTTATTCTAGTTACAATTTCATTTTGTTACTTTTTTGATGCTTCAGGTCTTGGTCGTCGTTTGATTTTGAATAGGTTAGACTTGTTGTGATTCCTTTGGATTTTAAGTCTTAAAGATTGTTTTCTATGAGTCGTTATTGTATTAGGTACTGGTATGGTGGGCAGTGCTATAGCCATTGATATGGCAAAAAAACATGATGTAACACTTGCTGATATAGGTAAGCGTGAAAAGCATTTTGACTATATTTTAAACTACCTAGAGAATAAATAGATGGGCTCACAAATAATTTAATATGTAATTGCAAACACATTGGGAGATAAAAAAATGGACCACCTTTCGGTAGTCCATCGTTACATAATAGTATTTCTGCTTTGTCTTAAATAAACAAGTTGACGTTTGATTGTTCAGCCTCTTCAAGGTAGGTGGCTACACCACCAATTTGAACTCCATCAAGCAATTCTGCTTTGTCAACTCCCATAACGTCCATAGACATTTGGCAGGCGATCATCTCAACGCCATTTTCCATGGCGGTCTGTAATAAATCTTCCAAAGAGTCAACTTTTTTCGAAAGCATTCTCTTTTTCATCATCATTGAGCCCATACCCATCATGTGCATTTTCGATAGCTTAAGATTACCAGCATCATTGGCCATCATTTTACCAAACATTTTGCCCATCATGTCTTTCTTAACCTTGGGTTTGTTGGTTTTCTTAATCACATTCAATCCCCAGAAGGTAAAGAACAGAGTGACCTTGCTACCCATAGCTGCTGCACCGTTTGCAATCACAAGTGAAGCCAAAGCTCGGTCCATATCATCGGAGAACACAACCATGGTTTTATTCTTTGCCTCGGCAGATTGTAAAAGCTCGCAGACTTCGTGTTTACTTTGTTTCTCGATAACTGCAGAGATAATTCCTTTTTCCGATTCACAAGAAATCAACTTATTACCTGTTATATTACACCACGATACCACGTCCTTAGTAAATCCGGCATCCGTCACTTTTTGACGAAGACGTTGACCATCTTCAAGCTTGTCAATTTCTTTTTTCAGTTTGATAATCGGACCTGGACATTGCAAGCCACAGGCATCTATATCTATGGTTTCGATCTCTTTTTTTACTTCAGAATTCTTAGCTTTCCCTCTGTAGATCTGGCCATCTTTAGCAATATAGCTCGATCCGAAAATATCCTCGTTGCTTTGTTTGCAGGTAGCGTGCTCGTAAGTCTTGTAACCACCACTTAGGTTTACAACATCATTATAGCGTCTCTGCATCAGGATTCTTGCAGCAAAATAACCACGAAGTCCTACACCACAGTAAATGATAATCTTTTTGTCCTTTGGAATTTCGTCAAGGCGTTCGCGTATTTTATCAACTTCGATATTAACAGCACCCTCAATTTTTCCTAGCTCAAACTCATCTGGTGTTCTCACATCCAATATAAAGTTATCGGAAGCATCCATCTGGTGCAACTTATCCCAATGGATAATATTGACTAAACCGTCGATAATATTACCAGCCGTAAAACCTGCTTGGTTCACAGGATCTTTAGCCGATGAAAATGGTGGGGCATAGGCGTGCTCAATTTCTTGAAGATCGTAAATGCTCCCCTTATTTTTTAGCACGGTTGCAATCATGTCGATACGCTTATCAACACCGACATAACCAATGATTTGTCCACCAAATAGTTTTCCCGTTTCCGGATCGAACATGATTTTGATAGTGGTTGGCATTGCACCTGGATAATAACCAGCATTCGATGCTCCATGAGTAATATTTGAGATATACTTGATACCTTCTTTCTTCAATACTTTCTCAGCCAAACCTGTTGAGGCAACTGTAATATCGAATACCTTGGCAATTGCTGTAGCAATTGAACCTTTATATTTTTTTGTATGCCCGTTTACCAGATTATCGGCTAGCATACGTGCCTGTTTGTTGGCAGGACCAGCAAGGTAGGCATTGGTGTATTTTCCTGTAATTGGGTGAGGGAATGCCATGGCATCTCCAAGTGCATAAACGTGCTCGTTACTCGTTTGCAGGTATTCGTTTACTTTAATACCGCCGTTGGGAGCCAAATCGATACCCGCTTCTTTAACTAATCTCGTTTCTGGACGAACACCAATAGATAGAATCACCATATCAGCATCTATCTTTCGACCCGACTGCAGGTGAATGTTTAATTTATCACCTTGACGATTGAATTCAGACACACCATCATTTAGGTAAAACTCAACATTTTTAGTTTTAAGGTGCATGTGTACTTCAGCTGCCATCTCATAGTCAAGAGGTGTCATCACCTGATCAGCCATCTCAACAATGGTAACCATCATACCCATATGGTGAAGGTTTTCTGCCATTTCAAGACCGATAAAACCTGCACCAACGACTACCGCTTTCTTAGGCTTTTTCTCATCGTAAAATGATTTGATTTTATCGGTATCTCTTACATTACGAACGGTAAATATGGCTTCATCTTTAATTCCTGGGATAGGAGGTTTGATTGGTTCTGCACCAGGTGAAACGATCAGTTTGTCGTATGTTTCTGTATATGATGTGTTATTGATAAGATCCTTAACTTCTATTGATTTATTCTTGGTATCAATACCGATAACTTCGTTTTTAACACGGACTTCAACATTTAATCGAGCTTTAAAACTTCCGGGTGTTTGCAATATTAGCTTTTCTCTTTCGGCAATTATACCACCTACATAGTAGGGCAAACCGCAATTGGCATAAGAGATATATTCCCCTCTTTCGAACATGATGATTTCTGCTGATTCGTCTATTCTTCTAAGACGTGCAGCGGTTGTTGCACCTCCAGCTACACCTCCAACTATTAAATATTTTGTCATGGTATTATATTTTGTGCTACTCTATTATATATATCTAGATATCCATATGTATGGAGTGCAAATGTAATATATCATTCCATTTCGACAGCATGAAATCAGGAGTTTGTAATATGTTATACAATATGTATTTGAACATATGTTCAAATATGAAGCTAGGCACACCCGTATTTATAGGGGTTAAGCCTTTTTTCATATTAAATGTATTGAGGTGTAGGAGTTTAGGAAGTCAATAATGAATGCTCGTTTTCGTGTTTGAAGCTAGCTTGAAGTTTGCTTGTTATGAACTCAGGGACTAATTTAGGATACCGAGATTTTTTATCTACGAAAACAAGAGTTGAATTCGCTATGCTAAGAATTTGACCTTCTTCGTTGCTTATTAGGAACTCAAAATAGAATCGAGTTGTTGGCAAGCCTTTTATTATCGTTGTAATGCTTATGAGTTCGTCGTAATGAGCTGGTTTTTTGTAATCGATATTGAAAGATATGACAGGCATCATGATATCCATGTCTTCGAGATACTTGTCATTCAAATTAAGTTTTCGTAAAAGCTCTGTTCTAGCCTGATGACAATAACTCACATAATTGGCATGATAAACATAGCCCATCTGATCAACTTCGCCATAGCGAGGTCTTAATTGCATTGTATCTTGTATCATATTACTTGATGTAAATTGACTGTGTGTGTACTTAGTTGTATTTTATGCCAAAGTCTTTTTATTTCTTTAGAGATATTGGAGTCAGGTTGATATTCCACAATGGTTTGTTTGTTTATCATGGCGTGAACCATGGCTTTGTCGAATGGGATTTTAGCCACTAAAGGGATATTCTTTGTTTTCAGGTAATCTGCTATACATTGACTTAGTTCGAGGTTTAAATCAAATTTGTTGATAAGAGCAAATGCAGGAATCTTAAACGATTCAATCAGCTTAATAAGACGATCGGCATCGTGTAAGCTTGATTTGCTGGGTTCAATCACAATAAGAGCCAGGTCGGTTCCCGTTAGTGAAGATATAGCAGCACAGCCAATACCAGGAGGGCCATCATTAATGATAAAATCCTGTTGTGTCATCATTGCAATTTCTCTCGCCTTTTTACGAACCTGACTAACTAATTTGCCAGAATTCTCTTCGCCGGGCCCCATTTTAGCATGAACCATTGTGCCAAAGCGAGTATCCGAAACGTACCAATAGTTATTCGTATTTTGTTCCGATCGTATAGCCTGTTCGGGGCAGATGCGTTCGCACAAACGACATCCTTCGCACTGAAAGGGATTCACTTCAAGTTGGTTCTTTGTGTCGTGAATGGCATCGAATCGGCAATGGCTCATACACAATCCACATTGATTACATTTGCTCGCATCTATAATCGCTTTCCAACCACTTGAAAAGTTATGCTTTTCTTTTATATCAGGA
The DNA here is from genome assembly GCF_003863355.1 of Ancylomarina euxina. Taxonomy (GTDB): domain Bacteria; phylum Bacteroidota; class Bacteroidia; order Bacteroidales; family Marinifilaceae; genus Ancylomarina; species Ancylomarina euxinus. The sequence goes on along the minus strand of NZ_QQWG01000007.1, from coordinate 117,023 downwards.
TGGAGGATTAAGTGTAAGTCAGCTGCATCCACATCATTATCGCATAATACGGCCTTCGACGCCAAACCAGCTAGTGCAGCTGTTATTGACGTTTTACCCGTTCCACCTTTTCCACTTAATACGGTAAGTTCTAACATAAACTCATTCTCTTTTTTATTTGATTTGTTATTTTATAAAACGAATCAGAAATTTTCTGTGGTATATCTTTTAGTAAATCACCCTTGGCATATTTTGTTGCAAAGTCTTGGTCGAAGGGTATTTCTCCCAACAGTTCAAACTGCTCTGTTTCCATATAGTCGTAGATTTCATTATTTCCCAAGCCTGCTTTGTTTATAATCACACCAAAGGGTATCTTGATTTCCTTTATTAGTGCGATCATCAATTTTAAATCGTGCAAGCCGAATGGAGTGGGTTCAGTAACTAGAATAATATAATTGGTATCGCTTATGGTTTCAACCACCGGACATGAAGTGCCAGGAGGTGCATCGTAAAGAGTGATGACATTGCTATCAGAAATCTCTTTTTTCAATCCTTTTATGACTAAGGTTTGCATAGGAGAACCAATTTTTAACACACCTTCTACTAATATTGTTTGATTTCCCTCCAAATAGAAGTTAGTCTGGCCAATAACAACTTCTTTTTCTTTAATTGCATCCTGTTCACAGGCCACTAAACAAGCTCCACAGGAATGGCACAAGCTTGCATTTACTTCTGCTAATTGAGCTGAAGGAATAATACTGATGGCATTAAACTCGCAATAGTCAGCACATTTATTGCAAAAATTACAGTTGTTTTTGTCAATCTCCGGGATCAATTGGGTAATACTATTTGATTTTTTTTTCTTGGCTGCAGGGTAGAATAGAATATCGTTAGGTTCTTCTACATCGCAGTCAATAAGTTGAATTTCCTTTGTGATGTATTTCGTGATAAAATGTTGTAAACAAACTGAAATACTTGTTTTTCCTGTACCACCTTTTCCGCTTGCGATGGCAATTTTATAGGACATATCATTTAAGTTTAATGTATAATCGGTGCATTATATTGACACCGATTATTGATTGACCTGATCTAAGCTATTAATGATCGCAGTAGTTCGCTGAAAATGTTAGACTGTTTTTAAGGTAGGCTTCAATCAATTCTTTAGCTGATAATTTAGGAGCACCTACAAAAACATTCACCCCATTCTGATTAAAAAGTTGAATGGCCTTTTGACCCATTCCACCAGCAATAATATCGCTAACGCCTTTTTCTGCCAACCATTTTGGAAGCAAACCCGGCTCGTGAGGAGGAGGGGGTAATCTTTCTTCAGAAACAAGGGTTTCATTTTCAATATTTAGAATAGCGAAAAAGCTACAGTGTCCGAAATGGGCATCTAAAATGTCTTGATTGTCAACAGGTATTGCAATTCTTTTATTCATGATTTTATTATTTATTGGCTTGCGTTTTTGTATATGATGTTTAAATGAAACTCTATTTGCTATGGAAGAAAAATTCCACGCAGAGCTCTCAAATCAATCTCTGACTATGACAAAAGAATAATTCCAAACCTAATTCTTCCAACACTATAGTGATCAATTGCGAACCTTGCGTGAATTTTGTTTCTGAAAACAGACCATTTTGTGGTAAACTAGGTGTTAGCAAGAACCTTTTCGTTTTCTTCTTCTCTGACCTCTACCACATGCTGTATTGTTTGGTGCAAGTCTGTTTTGATTTTCATTTTGGGCTTGTTGGTCAATCTCTTCCTGTTTGGAATGACATTTTCCAAATCCTCTACCAGTTTGTGAACCTTTACCTTCTGGCCCGGTTCTGTCTAATCGTGGCATAATAACCTCCTTTATTAAGATGATTAAATACTAATGCGCTCAACAATATTTTGAATACTTGTTGAGTCTTGAATAACGACCATTTGTATGTTTAATTTTTCTAATAACTCTTTAGCTTTAGGACCAAAGTCTCCTGAGATAATCTTGTCAGCCTTTAGTTCAACCATCAATTCAGCAGCTTTTGTTCCAGCTCCTTGATTTGAGTCTGCAAAGTCATTTTTGATGAAAGAGCTCCCTTTAGTCTCACTGTCGAATACACAAAACCACTCGGCTCTACCAAAGCGCTTATCGAATTGAGAAGTCAATTCATTTCCTAAAGATGTAATTACTGTTTTGCTCATGAGTTCTATTTTTGATTGTTTAATGATTCAATTTGATCCGAAGAACACATGGGACAGATGTTTTGCTTTAAGGTTTTGGGTATGGTAAACCTTGCCTGACAAGCATTGCATATAAACCAACTATCATCCATCTGAGTGTTACCAAATACGGTTCTGATCTCTTTTGTCTCAACAAATGCTTTGGCTATTTTTCGTCTGGCACTTTCGTATATTCTTGCAAATGTTGGCCTCGAAATACCCATGAGTTCTGATGCCTCCTTATGATTCATTAAGTCATAGTCGCTTAGCTTAATGGCTTCATATTCTTCGTAAAGTAATTCGACGTATTCTTTCGAATTTTTATATGTCCCGTATGGTTTGTAGCCTTTAAACTCTGGCGGGGCTACTACTTTTCTTAGTCTCGTTCTTCTGGGCATAAGGCACTTATTGTTTGTAGTGAGAATATTCTCATTACAAACGTAGTGAGAATATTCTCGTTATGAAAGGGTTTTGAATGTTTTTTTTATTGTATGAATTTATTCGTTCATAATAAAGAGGTCGTATTTGAGTCTATTCTTTATCTAGAAAACCTCTATATTTTAGCTAATCATCAGGAGATGCTTTTATTATTGGAGAATTGGTCTACTTTTGCAAAAAATATTTGAACTAAATTCTTTGATAATCGCTTCAAATATTCAATTATATAGAATAATAGAAAGTAAGAGATGATTGATTTAATTGCATTTGATGCAGATGACACATTGTGGGGGAATGAGAATTACTTTTATCAGACCCAGAATGAATATGCTCAAATACTAAGTGATTATGGGTGTAAAGAGGCGGTGTTGGAACGCTTACATTCTACGGAAATAAAGAATTTGAAGTTATATGGATATGGCGTTAAATCATATACCCTTTCGATGATAGAGGCAGCATTGAGCTTGTCTTTTAGAGAAGTGCCTGGTGAATTGGTTGCAAAGATTTTGGCTCTTGGAGCTAAGATGTTAACTGAGCCTGTACAGCCTATGATTCATGTGCAGCATGTTCTTGAACAATTATCTCAGGATCATGATTTGATTACCATTACCAAAGGTGATCTGTTGGATCAGAATAGAAAAATGAAAAAATCGGGATTAGCCAATTACTTCTCTGATGTGATTGTTGTCAGTGAAAAAGATGATGCGGCTTATCAGCAAATCATTGACAGCAGACAGATTAAAGCGGCGAATTTTTTGATGGTGGGAAATTCGATGAAATCGGATATTGTACCTGTTCTAAATATTGGTGGTTATGGCGTACATGTTCCTTATGAGTTTACTTGGGAACATGAGAAGCTAGCCGAACCTGTACAGCACGATAAGTTATTTGAGATCAATAGTATGAATGAAATATTAGACTTGAAATTCTTCAATTAGTGGCAGTCTGAAAATACGATATATAAAAGATCCCTGTTTCTATTGAAGCAGGGATCTTTTTCTTGAAGAATATATGGTTTAGAAAAGCATTAAATTTTTAATCTGCTCTTGATAGTTTCTTCCACTGATTATTTTGGACGCTTTTTGATTGTTTAGTTTCAGAACAAAACGTCCTCCCATATATCTTTTAATTTCTTTGATATAAGATAAGTTTATAATACACGATCGTTGTATTCTTACAAATTTATCATCTAGCTTTTCCGAAAGGTAATTTAAGCTGTGATCAATTACATATTCTTTCCCTCCAGCTGTGTGTATGTTGACATATTTATCTTCGGCAGTAAAATGTGAAATCTCATCTAAGCTTACAAAAACAACACGATCAGCAATTTTAACGGGTATGGAGCTTAATTTTTTCTTTGCAATTTGTTTGACTTGTTGTGAAAGAAACATTTCGAGATTACTTTGCCTATTTTCTGTTTTAAATAGATGCAGTTTGTTAATTGCTTTCTCAAGTCTATCCTCTTTTACAGGTTTCAGAAGATAATCGATACTGCTTGTTTCGAAAGCTTGCAAAGCATATTCATCATGAGCGGTACAAAAAATGACAATGGTCTGCTGATCGATTTCCTGCAGAACTTCAAAGCCTGACTTGCCAGGCATTTGAATGTCCAGAAAAATGACATCGGGTTTCAGATTTTCGATCATTTCAATGGCTTGATTTCCATTACGAGCCTCTCCAATTATTTCAAGTTTATCGGCATAAGGCAATAGCATCTTTTTTAAACGCTCTCTGGCTAGTGTTTCATCGTCAATAAGTAGTGTTTTGTATATTGATGTCATTTTAGACTGATTTAGGAGTGAATGGAAGTCTGATACAGATGTTTTTATTAGGCTGATTCTCCCAGGAGATCTTAGCTGATTCACCATAGAGGAGTTCCAGTTTTTCATACAGACTTTGTAAGCCATATCCTGATATTGGCATGTCCGGGAAGTCTGGACCATTATCAAATACTTTTACAAATAAATGATCTGCCTTCTTTGTAATTTCTAACTTGATGATGCCCTTTCCCTGAATGACGGAAACACCATGTTTCACCGCATTTTCGATTAAAGGTTGAATCAGGAATCGTGGAATTAATGATTTTTCTGCCAAGTCGTCAATCTCAATAGAGTAATCTAAATCATTACCAAAGCGTACCTTCTCAATTTGTAAGTAGGTTTCTGATATTTCAACTTCTTTCGAAACCTCAATCATATCTTGATCTTTGTGGTTGATGGCATATCGGAAAAAATCGGATAAGGCCAGTGCCATTTGTTCTGTTTTTGAAGGATCGATATGAGCTAATGCTGCAATGGAGTTTAAGGAGTTGTATAAAAAATGAGGATTGATTCTTGAGTGTAAAGCTTGCAGTTCAGCTTTACTTTTTAATAGTTTAAGCTGTGATAATTCGATGTCTCGTAAGTTTATTTCCTGAATATTTTTAAAGCTAACAAAGTTGAAAACTAGTCTTATGCATACAAAAAGAACTAAGGCTGTAATTTGTTCAAGTCTGATATCCCAAGACCAATGACTTTTATACTTACTTGTTAAGCTGATGATATATTCATGACTTATAAAAAAGATATAAACAGCAAGTGTTGTTGAGAGCACATTTAGTATTAGTTTCGTTAGAGTTTTACCTGAAATACTCCTCTTCTCCAGATAAAAAAGCCCTGTTAACAGGATTATAAGAACTATTTCTGTAGCAAACCAGATTTTAAATATTTTAACTGCAGAAATATATTCAAATTGAGCAAAACTTTGCGAAACTAAGTAGAAAAAAATAATGCAATTAACACTTATAAATCCTTGTTTTAGATATACAACTAATTGATTAGCTTCTGTTGTAATGATACGATATTTTAATAATAATAAGATAGCACAGAAGCCTAATATAATACCTAAAATCTTAGTGATGAATCTGATTTTATCACCAAATCGGTAGTCGTAATAGTCTCTAGTTGAGCCATTGAAGTTTGTTTTGAACTGATCATAGAAATTACCGGAATAGAGCCTGCTAATTAAAAATTTATCTAACTCATTAAAGTTCGTGAGGTTGGGATCATCTTCATGAAAAATACATGATGAAATATTTAATTCTTCACTGGAATTATATCGTGTCTTTGATAAAGATCTGACAATGTAATATTGAAAATATTTGTTCCTTTTTTCCTGATTCATTAGAGAATCCAAGGAAAAAATATATTCCTGAGAACGGATTTTCCCATTAACACTTAATCCGTAAAAGTTATGTACTCGAGTTGTGGTATGATCCTTTGTTTTATCAAGCGTTAAGGTTAAGTTTCCTAAAGAGTCTACTAGTTCAATATTTGCTGTCTTTACTAACTGTTGTATTTCTTTAATGTTATTTTTAATAGATAAGGAATCTAGATGAGTGAAATTTCCTGCTAATTGGACTTTGATATCTTTCTCATATCGATATGCGTATGCATTGGGAGGTAAAATTTTTGCACGTATGAAATTCCAATAGCTTTGTTCACCTTTAGAATCAGTTTTTTCTGATTGACAGAATGAATTTGTGCTGTATAAAAACAGGTGGAGCAGTAAAAGTGTTAATCTTATTCTCATAGTTTATCGTTTTAAAAGTTTCATATGTTAAAGAAACTTTTAACAAGCCAAAACTACAAGATAATTCCGATAAGCTGCACAGAAGAAATGATAAATAGCACGCTGATGAAGATATATTTATTTATAAATACCGACGAGTATCGGTATCTATCAAATCAATTCTTTTACCAATTAACAAATCCTCATATTACCAAATCAATACATTAACGTACTCTCAAACTAAGGCATCAAACAGAACTTCTACAGGATGTAGAGCTTCTCTTTGACTACCATCCTTTATTTGATGACGGCATGATGTGCCTGAGGCAGCTAAAAGGGTTGTTGGTTTAGCATCTCGAACAGCTGGTAAGAGTTTGAGTTCGGCTATTTGCATACTGATCTGATAGTGTTCAGCTTCGAAACCAAATGAACCCGCCATGCCACAACAACCCGAATCAATTTCGCTAGCCGAATAGTTCTTAGGGAATGAAAGAATTTCCTTTACAGGCAGGGTAGAGGCCAATGATTTTTGGTAGCAGTGTCCGTGGAAACGGACTTCTTTAGTTTCATTAGTAAACTGTTCTTTTTTTATTCGACCTGCTTGCATTTCTTGCCAAAGAAATTCCTCAATCATTAGGCAATTCTTTGAAAGTTCAACGGCGGATGTTTTCAAATCCTTATTTGCTAAATCTTTGTATTCATCTCTAAAAGTTAAAAGGGCTGAAGGTTCAATACCGACTAGAGGCGTTTTTTTGCCGACGATATCCTTTAAGAGTTTGATGTTTTTATTGGCAATTGACTGTGCTTGCTTTACCAAACCTTTAGAAAGATAGGTTCTACCGCTTTCCAGATGTTTGGGAATAATAACCTCGTAGCCCAACTTTTTCAGCAATTGAATCGCTTTTATCCCCGTATCTGTATCATTGAAATTAGTAAACTCATCAGCAAAGAAGTACACCTTTTTCCCTTTATCCTTTATCCTTTTTCCTTTCTTTTTATACCATTTTCTCAATGTCGTCTGATGTAGTTTGGGAATGCTTCTTTCTTCGGCAAAGCCCAATTGCTTTTTTATAAGACTTCCAAGTTTTGGGTGTTGATTGAAATAGTTATAAAGACCAGGTGCCAAGCTTCCCATCTGGTTAATCTTAGTAATGTTCGCAATTAGACGAGTTCTCAGTGGCACACCATTGGATTGGTAGTAGTGCTGTAAAAACTCAGCCTTCAGTTTGGCCATATCCACATTCGAGGGACATTCTGATTTGCAAGCCTTGCAGGAGAGGCACAAATCCAAGACTTCGTATAGTTCTTTGCTGTTAAATGGGTTTTTAGCTTCAGAATACGATAAGAATTCTCTTAATAGATTGGCTCTGGCACGAGTCGTATTCTTTTCATCCAGGCTAGCTTGATAACTCGGACACATAGCTTTACCCGTTAGGTGTGTATTTCTGCAGTCACCTGAACCGTTACAACGCTCTGTAGCTCGAATAATTCCACTATCAGCTGAAAAATCGAAGTAGGTTTTCAACTCTTTTGTTTCCTGATTGTTATGGTAACGCAAGTGGGTATTCATTTTGGGTGTATTCACAATCTTATTCGGATTGAAAATGTTATTGGGATCCCAAACAGCCTTTATTTCTTTGAAAAGATTATAGATGGTATCACCAACCATAAGAGGAATAAACTCACCACGAAGGCGACCATCACCGTGCTCACCACTAAGCGAGCCTTTGTATTTTTTAACAAGTTTGGCTGTTTCTAATGCAATGCTGTGAAATTTGTCTCTGTCAATATCTTTTTTCAGGTCAAGGATGGGTCTCAGATGAATTTCACCAGAACCAATATGGGCATGGAAAACACATGAAAGGTCGTGCTTTTCTAATAGACCTTTAAATTCTGCGATATAATCGGGTAAAACCTCTGGTAAGACGGATGTATCTTCGATTACAGAAACAGGTTTGGCATCGCCCTGAAGGTTTGAAAGAACACCCAAAGCCGATTTTCTAAGGTCCCAGACACGCTTAATGTTATCAGTGCCTGTTACAATAGGGTAGTGATAACCTAATTGATTTTGTTTGAACTCAGCCTCCATGGCTCTTGCAATTTCATTGATCTCATCTTGAGTTTCACGAGCAAATTCAATGATGAGTATGGCTCCAGGTTGATCCTTTATAAAGAATCGATTTTGAGCTTGCAGACTATTTCCTTCGGAAAGTTTCAAAATGGTATCATCCATTAACTCAACAGCACCTGGTTTGTATTTTAATGCAATTAAATTGCCTTGCATAGCATCTTCAAGCGAAGAATAGTGCGCGCAAATCAGGGCTTGTTCTTTGGGTGGAGTAGGCACCAAGCTGAGCTTAATCTCCGTTGTGAAAGCCAGAGTTCCTTCTGAACCAGCAAGGAGATTGCAAAAATTGAATATTTTGTATGGCGAATCAAATAGCGTTGTGTCCAGAAGTAAATCCAGAGCATAACCTGTATTTCGTCTGTGGTTTTTTGTGTCAGGGAATTCCTGACGAATAGCATTTTGTATCTCTGGCTTTTCCAGACTTTCACGTATATGTTGATAGATCTTTGTTTCCAGACTTGGTTTAAGTTGCTTGCTTCTGCATTTCTCATGAAACTCCGTATCGCTTAATGCCGAAAAACGAACTTGAGAGCCATCGCTCAGTAGGGTTTTAACTTCCAGAGTATGGTCACGTGTACTTCCATATATTAAGGAGTGAGATCCGCAAGAGTTATTGCCAAGCATGCCACCCATCATACACCGGGAAGCAGTGGAGGTTTCTGGGCCAAAAAATAAATTGAATTCTTTTAAGTAAAGGTTAAGCTCGTCGAGAATAACGCCTGGTTGAACGCGAACCCACTTTTCTTCTATACTTAACTCAATAATTTTTGTGAAATGTCGAGAAATATCAACTACAATGCCATCTCCAACCACCTGACCAGCCAAAGACGTTCCGGCAGCTCTTGGAATTAGTGAAAGCTTCTCCCTGTTTGCAAATTGTATCAGTTTCTTGATATCGGAATCATTTTTAGGATAGGCTACAGCAAGTGGTAAAACTTTATAGGCAGAAGCATCGGTTGCATAGAATAAACGAGTACTCTGATCTCTATGAAATTCACCTTCGAAAGATTCTGAAAAGACTTGGAATTTATCTGATGTTTGCATGAATATATTTCAATTTTAAAGGATGCGAATGTTTTGATGGGGGTAGCTTTGTACGATAGCTGAATTAATATTTAACGATATAGATATTCTAGCTAAATCCCACACTAAGGTATTAAAATTTCTTCTTATCGAGAATCAATATTAATACAGATTAAAATGTGTTAAAATGGACGTATTAGAAATGCATTTTGCTCATTTATATCTAATTTCGCAATGTCGAGATTACAAAAACACATAAATTACTGACTCACAATGGATTTATTGCAAAAGATTAAGGAGAATGCAAAGCTGCATAACAAGAAAATTGTTCTTCCTGAAGGAACCGAGGAAAGAACATTGCAAGCTGCAGACATCCTTTTGAATGAAAAAATTGCACAGATTATTTTGATTGGAAACCCAGAAACAATCAAATCAGAAGCTGACAGATTGAATTTAGAGAATATCTCTAAAGCGATTATCATCGATCCTGAAAATCATGATAAGATGGAAGCTTATGCTGAGATTTTGTTTGAACTTCGTAAGAAGAAAGGGATGACTATGGAACAAGCGATGGGGCTTGTTAAAGATCCTCTGTATTTGGCTACCTTAATGATTAAAGCAGGTGATGCTGACGGTGAAGTTGCGGGAGCATTGAATTCTACAGGAGACGTGTTACGTCCAGCTTTTCAGATTGTGAAAACAATGCCTGGTTGTTCGGTTGTTTCAGGTGCTTTTATCTTGATCTTAAAAGATAAAACTTTTGGGGATAATGGTATGTTGGTTGTTGCTGACTGTGCTGTTCATCCAAATCCTACTGCAAGCGAATTAGCTGAAATAGCTGTAGCTACTGCTAGAACAACAAAAGCTATTGCTAATATGGAACCTCGTGTAGCTATGTTGAGTTTCTCTACTATGGGATCAGCAAAGCACGAAATGGTTGACAAGGTGGTTGAAGCAACTCGTTTAGCTAAAGAGATGGCTCCAGAATTCTTAATTGATGGTGAGATGCAGGCTGATGCTGCTATTGTTGAGGCAATTGGTGCTAGTAAGGCTCCAAATTCTGAAGTTGCAGGTAGAGCAAATGTATTAGTATTCCCTACTCTTGAGGTTGGAAATATTGCTTATAAGTTGGTACAACGTTTAGCTGGTGCTGAAGCTGTTGGTCCAGTATTACAAGGTATGGCTGCTCCAATCAACGACCTTTCTAGAGGTTGTTCAGTTAGTGATATCGTTAACTTGGTAGCTATTACTGCAAATCAAGCTGCAGGGATGTAATCTGAGAAATCAGAAAAAGAAACTTAATCAAAACAAATAATAAACAAATTCTAATGAACGTATTAGTTTTAAATTGCGGAAGTTCTTCATTGAAGTATCAAATTTTGAACATGGGCGAGGAAGCAACTCTTTTAGCTTCTGGTCTAGTTGAGCGTATCGGTCTTGAAAATGGTGTGTTAACTCACAAGCCTGAGGGAAAAGATAAGTTCAAAACTGTTCAAGATATTCCTAACCATTCTGTTGGTATTAACCTAGTGCTTGCTGCTTTAGTTGATGCTGATCATGGTGTAATCTCTGACATTAAGGAAATTAACGCTGCGGGTCATCGTGTGGCTCACGGTGGTGAATATTTCCAGGATTCTGCTTTTATTACTGAAGAAGCAAAAGCAAATATAAAAGCATGTTGCGAATTGGCTCCACTTCATAATCCTGCTAACCTAGAAGGTATCTTAGCTATTGAGAAGTTATTGCCAGGTTTGCCACAGGTTGCTGTATTTGACACTTCTTTCCACCAAACACTTCCAAAAGAAGCTTTCATGTATGGTTTACCATACGATTGCTATGAGACTTTGAAAGTTCGTAAATACGGTTTCCACGGAACATCTCACAAATTTGTAGCAAACAAAGCATGTGAAATCTTAGGATGGAATATCGAAGATAAGAAAATCGTTTCTTGTCACTTGGGTAATGGTGCTTCTGTTTGTGCTATCGACGGTGGTAAGTCTATCGAGACTTCAATGGGATTCACTCCAAACGAAGGTCTTTTAATGGGAACTCGTACTGGTAATCTTGACCTTGGTGCTTTATTATATATCGCTGAGAAGAAAGATTTATCTATCCAGGAAACTAATAACTTGATTAATAAGGAATCTGGATTAGCTGGTATTTCTGGTATCTCATCTGATATGAGAGACCTTGAAGATGCTGCTGCAGAAGGAAACGAGAGAGCTCAATTGGCTTTGGATATGTTCGCATACCGTGTGAAGCGTTTTGTAGGTTCTTATACAGCTTCAATGGGTGGTGTTGATTTAGTTCTTTTCACTGGTGGTATTGGTGAGAACGATGCTGTTTCTCGTGAGAAGATTGCTGGTAATTTCGGTTACTTCGGATTAGATTTCGATTTCGAAAAGAATAAAGGTCTTCGTGGAAAAGATGCGATCATTTCTACTGAAGATTCAAAAGTGAAGTGTATGATTGTAACAACTAATGAAGAATTAGTTATTGCTAAGGATACTCAACGAATTGTTACTGCGCTTTAATAAAGCTCAAATATATATTTAGGAAAGACTATCTCGAAAGAGGTAGTCTTTTTTTTTCTCTGATGGATTTTATTTAACAATGTTGTATATTAGATCTTTATTACGCTAAAAACTGATCAATGAAAAAAATTACAACACTATTCGTAATGCTTCTAGTTATCAATATGGCATTCGCTCAAGATATAGAAGTCGAAAAACAAGCTATCAAAAATGTGATACAAACCTCTTATGTAGAAGGTTTACAAAATGAAGGTAATCTTGCTAAAATTGATCAAGGCATTCATCCTGGTTTTGTTCTTTTGGGAATAGGTGAGGGCGATAAAATGTGGGAGCTCCCTATTGCTCAATGGAAGGAGAAGACTGAGATGAAATTGAAAGAAGGGAAGTTGCCAAGGAAAGAGAATCCAATCTCAATACAATTTTTGTCGATAGACATTACAGGAACTGCCGCTGTGGCAAAAATCGAATTTTATGTAGGTGAGAAGTTAACGTATATCGATTATATATCGCTTTATAAGTTTGAAGGAAATTGGAAGATGGTGAATAAGATCTTTTATAAGCTACCGGCTTAGTTCTATAAAAATGAATAATAAAAAGGCTATTAGAATTCAGTATTCTAATAGCCTTTCTGTTTTTTAATGAAGTATTTCGCTCGGATCTCTTTTGAGTTTCCAACGCTTATGTGTCCATAACCAGTAGGCAGGATCTCGCTTGATCTGTTTTTCAAGAAGCTGCGTGTGTTTCTTACTGATTTCACCATAAGCTGTTGAACGTGGATTTTCTTCTATGATTTCAAATTCAATCTCATAATAGCCACGCTTGGTTCTTGTCATATTCATAAATATAACGGCGTAGTCAAACTCAACGGCATATTTTTCAGTGCCAAACATGATGGCTGTATCTTGATTTAAAAACTTTGTCCAAAACAGATTTTTATTCGATTTTTTAGGACATTGATCGCAACCAAAACCAACAATCAAATTCCGATTAGCATTATTCTGAAAATAGTTTTTCCCTTCTTGCTTAGGAATCAATTCTATACCAAATTTTGATCTGGATTCTAAGAATTTTTTGTTGAAAAACTTGTTGCTTAGTGGTTTGTAAAGGGCTGCAGCTTGATGCTTGAGAGTCAGGTTTAAGCAGGCTGCTGCCATTTCCCAGTTATTATAATGACCAGAGGCCATAACAATACTTTTATTTTTTTTATAAAACTCATCCAGAATCTCTGGATTTAGAATCTTGCAGCGCTCTAGAGCTTGCTTTTCGCTAATGCTAAAACATTTAAGACTCTCAACTATAAAATCGCAGAAGAAGTGATAAAAAGTCTTAGTGATTTGCTTTATTTCTGCCTCGCTTTTTTCTGGGAAAGAAGCGTTTATATTCGATAATACGATGGGCTTTCTATAGGATAATAAATAATAACAGACTAAAAATAAGAGATCCGATATTAGATACAAGATTCCAAGAGGAAGTAGTGAAAGCGGTTTTATTATTAGGTAATATAAAATTCTTGTCATTTTTTCTTTTTGTGTTAGGGGAGCGTAAATATAAAGAAGCAAACTCAAAAACGAAAGAAATTAATCATAGAACCATTAGAAATAGTAGGCTTTGACCTTAAAAAAGAGAGATGATTATTTCCTTTATTCAAAGGTTTAATGATCTATTTTAGCTTCAAAAAATATATCTTTGTGGCAAATATCAAATTATGATTAGATCTACCGAACAAGCTTATAATACAATCGATACCAAGGCGCAAGGCATACCTTATGAGGCTATCGATCATCTTAGAAATTTAGATTCGACTGAAGGACTTATAAAGAAATTGAAATATGCTTTTGAGAATGCCTATAATGGAAAAGTATATTATTCTGATGAATTGAGGATTATGCTACCCGCACCACTTTGGTACGCTGTTGTGGCAGAAAAACACTTGCATCTGGATTATGCTGATGATTTATTGAACCTATTCAGTGTAGAAGAGGATTGGGATTTGATGAATGAGCAAGCTGTTTATTTGGTGGGAAAGATGGCGAAGCAGTATCCGACTGAGTTTGTGAATAAGGTGTTGGAATATATAGAGGGAAATATCGATAAGGAAAGCAAAACACCTTATATTTTTAGTTTCGAGGCTTTGTATTATGCAACTGATGAACAATTCGACCGCATATTCGCTATTCTGGATTTGGATAACTTTCAATGGTTGGATCATTATATCAGAATTCTTGGTGATATTCAACACGAAGGTACCCTGGAAAAGTTTAAGAGAATGTTACCTAAATTTGAAGGCAAACACACAGCCATAGAGTTACAGTTTTATATTGATGTAATGGAAGGACGAGTGACTGAATTCGAAAAAGGCCTTGCTTTTTGTGAAATGCGCGATGTGGAGTGGAAAAACCATTACCAACAAATGGAAGCTATCTTCTCTCAATCAGAAGCACCAATTCACAGTGATAAGAAAGTTGGACGAAATGATCCTTGTATATGTGGATCAGGCAAAAAATTCAAGCAGTGTTGCATGAACTAAATAAATTTTGATCTCAAATTTGAGATTTTAATAATATGATAAAAGAGGATATCAATTTAGTTTGATATCCTCTTTTTAATTCTTGACGCAGATTAAAATGATGATTTAGGATTTTAGTAGATAGATCATATAGAATCTTATTTTATCTGTGTCTAAAATTTTTATGCTTATCGTCTGGCTTTATCAAGCATTTTGAGATCCGCTAAAGCAATTGCAGTGACAGCTTCAACAATCACTGGTACTCGAAGGGCAATGCATGCATCGTGTCGTCCTTCAATTAAGAGATCTTCCATTTCAGAAGTTGAAATATTCATGGTTTTCTGACTCACACCAATTGATGAAGTTGGTTTGATGGCTACTCTAAATACAATCTCGTTTCCATTGGTAATGCCACCATTGATTCCGGCAGCATGATTGGTTTCAGTCTTTCCATCAGAAGAAAGAATGTTGTCGTTATGCTCCGATCCAGTCATTTTAGCCGCTTCGAAACCTGAACCGAACTCGATTCCTTTGGTAGCAGGAATCGCAAAAATTAAGTGTGAAATCATCGACTCAACAGAATCGAAGAATGGTTCTCCTAACCCGATAGGCAGGTTACTTGCCTTACACTCCACAATACCACCAATAGAGTCATGGTTTTTTATCGCTTTATCCAAAGCGGTATCGAAATTAGTTGAACCACCAATCTCAGTCAAGTTCGCTTCGATATTGACATCTCCAAGAATCTTTTTGGCAACCGTGCCTGCTACAACTAAACCTAGGGTGATACGTCCAGAGAAATGTCCACCTCCTGTGTAATCATTATTTCTACCAAACTTGTGTTGAGCCACGAAATCGGCGTGACCTGGACGAGGTGTATCAAGCAAATTGCTATAATCTTTCGATTGTGTATTCGTATTATGAAATAGAATAATGATAGGAGCACCTGTCGTTTTACCTTTAAAGGTTCCACTTAGAATGCTTGGTAAATCTTTTTCGATACGAGGTGTTGTGCCTTTAGCGCCTGACTTACGTCGACTCAAATCAGGTAATAAATCTTCTTCGGTGAGGGCAATGCCCGATGGACAGCCATCAATAGTTATACCGACACCTTTGCCGTGAGATTCTCCGAATATGCTGATTTTGAAAATTCTTCCAAATGTATTCATAGGGGTAATCGTTGTATAGTCTGGATGAGATCCAGTTGTGGTTAAAAAAAAATGGTAATAGTAGACACAAATATAGCAATTTTGCGTCTCGCAGGTGTTTATAATTTGGTCTTATTATCTCTTATGAAATATGTTATTTGAAATTAGCTTGACTTTATTCGATCATTTATTCTCTTTATTATGATCGGCTAATATGAGCTCCGTATTTAATGAAAAAAATAATACCTTTCGGATTCAAACAAGTCATCATAAATTGAGCTGATTTTGATTCGCTTATAAAATACTAGAGAAAATCATGCAAGAAGAGAATAATCAAATTTGGATCGCAGATCTACCTAAAAGTGAGACAATAGAATTCACGAATCTATTACCCAGATATAAACGTGTAATAAATATACAATGGGCAATTTTCTTTGCTTTATTAATTGTTTTACTTACGGTTGCATATTTTAAGTTTGACGATATTGATTTTATGTGGTTTGGTGCGGCTTTAATTGCATGGCTGCTTTTATCGTTGATAAAGTTTTCATTTATTCAACTTGGGTTTCCTAATAAGGGATACGCCATTCGACAAAGGGATTTACATTATAGAACGGGTTATTTAACGCATAAAGTCATTAGTGTTCCCTTTAACAGAATTCAACACGTAGAAATCAGACAAGGATTTATATCAAAAGCTTTGAATATTGCTGTTTTGAAGATTTATACGGCTGGGAATTCGGCACACGACTTATCTTTAAAAGGGATCTCACTGGAAATGGCAGAAGATATTAAACAAGTAATTACATCAAAGGTGACTCAAGATGCATAAACACTCATTTGACACTGAACAACGTCAATCGGTTATAGGGATGCTCTTTTTCTTGTTTATGAGTGTGCAGAAAGTCATTAGGATATTTTGGCCCTTACTCTTACTTTATGTGTTTAAGGGGAATGCATCGAAAATGATGGAACCTAAGTGGCTTATTGGTTTTTCGTTTCTGGTAATAGTCATAATCGCACATTCAATTTTGACTTGGTATAACTTCTACTTTTTAATTAAAGACAAGGAGTTTGTGCTACGTAAAGGTTATTTAAAACGTGTGGTTATTGCCATACCTTTTGAGAAAATTGTTTCGATAAATTTAAGACAAAACCTTATTCAGCAAGTATTAGGTGTAGTACAGTTAGAAGTTGATTCTGCTGGGTCTAAAAAGAAAGAAGTGTCTATTTATGCCATAAGCAGGGAAATTGCTGAAGCTTTGAAAGAGCAGCTCGCTAGCTATAAAGAGGACCGTTCTAATTCTGAAGAAACCCAAGCTAATGTTGAGAGTCTTGACGAAAAGAAAACCGTTCTTCAATTATCTTTTAAAGATTTATTACGTATCAGTATTGCAAAAAACCATTTAAGAGGCTTACTGATTATTTTAGCTTTCGGAAATAATATCTACTATCAGCTTAAAGATTTATTTGAGAGCGAAGTTAATCTTGCTGCTGATAAAACGGAAAGTTTCCTACAACATTCAAGTAGCTTAGCTATAGCAGGCTTGATTATCTTTGTTCTTCTTGTTAGCTTGATTATTTCAATGGCAGAGGTCTTTTTACGTTATTACGATTTCAATATGAAATCTTTTGGCAATGCTTTTAGTTTGCAATCTGGATTACTGAAACGTAAGAATATCACCATCCCTTTTTCTAAGATTCAAAGACTTAAACGTTCAATAAATCCGATACAGAAATGGTTGAGTATCTCTGATATACAATTGGTTCAGGCCAATAGTGTTGAGGTGAGTAAGGATAAAGATAAGGTTTCGATTCCGGGTTGTGATGATCAAAAATTTAATGAGCTTTGCAACAAGATCTATGAGGATCCTTTTGCCCAATCGACAATAGATTTAAAACCACATAAAATTTTTCTCTACCGTTATTTTAGATTCTCTTGTTTGCTTATGAGTATCCCGATTATAGCTTTGGGCTTTGAGTTTGATTGGGTGTGGTACCTAGAGATTCTTGTTCCATTTATAGCAGCAGGTATAGCCTATCAAATTTATCAGAGAAGAAGCTACCATATGAGTCATGATTTCCTTCAGGTACACTCAGGAATGATTGCTAAGGATTATAGTATTATTGAAGTTTATAAGATCCAGACGGTGCATCTAAAACGGACCTTTTTTCAGAGAAGAAATGGAACAGGGAGTCTTATTCTTGGAATGGCTGGTTCTGCTGTAAGAATTGACTATATCAATTATGACGAGGCTTTACTCATGAAAGATCAAATACTTTATAAAATTGAGAACTCAAATAAGAAGTGGATGTAGGATAGAATTACCAAAATGTATTTGTAGATGATTGAGACGTTAATCTCGTAAAAAATACGATCAGATCATTATGCTGTATAAACATGTTTAGTAATTGGGCTTTGCCATGGTTTAATATAGCCTTTTTAGTATTTTAGCCAACTAGAAAAGAACCATTACTAACATAAAACAAACACAAGGTGAAAAGAACATTTCTTTCATTATTTGCAGCGAGTGTTTTACTAAGCTCATGCAATTGCGACAAGTGTGAAAAAACTGAGGCTAACGGGAACCCGTTTTTCGCTGAGTACAACACACCATATCAAACAGCACCGTTTGATAAAATTAAATTTGAACACTACAAGCCAGCTTTCCTTGAGGGAATGAAGCAAGAGCAAGCTGAAGTTTTGGCTATTGCTAACAGCACTAAGGAGCCTACTTTTGCAAACACAATTGAAGCTTTCGAAAAAACAGGCGAATTATTGTCTAAGGTGAGCAATGTCTTTTATGCACAAAAAGGATTTAACAACAACGATTCCATTGCAAAACTGGCTAAGGAATTATCACCTTTAGAGACTAAGCATAGTGCTGATATTAGCCTTAACGAAAACCTATTCAAGAGAATTAAAACGGTTTACGATAAGAAAGATGATTTGAAGCTTTCTGTTGAGCAGAATACTTTGTTAGAGAAAATGTACGAAGGATTTGTACGTAGTGGTGCTAATCTTGATGCAGACAAGAAAGCAAAACTTCGTGAGATTGATGGTAAATTAGCTTTACTAACGATGGCATTTGGCGATAATGTATTGGCTGAAACTAATGGTTTCGAGTTGGTAATCGACAATAAAGAAGACCTTGCTGGTTTGCCTGAGTCTGTTATTGGTGCTGCTGCTGAAAAAGCAACTGCTGCTGGTAAAGAAGGCAAATGGATGTTTGGTTTAGATAAGCCATCTATGCTTCCTTTCTTACAATACTCTGACAAGCGTGACTTGAGAGAGAAATTGTATATGGGATACGTAAACCGTGGTAACAACAACAACGAGTTTGATAACAAGAAGAATGCTCAGGAGATTGCCAACCTAAGAATCGAGAGAGCTAAGTTGTTCGGATTTAAAAACCACGCGGCTTACGTTCTTGATAAGAACATGGCTAAGACTCCAGAGAAAGCTCTTGAGCTTTTGAACAAGCTTTGGGATGCTGCATTGCCAAACGCAAAGAAAGAAGCAGTTGAATTACAGAAAATGATTAACAAAGAAGGTGGCAAATTTAAGTTGGCTTCTTGGGACTGGTGGTACTATTCTGACAAAGTGAAGAAAGCCAAGTATGCTTTGGATGAAGAAGAATTACGTCCTTACTTTGAGATAAACAATGTACGTGATGGAGCTTTTGCTTTGGCTACAAAGCTTTGGGGTGTCAAGTTTGTTGAGCGTAAAGATATTGCTAAATTCCACGAAGAGTGTCAAACTTGGGAGCTACAGGAAGCTGATGGAACACATATCGGTATTTTCTACTTGGATTACCACCCTCGTGCTTCGAAGCGTGGTGGTGCTTGGATGGATTCATTCCGTAAGCAATCAGGCTTAGGTACTGACAAAGAGATTACGCCAATTATCATGAATATCTGTAACTTCACCAAGCCAGTAGGCGACGGACCAGCTTTGATTAGTCCTGATGAGGTTGAGACTTTATTCCACGAGTTTGGTCACGCACTTCACGGATTTTTCTCTAAGTGTCGTTACAATCAATTGTCAGGTACTTCAGTATCACGTGACTTTGTTGAATTACCATCTCAGGTGATGGAAAACTGGTGTTTCGAGCCAGAAATGTTAGCACTTTATGCGAAGCATTACAAAACAGGTGAGGTGATTCCTGCTGAGTTGGTTAAGAAGATTCAAGCTGCCGGTAAATTCAACCAAGGTTTTGGTACTGTTGAGTATCTTGCTGCTTCGTTGCTTGATATGAACTACCATACTTTAACTGAGCCATTAACTGAAGATGTAATGACTTTTGAGAAGAACTACCTTGAGGGAATGGGATTGATTCCAGAGATCTATTCAAGATACCGTTCTACTTATTTCAACCATATTTTTTCTAGTCCTGTAGGTTACTCTGCAGGTTACTATGCTTACATTTGGGCTGGTGTACTTGATTCTGATGCTTTCGAGGCTTTTAACGAGACATCTTTATTTGACCAGGCTACTGCAAAAGCATTCCGCGACAATGTATTGTCTAAAGGTGGAACAGAAGATCCAATGGTACTTTACAAGCGCTTTAGAGGTGCTGAGCCAAGTATCGAGCCTTTATTGAAGAAGAGAGGTTTGAAATAAGCCATCTTACAATATCTAATTGAAAAATCCGATTCACGCAAGTGGATCGGATTTTTTTGTCTTAGACTTTTGAAGGTGCCTAATATCCTAGTGTGGAAACAAATTGATTAACTTTTCTTCCTTCCTCATGTTTTCGGGACTTCTTTTGAAATAGAGTAGAAATATTTGTTATGTAGAGTCTTTCTATTTTGCTTGCATATTTAATTTTACATGTTTTATAAATACTGTTTACTTCCTGTAATTGTTAAATTTGATCATTAACAATAAGATATTTAGACATAAATCAGATGGGCAAGCCTCATATATCAGGCTATTACCTTAATCATAAAAGGGTTTAGTAAACATGATTTTTAAGCGAAAGAAAAAAGACATTGAAAGACTAAAAGTATCCTTTGGAAAAGAGAAAGATGAATCTTTCTGTTTTGAGATGATCTCGAAGTACTTTAAGAATAAGAATAATGCAAAATCCTTTCATGTTTTGTCTGATAAAACCTGCAACGATTTAGATTTTGAAGAACTATTCATGTTTGTCGATAGAACCTCTTCTAAAGTAGGGCAGCAGTATTTGTATCAGACTCTGCGCTGCATGCCATCAGATTCAATGACTACTGACTTAAACGAAAAATTGATTGGTGAGCTGACTGATGATATCGATTTTAGGGTGAAAACTCAGATGCTTCTTGAAAAGCTTCAAAAGGACAATGTTTATTACTTACCCTCCATATTTCAGGAAGAACACTTAAAAGCACCTAAATGGTTTTTTGCAGTTCCCCTCTTGTCTTTTACAAGTTTGCTAACTATTCTATTGCTTCCATTCAGACCCGAACTCTTTCTTCTTTTGACTCCTGTTTTTATTGTTAATCTCGGCATTCATTATTGGAATAAGAGAAACCTCTATCAGTACGTGGATTCTATCCCTCAACTGCTAAGCTTGAATCATATTGCAAATCAACTGCACAATGAGGATAGTTTTAAAGAAATAAATCCAGAATTGAATGATGCCATTCAAGTGATTAATCAGGTACGGAGTAGAATGTCTTTTTTTCAGCTCGAAGCAAAAATACAAGGCGACTTCGAAGCAGCATTTTGGGCAATTCTCGAACTATTAAAAACAACTTTCCTTCTGGAACCCTTATTGTTATTTGGTGTTTTAAAGCGCCTCAATACCAAGCGTGAGGAGATAGAAGAAGTCTTCTCTTTTGTTGGATATATTGATTCATTAATTTCGATTGCGTCCTTACGTCATGGCTTGGAGTCCTATTGTATCCCTACGATAAACAACAACGAAACTGACATATCGGGCACAGATATCTATCACCCTTTAATAGATGGCTGTGTGACCAACAGTATTGCGGTAAAAGATAAATCCATCTTATTGACGGGTTCAAATATGTCGGGGAAAACATCTTTTATCCGAACCATGGGGCTAAACTTGATAACGGGATTAACCATGAACACATGTTTTGCGAAATGTATGTGTATGCCAAGAGCTCGAATCTATTCAGCAATCCGTATTAGCGACGATTTAATGAATGATAAGAGTTATTATTTCGAGGAGGTTTTGACGATAAAGGAGATGATTGATTATAGTGAAAGTGTAACACCAAACCTATTTCTCCTTGACGAGATTTTTAAAGGCACTAATACGGTTGAGCGAATTTCAGCAGGGAAAGCCGTTCTTTCATCGCTTTCGAAAAATAAGAATATCGTATTTGTATCGACCCACGATATTGAGCTAACCGATATGCTTGAGGATGACTATGAACTGTATCATTTCAGCGAGATAATTACTAATAGACAGATTGACTTTGATTATAAACTAAAAGAAGGACGATTGAAGAATCGAAATGCCATCAGAATCCTTCAAATAAATAATTATCCAGATGAGGTGATCAACGAAGCCATAGCTTTATCCAAGCAGTTAGACGAAATTGCTGAGATGAATAGCGTGAATATCTAGATTAAAATAGTGAGATATTTCATTCAATAAAACTGAAATCATGACAAAAGGAAAGTCAATATTCATATCATTTTTATTACTACTAACATCATTCCTCTTATATTTTTCAATGGCTGATAGTCCAATTGAGTTAGATGAGGAATTGGTCTCATTTGTTGCTGCTTTTTTCTTTGTCATTGGTCTCTTCAATTTGGTGAGAGAAATATTTAGAGTAAAGAAAAAATAAGCCTATGAATACGGAACTAAGTTGGGAGAAGGGCACTTTCTCTAGCGCTTATACGCTCTTTAAAGAACAAAAGTTGTGTGGCTATCTCAAAAGGGATTCTCTATCACAATCTGCAAATGGAGAGATAAAAGGGAAGGTCTATTGTTTTAAGTCATCGGGTTTTATAAAGAAAAACACGATTGTTTACGATGGATTAACTTATAAGAGCTTGGCAGTAATAAGCTACGACGAATGGCGATCAAGAGCTATCTTATCTGTTGATAAGAGAGTGCTGCATTTTAATTTCGATAGCCTTTTCCAAAACTCTTGGCAATTGATAGGAACTGAAGGCGAACTTATTGACTATTCTAAGTCCTCAAGCAAAGGTTATATCAATTCAACTACTGATGATAGCTTACTTTTATTAAGTGGCTTATTGGTGGCTGATCATTATAAAAAGTCGCAGCGAGATGTCTTTGTTTTCATGATGATGATGGCTTGCTTAATCATTGTGTTTACTATTCTGTTTTAAATCCTGATTAAGGATAAATTTATATTATACATTTAAATGAAGAAATACATTACCATCCTATTAGTGCTTGTATCAAGCTTAGTTTTTTCTCAAAAAAGCGAGATTGATTGGAAAGCAGATATTGAGTTTTTAAAAGAAGAGCTACCTAAAAATCATAAAGACCTTTTTACTGTTCGAAACCAAAAGGAATTCGAGACAGATTTAAATAAGGTAATTTCAAAAATTAATCAGCTAAATGATTTTGAAATTATCTTATCTATACAGCAGGTGATAGCTAGTTTTGGTGATTCACATACTCATGTTGAATTCTCTAAGCTATTTGATCAAGAAAAGAGCTTGCCATTAGAGTTATATTGGTTTAAGAATGGCATATATATTCTAGCTACATCTCTAAAGAACACATTAATATTAGGGAAGAAATTAACAAGTATAAACGATTTTCCTATTGGTCAAATTTGTGATAGTCTGGAAACGTTGTTTTCAGTTGACAATAGCGCAATGTCGAAGATGTTTGTACCAAAGCTTTTGAATAATGGAGCTTTGTTGGAATTTTTTGGATTTGCAAATAATGGTGTTTATGAACTCGGATTAGAGGATGATAATGCTTCTTATTTGAAATCTACAATTCAGTTAGAAAGAATAACGAAGGAGAACCAGCAAGCATTGATGCCTAATACCAAGCCTTATTGTTTGCAACATCAGCGCGAGGTCTTTATCCAGAAATATATTGAAAAGGATAGTATCTATTATATTCAGTATAATAAATGTGCGAGTCGTGAGCTGATGAATAAATTTGGTCATCGCAAAACGGCTAAGAAGTTCCCATCGTTTACTGAGTTTGAGAACAAAATATTTCAAACGATAAAAGAGAAGCCTATTAAGCAATTTGTTTTCGATATGCGCTTTAATGGTGGAGGTAGCTCTGCTCAGGGAACCGAGTTTGTGAAAAGCTTGCCCTTATTAAAAAGATCAACTCAAAAGGTAAACTTTACGTTGTGATAGGAAGAAAGACATTCTCTTCGGCTATCATCAACGCTATGGATTTTAAAAATCAGACAGAAGTGATTTTAATAGGAGAAGAAACCAGTGGAAAGCCAAATCATTTTGGAGAAATTAGATCATTCGACCTACCGCATTCTAAACTAAATGTGACCTATTCTACAAAGTACTTTAAAGAAACGGATGAGGATATCAACACCATCGTCCCAGATGTGCGTGTCGAAACAAGTTTTGAAGACTATATGAAGGGCGTAGATCCTGTTTATGAGTGGATAAAAGAACAATAAACTAAATAACCCAATATTAAATAATACCCCAAACAATGAGAAAACACATTTTGTTAATCCTTTGCCTTTTTAGCCTGATTAACCTTACAAAAGGACAAGATCTTGATGTTAATAAACTTTACCAGGAAAGCGAGATGCTTAGAAAGGAAGCCTGGTCAGCTAAGAACTACACTAAAGCTATAGAATCTATGTTGCCGGTTTATGAGGCATTCACAAAGCTTGATGAATCTGAGAAAAGAAGGAAAGAGTGGATTGCACAGAGTGTGTCGTATAACCTCACTTGTGCCTATTCTTTGATAGACAATAAAGAGAAGGCTCTGGAATTTTTAGAATTGAATTACCAGCATGGTAATAAGAACTACTATCATATCCTTAAGGATAGTGATTTGGATAATATTAGAGATGAAGCCAAATTTAAAGAACTCTTGAAGCTATTCAGACTGGTTGGCGATCACAAGCTTTTTCTACAAACTTCAAGCTATTCGAAAGTAAAAATGACCCCACCTAAATTCACCTATCAGAATGCAGATGAACTTTCAGACTTGAGATTGAAATATAAGCTTGATTCAGTAGCAGGTGAAGGGGATGAATTCTCGAAAATTGTAAAGCTAATGTCTTGGGTTAACCATACTGTAAGACATGATGGAAATTCGAATTACTCGGGAAAAAAATCAGCCGAAGCCTTGATTTCAATTTGTGAAAAAGAGAAGAGAGGTGTGAATTGTAGGATGATGTCAACAATTCTAAATGAGGTTTACCTTGCAATGGGCTTTAAGTCACGATTTGTAACCTGTATGCCAAAGGGCGAACGTTTTAGTGATTGTCATGTGATAAATGTGGTTTATTCAAATCAATATAACAAATGGCTTTGGATGGATGCATCTTTTGAAGCTTATGTGATGGATGAGAATAATACACCACTCAGTATTCAGGAGGTTAGAGATAATTTAATTCATAAAAGAACAATGAAGGTTTATAAGAAACTTCATTGGAATGATCAGGCTTATTATGGTGGGGAGCAGCGCTATCTTTATGAATATATGACTAAGAATTTGTATCGATTTTCAACACCATTGGATAGTAGATCATCTTATGAATCTTCTGAATTAAGAAAAACATATGTAGAGCTTTATCCTTCAGAATACAAACCTGATGATAGAGCCTTAAACCAAAAAGTAGAATGGAAATCTCGAGATATGTATTTTCTAACCGATGCCAATAACTTTTGGGTCAATCCAAATTAGAAGAAAATAGTAATTAACCAGATCTGGTATTAATATGAAAGGGGGAATTATTCCCCTTTTTTAGGCTTTCATTTTTTTGCAATAAGGCTTAATAGGAACCAATCGTAATCAAGATTTCTTTGAACTGATAAGTATTTGTTCGTATCTTAAAGGGAAGTAGAAATGATAAAGTAGTTAAATCTATGCTTATTTCTTGAATTGTTTTATTGATCTAATAATGCAACTCACCTATGAAATCTAAAATGTTCACACTGTTTTTTCTTATTCTATATCAGGTTGTTTGTGGTCAAAAAATCTTACCTACACCGATGGAAGTAGAGCTTTTTAAGACGAGTTTTATATTTTCTAAGGAAATTGTTCTGGCCTATGAAAAGGATTGTATAGAAACAGCTCAATATCTGTCTGATAGATTAGACAAATATTTTCTTATAAAACTTGTTGAATCAGATACTGGAGATATTGTCCTTGCTAAGAGTATTACTTATAACCATTTGGGAGAGGAAGGGTATTGGTTAAGAGTCTCTCAATCCCAGATCAATATCAGTTCAATAAGTGAAAAAGGCCTTTTTTATGGTGTTCAAACTTTACTTCAATTGTTACCAGTAGAAGTTCAGGCTGGTGCTCCATTTACACTAAACAACTATAAAATTCAATGTTTAGAGGTGATGGATCAACCTAAATATGACTGGAGAAGTTTTATGCTTGACTCTGGCAGACAATATCAAAAACCTCAATTTATCAAAAAGTACCTGGAGCATCTGGCCATGTTAAAAATGAATGTTTTTCATTGGCATCTAACTGAAGGTCAAGGGTGGAGGATTGAAATTAAGAAATATCCCAGATTAGCAAAAATTGGCTCAAAGGTTGCTAAGGGGAAAGAGCAACAGGGGTATTATACTCAAGAAGAAATAAAAGATATTGTAGCATTTGCCAGTAAACTGCATATAACGATAGTCCCTGAAATTGATGTGCCAGGTCATTCTGAAGCAGCCTTGACTGCTTATCCAGAGATGTCTTGTTTTAATGAAGTTCCAGCAAATATAATGAGTTTCTCATCAACTCTTTTTTGCGGTGGCAAGGAGGATACTTATCAGTTCCTTCAGGATATTCTTGATGAGGTTTGTGAGCTATTTCCTTCTGAATATATTCATTTAGGTGGTGATGAAGCACCCAAAGATAATTGGGATAAATGCCCAGATTGTCAATTAAGAATAAAGCAAGAAAAGTTAAATAATACCCATGACCTTCAACTCTATTTCTCTTCTCGCTTGGCAAATTACTTGAAAACGAAGGGACGAAAAGTGATTTTCTGGGGTGATATTCTACATCGAAAGGGTATGGAGCTACCAGACAATGTCGTTATACAATGGTGGAATTGGAATAGTTATAAGGATAAGGCATTAAAACAAGCAGTTAAAAGAGGTCATCAGGTCATTTGTAACACTAATTATGGGACCTATCTAAACTATCCTATAAAACCATGGTTTAGGTACAAAAAGAAGGGCTCTTATGATCTGAAAACCACTTACGAACAAAATCCAAGTGACCTAAGTGATCCTCATGATTTAGTTTTAGGTATGGGTTGTTGTATGTGGACCGATTGGTCTGTGAAGGAGAATTTGATTGACCGACGTGTTTTCCCAAGGATATTTTCCTTATCGGAACAAATGTGGAGCAAAGGTGAAAGATTAAAATTCGATGAATTTCACAAAAAAGTTAAAGCTAAATACCCCTTACTAAGAGAGCTGGGGATTGATTTTGGTCCAGCTCTCAAGGATGAAGTTCCTCTGGATTATAGATGGAATTAGCTTGGAATGGTAAGATCCTTATTTTCTGACATATATAATTTGTCCTGTGAAATCGCTTAATAAGGTTCTAATAGATACTTTAGCCACTTCTCTTGATTTTAATAAACTATCTTCCGGCTCGATACCAAAGTTTTTGATTCTCATTGGAGTCTGTGTTCGTTCTGGATTAATACAGTTTATTTTAATGCCAAAGTCTTTCCATTCTTCGGCAATGGCTTGTGTAAAATTAACAACAGCTGCTTTTGTAGAGGAATATAAACTGTATGAAGAACGGCCTCTGGTGTATGAACTTGAGGTAAATAAAAGAAGTTGTCCTTTTGTTTCCTTGAGGTATTTAAAACTTTCTGTAGCCACGTTTATCATGCCTATATAGTTAACCTGAGTTATTTCTTGTATACTTTCAGTATCAAGGTTCATTAATGGCTCCTTATTCAGAATTGCAGCGGTATTTATAACGTAATCAATTTTTTTATTTTCTTTATAAACAGATTCAAGAGCTTTATTTACTGCAGTTTTATCTTTAACATTAACATTGTTGTGTGTACGACTAAAGGAGTAAACTTTTGCTCCAATCTTATTGAAAATATTTACAATGTCTTTTCCAATGCCATAGCTACCTCCAAAAACTACAATAACTTTAGATTTTAAAGTTTCCTTTTGATTTTCTAATAATTCTCGGGAATTAAAATCCAGGTGCTTCAATTGGAACAGTTTATCTGCAATAAAGAGATCTAGTTCATAAGTTACTTTGATATTACTTTGTGAACCTTCTACTACAAAAACTTTTTCTTGTGGTAAATATTTTAATACCACGCCACAATCATCAGTTGTTGTAAAGGCAGAATCATTTGCAGCTAACTTATAAGCATCACGAATCGTTGACAATTTGAAGGCTTGAGGTGTTTGACCTTGTCGTAGACTTGAACGCTTTGGCACATTTACAATAAAGTCATTCTTATCTACTTCAATGATTGTATCTGTAGCAGGTATAGCGACATCAACCGCATTATATTTTTTCATTGCCGATACGACATTTTCTATAATAGATAAACTTACGAAAGGTCTTACTGCATCGTGAAAAATAAGATTAAAATGATCTGAATTTGGTTCATGTTCATAGGCATGAATTGCAGCCAAGCTA
Organism: Ancylomarina euxina; assembly: GCF_003863355.1. GTDB lineage: Bacteria > Bacteroidota > Bacteroidia > Bacteroidales > Marinifilaceae > Ancylomarina > Ancylomarina euxinus. The sequence goes on along the minus strand of NZ_QQWG01000007.1, from coordinate 88,715 downwards.
GAGTCAGATCTTTCTTTTCCTCCCTGAAGAATTTTTTTAACCTTTTTATATTGATTTTTGATTACAATATTTTCGATTTGTTGAACATACATGGGATTGATAACTATTACTATCTCGTGGATTTGCTCTGATTTTTCAAAAATATCAATACTGTGCTCAATAATTGTTTTACCAGCTATTTTGATAAATTGTTTTGGTAGATCTCCTCCTAAACGATTCCCATTTCCTCCAGCTAATAGAACACAAATATTCTTCATATTAATTAATTTGTATATAGATGCAATACCAAAATTGTTTTTGAAACAATCTTGGTGTTGATTATTTAGTTAGAAATTTTATGCCTGTTTGTTTACTTCTTTTTCTAAGACATCAACCATACGGACTGATACTTTTCCATCAACAGGGCCAATAATTTGGTGCGTGCATTCTGATCGTCGGGTTTTGTGTTTTTCAGGATTTTGTATTTCTGTGTCAACCACTTTTTTAAGATGCTTATATTTGTTGACATTTTCACCTATATTTCGAAATTGATCCATAGAGCTTTCCATTCTCTTTTTCAATTTGTATTTTCCAAATAAACGATAACTTAAGCGTAGTTTAATGAATCTGTTTAAGATCACTGGCTTGTTTAATGCAGCAAATTCAAAAACGACTGAGGATTCGTCAGAGATCAGAATATCTGATATGGCATAAAATGGAGAAATGTTATAGTCTTCAAATTCAGCAAAATACACGTTGTTGTATTGCTTCCATTTATTCAGTTTTTTTCGCTGAGCTTTATATCTCTTTCGTAAATAAGTAAAGTGGTGTGCTTTTACAATAATATTATACTCAGAGAATTCCTCTGGAAACTTATCGCTCATTTTCTCTATGGAACTGGGGTAGAAAGTTGGAGCGTATAAAATGGTCTTTTTCTGAGGATCTAAGGCATACTGTTTTTTTAGATCAATTATGTCTTGGTCGGTGTAGGCCAGTACGGTATCTAGTTTTGAGAATCCTACATTATCTAATAAGGTTGAACTTTGAGGATATAATTCTTTGAGTTTGTTTAATCGAAATTCCCCTTCTACAAATCGAATATCATAAAGGTTTTTATCTTCAGAGAAATTGCCAGTTTTTGTCCCTATTCCATGTGCTATGAAAACCGATTTTTTATAAGAAATATCAATTGAGGGTATCGTGTTGCCACTTATCAGATATTCAATATCAACATTTTCCATTCCAGAAGTACCAATTTGAAAAGGAATGTTTTCTTTCTCACAGATCTTTATAATGTCTTCATTCTGATTGAAAATATCACGTTTGACACTCTCTTTTATAATGAAGAGATATTTAAAATTTCTTTTTTTTAATTCATTCGCTACCGGAATAAATTGTGGTAGATAATAAATTTGTTCTGTATAAAAGACTGCAAAAATATTGGTTGTTGACATATGAAAGAATGTTATTTTTTGTTTGAACACAAACAAAAAATGATATTAATATTCCGATTTGATTAGTTTACTAAAATAGCTAATAGTCTTAGTTAAGCCTTCCTCTAGTTGGATTTTTGGCTCCCAATTATTCAGTTTTTCTTTAGCGAGACTGATATCTGGTTGACGTTGCAAAGGGTCGTCCATAGGTAATTCCTGATGGATGATTTTTGATTTTGATTGAGTCAGTTCGATCACTTTTTGAGCCAATTCAAGTATGGTAAATTCATTAGGATTCCCAATATTAACAGGTCCAATGAAATCTTTGGGTGAATTCATCATTCTAATCGCACCTTCTACCAAGTCGTCAACATATTGGAAACTTCTGCTTTGTGAACCATCACCATAAATGGTAATATCTTTATCTTTTAAAGCCTGCATGATGAAATTAGAAACTACCCGTCCATCATTTGGGTGCATATTTGGACCATAGGTATTAAAAATACGCATGATTTTAATATCCACCTGGTTTTGCTTGTGATAATCCATAAACAAAGTTTCTGCGCAGCGCTTTCCTTCGTCGTAACATGAACGGATGCCAATGGGATTCACATTTCCCCAATAATCTTCTGTTTGTGGATGAATTTCAGGATCGCCATAAACCTCACTTGTTGATGCTTGTAGGACACGAGCCTTAATACGTTTGGCTAAACCAAGCATATTGATAGCCCCCATAACCGAGGTTTTGGTTGTTTTTATAGGATTGTATTGGTAATGAATTGGGGATGCAGGACAAGCCAAATTATAAATCTGATCGACCTCTGCAAAATAGGGCTGAATCACATCATGACGAACCAACTCGAAGTACGGGTGTGATAGGAGGTGCTCAATATTACGCTTGCTACCAGTGAAATAATTGTCGAGACAAATCACATCATTGCCTTCTTTTATAAGACGATCACATAGGTGTGAACCAATGAATCCAGCACCTCCAGTAACAAGTATACGTTTCATGTTTATATAATTTGGTTTTCTACTTTTTCTGTTTGTATCCAGAATACTAATATCTGAATTAAAGCTTAATCATTTTTTAACCTTGCCATATTTTTTATTCACCTTCCACTTACGAAGAAATGATAGCTTTCTTTTTTCTGGAACCGAATTATGACTCAGCCATTGTTTTACTGCTTCTATCATTCTTTGGGCTGACTTACCATCTCTTAGAGGATGATAGTTATTTATAATCCACTTTCTTTCTTCCTGGTTGATATCTGAATTCATAACTGCGCCAACTGTTTCACACAAAATATCAGGAGTCTCTATGTTTGTCCATTTTATATTATCAGATGATGACTTAAATGTGATAACTGGCTTGTCTAAAAGTAAGAATTCATAGACAACAGAAGAGGTGTCACTTATCATCAAGTCAGATAGAATTAAATACTTACTGATATTAGGATCATCTAGGATGACTATATTTTCAATTGATCTAGCTATTTCATGATATAAGGCTTTCACTTTCTCATTCATGAGATCATGAAATTTAACCATAATGAGGTAGTCCTTATTTTTAGAAAGAGCTATTATTTCGTCAGATAAGACTTCTGCAGATGTTAAGCTGGGAGAAAAGGTTGGTGCGTATAGAATAATCTCCTTCGCTTCATGTTTCTCTAATAGATTTGTTTTTTCTGTATTGAAATTTTCTTTTTGAAGAAATAGGTCGTCTAGCTTAGACCAACCCGTTTCCATTACATCAAAATCACCATGCTTACTAGCCAATTCATTAAAACGATTTGTAAAATAAGGTCCCTGAGTTAGATAGAGGTCAAAATAGTTTCGAATTCTGAAATGACCTTTCTTTTCTCCAGCTAAACCATGAAAAATCTGAGTTTTAACCCCTCTTAAGTAATGAGGTACCACATTACCTGGGACAAAGATGGCATCACTTTTAAAATCATAAATTTCCTGTAAAGAAGTGGTGTAATGGCTATCCTCTTTAAAAGGAAAACGGTCAACGATCTCTGGATCGATATACCACATAACATCATCTCCCAAACGAATCGACTCGTTATGAATAGGACGCAAAATGCTAAATGAATAGGGTCTTTTACAAAAGAGGACTGTCTTCATATTGATCTGGCTTATTTTTTTAATGAGCTGGTTACATGTCAATGCTATGCACTGATTATGACATAACTAGTCTTGCTTTTGTTTATCTAAAAAATAAAAATTTCTCAACTTGGCATATTTCATGAAAATATACTGTGAATTGAGTGTACAAACAGTCAATCCATGAATTCCATCTAAAAAACCAGCTAAAAGAATGTAGTTGCGAAAGAAGTTCCAAAATGGATTGATAAGTAACTTGTATAAAGGCGCTTTCTTACCTTGCTGATAGGAGGCTACTGCAGATCGAGTTGAATATGTATTTCTTTTGGCAATAAATTCGTCAATTTGATAATAGGCATGATGCTTTACATCCCCCTTTAGTTTGACAACTTTAATGCCTTTTTGAGGCGCAAAGTTATAGTGTGGCTCTCTTCCTGCTACATCGACCTCTGTTCTGTCAAATAAACGAAGCACTCGGTGGCGCCATGAATGTACTAACCATTTTCCACAGAAAAGTGTTCTAAATCTTAGTGAATAACCTCCATGAGTCCAGTTTGACTTAACTTCATTAATGGATTCTTCCAATTCCTTAGATAACTCTTCGTCGGCATCTAGTAACAGGATATGATCATACTTAGCCTGTTTCACAGCCCAGCCAACCTGAGCAATTCCACCTTCATATTTGTGTTTCAAGAAACGTACACCGTAGTTATGACAAATTTCTTCTGTTTTATCTGTTGAAAAAGAATCGACAATAACAATATCGTCTGTTACTTTTTGTAACGATTCTATGCATCTACCAATATTTTCTTCTTCGTTTAGTGTGATAACAACACCTGAAAGTTTTACTGTATTTTTCATTCTAATTCTTTTTAAACAAGCTCTTAATTTTTTTCTTTCTCAGTTTTTTAGCTTTGTGAATTTGATCGAAATTAATGATTTGTTTTTCAACGTAATCACTATCCATTTGGCTTAATTGAGCATATTTCCTTGCAATAATCTTAAGGAATTCCTCATCGGCCCATAACTGTGAGAAATTTTTCAGTTTATCCACTAAACTGAGTTGTTTAAATTTCAATCTATTAATATCTACCATTGAAAACAGTGTTTCCTCATCTAATTGCTTTATTAGGATATTACCTGGAGAATAATCCTGATGCAAAACACCCTTTTGGTGATTATCAAAAGTGAACTGAGTAAAATCTTCTAGCAAAGTTGTGTTGAAAGGTATTTTCCCTATAATTAACTCTCTAATAGTATAGTCATATTCAAATTGTAAGGAAATATAATAGCTATGACATATTAAACCATTTTTGTAGCAAACGATACTTGCGACTGGTTCTGGGGTGTTTATACCTAAGTCTTGAAGCTTTAGTCCATATTTAAAGGATTTTTCGGCTTTTGATTTTCGAATATAAGTGTAAGCAATCTTATTAACTAAGTGAGGAACCTTAAACGATTTCACATTGAGTATGATACCATCTATTTCAATTGTTTTAATTTCATTTCGTCCCTTGTATAGGGATGATCCAAGGACATTGAAATTTTCAGGAAGATTCTCCAGAAAGCTTTGTAAATGTTTATATTTTGGATTAATATCTATGCGCATAATGTGAAGATACCAGGCTTTAAAATTTTAATTGAATTCGTAAATTTACTAATAATTTAAACGCGATGTGTTTTCTATTTTTTCAAGAAATCAGAAATAAAACCCGATCGAGAAAGTTTAAGCATAACCCCTAAGTTGTTTTTGTAGATATCGCCTGAATCATAAGCAATACTTGCTTGGATATTGAAAGGAATTTTATTTTGAGGAATTGATAGCTCCAATAAAAAGTGTTTCTGATATTCTTGTGGGTCAACTGTATATTTTCTTAAAAAGACCCATTCATCAACAGGCTTACTACGATCTTCGACAACAGGGTAAACCTGACCATAGTTTTTATACATGGTTGCTTTAAATAAGTATTTAAAGCTATTGTATTGTCCTGAGAAACCAAAATTAAAGGCTTTAACTGTAGTATTGGCAAAGCTAATGTTATTGTCGGCCCCAATAGTTGTTGGAGAAATTAATGGAATACCAAATCCTTTTTGAAAATTTGACCATCCAGATCGATAAATACCATTGTTGAAGTAACTGTCATAACCAATAACGCTTAATGAAGGTGTTACTTCCTCACTGCCTTGATGTAAGCTAGAGTAATATTCTAAAAGGAAAGCGTTTATAATTTTTGTTTTATGAAGTTTAAGGTGTAGGCCGTAATAGATATCTCTGACATTATATATTTTTCGAACCTCACCACTTTTGTCTTCAAACATGTTTTTCATGAAAAACGTTAGGTTGAATTTTTCAGAATTGTAATTTAGTTTAGCTTGATTTTGCCCTACATGATTTCCTAAGGAGTTATCAGATTCATTATTACTAGTGTTTCCATCGCTAGTTGTTAATAGATCACCATTTTTAGCAATGAAAACTTTAGCAAAGGCTTTCAAGTCACCTTCTAACTTTCCATAAATAGGAGAGGTTCCTGCCCATTGTGCATAATGATCAATACCTACTTCAAGAGATAAACCTTTCTTTTTACCAAAACGGAGGAAAAAGTTTTTGTGATGTAAGTTAACATGATTGACATACCTATCATCAATTAACCAACCGTTAGATAGTACAGCTTTTACTCCAATCCATCCCTTTGTGAAAGGAACATGAAGGTAATCTGTTGAGCCAATTTCTATTTTTGGATAAGGACGAGCATTGCCCGACATAATTAAATTTCCGTTTGTAAAGGATAGGCCATCCAATTCAACCTCCTGATTTTTTGCACCAACAAATAACTGAATCTTATTTTTTTTTAAGCCTAGGAAATATTGATTGATAAGTGCGTATTCAGAATAAGTACTGCTAAAGGCGGCATCGACACCTGCCGTCCAATCCAGACCTTTTTCTTTGGTGTAATCCTTGTTCAATCCAAAATATATTCTCTCTCCATTCTTTTTTGGAGCGATACCATTTTGGTTTGCTACAAGCCAAAATGGTAGGTCTGATTTGCTTGATATAGCAGCAGAAGTCCCTACTTCATATCTCAATTCTTTTTTCTGGGAAAAGGAAGAAAATGAAACGAATAATAATGCACAAAGGATTGTGTTAGTGGTAATCTTTTTAAAGTTCATTAATTAAGTTTTTTGCAAAAGCTTTTGTAATTTTTTTTATCGACTCACCACCAATCTGGTTGTAGGGGATCAGGTTTGGTGCAATAAATTCGTAAGCCGAAATATCGTCTTTTGCGTGTATATGGTTAAATGAATTAAGTTTGCAAATATAAGCTAAATCAAGTGTGAAAACAGATAATCCTTCAAAAATATATTCGTTAGGAGAGGACATAAAATATTGAAATGATTCAATGTCAAGGTTCAATTCTTCTTTTATTTCTCTATAAAGTGCATTTTCAGCACTTTCCATAATATCTACAAAGCCACCAGGCAAATCAAGCATGCCTTTATGTGGTTCGACCGCACGTTTAGTAAAGAGTATTTCACCTTTATCGTTTAGTATTATAGCGGCAACTGCAGCCGCAGAGTTAATGTATAAATGAAATTGGCATTGGTCACATAAAAAAGATTGATCTTCTTTAAACGAAAATTCACTACTGCCACATTTAGGACAATAGTGAATTGTATTTTTTGGTAAGGTCGATTTCATATTGGATTTTAAACGTTGAGCAATGAAATATATTATCCTTCAAAAAGCACATTTAGGAAATACTATTCTTGTCATCTATCTTGTTTCTAGATTTTGGAAGGTGAAAAATTGAGTTTCCCCAGTTTTTACATTAAAATGAAACTCTTGCTGATGCTCTCCATTTATTTCACTTTTCAGATTTAATAGGAGTTTATGGTTTCCAGCTGCTAGCTTAATTCGTGCGTAGTAGATACCATGTGGAAGAGTTTGCCAGTTACGTGTATCTGCTTTTTCTGTTAAGGCATTGGCAATACTGAGTAAAGTACCCAAGGTTTCGTCTTTACTACGTGTATATTCTTCTAGTGCCTTTTTTGTAGCAAGTCGAAGAATTGAATTTGCCAATTCACGAACCATACGATCTTTAAGACATTTAAATGCAATGGCGTTAACGTCTTCTGCTTTTTCTAAATTATATTGACCTAAACCATCGACTTCAATTAAAGCCTGATTGAATAAGGGTACACGTTCTCGGTATTTTGGAAATGCGATTCTTATGAAGTCAAGATTACTGAAGGCCGCATTCTCTTTACTACTAAAATTGTTAGTGTTGAAAGGAAAGCTGACTCCTTCTTCATTATTGGCAAGGGTTAAAATGCCTCCAGCACCTCTGTTTGCAGCAAAATTGATACTCCACTCATCTTTAACGGGACCTAAGCCATTCATCCAAATGAAAACAATCTCGCCTTCATCTTTTGAATAGCTTTCGAAAGTCATGCCAAATTCCTTACTATAGAAATTGTATTCTTGTTCAAAGCCGATACGTTTGGCAGTTCTTAAAATGTCTTTTTTTAATTGTTCAGGACTGACTGTCCCAAAGTTTTCTGAATAATTACTTTTGTAGATGTCGTAGGCATTTCGATAGGCAATAAAAGCATTGTTGTAGTCTTTTGATGCATCGTAAATCATTCCCATTAGGTTATGAGCAAAGGCATCGTCGCTATACCTGTTTTTATGATTTCGGGGGTACTTGTCGTTTAGTGCATATAGCTTTTCGTTAACTCGACGACATTCGACAAGAGCTTCTTGATTTTTACCTAGTTGAAGATAGCCAATGGCCTTATAATAGTTGATAAGTACATTTTCAAAATCTTCAGGTTTGTATGGCTTAACACTAGGATTTGAAACAATTGCTAGGGCTTCAGAACCCCAGTTTTTTCTTTGGTCTTCAATAAATAAATCCGCTTCGTTAAAATAGGTGTTGGCTAAGGTATAATCTTGTTGCATCCAAGCAAGGGCGCCTTTATTTACTAGGTAAAGAACTCTATTGCGATTAGCTTGTAGCTTTTTATTGGCATCCAAATGCTTGTTTGCCATTTTCATATCACCACTTTCAAAACTTTTATTGAAAGCTTCATTTTGTTGGTAATAAGTCGCACAGTTTGAAAGTAAAAGTGATGCAAGTAAAAGGAATACTAATCGAAATCGCTTTTGTATAGAGAATGTCATACTAAAAGAAAGGTTGAGTGTTTGACTTGGCTTTTCAGTCAAGAAGTTAAAACTCTTGCAAGACATTTTGCCTTGCAAGGTTTTAATATAGAAAATCAGATGATGTATTTATATTTTTGAAAATAATATCAATTCAACTGATTGTTAAACCTCAGATTATCGGTTTACGTATTTCTTGATCTTTTTATCACCCATCCACACTAGTTCACTAGTTTGAATGTTTGTCAATTCAAGATTCAATTGATAATAACGAACCTTTTCTTTCTTGTGACTATCAATAATAGAATTGATATCACCTTGAAGAATAAAGTCAGCACCTAACTCTTGTCCCCATTTTTTGATTGTCGCTTTCGATGCGAAATCTTGCTGATCAGCTCTTTCCTGACGAAGATCTTCGCGCTTTGAACCCGCTTGAACTAAACGAACACGTGCATCATTAAGAATTGATTTCTCAATATCTTTGATATAGGTGTCAGCTTCGATATGCTCAGAACTTTTGTTATATATCAAGCCTACAATTACAACTGGCTTTCGGTTGAATTCCTGTTGGAAATCTTCAATCCAATTTTGGCTTAAAACTTGCTGTGTCAAAGCCTGTGCAGCTAGTTGAGAATCTGTATCATTCCAACGACCGCTTAAATCGATTTGCTGATCAGGAGATACTCTTGTAATTTGACGTGAACAAGATGCACTAGCCATTAATGCCAAGGCAAGAACTAATAAACGCAATGAATGATTCATAATGTGTGTTTTAATTTACTCTAATTAGATTGTTATTTTAAATATACTCACATTCGTTGAGTATTTAAATATATTACTAAAAGTAATCTTTATGATATGTATCAATTTGCGTGCCACACTTACCTGGTCTGATTAACTAATTCTTCAAGTTTTGAGTAATGATTTATACTAACACCAGTCATAGGTAGTCTAAAGTTGTTTTCAATCAATTTGTTAATATGTAGAATGGCTTTTATGCCTGCAGGATTACCTTCAGTAAATAAATTTTGAATGATTTCAAAAAGTTTAAAGTGTAATGCTTTTGCTTTGGCAATCTCCGATATAAGTGCCGCATTAACCATATCGCTAAAATCTTTGGGGTAGGCATTCGCGACAACTGAAATAACACCTTCAGCACCTAAACAAATCAAAGGAAAAGTCAGGGCATCGTCTCCTGAAATCACAGCAAAGTCGGTTGGTTTATTTTTAATGATTTCCATAATTTGCTCCATATTTCCAGAAGCTTCTTTTACAGCAACAACATTTTCAAAATCGTTAGCTAATCTTAAAGTAGTTTCAGCGGAAATATTAACAGCTGATCGACCAGGAACATTATACAAAATTACAGGAACAGGACTTGCTTCAGCAATCATCTTATAGTGCTGATAAAGACCTTCCTGACTCGGTTTGTTATAATAGGGAGCAACAGACAATATACCTGCAATTTCGTTATATGCGTGGAAGCTTTTGATTCCAGCTACAACTTCATTCGTGTTATTCCCACCAATCCCAATTACAAGAGGAACTCTTTTATTGTTGATTTTGATGATGTGATCGATAACAGCTTTTTTCTCATCTTTATTAAGAGTTGCTGCTTCACCTGTTGTTCCCATAACAACAAGATAGTTAATACCATTGTTAAGCTGGAAATCGACCAGCTTAGTAAGAGAGTTAAAATCGATGCTCCCGTCTGTATGAAAAGGAGTAATAATCGCGACTCCCGTTCCTGAAAATTGATGTGACATTATATTTTAGTTTTTCTTGATTTCTGATAGGTAACTGATACTGTCTTGAATAAGTTCTTTTATTGACGCATTCTTTTTTAATTCAATCATAAAGTCTAAGTAATCGGCATTTTTCGCTTTTGCACCGACTTTAAAGGCTGCAGGTGATAGAGATATTATATACTGTATCGGTAATTCTTCTGACTGAGTTAAAACAAATAGGATATCAAATTTCTGTTTAAAGAATTCTGATATTTCATATGTATGAGGAATGCCTTTCCAATTACTGTCTAATTCAGAAAAGTAAGTGAAATCCAAGGTGTTTAAAGGTTTTTTAGGAATATCGGTTCCTGTATACCAACCTGCAACATTTATTTTATAGCCTTGGTTCTTTAAATCCCTATAAAAGTCACTAACGATACAATTGTTTTCTATTTGATTTGTATCAAATAAAATTCCAATATGATTTGCACTCTCCATATTGTGAAATTCTACACGTCTGGCATGTTTATTTAACAGATTGTTTAAGATCCTTCGTGCAATTTTTTCAGCTGTATTTTTGAAAATGCTCATATTTAGTTAGGTAATCTTTATTTTAATAAATAAAAAGTGTTAGATTCTAAACTCAATAGAAGTCCTATTTGAGTGAAAGTCAGGCACAATATAGTGATTTTTTAAGCTAGGTAGAATGAAAAAAAGCCTTAATTAAAAGGCTTTTTTTTAGTTAGATTGTAAATCAAGGCGCTAAGCGGTGAGAAATCCAATGGTGTTCTTTTAGGATATATTCAATTCTATCATTCAATCGATTTTCCCGGCCTTGCCAAAACTCAAATTTTTCAGGTATCAATTTGTAACCACCCCAGAATTCAGGTCGCTCAAATGCTTCGCCATATTTAATTATGTGTTCTTCAATTGCTTGTTCTAACTCAGTTCTATTATTTAGTATTGAAGACTGCGGAGATACTGCTGCTGCACGTCGGCTTCCCATGGGACGAGCCATGAAATATTGGTCAGAATATTCGGATTTCAATTTTTCAATTCGACCTTCAATCCTAATCTGCTTTTCCAATTGAGGCCAAAAGAATACGATTGCTCCATATGGATTTTGTTTTAAATCTTCGCCTTTTCTACTTGTGTAGTTTGTGAAAAAACAATAACCATCATCAGTGTAATCTTTGAGCAAAAGGATTCTAGCAGTAGGTTTCCCTTCAGAATTGACGGTTGCTAATGTCATTGCATTGGCATCAGGTAAATTAGCTTCCATGGCCATTTTGAACCAAGCATTAAATTGAATAAATGGGTTTTGATCAACATCTTGTTCATTGAGCTGTTTTAGCTTGTATTCGTGTCTTTTCTTCTGAATATCATCTTGCATGGCAAAATATTTTAGGGCTGCATGAGTATATTAGGCTCTATACTTAAACCCTTATAATTGATGTAATATTGACCTCCTTTTTCAGGAAATGCCATACCTGAATCATCTTTAGCATCGGCATTGGCCACACCAACATTCGCGAATAATATTTTTGCATTGTGCTTATCGGCATGTTTGATGATTTCTTCAGCCGCACCAGGGCTTAATGATCCTAAATCGGGGTAGGTGCTTGTTTTAACAACAATAAAATACAGGTCTTCATCCTTACGCGCCAGAATCTGAGGATTCTTCTCAAATTCGATATTCACAGAAAGAATTTCATATTCATCTTTTATGTGTTTGTACACCCACTTAATGCCCAGCTCGTGTAATTCTTCTCCGCTAAGTCGATTCCCTTTTTGACTCATAATTCAATTTTGATTTGATACTGCGAATATCCTATTTATCGATACTAATTCCAAATAGCTTTTCTACAAAATCTATAAATCTTCTATAATATCATTTAAAAATTGATTGAGAGGATGTAGTATTTCAAAAGCTTCGTGAATGGCAAGGGGAAATTTGTCAGAAGTCACAATATCATCCGAAATAGCTTTGCTAACGGCATAGTGCTTGTAGTTTAAGAGTTGAATATGCTCAAAATCTTTTGGGTAGCCCCGAGGTGCCGTTTTTAGTTTCTCACCATATAATTCTGGATAATGATTAACGAATTGAGAATTCTCAACTATTGATTTAAATTCTTCAGGATGATGATAAATTTCTTCTCGAATTGCTTTTAGTATTTTTGCTTCGGGCATATAACATCCACCTCCAAGAAAACATTGTTCTGGTTCAATATGAATATAATAACCTCCGTATCTCGACTTGCGACCACCACGTGCTATAAATGCGCCAAAGTTAGTTTTATATGGACGTTTATCGTTTGAGAATCGAACATCTCGGAAAATTCGAAAAACACAATCCTTGGCATTATTGCCTGTAACAGAAGGATCTATGTGTTTAATTTGCTGAATACTTAATTCAACAAACAGTTCAAAATCTTTCTTTGCCTGATTATATTGAGCCTTGTTAGCATGAAACCAATCTCGATTGTTGTTTTTTCTTAGGTCGATTAAATATTTATAAATGGAATTAGGAAGCATGACTGTTATTTCTTTACGAGTTAAAACTGAGCTTTAAAGTACGATTATTGTTGATGATAATCAAAGTTTCGCATGTAATGCTAAGATGAATTGAAAAGATATAATTTTTTGATCATGAATTTAAGAATTCGGTTTCCTTTGTTAATTTTGCAAAACTTTAATACAGACGATAAATAAAAGAAGAAAATGATTATAGGCATAATAGGAGCAATGGAAATTGAAGTGACCAGACTTCGTGATGAGTTGAAAAACAGAGAAGAAATCAGTAAAGCTGGTTTTACTTTTTATAAGGGACAGATTCATGGCGTAAATATTGTGTTGTTGCAATCAGGTATTGGAAAAGTGAATGCAGGAATTGGAGCTGCGGTTTTAATTGACAATTTTGCCCCGGATTTTGTAATTAATACGGGTTGTGCTGGTGGTTTTATTTCTGATTTGAAAGTGGGGGATATCGTGATCTCAAAAGAAGCTATTCACCACGATTTTGACTGTACTGTTTTTGGTTATAAGCATGGCCAAGTTCCTGGTATGCCACCTAGTTTTATTGCAGATTCAAAATTGATAGAACTAGCAGATAAGTCAATTCACAAATTAACTGATTTGACAACTAAGTGTGGTACTATTGTTACTGGTGACCAGTTTATGAATAATCCTGAGGCAACCAAGAGAATTAAAGATTTGATTCCTGAGGCTGATGCTGTTGAAATGGAAGGGGCTGCGATTGCCCAGGCTTGTCATCGTTTTGAAGTTCCATTTGTAGTTATCCGTTCTATTTCGGATATTGCAGGACAAGAGAATGCTGTTCAGTATGAGGAGTTTGTAGAGACGGCAGCTGTGAATTCGGGTAATATGGTGATGGAAATGATTCATGAATTAGCAAAATCCTAATTTTTATCAAATTAAAAACTGTTGCAATTACTGGCTTTTCTGGCTGCAATTAAAGTGAATGATATGAAAAAGATAGACAGTTTTGCAGTTGATCATGACAGATTGAAAAGAGGCATTTATGTTTCTCGAAAGGATCATGTAGGAAGTGAAGTTTTGACTAGTTTTGATATTAGAACGAAACGACCTAATCAGGAACCTGCGATGGAAATTGAAGCGATGCATACAATGGAGCATTTGTGCGCAACCTTCTTGAGAAATCACGATAATTGGGCAAAGAAAACGGTTTATTTTGGTCCGATGGGATGTCGTACTGGTTTTTATATGATTTTTCATGGCGACCTAATCTCGGAGGATGTTGTTGATGTCATTCAGGAAATGTTTCAGTTCATGTCTGACTATGATGATAAAATTCCAGGGGCTGATAAAATTGAATGTGGTAACTATAAGAGCCACGATCTTGAAGGAGCCAGAATTGAAGCAAAGAAATTCCACAAGGAAGTTTTAAGTAATCTCACAGATGAGAATCTGAATTACCCACAATAAAAACAAAAAAGGCTACTGTTTAGGTAGCCTTTCTTATATCAATATTTTAGGATCGAATTATTGATTTATTATTTCTTTGGGTATATCGATAACTTGATGCATTTTAATTGTTGGCTTAAAATTTTGTGATTTGATTATGAAATCTGTAGAATAATTAATCATTTTAAGACCTCTGTTTTCAAACCCTCCCCAAGCATTTACGCTTTCGATAGCGTAATTCGATTGAAGTAAATCAATATCTCTAATTTCACTTAGATGATCGAAGAATCGGGTTCCATAACGTTTTATTGCTGTTGAGAAATAAAGCGTAAGATCATAAGCTCTAAATGTATAATCGTTCGGTTCACAATTGAATTCATATCTAAATCGGTCAACGAAATGGCCTACTTTTTCTGATTCATAATCGATAAAATAAGGCGAAAGAATAAGTGTATTCAATTCAAACAGATTGCTTGGATCCATACTACTATAGCGTTGCCATGATGGGAAGCCAATGAGTTGAATAGGATATTCTTTACTAAGAATTTTTAAATTGGTTAAAAAGCTCTCAACAACCGCAGGGTTGGATGATGGAATCACAATAATATTCTCAAGAGTTTTGCTCAAAAGGTATTCTAAACCAAGGTTACCATAATCTTCGAATGAAATTTTACTGTAATTTAAATTAGAATATTGCCAATAGGTTCCATTCTCAAACAATTGTTGTTCGATATCTGAGACTAGTTTGTATTCTTCTAATTCTTTATAGTTTTTACTGTGAACAATCACGATATTCTTATTCTCCTTGTCAGACATTAGGTGATTAAATATATTATCGCATAAGGATTGAACAGAGGTATTAATTTGAAAAACAAAAGGATTATTGTGTAGCTGATCATTCTTTGAGGATAGAGGCGAGACAATGGGAATCTGATGTGCTTGAGCATATTCTGCTACAATCTCAAAGGTATTGGAGTAAACAGGTCCTAAAATTATATCTATTTTAAGAGGGGCTAGCTTTTCTAAAGTTTTACGAACAGTTGATTGTTTTTTCTCTGTATCAAATACATGTAAGTTGATTTCTAATCCCTGCTTTTTTAGATCTTCAACAGCCAATAATACACCTTGGTAAAGACGAATAAAATCTCGTGATTTAGGGTAAACTGTCTCAGGCTGCTTTCGTGTCATGACTTTAAGCGTATCCTGATAAGTAATTTCCCAATTAAGAGAATCATTTAAAGCTGCATAAAGAGGAAGAAACAGAGCAATATTAATTTTTGATTGTACAGTTGTATCTCTTGAATAATCCTTGAAAATTTGATTGTAATCAGTTTTCTGTTCCAAATTTTCAATGGTTTCTTCAGTAAGTTCTTCAACTGGAATAATTTGTTTTACATTTTTTGGAAGATTCACAATTGTTCCTGCTGTAATATTCCTGAACGATTTAACATGCGGGTTTAATTTGCGGAATGTTTTACGTTTGATATTGAATTTGTCAAGTATATCAGCTTCAGAATCATTAGCTTTAACCTTATAGGTGTTTTTTTTCTTATCCTCTTGTTGAGGATAAGTCTGTTTTTGAATTTTAAGGACTGTTCCTACTGTAAGTTTACCATTTTCTCCAATCTCCGGATTATTTACTTTAATATTATCAATGCTCTGATTGAATTTTTTCGATAATGAATAAAGCGTATTCCCTTTTTGAATGACATGGTAGAAATAGTCAGATGCTTCTTTTTCTTGAATATTAACAGAACTATTGACAATTGCAGATTGTTCGAAAGGAATTCTTAGAATCTCATTTAAATCTATGCTGTGTGTTTTCTTTCGGTTAATTCTCATGACTTCTTTAATGTCAACGCCATAAGCCTTACATATAGAAAACATGGTTTGTTTCTCACGCACAATGTGCAGATAGTAAAATTTACCTGCAACAACGACTTTTTCGTTTGAACGAACGACCTCGATTGTTTGTGATTGAGCATCGAAAATAGATCCAGAAAGGAGTAAAAGAATGATAAATTTTTGGATGAAATATCTCATTAACTAATTATTTTTCAGGGTTTTGGTGTTTTGTAAGAACATTAACAAAAATAAGAAACAAAGTTTATAAAACAATCATGAGATTCACATTAGCTAAGAGAATTTAGTTTAATTTAAGATTTGAACTTTCAACTTGTTCTAAATAAAAATGTTACAGGTAGGTTAGTTTGGCTATAAATTAATTTGTTGAGGAGTTTACCTTATTTACAAGAGGCATAAAAAAAGCGGTGAGAAGACTCACCGCTTTGTATATGGATCACATCATGTGTGATTCTATTAAATTATTACCAAATCTTAGCTCTCTGATCTTCGGTACGATACAAAGGATCTGTTTCGTCAATTTCGAAAGCGGTGTAAAATTCAGGAATGTTGAATAAGCCTCCGTTTACACGGTAACGACCAGGTGAGTGAACATCTTCTTTGATTAATTTTCTAAGATATGTGTCTCTCACATTACCTCTCCAAACTTTTGAGTAAGCAAGGAAGAAACGCTGCATATTGTTGAAACCATCAATATCTGCAGGTTTTTCATTATTTAAACTCATTTTATAAGCTTCCAAAGCAACAGTTAAACCACCATAATCAGCAATATTTTCGCCTATAGTTAATTTACCATCAACGTTTAAATCATCGAAAGCCTGGAAGCCATTAAACTGATCAACCAACTTCTGAGCTCTTGCATTGAATTTCTCGGTGTCTTCAGCAGTCCACCAATCTCTCATGTTGCCATCTTTATCGAAACGACGTCCAGAATCATCAAAACCGTGAGTCATTTCGTGACCAATAACCACACCAATTGCACCATAGTTAACCGCATCGTCACCATTCATATAGAAAAATGGTGGCTGAAGAATAGCAGCTGGGAATACAACCTCATTCAATAATGGGTGGTAGTAAGCGTTTACCGTTTGTGGTGTCATACCCCATTTCTCTGTGTCAACAGGCTGACCTAATTTGGCGATGTTCTTAGCAACACCAAAACGAGAAGCTCTCCAAGTATTTTGAATATAAGAATCTGTACCTACTTCTAGCTTTGAATAATCTTCCCACTTTTCAGGATAACCAATTTTCACACCAAATGCATCAAGTTTTGCTATTGCCTCTTTTCGGGTTTCTGCGCTCATCCATTCTAATTTCTCAAGTCTTCCACGTAAAACGATTTTTAAGTTGTTCACCAACTCATCCATTCGAACTTTAGCTTCAGGTGGGAAATATTTTTCTACGTATAACTGACCAACAGCTTCGCCCAAAACAGAACCCGTAGCATTTGACATACGTCTCCAGCGTGGTTGTTGTTCAGTAGCTCCTGTTAAAATCGTTCCGTAGAAAGCAAACTGTTCTTTTTCAAGTTCTGTTGACACTTTACCTGCAGACTCGTCTAAAACTTTCCATTTTAAGTACAATTTGATGTCATCCATTTTCTCATCTTTCAACATCAGGTTCAATTCCTTCATGTATCGAGGATGAGTTGTAATCACATATTCCTTAATATCTGCACCCATTTCTTTGAAGTAAGTTGCCCAATCGAAGTTAGGATACTCACTCATTAAAACTTCAACAGTTTTAGGATTATACATGGCAGGATAATTTCTGTTCTCTAAACGTGTATTGAACTTTTCTGCCATACGAGTTTCAAATCTCATGATTGATTCTGCATTGTTCTTAGCAACAGCAGCATCTTCACCAATCAATTCAAACATCTTTGCCATGTGCTTCACAAACTCTACTCTGATATTTGCACTGGTTTCATTGTCTGCAGTATAATAATCACGATCAGAAAGAGAAAGACCATCTTCGGATAGATACATTCTGTTTACTGTCGTGTTCTTCATATCTTGATCAACACCAGAGCCAAATAGAGCACTGATGCCCATTTTGTGAAGATGAATCAACTCGTTACGTAAATCACTAGCATTCTGAACGGCAGCAATTTTATCAAACTCAGGTTGTAATGGTTTTAGTCCAATCGTGTTGATTTTCTCAACATCCATTGCAGTCGCATAGAAATCCTGAATTTTCTTTAAATTACTTCCTTCAACTGCATTTTCAGTCTTTGCTGCTTCCTCAAGAAGGTTGTGAACCGCCTCGTTGGCAGTCTCTGCTAGAATATCGAAGGCCCCATAACGACTTTTATCTGCAGGAATTGGCGTATTCTTCATCCAGGTTCCATTAGCATATTCGAAAAAGTCGACACCTGGTTTCACAGTCAGGTTCATATCCTCTTTCTTTAGAATATCCTGACCTAATTGCTTCTCCTGGGTACAGCCTGATAGGATGCTGAGAGCTAAGCCTAAACCAAGAACGGTTTGGCTCGTTTTGTTTAAGTTCATATTTGATTGTTTTTATTCATATTTATGTTAGAACGACAAATGTATAAAAATGGAAATTAATACTTACGTTTTTTCGATGACTATCCTATTCTGGAAGATTTCTTGAATAAATGTTTATTCGAACAGATGCTTCTTGCTTTTTTTTTAGTTTTGTAGACTGTTAAGAAATTATAGAGAGATGACGATAACTTGTAGAGATAAGAATAAGGTGGTGTTGGGTATGAGTGGTGGAACTGATTCTTCAGTGACGGCTATGTTGCTTCAACAAAAGGGGTTTGAGGTGATTGGAGTTTCTTTATGGTTTTGGAATTCACCTAATGAGGGTTCAGATAATCATGAACTGCCTCATTTTATAGTTGATGCTCAGCAATTAGCAAAGAAACTATCCATTGAGCATCATGTGATTGATGCGCGGGCTGAGTTTAAAGATGTGGTCATCGGTCAATTTCTTCAGGAATATCTGAATGGACGTACGCCAAGTCCTTGTATACATTGCAATCCGAATTTAAAATGGCGCTTACTTTTATACAAAGCTGATCAGCTGGGAGCGAATTATATTGCAACAGGGCATTATATTCAGATACTTGAGGAAGAAGGTACTTTTTATATTCACAAAGGGGATGATCCAGCTAAAGATCAATCCTATTTTTTATGGAACTTAAATCAAGAAATCTTATCAAGAACATTAACACCTTTAGGTGCTTTTACAAAACCAGAAGTGCGTGAGATGGCGACAGGTTTTGGCCATAAAAAAGTGGCGTCTAAGAAGGAAAGCATGGGCATCTGTTTTCTTGATGGGATGGACTATAGAGATTTCTTAAAACAGGAAATTCCGGATGTCGATGCGAAAGTGGGCAAGGGGAAGATTGTAAATGTTGATGGTAAAGAATTGGGCTGGCACGAAGGTTATCCTTTTTATACGATTGGTCAGAAACGAGGACTGGAGCTCAAAGAAAAAACAGGTTTAATGGTGAGTCGAATCGACGCTGATAGCAACACCCTTGTTCTTGAGAAACGCGAACAACTAAATAAGACCGAATTTGGAGTGAGTGGCTATTATTTGAATAATGAAGATGATATAAATAGTTCTGAAATTACAACTGTAGTTAGAGGTTTGGGCTTAAATCCAGAAGGCTACTCTAAGCTGACTATTGTAGATGAGAATAGCCTTAATGTTGGACTCGAATATCCCGCTTGGGCAATAGCACCTGGACAACCCGTTGCTTTTTATATCGGTAATAAGTTAATTGGTGGTGGTTTTGCAGAATAAATACGATATACGATACTAGATGATGACAGATACTCCAAATATATTTTCTAATGGCGATGAGCTCATTAAGATAATTCAGATGCGTATGCCTTACGGTAAATATAAGGGCTGGTATATATTAGACTTGCCAGAACGCTATGTGGTTTGGTACCATCAAAAAGGTTTTCCTGATGGGAAGCTAGGTCAGATGCTTGGTGTTGTTTATGAAATAAAATTAAATGGACTAGAGGACATGATGCGCCCTCTATGTCAGAAATATCGATAGGCTAGAAACCCAATTGTTGTTTTAAAAGTTTGTAGCCATTTTTACTCACCTTGAGTTTTTCACCTGATTTAAGAATCAGCATCCAACTATCTTTTTCGTAAGGTTCTAGTTTTGATATTTCTTCAATTCGGATTAAGTACGAACGGTGTATACGACAGAATTCTTTGGGATTGAGATGTGTCTCAAAATACTTCATCGTTTTTTGTTTCAGGTGATGACCATTTTTAGTGTAGATCATGACATAATCATCCTGAGCTTCAAAATATCGGATGTCATCAACGGGAATAATATCAATCTTGTTCCTTGATTTTACGACAATTCTATTGAGTTCTTCCTTGTTTTTATTTTCGTGCTCTTTCAGTTTTTCAATGATATTGGACTTTTCTGCTTGATTTTCTAATCTGTAAATTGCTTTTGATATGGCGTCAGCAAAGCGTTCCTGAGAAAATGGTTTTAAGAGATAGTCAACGGCATTGTGTTCAAATGCTTTAATAGCATATTCATTATAGGCCGTTGTGAAAACAATATTGTAGGGTTTGTCCAATAGTTCTAAGAGTTCAAAACCTGTTAATTTTGGCATCTGAACATCAAGAAAAATTAAATCTGGTTGTAAATCGTTAATGGCTTTTAAACCCTGAAATCCGTCTGAGTATTCACCTAAAATTTCAACTTCATCGATATTAGATAAATAGGTTTTTACTAAATCTCGTGCTAATGATTCGTCGTCGATAATAATTGTTCTAATCTTTTCCATTGGTCGGATAGTTTGAGGTTTTAAAACTCAAATGACATGTTGTTTTCGATATTCTTAATATATACTGATCTTGAACTTAGTTGTTTTGTGGGAATTCCATATTGACAACAAAGTTAGATTCAGTTCGGGTAATGGCCAATAAATCTGTTCTTCCATAAATGAGATTTAGTCGCTCCATAATATTTTTTAAGCCAATCCCTTTTCCTTTAGGTGTGATGGCATCCTTATCAAAGTTGTTTGAGATTTGAATGATTAGATTATTATTTCTAATCTCAGCTTTTGTTTTAATCACAACAGGTTCGAGACTTTCATGCACTCCATGTTTGATTGCATTTTCATAAATGGGTTGCAGTATTAGGTTTGGAATTTTTAAATCTTTAATCGATTCATCAATTTCAAAATCTAAAATCAAGCGATCACCAAATCTCACCTTTTCAATTTCCAGATACAAGCGACTGTTTTCCATCTCATTGGAAAGCATGTTTAGTTCTTTCAAATCTTGATCGAGCGAATACCTTAGGAAGGTAGATAACTTGACTAACATATCTCTCGATTGTTCGGGTCGAACGAGAGTTAATGAACTAACTGAATTTAAGCTGTTGAATAAAAAATGTGGGTTGATTTGTGATTTTAGAGCATTAATTTCTGCCTCTTTAATTAGGTTTTTTAGATCAGCCTCATTCTCAATCTTCGATTTAAAACTCCGATAATAGATAAAGACATAATAAACCATAACGATGTAATCGTATATGGCGAATGCCATAAATGCCAACCAATAATAAGGCATGATGATTTCAGGCTTATCATTATTGGCAATTGGGGCCTTATCAAAAAATGAAAAAATCAGATAGGTTAATGATAACCAGATCGCAACCATGATAATGGCTACTGTAATGTGATGTAAGGCTGCAGCCATTCGGCCAATCTTGTCAACATCAATATGTCTTACAATATACCAAATTGAAGGTGCTATAATCAGAAGAGGCAAGGATATACTTAAGGATGATATCAGTGCATTCTGAAAAAAATTAGCCTGGAAATACCAATCAATAGCAAATAGAGCGCATGTAAAAGAAAACCAAAACCCAAGGTAAATGAGTAAGCCAAAACGATGGGAGAGAATAGGATGCTCCATAGTTTTTAAATCAGTATGAAAAATTATTTTTTAGCAGCGTATTTAGTGGACTTAATTTCACAACCACCAAGGGCAACGAAGCCTTTAATTATTAACTCTTTCTTAGGTTCTACAATGTAGTTTGGTGTTGGTACTCGTTTATCCGATACGCCACCCAGAACAGCTGAAATGTCAACTTTTACATCCCAATCTGGAGGAACAATAATAACAGAACCACCAAACATGGCAAATAACTCAATAGTATGTGTGCCTTCAGCTAGTTGAGCGTAACTTAAATCAACTTCACCTCCGCCAAACATGCAGGTAATATTACCACCTTTAAAGTTTTTAGAGTTTACGATACGTTCGCCACCACCAAATATATTCAGTTCGTTAATATAATCCGTAGACATCTCAGATCTACCACAGCTGCTAGAAGGGCAGGAATTGCGTTTTCGAATCACAATGATTCCTAATACAATCAAAAGAACTGGCCAGAAAAATTGATACAGATTAAAGTGCCAATCGAATAGTCGGGGAAGCATAAAGACACCACCAATTAGCATCAATGTGAAACCTGTAGTTCTGTCATTTTTAGCAAAAGCAAATAGAGCGCCTAAAGTAACAAGAAGCATTGGCCAAGAGAAGATAAGTTTCTCGAGGTGTCTAGGGAAGAAGTCAAGATTATTAAGGATTAAGGCTCCACCAAATAAAATTAATAAGATTCCAAAAATTGAATTGTTTCTTCCTTTTGGATTTTTCTGATCAGGACTATCTCTAAAATCTCTATTCATAACAGTATACTTTGAATTTGTAAATACTTGATTAATGATGACTTTTATCTCTTTTCTTATCGTCACAGATAGAATGGCACTCGTCAGGTTTTAAGATATAACTAATTCCCATTAGAATTAATATACCAGGCCAAAACCAGATTTGCCAGTCATCAGAAAGGATAAAAAGATCATCGGCTAAAAAATAAGCGCCAATAGCAAGAACTGCGACCCCTCCAAAGATTCGACCTCTAACAATGATCATTAAAAGACCAATTAAAATTAGAAAACTTTCCCAACGGAAAATATAGTGGTGAATGTTTCTTGGTAAGAAATCAATATTACTTAGTAGGATCACGATTCCAATGATAATGAGTGTTAATCCAACAACTAAAGGTCTTCTATCTTTATTCATAATGCGATTATTTTAGTTTTTCTACTGCTAATATACTTTAGATAGATTTATGATACGATGACTAATCGGTTAGATGCTTATTATTGTCGGTAAAATAGACTAGAAAAAGGCTTCAGCCTTGATTTTACGAAAGATAATATTTTGATTTATATTTTGTCAATAATTGATAAATATGAAAGTCGGATGTGTTCTAATTATTTGATTAAATTTGGAAGTATATAGTCATCGTATTCTTAAGATCTATTACTATTTTTATGCTCTAGATTATAAATTTTCAACTGAACTATGAATAAGACTGAAGCTTTGCAACGTATAACCGAACTGCGAGAGCAACTCCATAAACACAACCATAACTATTACATTCTTTCACAGCCAACTATCAGCGATTTTGATTTTGATATGCTGATGAATGACCTGATGACTTTAGAAAAGAAATTTCCTGAATATGCCGATGAGAATTCTCCAAGTCAACGCGTTGGAAGTGATATCAATTTAGAATTTAAGCAAGTTGCACATGAGTACCCCATGCTTTCTTTGGGTAATACCTATTCTGAAGAAGATGTTCGTGATTTTGAAACCCGGATCAAAAAATTGACCGAAGAGCAAATTCAATACGTTTGTGAATTGAAGTATGATGGTACATCTATCAGTTTAAAATATAAGAATGGAAAATTGATGCAAGCCTTAACTCGTGGCGATGGGGTTCAGGGCGATGATGTGACCACTAATGTGAAAACCATTAAAGCGATTCCTTTAAGCTTGCAAGGCAATGATTACCCTAATGAGTTTGAGATTCGAGGGGAAATCATGATGCCATTTCATGTTTTCAATCAGCTAAATATTGAGCGTGAAGAGCAAGGTGAAAGTCCTTTTGCCAATCCGAGAAATGCGGCTTCGGGGAGTTTGAAAATGCAAAATTCGTCTGTTGTAGCCAAGCGTCAGTTAGATTGTTACCTCTATTATTTATTGGGGAAGCAATTACCTGCCCGCGATCATTTTAGAAATTTGGAGCTAGCCAGATCTTGGGGTTTTAAGATATCTGATGATAGTAAGCTCTGTAATTCTATTGATGAGGTACTCGAGTTTATCAAATATTGGGACACCAAGCGAGAAGAGCTTCCTGTACCTATCGATGGTATTGTGATTAAGGTGAATTCTCTGGATCAACAGCAAGAACTGGGTTACACGGCTAAATCACCCCGATGGGCCATATCCTATAAGTTTAAAGCAGAGCGAGTGGCTACTCGATTGAATTCTGTGACTTACCAAGTTGGTCGTACCGGTTCGATTACCCCAGTTGCCAATTTAGATGCTGTTCAGTTAGCGGGTACTGTTGTTAAGCGAGCTTCACTGCATAACTCAGACATTATCGCAAATCTCGATTTACATCTTAACGATTCGGTGTATGTTGAAAAAGGTGGCGAGATTATTCCAAAAATTGTAGGTGTTGATGTGGATCAGCGAGATGGAAATGCTGAGAAGATCGAGTTTATTGAGAATTGTCCGGTTTGTGAAACCAAATTGGTTCGTCTCGAAGGGGAAGCCAATCATTATTGTCCCAACTCAGTGTCTTGTCCACCCCAAATAACAGGGCGGATTGAGCACTTTATTGGTCGTAAGGCCATGAATATTGATGGATTGGGTGAGGAAACTATCGAACTTCTGTATCAGAATGGTCTGGTGAAAAATATTTCTGATCTGTATAATTTGAAGAAAGAGGATTTACTTCCTCTCGATCGTATGGGCGAAAAATCCGCTGATCGTATTCTGACTAGTATTCAAGAATCATTGCAAGTTCCTTTCGAAAAAGTCTTGTTCGCATTGGGAATCCGCCATGTAGGACAAACGGTGGCTAAGAAATTGGCTAAAACCTTAACATCTATTCAGCGATTGAGAGAAGCCAGCCTTGAAGAATTAGTGGGAATTGATGAAATTGGAGATAAGATTGCGAAAAGCATTATTCTATTCTTCGAAGATGAAGCTCAAAATAATCTGGTAAACGAATTGATTGCTCATGGTTTGCAATTTGAATTGGGCCAGGAGGAATTGGCAAATCAAACCAATAAGCTCGAAGGTTTATCTATAGTGATATCCGGTAGTTTTAGTTTACATTCGAGAGATGAACTTAAGGCTATGATTGAGCAGAATGGTGGAAAGAATACCAGTTCAATTTCTAAGAAAACCGATTTATTTTTGGCTGGAGAGAAAGTAGGACCAAGTAAATTGGAGAAGGTTGAGAAGTTTGGAATTAAAACCATATCAGAGGAAGACTTTATAGAACTTATAAGATAATTGTAGCTTCATAGCTATAATAGATGTAAAAACAAGCCAGTTCATATTTTGAACTGGCTTGCTTTTTTAGGCATAACCTGTCAGAGTGCTTGCACCTGAAAGCCTTAATTTAATAGGAAAATATAAACACTGACTAGCGGAAAAGACTTGGTCAGGTTTTTCGGGAGGCCATTGAATTATAAGAGTACTTTCTAGGATCCAAAAGCGTACATGAAGTGTTCGAAATCGAACATTAAAATGAGTCTTTATAATTGTTTTGTATTGATTTTGTGTGTGATACGTTTTTTGGCACAAGATATGATTTGTGTGGTGATGATGTATTGGTTTTGAAAGAAGTCTCTTGCCATAAAGCATTGAACTCTGTTTCAATCGTGGCTGTTAAGAAACGTTAATTCTAAACCTATCTTGTAACTAAAAAATCTATGGTGTAGTCCTATAGTTATAAATCAAAACCGACCTAATAAAAATAATTATGAGAAGAATTCTATTTGTAACCATTTTAATGTTGTATAGTTTTATTAATCATGCTGAAACACCTAAAAATACAAGTAATAAGCTGGGTGCCATTTCTGGTGTGATCATCGATATCAATACAAAACAAGCTTTGCCCTATGTAAATATAGTAATTAGAGATGCAAACCATCAGATACTAACAGGTGGAATTACTGATGATAAAGGGGAGTTTAGTATAAAGAAAATTACTGAAGGGAAAAATACTATTGAAATTCAATATATTGGTTACAAACCTTATGTCAGGGAAGTGGATTTTACATCTAAAAACTCTACTCATAAACTTGGAACTGTTGAGCTCGAAGAAAACACTGAAGTTTTAGGGGAGGTCGTTGTTAGAGCCGAATTGTCTACAGTAACTCAGAAGATTGACAGAAAAGTTATCAATGTAGGTAAAGACCTAACTGCTGCTGGTGCCACTGCTTCGGAGGTATTAAACAATGTTCAATCTGTAAGTGTTGATAGTCAAACGGGAACAGTGAGCTTACGAGGTAACGAAAATGTGAGAATATTAGTCGATGGTAAACCAACAAATATTAGTGCAGCCCAATTGTTACAACAAATTCCATCGACTTCAATTAAAAGTGTTGAGTTAATTACGAATCCTTCGGCAAAATATAATCCTGAGGGTATGAGTGGTATCATTAATATTGTATTGAATAAAAATGCCAATATTGGCTTTAATGGAAACGTAAACCTGGGTGTAACTCGTGGCGTTAATACACGTGGAAATGGCTCTTTAGATATGAATTACAAAACAGGTGCGGTAAATTTCTTTATGAATTTTGGTGCCAATGGAGGGAAAAGAAATAACTACGGTGAAGTGACCCGATATCTGGAGAATGAAAATGGAGAAATTATTCAGAATTTTGAATTTAATAGCGATAATAACTCTCAGTTATTAAAAGTAGGAGCCGATATCTATTTGAATAAAAAGAATACACTTTCATTTTATACCACTCAGAATTTTCGCGATGGTGTATTTGATGGTACTACAAAGATTTTAAGAGGAACAGATTTGGATTATCATAGTTTGATGAAATCTGAAACAGAAAATTCTAGTGGAACTTATAATTTGAACTATAAAATCGACTTTGAAAAAGAAGGACACAACCTGGAGTTCGAAGCAACTTATAGTCAAAGTAATTCTCCTGAAGATGCAACTTATACTGAATTGCTTAATCCGATTGATTTGACCTCGAATTATATAGATGATATCAATAATGATTACAAGAATACACTTCTAAATCTGGATTATACAAATCCTTTGTCGGAAAATACAAAGTTGGAATTTGGATTGGAGTTTAGATTGAATGATACAGAGAATTCAAGAGCAACAAATCAGCACGATTTTGTATATGACAATATGGGAAACATGTTCCCCGATGGCGATTGGTATGTGACTGAACAGAAACCTAATTCGGCATTTACATACGACAGAAGTATCTATTCTGGATATGTGAATTTAAATCACAAAATAGATGAGTTTTCAATGCAATTGGGTGCACGTATTGAGCAATATGAAGTAGATGGTGAGTTTATTAAAGGAGATGAAAGGGCTAAGTATAACGATAGTAAGTTTACTGTTTATCCCTCGGCTTTTTTCACTTTTACACCCAGCGAAAAACATCAGTTTCAATTGAGTTTCAGCCGTAGAGTAGACCGACCTTCAATCCAGCAGGTTAACCCGATAAGAGAATGGAGTACACCTCTGATTAGTTCATTTGGTAATCCTAGCTTGAAGCCTCAGTTTACGAATTCATTTGAATTCAATTACACAAAAGGTTTGGCTAAAGGTTCTGTAACTCTAGGGACATTTTATAGACGTGTAAATGACAATATCTCGAGAGTTTTAAATATAGATCCTTTGGATATTGAAAAGATGGAGATGTCATATTATAATACAGAAAGTAACGATCGTTATGGTTTAGAGTTATCGGCCAATTATCGATTCTTCAAATGGTGGTCGATGAATGCTAGCTCTGATTTGTATGTTCAAAAAGAAACGGGTGTTGCGAATGGTGAGAATCTTGAGGTTACTAATAATTCGTTCAACGTGAGAGTATCCAATAGTTTTACAGCCACTAAAAAATTAAAATTTCAATTGTTTGCCATGTACAGAGGGGGTGGGAAAGACCTTCAGTCTGAGGTAGATCCTATGTGGATGATCAACACGGGAGCAAGTTATAGCGTTTTAAAAGGAAAAGGAACACTTACCTTTAGAGTGAATGATATTTTTGAAGGCATGAAGTATAAGTTCGACTCGGAAGTACCGTATAATCAGGTAGGTGAGTTCCATTGGGAAAGTAGAACAGCCTACCTGGGCTTTTCGTACCGATTTGGTAGCGGAAAAAATAAGGCTAAGAGAAGAAAACAAAGAGATAGTCGCGAAACCCAAGGTGGCGGTGGTTTTATGTAAAGGAATCCGTGTTCAAGCTGTTGAACAGATATAAATGAAAAAATCTCCTTAGCCAAAGTAATTGGTTAAGGAGATTTTTTTTTAGATGAGCCTGAACAAACCTTGCTTATGCAAGTTGTCAGCATTTGTCTTCTTTATTCAATAGGAGGCAGCAAAACCTGAATAATTTTCGATTGTTTGCCCACTTTCTTTCCATCGTAAATGTAGTAAGCATAGTATTCTCTGATTTCGACTTCTTTGGGGTTCTTGCGAGGACGAGTGTCGGTAAATTTTGAATCTTTAACTGTGGTTTCAAAATCGAATTCGCTACCGTTGATTCTGGCATACAGCAAAATGCCATGCATAGGTTTTTTAGTATATGCAACTTGTGCCTGTCCACCAACCTCACGGCCTTTTAAATCAGGCTTCTTTCCGTTGGTTGTTTCGCTTTTTTCTTCATTATACAGCTCCAATTCCTGTCTGATCTCTGGTGTGATTAATGTGTTACTGTCCGACATGTGCTTGTAAGTGCGCAATTGCTTAACCAGAGAAGGATGCTCTTCGTGAAAAACCACGTTAGAATCATGAGCGATCTTTTTGTCGTCATTCTTTTTATCCAAACGTAGCTTATCTTCGCTTAAGGCCTGAATGAGAGCTTCAGTTTCTTACCTGGCTAAGATACCCGCTTCGACATACTGGGGCGCTTTTTCAAGGAAATTGTCACGTTTTCTACTGAAGTCTGCTTCTTTGGTATCCGGAAACTCTTTTTTTATAATGACAGTAGGCATAATATAAAGTTTAAATGAGTAATAAATTTTTATACTGTATATTGAAGTTAAGAAGGAATATTTTTAAAAATGATAAAAAAAATGAACTTTTTTTTAAGGAAAATGCTTAATGTGCCGAATCTACTGGTGTTTTGCAAGCTATTTTTAATGGGCTGTTAGTCTGAATATTGGTGTTTATTGAGCTTGATTTTTACTTGAAAGTTTTGAGAAAGCGTTCTGTTAAATTAAAAACGGCCTTGTTTGAGCTTTTTTTTTTTTGCTCAAAATAGATATGGCTTATCTTTCTGTTTATTAAGAGTTTGCTTGTTCTGTGGTATTTTTGTTGTAAAATAACGTTCTGTCCAGTAAAATTGTATTGTTAGGTTTTATGCATGAGGTGTTCTTAATGGAAAGTCTGATTTTATTGAAGGTTGGATTAAAATATTGGAGTGAAGTAAAAAATAGCCTTGTAAGTGTTTTTAAGCAAAATTCAATTTCCTGGAAAGTTTTGCCAAGCTACTTGAGAGTTTTACGGAGCGAATTGAATTTCTCAAGTGACACGTTGGGAAACAATCTGATCACTTTGGAGGACTAAATTGGCTCTTTTTACCCCTATTTTTCTGACGTAAAAGTTTCAAGGAGCTCATTGAAAATTTTTAGAAGGGCATTAAAAGTTTTACGACGGGCAAATTAAACTGAAAAATGGCCCTTTGTTTTTTTATTAAAATATAAATTTAAGAGCCTTAGTGCTGTTGATTATGGAAGTTGTGTTTTTACCATCTCTTATCTCCTTTATCTTTAAATCTGTCAATTTCTTTTTGCACATGTATTAAAGATCCGTTTAGAATACCACTAACTTTACTATCAATATCGCAGCTTTCTAATAGCTTTTTAATTAAATCTCTGTGCGCAATATCTTGTGGAAAGGGTGCGTATCCTGTTCCACATTTGCTACCCATATTATAAATGAATTCACTGCTAAATAGTTGGATCAAATTTTTCTCTGTGAGAGTAAATTTTTCACTCATTTTGTTAGCGATTGTGATAATCATTGCAACAAATTCTTCACTCCTATTCTCGTAGGTATTTAATGCATCGAATAAGTCAAGTAATTTATTGAGGTCTTCATATTTGTTGATTAATTCAGTTAATAACGGACTAAAGTTATTTACATCAATGTTAATTGGTCTAAGATATTCCACAAGTTCAAGGTGGTAACTGTTTTTTTTATTTAGCTCAGTATACCATTCTATGGCGGTTAAAAAATTTCGCTCAACATCTTCCGTTTTTTTATGAGGATAATTGTAATGTCTGGTAAGTGATATATCAAGGTAATCTTGTTGTTTAATGGAATCTTCAAATTTTTCTTGTAAATATTTAAATAGAGTTTCAAAACCAAAATTCAAATCAAGAAAGCTTAAAGCTGATTCAAAAAAAGTAGTATCTAAAGGAATTTTAATAGTTTCATTAAAGATGAAATCTTTAACTTCATCTTTGTGTTTTTCAACGAGTTCTTTTTCATCAAATAATGATTGGAGTAATGCTCCTTTCATTCTACCCAGTTCTTCAACCTTTAGTATTTCAGTGATAAGAGCTAGCGTTTTTGTAGAACTTAAAAACAGATATTGTGGAAGTGTGTTTTCAAGTGCCCAGAAAACTTCCTTATTTTTAGTTTTGATTACTTCTTCGAAGAATTCTAAATCTGTTTCTTGATACAGTGTTGTGTCTTGATTCCTACCATAGGTAAGCATCCAAACGACAGTTCTTTTGGAATTTACTTCTTCATTTTCCCATATTTTTTGAATTGTTGAATAGAAATAATCTTGATCATTAGTTGCCCTAATTAAAGTGGAATAGTAATTTACTTCTTTTGGGTATTGTTCTATAACTAAGTCTAATAATGAAATTGCTTTTTTGGGATATATTTTAATTAAATGACTTAATATCTCATGAAAATTAGAGTAATCATCATTAAGCATGTTCGATTTAATTTCAATTAAATCTATGAATAGAGTCTCCCAATTCGGATCATACAATTCTAGTACTCCTTGGAAAAGTTGATCAATATTATTTTTTACAGTAAAGAATTCATGGTGCAAGAGAAGGTTTAGACTTTCTTTAGCAGTATCAACATGCTCGACTAGTTCGAGTAGTTCTTTATTGATGCCTTGATATTTTTCTTGTATTTCTCTTCTTTCGAAAAGTTTTATTTGACGAATAAGTGTTATTCTCTCGTAAATATGAGGACTGTCTTTTAGAAGTTTAAATAGGAATTCATAAACTAAGTCGATCTCTTTATCCTGATTGTAGGTATACTTTTTATTTTCTACCACTTTACAATAGAATAAGGTACGAACAATTGATTCAAGGTATTTTCGTGAAACCTTATCCTTACGATGAATTGAATAAATATTAAAAAGAAGATCGAAAGCTCTTAGGCGTATGTTTTCGGTTATTTCATTTTGTGTTACTGGACGTTGTCCAATAGATATTTTTCCTGTATGCTTATCATATATTGATTCTATATCGAATTCAAGCACAAGTAAAGTCTTACAACAATTATATATATGATCTGATATGACTTCATCGCTAATATCTTCTTGGGTATAATTATTAAGCTTATCTATTAGAAAAGATTGTCTCGCACAAATAGTGCTAGGATGGTAACCGAATTCATCGAAATCATATTCTCGGTAACGAAAAATTTTGCTAAAAGCGGTTAGTTCTTGCGTGCATTCGCCATAAATCCATATCAGTTGATAAAGATTATTAAAATCTTGCTCCTTTTGTATGTTGATTGCTATCACGGATAAGATCTCAACGATAAGTTCATGAGTCTTCTTTAAAGAGTATGAATTCCATAAATTGTCTTCTTTGGTAAGCCAGAATGATTCATCTGATTTATGACTGTTAATTATATACTTTAAGGCTAAGTAACACTCTTTGGGTTTTTTGTAAGCAAATGCTCTTAAAGTTTCAAGCTTTCTATTGAGCGTATTAATGTCACTATCAGGTTCATTAAATGATGTGATGAATTTATTTAGAACTTCACTGACATTACATTTAAGCTTTGACGAATTTTCAACCTCAACAAGATTTCGTATAAACCGTTCTGTAAATGGCGTAATATCTTGTTTAAGGATGGTTGTAAGTCTATTGGCTGAATTTGTAAAAATAGCATCACTGTATGGGTCTGGAGTAATTGATATTTCGTTTGTCTTTCTTATGAATTCAATATCATTTAGATGATCAATAATTTGAATTGTGTCATCAAGGCTAATTTCATTTAATTCTGCAATTCTATTAATTTCTTCCTCAATGTTCAATATGGGAGAAAAGAAGCTAATTAGTTCGATTGTCTTATTAATTTTTTCTTCTTCTAAATATGATTTACCATGAATATCATTGATAACGTCCCTTTTAATTCCTAATACAAATTGAGAAAAGAATTCTTCTTCAGATAGGATAGAGTTATTTTTACCATTCACTATATTTTGGCATAGTGCAAGAATAACTATTGGAATACCTTTAGATAGCTCAGCATATCTAAGGATTTGACTTTCATGTGCTCTAATTGTATCCCTAAATAAACTTTTAGTTTCTTTTGGGGGTAGTTGTTTGAGTTTAATTTCTTCGAACGATTGATTGTGTGTTGAAAGTTTGTGTAATGTATCCTGAAATGAAGCCTTCCTAATGGTCAAGATAAGCTTTAGGTTTTCAATGGTGTTTGATAATGTTATTAAATCATCTAATATATGTGGATGTTTATGAGCATCATCAAATAGAACAACAATTGTCTTGTCAGATCGTAATTGATCTGCAAAGTTAACGCACTTAAATGCGTTGGCATTAAGAACTAATGCTTCAAAATCTTCATCTGTATCAATATATTGTTTGAAATACTCAATACAAAATCGAGTTTTGCCATATCCACCATCTGCTATAATAGCAATGGTGTTTTCATCAGAATATTTGATAAAATAGTCTAAATCTTGTATTTCATTTTCTCTACCAAGATAATTTCGGTGGAACTGTAATGGTAGATTCTGGTTATTCGTGTCTAATTGGTGGCTGAAAATTTTATCATATGGTACTAAAACATCTTCTAGTGCTTTATTTCTGATGGGTGTTCCTTCTAGACTTTTACTAAAATCAGTAATTAATTTCTCAATATGTTTTTCTAAACCTATAAGCCTAATTGTTTGCTGTTCTTGCATTTTAGCATCAACGTAATTCCATAATGCGAGATCTTTTTGCAATTCTAATTTAAATAATTCAATAAGTTCAGTTGTTTCATCATCTAACTTTTCTATCAGATTAGGATTTGTGGAACATTCTATGAGAAGTTCAAAATTTTTCTTTGAGAAGATTTTCTTTCGATCCCTAGTATCTGAATTCTTAGCCCAATTATCACATGCTAGATTGAAAGCATTTTGAATTTTATCGTAGAAGTTATCTTTTTTAAAAACTTTGTTGAAAGCTGTTTGTCCAGCATTTGTTATAAGATTTGCAGTTAAGCTGATTAAGAAGGCTTCTAGCATAATTTATTGTTTTGTTTGGATTTAAACCAAAGTTAACAATAGTAATTAAATTATTATGATGTATATTGATTTGTTAAATTATAAATATATGCATGTAGCCTTCTTAAGGTTAATAATATTTAAAAGGTGTTAAGCAAGTGAAGTTAAAATATTACAATATGGACAAGAATATAATTATAAAGACAAAACCTGTAGAGCTAACTGAAAAACAAAAATGTGACAACTCTTGGCAACTAAGACAAAAAATTGCCCAACAAGATTTAGAGTGTGTCCAAAAGAGCATCTTGAGGGATTTAGAGAATAATATTCCTGTTCAGTTTAAGTCAGATATTGTGGTAACACTTTCAATAAGTCTCACTACGTTAAAAATAAAAAAAGATTATTCAGAAATAAGGAATAAGAGCACTGTTCGGCTAATTCGGTATTATTTATCAAGAGATATGAATAATTTTGTAAAGGAATTGATGAAGCTTGTTAATTGTGGATTGATGTATCAGACGGATAGAGTATGGATTGTGTTGTGCGGATCTCGTTATTCCTTCTGATATTGTTACCCCAAACCCCTGAAGGGGCTTAAATGGCTTAGCTTTTTTTCAGATCCCCTTTAGGGGACTTAGGGGTATAAACATAAATTTTAAATATGGAGGTATGAGTTTAAGTGATCAGGTATCGATGTTTTATAATGCGAAGCCACATATTTTTGAAAAAGCAAAATGTTTACGTAATAGCATGACTCTTTCAGAATTAAAGCTTTAGGAGTTAATAAGAAATAAGCAGATGCTAGGTTTACGATTTAGAGCTCAGCATCCAATTGATATTTTCATTGCAGATTTTTACTGTCATTCGTTAAAATTAGTTATTGAAATTGATGGTGGTATCCATTTAAATGCTGATCAAAGGGAATATGATATTGGACGTGAGGCAGAAATTAATCATTGGGGAATTGAAGTTATTCGTTTTAATAATGATGAGCTTGAAGCTGATATAGATCAAGTTATTCGTGATATAAAACAAGCTTGTGTTAAACGTAAGATGGAGTTGGAATAGCCTTTATTATCCCAACCTATTTCCAATAATCACCCCAAACCCCTAAAGGGGCTTATGACTAGTGCTTGTTAATCCCATATTAGGGTATATAGGGGTAGTCGAAATTTAAAAATCTAGATGGGGATAAATAAGATTTCTTACTTCCCAATTTGTTGAGAACGCCTTTTTTTTACCTTTGTGCGAGTAAAATTTTGACATGGATAAAAGAAAAAAAAGGTATAGTATTCGTAAAATTCTAATGGCAGCTGTATTATTTGCAGTTAGTGTATTTTTAATAATTAGAGTTCTAAACCCTACACCCAAAGGCAAAAACATAAACAAGTTCTCTGTTTCTGTACTTACAAAAGCTGAAAAGGGAGCATTGCGCCGCTATAATAATGATTATCATCTTGAGGTCGCCCGAACAAAGGGCTTAAAAGAGCCTTTGGATTCAAGAAAGGATGATAAAGAAAGTGCTGAAGCGTTTTGTGACCGTCATGAACTTGTTGAGATTACCGATAACGAATACTATGAAATACCCCGTTTAAGCAATTCACTGCCTTACTTACAAGAATCGGCAGAAGAATTTTTAAATTTACTTGGGGAAAGGTTTTGCAATCAACTAGAAGAATTAGGTCTTAAAAAATACCGGTTTTCAATTTCATCCATATTACGGACTCTTGAAGATCAAAAATCGCTACGCAAAAGCAATGTAAACGCTACGCCAAATAGTTCATCGCATTATTATGGACGAACCTTTGATATTGTCCAAACACGTTATTTTGAGAGAGGTAATAGTACACCAGTTTATACCTACCGCCTTCGAAATATATTACTGCGTGAATTAATTAAACTTCAGGATGAGGGTAAATGTTACGTTCTTCTTGAAAGACAAACAAAATGCATTCATGTAACTGTAAGGTAATTTAGGCAGAAGGAAATGAAATGCATATTTCAAAAATAGAATTGTAAGTAAGAATGATACTCTCGCTGGTGCGCGATTATATCGCGTTCACTTATTAAAAATATAAACCACATGATAGTACCGAAACGAAGTGGAGATCTGCGAAGCTCATCGTGGGGCAGCAATAGGGTAGAAATGAATGAGATACAAAAATGCCCAGTTCAAAATTGAATTGGGCATTTTTATAGATGTCTTTCACGAATTAATAGCCATGCATATCAAATTCAGAACTATCAATCATGGTCACTTCTTTTTTCATTTTATTCTGAATCACCTTAAAGTGATGCTCTTCATCAGGAGAGATAAAAGAAATGGCTTCACCTGGTGATTCTGCACGACCGGTTCTACCAATACGGTGCACGTAATCTTTGGGCGATCGTGGTAATTCGTAGTTGACCACATAAGGAAGGAATTCAATATCGATACCACGAGCCAAAAGGTCGGTTGTAACCAATACACGAATATTTCCTGCTTTGAATCGTCTTAAACTCTCCGTACGGGAATTTTGACTTTTTCTACTGTGAATGGCAACCGCATGTACATTATTTCGGCAAAGTTTATTGGCAAGCGCATCGGCTCTAAAGGCAGAGGATGCAAAAACCAAGACTTGTTTTAGATTATTTTTTTTGATCAAATAGCGCAATAGTGGCCCTTTTTTATCATCAGTAACTAAATAGGCCACCTGGTTAATCAGTTCTAGATCTTCTTCCTTTGATTCAATTTGGATCACTTCAGGATGACGTAACAAGACTTGCTTGATATTATCAACATCTTGGCTTAAAGTCGCTGAGAACAATAGATTCTGACGCTTTTTTGGTAGAAGAGCGAAAATACGATCCATCTCGTCCTTAAAGCCCATGTTAAGCATCTTGTCTGCTTCATCAAGAACCAAAGTATCAATATCAGAAAGATGAACAGCGTTCGATTCTTCCAATTCGATTAATCGACCAGGTGTGGCAACTAGAATGCTAACCCCCTGTAGAGCGATCATTTGTGTGTTGATAGAAACTCCACCAAAAATAGCTAGTGTTTTTACTCTTTCAGGTAAAGCCATCGTAAATGTGCTAAATACTTCTTGGACCTGAACGGCAAGCTCACGTGTAGGAACTAGAACGAGAACTTTAACATGTCTGTTTTTAAGCGGTTTATTGCTCAAGTTGTTTAGGATAGGTAGGACGTAACTCGCTGTTTTACCCGATCCTGTTTTTGCAATACCTAAAACATCCTTATTGCTCAGAATAGCAGGAATAGCTTCCTTTTGAATGGGGTAGGGCTGTGAGTAATTCTCAATAGCCAAAGCTTTTAATATGAAAGGAGATAAACCTAAAGATGTAAATGACATTATTTTGATTTTAAATTATACTTGAGCATCAATTTGAATCTGCAAAGATACGCCAAATTATGTGGGGAAGCTTGAGACAGGGACTTGCTTTTTTGAAAATAGTTAAGCCTTTTTCTGTCTATTTAAATGTTCTAATGAATTATGATGAGGAAATTGCCTTTTTAGATCTTATAATAATCCAATAGATCGCAGAGTTTATTAAATTTGTTGAAACTTAAAAAATATTCTTTTGAACATCTCCATTCTAACTGAGCATTCCTTGTGGTGGTTATTGCCTATCGTTTTGTTGGCAGTCGCATTGGTGTATGCCCAGTATTATTATAAAAACGCTTTAAAGAACGATTTGTCTTCTATCAGAATATTGATTTTGGCCAGTTTGCGTGCCTTGGTTTATATTGCCCTTTTATTTTTTTTATTAAACCCACGTGTTAAATATAGTCAGGAACGCATTCAGAAACCCTTATTGATTTGGGCTCAGGATAATTCTCAATCATTATTGTCGAGTCAGGATTCTAGCTATTATAAAAATAAGTATTCTCAAGAAGTAGATGCTGTGTTAAAGAAACTCGAGAGTAAATATGAGATTCAAAAACTAAGCTTCGGGCAGGATGTTAAACTTGTTGAGGATTTTGATTTTGCAGATCAATCAAGTGATTACGCGTCCTTATTTTCATATCTCAAAAACAATATTCAAGCCAATAATCAAACGCAAGTCGTTTTGGCTGGTGATGGCTTATATAATAAGGGGAATGATCCTCGTTTCTCGGTACAAGAAGTTAAATGCCCAGTGCATACAATTGCTTTGGGCGATGAGGCGGATCAAAAAGATATATCTATACTCTCATTAAGAAGTAATAAGTTGGCCTTCCTAAAATCGAATACTCCAGTTCGTCTTGCTTTAAAAACTGATTTTTGTTCAGGAGAAAAGATTAAAATTCTAGTTCGCTCAGGTTCTGAAATTCTGTATCGAGATACGCTAAGAATTTCGGCTGATGATTTCTTTGTGGAAAAAGACTTTTTTATCTCACC
Organism: Ancylomarina euxina; assembly: GCF_003863355.1. Lineage (GTDB taxonomy): Bacteria > Bacteroidota > Bacteroidia > Bacteroidales > Marinifilaceae > Ancylomarina > Ancylomarina euxinus. The sequence goes on along the minus strand of NZ_QQWG01000007.1, from coordinate 50,528 downwards.
AAGTCGAACGGGTTTGCAGACTTACGAACTGTATATTCAGCCTTTAAAAGGAGAGGCAAATCTTAAGAACAATACACGAAAACTGATTATTGATGTTTTAGATAGTCAACGCAAAATAGCGATATGTTACGATTCTTATCATCCAGATATTGCAGCACTGCAGTCGGCTTTACACGAAAAGGCTAACTTTTCTATCAGCTTGATTGACGTTTCGAAACAGCAAATTGATTTTTCGGATTTTAATCTGATGATCCTATATCAGTTGCCATCACTGAAAAATAATGCAACTCGTTTTTTTGATCAGCTTAAGCTTTCGAACTTACCATTCATGATGATTCTGGGTGGAGGAACAGAAATCAATCGTTTAAACCGTTTAGATTTAGGGCTGAATGTTGTTCGAGAAAATGAAGTTTTTCAAAATTCCAGAATCGAATTTGATTCAAATTTTTCACTCTTTGAAATAAGTCAGGATAATAAAGAAACCATACAAAATTTCCCACCACTACTATCACCAATGGCAAAATATCAGTTCAGCCAGGAAATAAATGTCATGGGAAATCAACTAATAAAAGGAATTTCAACTGATATTCCTTTATTCGTATTTTCTCAAAACGATGAACAAAAACAGTGCTATATATTGGGAGAGGGAATTTGGCGATGGAAATTGAATGATTATAAAAAGAACAACTCTCACGAGTGTTTTAATGGTTTAATTAATCAGATGGTTCAATATCTTGCTCTGAGAGTGAAAAAGAATCAGTTAAATATTCAGTACGATAAAGTATATAAGGAAACGGATGAAATTCAAATAGAAGCCCAGCTTTATAATAAAAGCTACCAAGCAACGAATATTGCTGACATTAAGTTTTTATTGAAGAATGAAAAAGGGGAGGAATTTGCTTATCAGTTCGAAAGACTAGGAAACGTTTATAAGTTAGAATTGAATAATCTGCCTTCGGGTAATTACCAGTTTGAAGTAAAAACAAAAGCTTTTGATCAGGAACTCGTTCAAAACGGAGCTTTTGTGGTTAGTTCTGAAAAATTGGAAGCGAAGGAATTGAAAGCTAATCCTGTTCTATTAAAAGACTTGTCAGAACTGACTAGTGGTATGCATTTTACATTATATCAGATGTTACAATTGTCTGATAGTCTTTTGATCAATAATAAGGTGAAGTCTCGAATTTCAGTTGAAAATAATTTCAGTTCTGTACTTAATTTTATCTGGATTTTATGTTTTGTTATAATAGTGCTGGTTTTGGAATGGTTTTTGAGAAAGTATTGGCTCGGGATCTAATTATATGTCTAGTTCCTGATGCTATTTTAACCCCAACTGTCCTAAATAATTAATTTATGAAATTTACAATATCCTTATTAAGGTTTGTATGTCTAGGTGTTTTATCACTCATGCTATCATTACCTGCTTGCAAAACAATATCTCAAGTTCAGTTTCAGGCTTTGGAAGCACCTCAGGTAGTTCTACCTTCCGATGTGAGTCGTATCGCCTTTGTTGATCGGAATCAGTATTTCCCATCCGATTCAGTCATGCATTATTATTCTGTTACTAGTGTGTCAATAAAAGATACAATTGATCATACTCAGAATATGTCATTGAATTGTTATCAAGGTTTTGTTGAGAACTTATCTGAATTCTGGTCACAAGATTCTATTCCTTTTATTCGTCTTCCTAAAAAAATAATGCCAGACACAACTCGCCATTTTGCGCCTTTAAGTTGGGAAACCGTTGATAGTATTTGCATCGCAAGTCAATCAGATGTATTGGTTGTTTTAGAAGATATCAAAGCTTTTAATAAACATGATATTGTTGAAGGAGATGCTTATTGGGCTTTTACTGAGGTGAATTATTATGGCAGATGGCGCATATACGATCCCTTATACAAGAAGTTTTATGACGAAAGATTATTAGTTGATAGTTTATTTATGGAAACTTCAGATGCGAGTTTTAATAAATTAGTGTCTGAAAAATTACCAAGCAGGGAGCAAATGTTGAATGATGCGTCCTATGAACTGGGTAGGACTTATGTCGATTTAATTTCTCCTAGATGGGTCGATGTTAGTCGTGATTATTTTGTTTCGGGTGACAAACGTTTATCTGCGGCTCTTTATTTTATGAATAAGAATGAGTTTGATAGTGCCATAAATATCTGGAAAAGTTTGATCAGTGAGAATGATTTGAAGTTAGCTGGGCGTGCTGCCTATAATTTAGCTGTCGTTCATGAAATGAGAGGGGACTTGAAAAACGCAATGGGCTGGATACGCAAATCCATCTATTTTTACCAAAAGATGAAAAATAGATCTGGTGAATACAAAGAAATAGAAGCTTATGCATTAGTTTTGAACTCCCGTTGGGATAACGGAAAGAAAATTAAACGATTCTTTGGTGAAGGTGAGTAGCTTGAAAGGTTAAAGTGTAAAAGACAACTTCTCTTTTTATTTCACATCACAATTTGACTCCGCTCAATGCAAGTCACATCATTAAATTAACACATCAACATATCATCACATCATCCATGTCTACTGAATTAATTCTTACACTCATTTTGGTCATATTAAGTCTGGACTTTATACTGGAACGGATACTCGATATTTTAAATAGAAAGAACTGGACAGCCGTAATTCCTAAAGCTCTTGAAGGAATATACGATAACGAAAAGTATGCGAAATCACAAGCCTATGAGAAGGATAAACATCGCATAGGTCTCTTTTCTTCAGTTCTGAGTTTTATTGTCACTATTTTGATGATAGTCGCTGGCGGTTTCGCTTGGGTTGATGATTTTGTACGTCTTTATTTGTCAAATCCAATAACAGTTGCTTTAGGCTTTTTTGCTTTCATCATGGTGGGTTCAAGCCTGATTAGTTTCCCCTTTTCATACTACTCGACTTTTGTGATCGAAGAAAAATTCGGCTTTAACCGAAGTACATTAAAAACATTCTTAGCTGATAAACTCAAAGGTGGTTTACTAACAGCCATTTTAGGCGGAGGAATTCTGGCACTCATCATCTGGATTTACACGATGACAACCACTAATTTCTGGTGGATGGCTTGGGCTTTGATTGCTTTCTTTATGGTATTTATGAGTATGTTCTATTCTTCATTAGTTGTTCCACTTTTCAACAAGCAAACTCGCTTGGAAGAGGGGGAGTTGAATACAGCTATAAGTAGTCTTGCTGAAAAAGTCGGTTTTAAACTCGACAATATTTATGTGATGGATGGTTCGAAACGTTCATCGAAGGGAAATGCTTATTTTTCAGGCTTAGGTTCGCGCAAAAGAATCGTTTTATTCGATACATTGATAGAAGAACTATCAACTGAGGAAATTGTAGCCGTCTTGGCTCATGAAATCGGTCACTATAAAAAGAAACACACGCTGAGTTCAATCATTTTGGGGCTTTTACAAACGGGCGTTATGTTTTATATTTTCTCATTATTAATCGGAAATGCAAGTTTGTCAGAAGCTTTGGGCACGACTAATCATAGTTTTCATTTAGGTTTGATTGCCTTTGGTATTTTATATTCTCCTATATCGACTTTCTTAGGTTTAGGAATGAATGTTCTATCCAGAAAGAATGAATATGAGGCTGATGCCTATGCTACCGAAAACTACAATTCAAAAGCTTTAGCAGATGGATTGAAGAAATTATCGGTGAGCTCCTTGAGTAACTTAACACCACACCCTGCTTACGTGTTTTTCTATTATTCACATCCAACTTTGTTGCAGCGCTTAAATGCCATGAAGGATTAATAAAACCTGTTAGAGTCAAGCGAAGCTTGTCCTGACAGAGTTTAGATAAAGGATAAAGGGGAGATCGAAAATCGATAACCGAAAATTTTATTTTAAAAATAATGCAAGCAGAAATTATAACCATTGGTGACGAAATATTGATTGGACAAATTGTTGATACCAATTCGGCATGGATGTCTAAGGAGTTGAATGCCATTGGAATTTCAGTGAATCGAATCACCAGCATTTCTGATACTAAGGATGCCATCGTTTCTTCAATTGAAGAGGCCATATCGCGTGTTGATTTGGTGTTGATGACGGGTGGACTTGGTCCAACCAACGACGATATTACTAAAAAGACCTTGAGTGATTATTTTGCTTGTGAACTAGTACAGGATGAGGGACTTTATGCAAAGATTGAAGAGCGTTTAGCACGATACAAAATTGGAATGAATGCCTTTAATCGTGAACAAGCTCTTGTTCCCGAAGGGGCTAGAATTATACCTAACGATTTTGGTACGGCACCTTGTATGTGGTTTTCCAGAGATAATAAGCATGTTATTTCCATGCCGGGTGTTCCTTTTGAGATGAAGAATATCATGCAATCTAGGCTATTACCCATTTTAAGTGAAGAGTTTGATTGTCCTTATGTGTTGCACCAAACGGTTATGGTTCAAGGCTTGGGCGAATCTGTTTTGGCTGAGATATTACAAGATTGGGAAGCTAAGCTTCCATCTGTAGTTAAGTTGGCCTACTTGCCGTCTCCAGGCGTTGTTCGCCTACGTATGAGTTTGTTGGGTGATGATGAGTCTGAATTGAAGGCCATTGTTGAGAATCAACTTAAAGGGCTGAAAGCTATTTTGGGAGAACGCATATTTGCTTTTGATGATGAGAAAATCGAGCAGGTGATTGCCAATCTCCTTTTAGATAAAAAGAAAACTGTTTCTACCGCAGAATCTTGTACCGGCGGAAATATGGCACATATGCTTACTTCAATGGCCGGCAGTTCAGCTTATTTTAAAGGCTCAGTTGTGGCTTATTCCAATGAGGTAAAAGCAAGTGTATTAGGTGTGAATACGAATAGTTTGGAAGAGTTTGGTGCAGTAAGCCAGCAAGTCGTTGAACAGATGGCTACAGGGGCTTGTAAGGCTATCGGAACGGATTATGCCATTGCTACATCAGGTATTGCCGGACCCGACGGAGGAACAGAAGAAAAGCCTGTGGGAACTGTTTGGATTGCCATAGCAACAGCAGACAAAGTCATTTCTGAGAAATTTGTTTTCTCAAAAGAACGTGGGCGTAATATTAGAATGGCTTCTCTGGCTGGTTTTAATATGCTGCGGAAGATGATATTGAATGTTGAAAAGATGATGGGGTAATTTGTTAATGTGAGGATGAGGGCCCACAACTCAGCTTCTGTGGATTTGAAATCCACAGGTAAGGTGTATAAGGATTTGTAATCCGAAATAGACGGTAAATTAATCTGCTAAGCTAATTCTGAAATACAAGTCAATAGTTTAAGTTTAAAAATACATCATCAGCGCAACCCCCAAACCTAAGCCAGCCAAAACCAAGGAGATTTTGTGTTTATCGGTTTTGAAAAAAGTTAGCATCAGTGTACAAATAAGTAGGCTTAAAAAGCTGACAATCAGAAATCCAGTGGAACTCCCTAAGTTGTAGCCCAAATATGCCATGAATTTGACACTAGTCCCCAGTGCTGCTTTGTAATGCAAACTAAGTATGAAACCTTGCATAATACCAATCAGAACAAAAATATTGTAGTGAAGAGTCGAAATTCGATTACTGAAAATAGCATTTAAAGAAACAATTACCAGGCATATAATTGCGAGCAGATGTATTGTTGTTTTTGTAAGGCTAACGGCTTTGAATATAGCTAGGGATAATCCCACCAAAGATCCAGAGCAAAGAGCCAAAAGAATTAGAAGATAGGTTTTCCAATCTTTGAAACTAAAGAAAGCTCCAATAATGATCAGAAAAAGTATTTGATGAATTGCCGAAACTCGGCATAAATGTTTGAGTGCAATCTCGAAGCTGTAAATTAATTGATCCATGTTGTGACTTAGTAATTAGAGGATGGCTTTTTTGTTAAAAAAAAACTTAATAGTTAATATGGTTGAATAGAATTCGAGCTCGACAGTTTTCTTTGCCAGTTGTACTGCTTTTAATCTTGCAGTTCATGTGGTTATCATCATCCAACTCCTGATAAATCTGAATGTATTCACCCAGTTTTAATTCATGCAGAAAGTTAATTTCCAATTCAGAAATAGGTTTCTCAGTTAATTGTTCATGAGGGAATGCGTCTATTAACCATTTTAAATATTTCACATTGTTTACATGACGATTGATATCAATATCAGAATAGTGAATTTTCATTTCCTCGATAAGTTCAGCTTCCTGAGATAGGGGAGGTAATTTATCGAGTTCCTCTTCGAAAACTTCAGTGTAATTACCAATAGGCATATTCTTTACAACATCGTGAGGACGAAGTGGTCGATGTGTCTTTAGATCGACAACCAACCAGTAAGAACTCGCTAGAGCAATAATCTGATCATCTGCGTCGAAAATACGAAAGTCTCGCGCTCCGAAAAGACTTTTTAGTCCAGTTGGGAAAGTTTCGATTCGAATGGTTTCTTTCCACTTCGCGGGACGTATGATTTTAATTTTCATACGCGAAAGGACCCATGCATGATTCTTTTGATTTAAATCCTCTAGGCCTTGTCCAATCAGATCAACATGATTCCCCGCAACTTCCTGCAGGTAATTACAAAGACTTGTGAGTTTTGCATTACCATGCCAATCAGTATCGAAAGAACCGATTGTGAATTCTTGGCTGTATATACTTAAATCTGTCATTAGAAAAAAAAGACAATTAATGATTAGGAACGCCTTGCATTAAAAATTGATCGAATAAGAATCAAAACCACAAAAGGTAAAATTGTATACGGCAATTCTTGTGGCATAATAGGCCAGATGGCTATCACTAAAAGCAAAAATATTGAATGATATTTGAAGTAACTTTTTACCCAAGCAGGTCTGTTTTTCTTAAAAAGAACATGTATTAATGGCAGATGAATAGGTAATGCCCAAAGAATATTAAAGTTAGGTCCCATGGCCTGATGATCGGTTAAAAACCAAAGAAACAGAATGACAAAGCCAAATAAAGAGGTGACACCAAATACAAGCACATCGAGTAGTACGAATCGCTTTTTATTTTTGATAGAACTTAATGTGAGTAGTAGTCCAATTAAAGCAATAATTCCAAAAATAAACAAGGGGTGTTTATACCATGGAGTAGGTGTTTGGATCGCTCTTTCACTAAGAACGGTATTTTCTTGACGAACAAGCTTGCTGGTTTGGGAGTTTTGCGCAATGACAGCCTGATCGAAACCGATTTTTAGCATGTCGGGTAAAAACATTTTTTGATAATGGCTAGCCTCAGCATCACAAGATAAACCTAATGCCAGATTTATACCTGTATAGATCCAAGGTGTTTCTGTCATATACAAACTAAGTAGTTCCCGATAAGTTTGTTCATTTGTTATATTTGAATCTTTATATTCAAGTTGGCCTGCGACCTCTTTTTGAATAATATCGCGAATCATGCTAGAGCAATTCTTGAATAGGAAATCGTAAGTGTAGTAACGGTTCTTAGGATGATAGTTTTCCCAAAGTGCTTTTATAAGTTTTTGTTTTGAATCAGAGCTTAAGTTTAATTCTTGTTCAACAACAGACTGCTTACTTCTTTTGTAAGACGCTTTAAAATCCTCAAAAGAATTGATCCCGAGATTGTATTTTAATTTTCCTCTAACGAATTTAGGATAAAAATTTGGCGTATTAAAATCAAAAATACCATAGTTGAAAACGAGATCTAATTTTCTGGAAGAATCCTGTACGCGAATAGCAGAATGCCCAAAAAGTGAATAGAGCTCTAGTCCAGGAGAACAAGTAAGTATGCTAATCTGAATGTTATCTGTGGTTTCTTGTGCTTGCACTTTTCCATTTGGCTTGGCAAGTAAGAGTGTAAGAAAGAGTAAAATGAGTAGGTTTCGCATAGTTGTGTGTTATTTCTCCCCGAAGATAATGATTTTTGTAGCTTGGCTGTTAAATAGCTTTGTCAAGATTACTTCTTTTTTATAAATAATATTTGTTTGAACTAAAACTGCCCCATTCAAATTGAATAGGGCAGTTTTAAATGCTTGTCTAAGCGATGTTTTATCTCATATCTATAACTTCAACATTGGGATGTGCTGCTTGATCGAATACAAAATCAGAATCTTTGAAGTCGATGTTGGGTTGAAAGTCTTTGATTTTAATGGTGATATTATTGCCGTCTTTTCCAATTGAAACCAGAGATTTCATTTCTAAAGTCTTTGTATCAATATGAAGTCTGATTCTGGAAAATGGTCTTTCTTCATCTAAAGGGAATAGATCGATAACGTGAAAAGAGCCTGCAGAAGTTGTTTGTTCTTCTATATAGCTAAATTTGAAGCCCGTTTCGTATAAAGTGAATATTTGAGTTGGGTTTAAACCACTTTCTTCATCCTCTTTATCTTGCATCTTAATATTTACTTCCTCCGCATCCACCAAATGCTGGTAAATGGTTTTACCATCAAAATAAGTATAAACATCCATCAAGTATAAGCGATATTTATTCCCTTTGAGAATTATGTTTCCTGCTGAACTTTCATGAACATCTTCTTCAGCATTATCCATATTGAAAGTAAACTCAGCCTTTATGCTGCTGTATTCTTTATTGATTGCAGATACTTGATCTAAAATTGTTTTTGCCTTATTCTTCTGAGCAGAAACATTCAAACTTAATAGTGTGATAATTATTAGTGAAATATACTTTGTCATATTTTTAAAAAATTTATTTTTTGAGAGATTGAAAATGTCTTTTTGATAGTTTTGGTTATTCAATTATTGTGCCAGTTAAGCTAAGACCTGAGATAATAATTTCTCCAATGAATAATCATCAGAGATTAAAACCTGACGGGCCTTACTTCCTTCGAAAGGTCCAACAATACCCGCTGCCTCAAGTTGATCGACAATGCGACCGGCTCTGTTGTAACCAATAGAAAAACGACGTTGAATGGCAGACGTCGATCCCTGTTGAGAACCAACAACCAATCGGGCTGCTTCTTCAAAAAGAGCATCACGTTTTTGCAAGTCAATTTCTGCCAGATTCTCGTTACTTTCTGAAACGTATTCGGGAAGCATTAATGCCGAGGGGTAAGCTTGTTGTTTTTGAATATAGGTAGTGAGCGCTTCTACTTCTGGAGTATCAACAAAGGCACATTGTACACGAATCAATTCACTTCCCAGAGAGATTAGCATGTCACCACGCCCAATTAACTGGTTGGCTCCAGGGCTGTCTAGAATCGTTCGGGAGTCAATCATCGATGCGACTTTAAAGGCAATTCGAGCTGGGAAATTGGCTTTAATCACACCAGTAATAATATTGGTTGATGGTCGTTGTGTCGCAATAATCATATGAATACCAATGGCACGAGCCAGCTGGGCAATACGAGCAATCGGGGTTTCAACTTCCTTACCAGCTGTCATAATTAAATCGGCAAACTCATCGATAATTACAACGATATATGGCAGGTAACGGTGTCCGTTTTCAGGATTAAGTTTACGTTTTACAAATTTGGTATTGTATTCGATAATGTTTCGAGCATGTGCTTTTTTAAGCAGATCGTAACGGGAATCCATTTCAACACAAAGCGAATTAAGAGTCGCAATGACTTTATGAATATCGGTGATAATAGCCTCTTCCTCCTCGGGTAGTTTGGCAAGAAAATGCTTCTCAATAGTTGAATAAATATTCAATTCAACCTTCTTGGGATCGATCAGTACAAACTTAAGTTGCGAAGGATGCTTTTTGTAAAGCAATGAAGTAATGATTGCATTTAGACCAACAGATTTACCTTGTCCGGTAGCACCAGCAACCAAAAGGTGAGGCATTTTAGCTAGGTCGAGGGTATAAGTTTCGTTTGAGATGGTTTTACCCAATGCAACTGGAAGCGCATATTTTGATTCCTGAAATTTCTTTGACGCAATAATGCTCTTCATTGAAACAATTTCAGGTGTACGGTTGGGTACTTCGATACCAATGGTTCCTCGTCCAGGAATTGGTGCGATAATACGAATTCCTAATGCAGCTAAACTTAGTGCAATATCATCTTCAAGATTTTTGATTTTAGAGATTCGAACACCAGGAGCAGGCACAATTTCGTATAGCGTAACAGTTGGACCGATTGTCGCTTTTATCTGTGTAATTTCAATTTTATAATTGCGAAGCGTGTCAACAATTTTAATTTTATTACTTTCAAGTTCTTCTTTACTAACTTCTGAATTGTTTATATGGTGATCTTCCAAAAGATCAAGTCCTGGATAATTGTAGTTAGATAAATCTAATGTAGGGTCAAAATCATCCATAGGAGCATGATTGATTGAGACACTTTCCTCTTTAACGCGAACAGCTTCAATAGTTAATTCAACATCAATGTCATCATTATCTTGTTTATTAGTGCTTGGGATAGTTTCTAAATCTGATTCAACGTCAAGCTCGATTTCACTACTTTGATTAATTGCAAGTTCGTCATCTTGATCTTCCTCTTCAAGCTCTGAAATAAATTCTTCTTCGAGCTCAACTTCAAACTGTTTATTATTTGATTCTTCAATTTGAATAGAATCTCTAATAAATTCATCTTGAAAATCCGTTTCATTTTCAAACGCATCATCGTCTTCATCTTCATCGAGTTCCAATTCGTTAACTTCTGGTTTAGCTTTTCTTTTGAAAGGCTTTTTCATATGGGTTACTGCATTTTTAAAACCAAAGGCTATCAAACTAAAGAAACAGATGATGATGATGAAAAGAGTTCCTACATTTCCAATCAGTGAAATTAACCATTCACTAATAAAATAGCCATGAGTCCCACCTAAATAGAGGAAGCTGGTGCTAGTTGAGTCAACAAATAAGAAGGCAAGTAATACTGAGCCCCATATACTGAATAATAAGGTATAAAGAATACTTTTCTTGAGGGATTGAATTTTTATTCCGAACAAACGAATTGACAAAACAGTAAGTATGTAGAGTATAGAACATGCTGCTATTCCAAATCCTTTGTTTATTAATAAATTCGAAAGAAAAGCACCTGTTTTACCAGTCCAGTTTTCTACTCGAATACCTGAGTTAAAAAGAAGTTCGAGTAATTGAATGTCCAATTTGGATTGGTCGGCACCTCCCGTAAAGAAGAAGGATACAAATGCTAAACCTAGATATATGGTAAATAAACTAGAACTGATTCCTAGAATAAATCGAATACGTTCATCTAATAAAAAAGAAGGTGTTGTAAACCACTTCTTTTTTGTTTTTGTGTTTCTTTTTTTTGCCATTGAGTATGTTTTTCCTGCTTATAATCTGATGTGAAAGTAATAAAAATAGGCCGTAATTCCACATGATTGAAGACAGAGAAATTCATTACTCATTCTATGTAATTAGAAACTAAAGAGAACGAATTTTGTTAAGAAATATTGTATGTGTGTAAGCTTATTACCAAACACAATAGGTGTAAGAAAGTTTTGAACCAACTATTCTGCTTTCAAAGCAGTAGTTCCTACTTTTAAAAATGTAGATGTATTAATTACTTAATTAAAACTTAATACATATTTAAGAATTGTTTTTATATCAGATTTAACGTAGTCAGCAGGGATGGCAAATTCTTGGGTATTAACAGGAGTTAGACAAACATTCTGAGCCGAAAACTTGGCTTTTATTTTATTCATTGTGGTCTCAAATTCAAGTAGAACACCATCAATTTTGTTGAAAGGAGTATTTCTGTTGGGATTCTCCAAACAGATATCTTGAGTATAATATACATCTATTGGCTCGGGTAACTCTTGAATATATACTCTAGCCAATTTGCATTTATATCCTGCAATTACTTTATCTGTTTTTAAGTATTTTATTTTAGTTGCAAGTTTGTGGTTATATATGAAAGGGATCTCATTACTAGAGAATTCATAGTTCATTTTATTATTGAGAATCTTAAAAAGAATGGAACTGTTAGGTTCGCCAATTTTTGAAATAAATTTTGTGCTGAAAAATCCTAAGTATCCCTCGGATAAAACTGAGATATCATTGTTTTTGAATTTATATTCAACCACAGTTGGAAGGAGTGCAACAATTGGATTTGCATCCTCATTAGTCTCATAGCTTACCTTATAAGTAATAACGCCTTCAGAGTGAGTTTTCTTTTCATCCGACTTGTTAGAACATGATACGAAAAGGTGTAAGATGATCAGTATAAGTGTTGTCTGTTTCATATAGGTGTATTGTAGACTACTAAAATAGATAAAAGAGACTATTAATCAAGCGTGAAGCCTGGTTCTTACATGAATTTATCTTATTTCGTTGTGAAAGTAGCTAATAACTTTGTGAAACACATTCTTATTTTTAAATGAATATTTATAAATAAGCTATCAATATATTAGCTTTAATTTTGATGTTACTCTTTTTTTTTTTGAGTCTAATTTTATTTATTATTGTTGAAAAAGTAAAAAAAAATGCGTTTTCTTCTGTTCATAATTTTAAAATATATGAAAAATATATGCTGATTGCATAAAAAACGTTGGTGTGAACATAACAGTAAAAGTTTATTGTAAATGCAAACGAGTGTATTCTTTTAAAAAGTCTGTGTATTGAATTTCAATTTTTTAACCCTGTTTATATTTTACAGTAAAAATTTAAACGTTTAAGATGCTGAATAACAGCTAGTAGAAAAGTTTTGAAAATAAATTAAAATCCATTGAAATCTTGATAAAATTTCTAGATTTGTAGCTCAATTATTCAAACAACATAAATAAAAACCTATAATGAATAAATTAGCAGTTGTAGCATTAGGTGGAAATGCCTTGTTAAGAGGGAATCAAAAAGGTACTGTTGAAGAACAAAATCAAAACACGATAGATACTCTTGAAAATCTTATTTTTCTGGTTAAGGAAGGATATGATGTAATTATTGCTCATGGTAATGGCCCACAAGTAGGGAACATATTGATGAGAAATGATGCGGGAGAACAACTATACAATATTCCTCAGATGCCTTTAGATATTGATGTTGCTGACTCACAAGGCGGCATTGGTTATATGATTGAAAGAAACTTGCGTAATGTATTAAAAGCAAATGGCATCGAAAAAGATGTTGTGACTTTGGTTACTCAGGTTGTCGTTGATAAAAACGATCCTGCTTTTGCTGATCCTATTAAGCGAGTGGGCAGAATCTACTCTAGAGAAGAAGCTGATGAATTAATCGCGGATAAAGGATGGATCTTTAAAGAGGAAGTTAAAGCTGATGGAGGATGGAGACGTGTTGTTCCTTCGCCAAAGCCAATCCGTGTAATAAATGAGAAAGTAATTGAAAATCTAGCGCGTCAGGGAAATATTGTAATCACAGTTGGTGGTGGTGGTGTACCAGTTTCAGAAGATGAGAGCGGTAACCTTTGCCCAGTTGAAGCTGTTATTGATAAAGATTTAGCTTCGGCTCTAATTGGTGCTCGCGTTAAGGCTGATGAATTCTATATTCTAACTGATGTTTCTTTCGTTTACAAAGATTTTAAAGGACCAAACGAGGAAAAATTAGAGTTTTTGAATCACGCAGATACATTGGGTTACTTGGAAGATGGAACTTTTGCTGAAGGGTCTATGGCTCCTAAGATTCGTGCTTGTTTGAGCTTTATCGAAAATGGCGGTGGTAAATCAGTAATTACTGAAGCGACCAAGCTAGAAGATAAATCTTACGGGACAAAGATTACAATGGAATATGATCCCAAAGACGTCAATCATATTGCCTAAATAAAGATTATTAATATCAGATTATAATTACTTTTGTGATCGTAATCATAAAAAATATATACCATGAGTTTTAATTTAAGAAACAGAAACTTTTTGAAGTTATTGGATTTCACTCCAAAAGAAATTCAGTACATGTTAGATCTTTCAAGAGATTTAAAAAGAGCAAAATATGCTGGAACTGAAGTACAAACGATGAAGGGTAAGAATATCGCTTTGATATTTGAAAAATCTTCGACTCGTACTCGTTGTGCATTCGAAACTGCTGCTTACGATCAGGGAGCTCACGTAACTTATTTAGGACCTTCAGGTTCTCAAATTGGTGTTAAGGAATCAATGGCTGATACAGCTCGTGTATTGGGGCGTATGTATGATGGTATTGAGTACCGTGGATACGGACAAGCTATTGTTGAAGAATTAGGGAAATTCGCTGGTGTACCCGTGTGGAACGGTTTAACTGATGAGTTTCACCCAACTCAAATTTTAGCTGACTTCTTAACGATGACTGAGCATAGCGATAAGCCTTTGAACAAAATTTCTTTTGCTTACTTAGGTGATGCTCGTAACAATATGGCTAACTCATTAATGGTAGGTGCTGCTAAAATGGGTATGGACGTAAGAATCGTAGGTCCTAACAACCTTCAGCCAGAAGAAGAATTGGTAGCTCAATGTATGGAGATTGCAAAGGAAACTGGCGCTACTATTACAATTACTGATGATGCTAAGGCTGGTGTTAAAGGATGTGATTTCCTTTATACTGACGTTTGGGTATCAATGGGTGAGCCTGATGAAGTATGGGCTCAGCGTATCGGTATTTTGAAGCCTTACCAAATCAATGCTGATTTAATGGCTGCTACAGGAAATGATAAGTGTAAATTCATGCACTGTCTTCCTGCTTACCACAACAGAGAGACTAAGGTTGGCGAAGAAGTTTTCCAGAAGTTTGGTCTTGACGGAGTTGAAGTTACTGAAGATGTATTCGAATCTCCAGCATCTATCGTATTCGACGAAGCTGAGAACCGTTTACATACTATTAAAGCTGTAATGGTTGCAACTTTGGGAGCCTAATTTCATAGAAGCATTCAATAATATAAAAATGGCTCTTAGTTTTTACTAAGAGCCATTTTTTTTGTTCTATATTTTTGTTTGAATCGAATGTCCTTTATTCGAAGAGAGCTTTTTTTAAGCTTGGTTTTGTTAACGATCATCCATTTTTAAACCATCGAATTTAATCTTATTTTTCATCAATTCTTTTTTGATGTCACAGGATGCGCAACCACCACATAAAGACGTTTTCTTTCTTGGTTTTATCACTTTATAGAAATGATAAAGAGAGTAGGTTACAGCTACCAAAATGATTAAATATGTTGTAAAAAGTTGAAAATCCATAGCTTGATTATAAAAGATTAACAATTTGGTAGCCAATGAAGGATACAACCCATGCTAATGCGGTTGTGTAAGTTACCACAAAAGCGGACCACTTCCAATTAGATTCCCTTGTAATGGTTGCTACTACTGCAATACAAGGGAAATAAATGAGAATAAAAATTAAGAAAGCCAAGGCAGAAGCATTATCAAATACTTTTTCCCCAGTTCGGAACGAGCCGGTGAATTTTTGTTCCCGTAGATTATTTCTTAACCCTTCGCTATTTTCATCACTACCTTCTCCATTTTGATATAGCACTCCCATTGTACTGACAACAACTTCCTTTGCAGCTATTCCTGTTAAGATACTTACAGTCATTTTCCAATCAAAACCCAGAGGTTGAAAAACAGGAGCAATAAAATTCCCAATCTGCCCGATGTAGGATAATTCTTGCTTTTCTTCAAGCTTTTCGTTCATTATAGATGCTGATACAATCTTGTAATCCTCACGAAGTTTAACTTGTTCAATTGAATTAGTGGCATCTAGAGCTGTATGGAGTTGTGCTTCGTTTTTAGCTAATAGTTTTTCGTAATCTTTTGAGTAATTAACATCGAGAGGGAAATAACCCAAAGCCCATATAATAACTGATGCGACCAGAATGATGCCTCCCATTTTTTTTAGGTATTCACTACCTTTCGACCACATGTGTACCAGTGTCGATTTAAGTGTTGGAATTCGATAGGGTGGTAATTCCATTACAAATGGTGCTTCCTTGCTTTTAAAGAAGCTCGCCTTAAATACTTTAGCAAAAATGACTGCCAACACGATACCTAATATATAAATACCAAAGAGAACTAAAGTTGAATTATTGGGAAAGAAAGTTCCAATTATAAGGATATAAACAGGTAAGCGTGCAGAACAGGACATAAATGGGGTGATCAGCATGGTTAGAATCCTGTCGTTTCTATTTTCTAAGGTTCTTGTAGCCATTAATGCTGGTACATTACAGCCAAATCCCATAACTAAGGGGATGAATGATTTCCCATGTAAACCAATTTTGTGCATCAATTTATCCATGATAAAAGCCGTACGGGCCATATATCCAGTATCTTCCATGAAAGATATAAAGAAGAATAGGATTAGGATATTAGGAAGGAAAACGATAACTCCACCAACTCCACCAATAATTCCATCTACAATTAAATCTTTTAGGGGACCATCAGGCATTATTGTCTGAATAAACTCGCTTAGGTAACCAATGCCGGCATCTATCCAATCCATTGGGTATTGTCCCAAATTGAATGTGGCATAGAAAGTCATAAACATGAAAAAGAAGAATAGAGGAAATCCAAAAAGCTTATGTGTTAGAAAAGTATCAATAATAGCTGTTTTTCTTCTTCGCTTAATTGGATTCTCAGTATAGGTTTCTTTTAGAGCACCATCGATGAAACCGTATTTGGCATCGGTAATTACAGTTTCGCAAACCTCGTTATAGGTCGATTCAATTAGTTTAACCTCTTGCTTCAGCGTATCTTTAATATCTTTGGCCGTAGAACAAGATTCAATATATTCTAAAGCTTTATCATCGCCTTCGAGTAGTTTTATGGCTAAAAATCGTGGCGAAGCAATGGTTGTTAAATTACGATCAATCCTAATGTGTTCTTGTAGTTTAGAAATCGATTTTTCAATAACAGCTCCATAATTTATGTGAATATGACGAACGATAGGGTCTTTACCTTCGTATACATCAATAGCCTTATCGAATAGTTCCTTAATACCCTTACCTTTTGAACTAACAGTTGGAATGATAGGAATACCTAACATCTTCCCCAATTTTTGGTAGTTAAATCGAGCACCATTTTTCTCCAATTCGTCGTACATGTTTAAAGCTAAAATAACTTTAACGTCCATGTCGATCAGCTGGGTGGTTAGATATAGATTTCGTTCTAAATTCGAAGCATCAACAACATTTATAACAACATCAGGAAACTCTTCTGTGATATATTGACGAACGTAAAGCTCTTCAGACGTGTAGGCCGTTAGTGAATATGTACCTGGTAAGTCGACAACATCAAATTTATAATTGCTTTGCTGAACCTTTGCGAGTTTTGAATCAACAGTAACTCCGGAGTAATTCCCGACATGTTCTTTTGAACCTGATGCAAAATTAAAGAGTGTTGTTTTTCCGGCATTGGGGTTTCCTACAAGGGCAACATGAATATTTTTCCCTTTTTCTTGTGCTGATGATTTTAGTTTGTCATCATCTAGGATTCCCTCAAAGTTACTTATTTTAAGATCAACAGCTTCTTCCTTAGTGATTACTTCAATTAATGCAGCTTCACTTCTTCGTAAAGACACCTGATAACCCATAATTTGGTATTCTACAGGATCTTTAAGTGGTGCATTTTTAATAACGGTAACTTTTTTTCCTTTGATAAAACCCATTTCGGTAATTCTTTTACGAAATGCGCCGTATCCTTGTACTTTTATTATAATACCTTCTTGATTATCGGTTAATTCAGAAAGCTTCATATGTTGGTGCGTATCAATAATGTTATGTGTGAATGTGTTTTCATCCACTAAAAATACTTATACCGATGTCTAATTTGATCGGTTTTTGATATTAAGCTAGATCCAATTGTTCTGGAACCAATGGGTTCAAATAATAAGTCTATTTTAATTTAGTACAAATCTAGATGAAAATGAAGTTAAAAACAATCACAACATCTAGGTATTGTGTTCCTGTTTTCTAGGTTTTATAACAGATTTGCTTATCCTTTTTTTAGAAAGATGCAGATTAATATCTTATTGTCAATTTTGTTAGTAAAAATGGAGAATGTGTTTGAAAAAAAAAGAGCTATTCGAAGTTTAATCGATAGCTCTTGGATATTTTGTGAAAATGGATGATTTATTCAGTAAGATCTTCAAATTCTACTTGAGAAAAAGACTCAACCCCTAGTCCTTGAATTATATCAGAGGAGTTTTCAATTTCGTCCATAGTTTCTATGGTATTTTCACCCAGAGTGTCATTGGCTTCTTTAAGAATCTCAATAGCTTCCATTAAACCTTCAGAGAATTTCTCAAAATCTTCCTTGTAAAGGAATATTTTATGCTTTTCGAAAGTGTAATTTCCTTCTTTATCGTATCGTTTTTTACTCTCAGTAATTGTAAGGTAGTAATCCTCGTTTCTAGTCGCTTTTGCATCAAAGAAATAAGTTCTCTTCCCAGCTCTAACCGCATTAGAATAAATATCTTCACGATTCTTCTTTACGAATTCTTCTTTTTTACCGTAACCTTCCATTTCAGAATGAATTTATGAAATTGTTTGTTTATTGATATCTCAAAAATAAAAAAAAATATGTATTTACTCGACTTTTGTGAGGAAATAATTCTGAACATTTGAATATAGTTTTGTTTAATAGTTGAGGTGTAGAACTTTATTTGAGTACTTAATTTTATTTGTGTCTTTTAATTGTTTATAGTGGTGGTAAGAATCGTTTTTGTTGCAATTTGGTTGAAACTAGAATTTTACTGTTGTAGATGTTATTGTTGCTTTTTCTATCTCTCAATCAATCAGGTCGAATGAAATTTTCCATCGATCCACCTAAAAGAGGGGGGAGTAGCTTTGGCCGATTAAAAAAAATAGCTACATTTGCAGCGAGTTTAAAAAGTGAGATTCGTTGAAGAAATATGAGTGTGTTGCAAAAGGCGATTCGTTTTTTGTAATTTTGCTGTCTATTTTATTCACTGGATCAGAGTAATAAACAAAGTTCTTTAAAAGTATGATTAGTAGAAGATTGCTGCGTGTAAAAGTGTTACAAATGCTTTACGCTTATTACAAGAATGATGATCGTTCATTAGCAAAAGCCGAAAAAGAGTTGTTTTTCAGTATTGGAAAAGCTTACGATTTATATCATTATTTACTTCTACTACTTGTAGATGTTGCATTTATAGCTGAAAAGAAAATTGAAGCTGGTCGCAACAAATTGGTTCCTACACCTGTAGATATTCATCCCAACACCCGTTTTATTGAGAATAAAGTATTGAAGCAACTGGCTGAAAATGTTCAGTTAAATACTTACGTGCAAAGAAACACAATTTCCTGGGACGATCAGGATGGTTTTGTAAGAGGTTTATACAAGACTATTACCGAATCAGATCTTTATAGCAATTATATGAATGCTGAAACCAATGATTTTGCAGCAGACAAAAAGTTGGTTGAAAAGATTTTTATGAACATTATAGCTAAAGATGAAGATTTTTATGCTTTAATGGAAGATAAAAGCATCTATTGGAATGATGAAATTGAGTTCATTTTAAGCATGGTTGTCCGTACTATCAAGCAATTTAAAGCTAACGATAACGAGCATGTTTCATTACTTCCATTATTTAAGGATGCTGATGATGAGGAGTTTGTGCGAGTTTTATTCCGTAAGACTATTTTGAAGCATGAAGAAAATTCAAGCTTAATTAAGAAGAATACGAAGAACTGGGATTTGGAACGTATCGCTTTTATGGATATCCTGATAATGGAAATGGCGCTTGCTGAGATACAGGAATTCAAGAGTATACCAGTTAAGGCGAGTTTTAATGAGTACCTTGAAATAGCTAAGTTTTATAGTACTAGTAATTCGAGCACATTCATTAATGGATTGTTAGATAAAATGATAAAAGATCTTCAAAAAGAAGGGAAAATTAATAAAATTGGAAGAGGTTTGATTGAAGAATCGAAAACCGTAAAGTCATAATATACTAGGGGAGTTGTTTGTTCAACTTCCCTTTTTTTGTTCCCAGAGTACAAGGAAGTTTGTTTGGCCTGTGTTTAAGTTTTACTAAGACTTTTGTACAGGCTGTTGTTTCAGTAAAAAAAAATAATATTCAGACACTTGTCTTGGCATTCTGTTTATTCTACTAATATGAGTTTTTTAGAGATTATTTTAATTGCAGTTAGTTTAGCAATGGATAGTTTTGCCATTTCTATTACAGCAGGACTTATCTTAAAGGAGTTTAGTCCTAAGCATTTTATTCGGATTGCTTTTTATATGGGGCTTTTTCAGGCTTTAATGCCAATTGTAGGTTGGATGATTGGTGTCAGTTTTAAACATTATATAGTTAGTTTTGATCATTGGATCGCCTTTTTATTGTTATTAGGATTAGGAGGGAAGATGATTTATGATGATCTGAAATGCGAAGATGAACATTGCTGTTTTGATCCTCAAAAAAGACTGGTTGTGATGGGTTTGGCTTTGGCAACAAGTATCGATGCTTTGGTTGTTGGAGTTAATTTTGCATTTCTCAATATGTCCATCACACTGCCCATTTATACTATAGGTATTGTCTCATTTGTTTTGTCATTGATTGGGGTTTTTATCGGTTGTCATCTTGGAACAAAGGTTAAAATGAAATTTACATTAATAGGTGGGGTGATTTTGATAGGTTTAGGTGTGAATATTCTTAATGAACACCTGTCTCAAGCTAGTTGATTTAAGTTTTTCGTTAAAAAAATACAAATCACTATTTTTGTGACTGAATTTTGATTTAATTGCGCATGTTTTAAAAATAGAGTGATGTTTTTTCAATGTAGATGTATCGTTTTTCTTATAATTGTATTGCTACCATTAGTATCCTGTAAACAATCGGTACAGGCCGAAAGTACTAATAAAAGCGAGATTCAGAAGAATGATGGAAATGTTAAGGAAGAGAAGCCTTATCCAAAATTTGACTTTTCTAAAGAAATCCATAAATTTGGAATAATTTCAGAAGGGGAGATTATTGTTTGCGAATTCTATTTCCGAAATACTGGAAATGCAAATTTAATAATCAAATCTATTGAAAGTTCTTGCGGTTGTACGGCTGTAAAATGGAATAAGAAGCCTATAAAAGTTGGTGAAGAATCTAAAATCACAGTTGAATTTAATTCTAAGGGACGACATGGCAAACAATATAAGGTTTTGACTATATTCGCCAATACAAAACGAAAAGTTAAAGAGCTTAAAATAACGGCTACCATTAAGTAGCATTCAATCGATAATTTAATTTATAATTTAATATTTATATCAAATGCTTAATTTATTAAACATTGTGTTAATGACACAACCTCAGGAAGGACAAAGTCCATTAATGTCTTTTCTTCCTTTAATTTTAATCGTTGTGGTTTTTTATTTCTTTATGATTCGTCCACAGATGAAACGTCAGAAGGAGTTAAAGAAATTCCGTGATGAGTTGAAAAAAGGAGATAAAATTGTAACGACAGGGGGAATCTACGGTAAGATAATTGAGTTGCATGAAACAACACTTATTATGGAAGTTGAAGGACAGTCTCGTTTGAAAATTGACAAGGTTGCTGTTATCAAGGACATGAGTGACGTTGCTCAGAAATAATAAT
Source organism: Ancylomarina euxina (assembly GCF_003863355.1). Lineage (GTDB taxonomy): Bacteria > Bacteroidota > Bacteroidia > Bacteroidales > Marinifilaceae > Ancylomarina > Ancylomarina euxinus. Next base: position 29,158 of record NZ_QQWG01000007.1, on the reverse strand, counting down.
GAAAGGGATAGTGATTATTCACTGTTGATTATATTACAAAATACAATGATTGTATTTTTGTTACCCAAAAAGCTATTACTTTGTAGAGTAATAGCTTTTTTTGCTTAAATTCATGCTTGAATAATTAGCATAACATAAACATCTTAAACGGGTTTGTGTAATGGATTAACCTATTAAATTATAGTATTTTGACTTTGTCCGATTTTCATAAAATAAAAGGTGTATTTGATAAGGAAAATATAAAAGCCAATAAGAAGTTGGTAACTTATATGTTTTTTGTGGTTCTGGCAACTATCTTTTGGTTTTTAAATGCCTTAAGTAAGGAGTATACAACGACTGTGAATTATCCGGTTACTTATAGTGACTTTCCATCGAAAAAGATTTTGAGTAATGAGTTACCCTCCAAGTTGAAGTTAACGGTTCGGGCTTATGGTTTCGATTTGTTGCGATATAAACTTAGTTTTTTTCAATCACTCAATTTTCCTGTAAATGAGTACACAAATAATAAAATGGAAAAGGAGGGAGAGAATAACTTTTTGTTTTCCACCGATAGAATGACAAGTCAAGTGGCTGCTCAGCTATCATCAGCTATTAGTGTGACTCGCATTTCACCTGATACCATCAATTTTCAGTTTTCTCCTTTGGTAGAGAAGAAAATACCGGTTCACTTCAATTCTAAATTAAAATTTGAGCCTCAATTTCGTTTAGGAGGAGATGTTATTCTAAAACCCGATAGTATTTGGGTTATTGGCGCTCATTCCATAATTGATAGTGTGAAGCAAATTGAAACTGAAATTCTGGAGCTTAAGAAATTAAATGAAACAAAAAAGAAGAAACTTGGTTTCCAAAAGATCGAGGGGCTTGAATTTGTTCAGAAAAAAGTTGAAGTTCAGTTGCCTGTAGAGCGATTCACTGAGGCTCAAAAACAAGTAAGTCTAAAAGTGATTAACTTACCTGATTCGGTATTTTTACGCTTGTTCCCTCATGAGATTAAAATGTCATATTTGGTCGGATTAAAGGATTATGAAACCATTGCAGCTGAGCAGTTTGAGCTTGAGATTGATTATGGTACGATTGATCGTACAACCAATAAAGTAAGCGTCAATCATAAAAGTTCACCTTTGAATGTTTCCAATGTAAGTTTTTATCCCAAAGAGGTTGTGTATCTGATTGAGAAAAGAAGTTCGGGAAATGAGTAAGATGAGTTTATTTCTTAATTGATTCATAAATTAAATTTTAAGATTGATGAGTAAGCCATTAAGCATCGGTTTAACTGGAGGAATAGGGAGTGGGAAATCTCTAGTTGCTGATTTTTTCAGACAATTAGGCATACCTGTTTATACTTCAGATATAGAAGCGAAGAAATTAATGCAAACCGATGATTTGATACGATCGAGTTTAATCGAGGCTTTTGGAGAATCAGTGTACCTAAAATCGGGAGATCTTAATCGTGTTAAGTTAGCTGAAGTTATTTTCAGTAATAATGAGGCTTTGAAAAAAGTAAATGCGATAGTTCACCCCCAAGTTCGATTACACTTTCAAGAATGGGTGCTGAAACAAACAGAAGCACCTTACGTTATTCAAGAATCAGCAATTATATTTGACACAGGACTTTATAAAAACTTTGACAAGATTATTACGGTTACTGCTGATGAATCAATTCGAATTGACAGGGTTGTAGAACGGGATTCTTGTACAAAAGAATCTGTTTTGGAGAGAATGAGTAAACAGATGTCAGAGCAAGAAAGGATCGTTAAATCTGATTTTGTAATATATAATAATTCGGAGCTTGTCATACCTCAAATAATAGCAATTCATAATCAGCTTTTAGAGCTTTAATAGGACTCTGTATAAGTATTAATTCGACCTAATTTGTCGTTAAACTTTGTTAAGCTCAGAATATTTCCACAAACAATGAGCAAAGATTTCCGACTTCTTTTTGTTTCTTTGTTTCTCGCGAATAGTGTAAGGAGAACTCTTCTTAATTCGTTTTAATCTTTCAAATCAAATATTATAATGGCAAAATTTGGGAAATGGATCGTTGGTGGGCTTGGTTGGGCTTTTTTAGGTCCAATAGGTGGTGTATTAGGTTATTTCGTAGGATCAGCCTTCGATTCAGTTGATATAAAAGCCACAGGACGTTCAGCAACAACTCAAGGTGATTTTTTGATGAGTTTATTGGTCCTTGTTGCTGCTGTAATGAAAGCTGATGGTAAGGTTCTAAAATCGGAACTGGATTACGTAAAAGCATATTTGGTTAAGAGTTTCGGAACAGAGAAAACAGGAGAGGCATTGACTCTATTGCGTGATATTTTGAATCGAGATATTCCTGTAGAACAGGTTTGTATGCAAATAAGTCAGCAACTTGATTATTCGTCACGATTACAACTGTTGCATTTCCTATTTGGTATAGCTCAAGCTGATGGATCGATTGACGATTCAGAGCTGAAAATGATTGAACGAATTTATTACCATATGGGAGTAAAATCAGCCGATTATAATTCTATTAAATCCATGTTTATTCAGGAAAATGGATGGGCTTATCAAGTTCTGGAAATTGAAAAAACAGCGAGTGATGATGAAATTAAGAAAGCTTACCGAAAAATGGCGGTTAAATATCATCCTGATAAAGTGAGTTATTTGGGTGAAGATGTACAGAAAGCGGCAAAAGAGAAATTTCAAAAAGTAAGCGAGGCTTACGAAAAAATAAAAAAAGAGAGAGCATTTGCATAATATAAGGGTTGAGGATTAAAATATACTCGTAATTAATTTTTTTTAATCAACCGGAATTTTATTTTTGTGCTTCCAACTAAAAAAATGACAATATGTTGAAAGGAATATTAGCTATATCAGGACAGACTGGTCTGTTTAAATTAGTTTCAAACTCAAAAAGTGGTTTTATCGTTGAGTCTTTAATCGATAAGAAACGTATGCCTGCACATGCGACTTCAAAAATTTCAGCTTTAGAGGATATCGCAATTTTTACAGAAGAAGGAGATGTTCAGTTACAAGAAGTAATTAAGAATATCAAGGAAAAAGAGAATGGTGGACAATCGATCAGCCACAAATCTTCGGGTAATGAGCTGAAAGCTTATATGAAGGAAATTCTACCTAATTATGATGAAGATCGTGTTTATGTTTCTGATATGAAGAAAATCTTTCAGTGGTATAATATTCTTCAGGAAAACGATATGTTGAATGAAGTTGAAGCTGAGAAAGAAGAAACTTCAGGCGAAGAATAGAATAAGTTCTAAAAGAATAAAGAGAGGCTGTCAATTAAATTGACAGCCTCTCTTTATTTTGCTTCATTATTCAAAAAGGTTTCTCGATATGATGAACTTGGAATCTTCAAGAGCCTTTAAGGCATGTAATTCCTCTGCTGAGAAAGAAAAAAAGTCGTCAGCTTCAACAAGTGTTATTTTCCCAGCAATTTCAAATTCGATCTTTCCTGAAATCAGATATAAACCAGCATCGGCAGGAGCTGGCTGAGCGGGAACAATCATGCCTTTTTTAACAGCAACAATTAGAGATTCAAATTGACCATTTTTATAGATTTGCTTTTTATCTATACCAAACATTTCAATTTCCTGTGATAGTTTATTGATGTGCATTGAGTGACTATTATGTGATGGTTAAAAAAAAATAATTCTATATGGTAATAAGTTTTATTATTTTAGATGTCTAAAATAATGAAAGCTATGCCAAATAAAAATTTAATTCAGATCTCATTCGCGTCAATATTATTGTTAGTCCTATTGTCATGCGGAAAATCAACATCATTAATTGAAGAATGTAAGACGGTTCTGGAAACTGACCGATCTTTTTCAGCTTATTCGCAAGAGCATGGAATGGCCGCTTCATTTTATAAGTACGCCTCAGACAAGGCTGTCATGTTACGTGATAACTCATATCCTGTTAAGGGTAAGGAAAATATAAAGGCCCTATTTCTGAAAACAGAAGTTGCCGGAAATACATTGATCTGGGAACCCGAGTATGTTGATGTTGCTGCATCAAGAGATCTGGCATATACTTATGGTTTTTATAAGTACATAACTCCTGATTCAACCTTTAGAGGCTCTTATGTTTCTATTTGGAAAAAAGATGAAAATAATAATTGGAAATATGTTTTCGATGCTGGAACGAGTGGGCTTGGCAAAGAGAAATAAGATTGATTGAGGAATTAGGTTTAAATGAAAATTGGGACTAGTGCTAGAAAACATATAATTAGCAATAGTTTTTAAATAAAAGAGATATTTTTTTTTAAAATAATCGACTCATAATTATTATTTTTCATCAAATTAAGTAAATTTACAATGCTATTAATATTAAATAATTGAAGTATGCCACAAGGTACCGTAAAATTCTTTAATGAAACTAAAGGTTTTGGTTTCATTAAAAACAATGAGACAGACGAAGACATCTTTGTACACGTAACAGGATTAATTGACAAAATTGACCAGGGAGACGTTGTTTCTTTCGATGTTGTTGAAGGAAAAAAAGGAATGAATGCCGTTAATGTAAAAATGGACTAATTCTCTTAATAAGAATTTTCTTTCTAAAGCTCAATGTGAATTGGGCTTTTTTTATGCCTTTATATTGATGTTTCCTAAGTGAATTTTTAGCTGACAATTCATATCGATAAAACGAACAATAGTATATTCTTTCCTAAAATCAATCTGCATTCCAGTTTTCCATCTCTATCTATTGTTATATATTTGTTAGATGATTAACACAGAAGAAAAACTTCAAGTCCTAAATAAGATCAGTTCCGATACACTTATGGAACACTTAGGAATTTTATATACCGAAATTGGTGAAGATTATCTGGTTGCAGAAATGCCAGTGACATCTAAGCATTATCAGCCCATGCGTATTTTACATGGTGGAGCGACTTTAGCTTTAGCAGAATCTGTGGGCTCTGCTCTTTCAGTTATTCATATCGATATGGATCGATTTGAAGTGAAAGGGATGGAGATAAATGCCAATCATATTCGAAGTGTCAAAAAAGGAACATTAAGGGCAAAGGCTAAATTTATACATAAGGGTAGAACAAGTCATATTGTTGAAATTAATATCTGCAATGAACAGGATAAGCTCATCTCAATTTGTCGATTGACTAACGTAGTGTTAAAGAAACAGCTATGATAGATGCGTTTGTTTTGGAAAAGATAGAGAGTATTCTCAAGTATTGTTTGAACAATCATCTTCCTTTTTTTACTTACCGATTGCCAAATTCAGATTTTATTAAGATCGGTATTCAGAAGGATTTGAATTTGATGAGTTTCCAAAATGTTACTGATCTGCAAAGCAAACAAGGTTTTGTGATGGCGCCCTTCGATTCAAACGATAAATACACTTCTTGGTTTATCCGTGAGGATATTGGTTTTAGTTCTGAGAACATTAATGAAGAAGAGATTCAAAACTTGAACCGATTTAAGAATGAGCTTGATTTTAAAGAAAATGGCCTTTGTATTGAAAGCTCTGAGTCAGACTATTTCTCTCAATTAGATGAAATACTAGAGACTTTAAAAGGGAAGAGTTTGAAAAAGGCTATTTTATCTCGTATTCAGATTGAAAAGAACGATAAAAGTCTGGATAGCCCATCTTTGTTTGTTCAGCTTTGCCAGTATTATCCAAAAGCATTTGTTTCCTTTGTTTCTCTTCCTGGAATTTGTTCATGGATGGGGGCGAGCCCAGAGTTACTCCTAAAATCAGAAAATAATAAAACAGAAACAGTTGCTCTAGCCGGAACTTTGCCAGTATCGAGCTCTAATTTGTCAGATATTGAATGGGGAGCCAAGGAGATTGAAGAACAAGCTTTCGTAAGTGATTATATTGAAACTGTTTTTAAAGACAACTCAATTGATAAATTCGAAAAGAAAGGTCCATTTACAGTAAAGGCAGGACAAGTTGCTCATTTGAAAACAGAGTTTAAAATAGAGAGAAATCTGAGTTTTGAGGATAAGGCTAAGATGATAACAGCTTTACACCCAACACCTGCCGTTTGTGGCTTGCCTAAATTAAAGGCACTAGATTTAATTAAAGCTGTCGAAACCCACGACAGGGAATATTATGCGGGTTATTGGGGACCACTGGAAGCGAATGGAGACTTTGCTTTATATGTGAATTTACGAACCATGAAAATAACAGAAAATCAATTATCTTTATTTGTTGGTGGTGGAATCACAGCTGATTCTATTCCTCAAAAGGAATGGGAAGAAACCCAACATAAAGCTCAAACACTCTTGTCTGTGATAAAGGCTTGTAAGCTTTCATGATAGAATTTTAGATCAAAAAAAATAAGAATGACTCAAAATACATCAGATATATTAGGTGTTAATGAAATTATAAATATTTGTGTTGCAAAGGGAATGGCGCATGTGGTGATTTCTCCAGGATCGAGAAATGCCCCATTAACGATCTCTTTCGCACGTGATACAAGAATCGAAACTCCTGTAATAGTTGATGAACGAAGTGCTGGTTATTTTGCTTTGGGAATTGCTCAACAAACAGGAAAACCAGTCGGTTTAGTTTGCACATCGGGTACAGCTTTATTAAACTATGCACCAGCAATAGCTGAAGCATTTTATCAACGATTGCCTTTAGTGGTTATTTCAGCCGATCGCCCACAAGAGTGGATAGGTCAGGATGATAGTCAGGCTATAGATCAAGTAAATGTTTTACAGAATTTTGTAAAAGCAAGCTATCATTTACCTATTGCTTACAAGGGTACTGATGATTTATGGAGTATTAATAGAATAATGAATGAGGCTTTATCTAAATCCATTTCTGGAAGAATGGGTCCGGTTCATATTAATGTTCCATTTAGAGAACCTCTTTATGGTGAGAAGGTTAATGAATATAAATCTGAAAGAATTATTAATAAGCTGCTTTCTAAAGATGCACTTTCAAATGAAGCTAAAGAGATCCTGAGTCAGGAATGGCAAGCTTCAAAGAAAATTTTGATTCTAGCTGGCCTACTGCCAAAGAATGAAAAGCTAAATGTATGTTTAAGTCAGTTGGCTAAATATAAGCAGGTTGTAGTCTTGACTGAGAGTATCTCAAATCTGCAAGATCAGGCTTTTTTACCTTGTATTGATAGGGTGATTACAAGTTTCTCTGATGATGAAATTCCAAATTTTCAACCCGATTTACTCATCAATTTTGGAGGGCCATTGGTTTCTAAAAAGATCAAATCATTCTTGAGAGATCATACGTATAAAAAGCATTGGTTCATTGGAAAAGAAGATACCTTTATTGATACATTCCAAACTCTAAGTTCACATATTGATCTTTCCCCGGACCATTTTTTTGAGGATCTTATTGCTCATCTTAATGAAACTGAAAGTGTATATGCTGAAGTTTGGAAAGCTAGAGATCAAGCTTGTGATTTAGTTCATGATACTTATCTGCAAAAAACAGAATGGTCAGATTTAAAGGTTTTTGAATCGATTTTAAAAGTTATTCCTGAGGGAGGCAATCTGCAATTGGCCAACTCATCCGTTGTTCGCTATGCGCAGTTGTTTAAAATGAATCAAAACCTTCTTTGTAATTCAAATCGCGGCACTTCAGGTATCGATGGATGTACATCAACCGCTGTTGGAGCATCACATGTGAATAATAAAATCACAACGCTTATAACAGGTGATATTAGCTTTTTTTACGACAGTAATGGCTTGTGGAATAGATATCTGAATAATCGACTGAAGCTTGTTTTAATTAATAATGGAGGTGGTGGTATCTTCCGTTTTATTCCTGGGCCATCTGATGCTCCCGAATTGGAAGAATATTTTGAAACGACTCAAGAATATCGTGCTGATAAGCTTGCCGAAACATATGGTTTAGATTATTTTTATGCCGATAGTATGGAAACCCTTGATCAGACCTTGTCAGATTTTTATAAGGCGGATGAAAGGGCTGGTATTTTGGAGTTAAAAACTCCAAGAGAACTGAATGATGTAGTACTAAAAGACTACTTTAAAAACTTAAGAGAGATATAAATAGCATTATAATATCCATGACATTAAAGCTGTTTTTGCATTTATAATTTGTGGATGAAAAACTAAGAAATATGACAACTAGAAACTGGACTACTATAAAAGAATACGAAGATATCAAATTTGATTTTTTCGAAGGAATTGCAAAAATTACCATCAACCGCCCAGAGGTTTATAATGCTTTTCGTCCTCAAACGAATTTCGATATGCTTGATGCTATGGAAATTTGCCGTGAGCGTTCTGATATTGGCGTAATTGTATTCACGGGTACTGGAGACAAAGCTTTTTGTTCGGGAGGTGATCAAAATGTAAAAGGAGTTGGTGGATATATTGATGAGCATGGTGTACCAAGATTGAATGTATTGGACTTGCACAAAGCGATTCGTTCTATGCCCAAGCCAGTTGTTGCTATGGTGAATGGTTACGCTATTGGTGGTGGTCACGTTTTACACGTGGTTTGCGACTTAACCATTGCTTCGGACAATGCTATGTTCGGACAAACGGGTCCTAAGGTAGGTAGTTTCGATGCAGGTTTTGGTTCTTCATACCTGGCTCGACACGTTGGTCAGAAAAAAGCGCGCGAAATTTGGTTCTTATGTCAGCAGTATACCGCTAAGGAAGCTGAAGAAATGGGCATGGTAAACAAAGTTGTTGCTCTTGAAGACCTAGAGGATACAACTGTTGAGTGGTGTCAGATTATGATGAAGCGTAGCCCAATGGCTCTTCGTATGATTAAGCGTGGCCTAAATGCCGAGCTTGATGGACAAAGAGGTATGATGGAGTTTGCTGGCGATGCAACCATGATGTATTACTTGATGGAAGAAGCTCAAGAAGGGAAGAATGCATTCCTAGAGAAACGTGACCCCGATTTTCAGAAATTCCCTAAGTTCCCAGGATAAAAGAATATTTAGACACAATATTAAACCTGACAGATTTATTTACATTTCGTAAGTAAATCTGTCAGGTTTTTTTTAGTTTTTACTGAATTCTTTTATATTCTGATGCTGGTATTTGTTTCTGTATCGATGATGTTGCATATACGTTGACCAAAAATCATCATTTACAGTCGTAGATGTCTTTGGGATTTTGAATGACTTTGATTTTAATAGTGTTGCTTTAAAACCAAATCTTTCACTACTACTTTTTGTTTGCCAATTATCGTAATGATAGGCATAATCTATAAAATAATTATGGCCTTGCTTTCGGTATAACACAACATCTCGTTCGAACCAAATATTCTCCGATTCATAAGCCTTATATTTCACTGCATTATGAATCTTACTTTTATCATTTATCGTATAGGTCTCGATCTTGACAATGGCATTATCAGCCATATTTATGAACATGTAACCATAGTATTTTGATGCTCTAATTTGTAAGGTACTTCTATGGGATGGGTATTTACATTTAAAATCGATTCTGAATACAGTTTGTCCATTGTATTTAAGTGTATCGGAAAGTTGAAAATCATATCTGAACCATTTCATTGGGTTTAGAAAACAATTTTTTCTATAATTGATAAGATCTTGATAAGCAGGAAAACCGATATATTTTAATTTGATGGGTCTAAATTTATGTTGGAACCTACCTGTTGAATCTAAATTAGCAATTCGAGTTGCAAGACGTTGTCTATCTTCTTTTACACTTGTCATAAATAACCATCTTGGTTTGTAGCCATTACTATCAAAAGTGCGATTAATGTATTCAAGGATATATTTAGAGCTTGATTTTTTTTGTTCAGATTCTATACGGAACAAAACATCTTGTGTATAGGCTTTCTGAGAGTAGTTTTTATCGATTGCCCTGATCGTTTTTCTAAGTATCTTTTTTGCCGTGAGTCTTTCTACAGATATTGTCACTTCATTGAGGTCATAGTTCTGAGCTTCCATTTTTATTTCTGACTTCGATGCATTCAAAAATTCTTTTATCGGATGATATTGAATCTTGTAGCCAATGCATGAAAAGCAGACGGTATCCTGGAGGTTTTTATTGGTAATGTTCAGTTTGAAATCCCCCTTCATGTTGCTAATAGTACCTATAGCATCATTTTTTAAACCGATATTGACATACGGAATTGGCTCATCATTTTTCTGCATGATTATCTTCCCTAGAATTGTTCTATAAATGTCAGATTGTCGAATTGATTTGTAGCTTGATGTTCTTGATTGAGAAGTTTTTGCTACCACTTGATTTAAATCTTCGAGTTCTTCTTCGTAGTTAAAGTCTCCTTGATATAAATTGCAGCGCTTTGTCTCCTTGATAAACAAAAGTGCATCGAATACTTTACCCCATTTACCTTTAAGCGGTCTATAATCAAGTGCGGAACAAACCAGACTATCTTCTTTATTTAAGGTAATGATCGCGTTTGTAATTGAATCAGATATTAATCTTCTTTCGATACTTTCTTTTGGTGGATTTGGAACTGTTTTAGATTTCTCCGAAATACTCGCATATTCTCCACTTGCGCAAGTACTACCTATTATAAAAACATTCTTATCACCTAGTTCTTTTTTTAAGATACGACCCATTGGAACAAAACTGCTAAGCTCTTTATTATTCAAAGCTTTTAGCTGATTTGCAAAATGAGTATTAGCTCCCCAACAAATAATTTTTTTATTTGGATTGTGTTTGATGAAATATAGCAAGTTGTTAGCCATAAGTGCATCTCGTGTATTACTATCAGAGGCTTTAAATTCTTCTCTCGATTTACGTGATGGATGATTTTGATGGTAATCTGTTGCAACTTCTTTTATATTGAAAAAGACTTGTTGCCATAAATGAACGGGATGCTTATTGATGATTTTATGGGTGTCCAAACGATTTAATTTTAGCTTAAAACGATTAATTAAGCGAATTAAGTGTTTCAAATTATAAGTGTCTGGAACATCAAAACTTTCACTTAAATAATTAAGTGTTTCGTTCAAGAACTGTAACTCTTTTTCATTCAGCTTAAAATTTAATTTTTCAGAGAGAATAAATAAATCACCCAATAGCATTTCCTGAGAATACTCACTCATAAATTGACAATCAAAGCCCGTAACTTCTAATTTTGTATTCTGTTTAACTAGATATTTAAGCATGCCTTGAAACTCATTTGCTTTTGTCCAAATCGGATAAATACATCGCTTTAGGCAATCTACTTTGCTATCTCCTTCGCTTATAGTTTCATATATTTTGTGGAAATCATATAAGCTACTTTCAAAAGCTAAAACGTTAAAGTCCATTTCCTGATTTAGAAATTTGACTAAGCGTGTTTTGGCTTCAAATACATTTCCTTCACCATGTGTGGGTTCCCCAAGTAGAACTATCTGGGCATCCCCAATGATTTCTTTTAACGGTTTTAGGTCATCAAACTGATTATTGCCCGGCGAAATACTGTTCAATTTAATGGTATCTTTATTTTCAATATTTTGAGCATTAGCAAAAAGGGATAAGAATAAGATAAGGCAACTATAAAGGTATTTCATATGTGTATGTTTTGTGTGTCTGCAAAAGAAGATAAATGGGGAGATTTAAAATTGTAAAAAACAGCCAGAGTTTTAGTCTTGATACCAAAGTGCATCAGAATCTCTATCTAACATATTTTTGATGATTTTACCAGGTGAAATACTTGCCATATTTTGACATTCTTTATTAAAATGAGCTTGATCAAAATAGTCTTGCTCATGTGCTATTTGAGTGAGACTTGTTTCTTCATTTTGCTTAGCCTGATTAAGTGCTTTTCTAATTCGGATTATCTTTTCGAACTGCTTAGGGGCTAAAAAACTGTATTTTTTAAATTTTCTGTAAAGACTTCTTTCAGGCAATTGCATTATGGATTCAAATAGAACTTTAGGAGAGCAGTCTTTCTTGTTAATACCGCTATGACTAATAAATTGCTTTTCAAGAAATAAGATAATTTCATTTATTTGTCTACGAATGCTGATGTCACTAGCTAGTAATTTTTTATTTAATGCTAACAACTCACTAGGCCATATTTTATCAGTATCTACAACACCATTACTTCTTGTTTCTAAGCTAATATGAGCTGAGAAATTATGAATACTGAAAGGTTTGAATACAATCGAAATCTCTTTTGATGGGTTAGAATTACAAATGTTTAATGTTTTAGAATAGGGGAGAATAAGAATGCATTGTATTCCATTTTTAGAATGTTTAATAGTTACCTTATTGGTATCGAATTCTGCTTCAGAGTGGAATAGAAAAGTGAGAATTGGATAAACTGATGGTAAGCAATTGTAATGAGTTAAGCTGATTTCATTCTGAATTGAAGAATAAATTTTGTGGATGTATTTGTTTATCATTTCAGACTGAAATGTATGGAATTCTATCATTGCTTTATATTATATTGGAATCAAATATAATGTTCTGAAATTGTATTTTACCATACATTTACTTCGATTGTTAAATATTAAGCTTGATTAACAATTGAAAACTTTCTTGATACCATCTATTCATAGAGAATTTCTTATTTTTAAATCCTAACTCAAAGCTCAACAACCCAATAATGAATATTCGCTTAGCCCAACATACCGATCTAAAATCAATCAATACCATCTATAATCAAGCTGTCGCAGCTCGATACTGCACTGCTGATCTTGATCCGATTAGCATATCAGAACGTGAAAAGTGGTTTGATACACATTCAGAAGATAAATATCCTGTTTATGTAGGATTAGAGAATGATGTCGTTGTAGCTTGGTTTTCATTTTCAGCTTGGCGTTTGGGTAGACGAGCTCTTGAGATGTCTGCTGAGGTGAGCTATTATATTCACGATAAACATTTTCGAAAAGGATATGCTAAGCAATTGATGAATTTTGCAATTGAAAAGGCTCCTGAACTAGGTTTCATTAATCTGTTTGCCATTCTATTGGAACCTAATACTGCAAGTATAAAGCTTCTTGAGAAGTTCGATTTTCAGTTATGGGGACGCTTACCCGATATCGCCAATATAGATGGCGAAGTTTGTAGCCAACGTATTTATGGGAGAAAGGTATAGCTCTTTACAAAAATAAAAGCACCTTCCGTATCGGGAAAGTGCTATTGAGTTATTTTATTTAAGACCAATGAGAGAGAATCACTCTCCTTCTTCTAATTCAAAGATATCACCAACAGGTGTTTCAAAATAGCGAGCCATTTTTAAGGCCAAAAGAGTTGAAGGGGTAAATTTCCCTTTTTCTATAGCATTAATAGTTTGACGAGAAACTCCAATTTTTTCAGCTAAAGTTGCTTGCGTAACATCCTTTTTTGCACGTTCAACTTTTATGTAGTTTTTCATATCGTTTAATTTCTCAATGCTATTTCTTCTTCTTCTGAAAGCTCCTTGTTCTTATTACGTTGGAAAAGGATAACATAAACAATTAGTTGCATTTGTAGAATGTAAATCCCATCCATTGGAATTATACTTGAAAAGACTTTAGCTGTGCCATAAATTATCCAGGAAACGATAAAGGCTTGAAGCATCGATTTTAATCTAAGGTGTTGCATGAATTCATCATCGATTTTTTCTTTCGAGAACAGATATAAGAAAAAACCTGTAATGGAGAAGAATAAACTAATATTAGCATACATATCAGATTCTTCTTTAGTAAAATATGGTGTAATACTCTGATCTACTTTAGCTGATTCTTCATCTAGACCTTGTTGTTCAGTGTAGCCTTTCATAAAACCTTTTCTAAAGTCATCTACTCCGGAGATACACGATAAGATAAATGCAATAGATACAAATAGAATTCCAATTCTTTTAAAGTAGTGAGGTAAATAAGTTTTCATAAATTATAAGGTCTGTGATTATATATTTCATTAATTTCAATTCAAATGTAAATTAAACTTTACAAATAGACAACTAGTAGCGTCAAAAAGTTTCGTTTTTACGACTATTACATCTGCTATTTAAGTGCTCGTAATTGTGTGAAAGTATGATAAACAGATGTTAAGAAGTTCTTAAAGAGCCTCTAATATTTTGAAAATTAATGAACTTGTTTTATTTTAGATCAATTTAAAATAAGGGCTATGAGACGACTAATAATTATATCTTTATTATTGATGGTATCAGTAATAACAAACGGACAGACGGTGATGAAGAAGGGAAACTATAATAAATTGAATGAGCTTGAAAAACGAGTGATACTTAATAAGGGAACAGAATATCCACATACGGGGGAATACGTTAATCACAAAGAGGAAGGTGTTTATGTATGCAAGCAGTGTAATCTGCCTTTGTATCGATCGGGTGATAAATTTGATTCACATTGTGGCTGGCCAAGTTTCGATGATGAAATTGAGGGAGCTGTTTTGCATTTACCTGATGCTGATGGAAGACGCACAGAGATTGTTTGTGCTAATTGCAAGGGGCATTTGGGGCATGTGTTTAAGAATGAAGGTTTCACTGAAAAGAATACGCGTCATTGCGTAAATTCTATTTCTCTGAGTTTTATTCCTGTGGCAGAAGAAAAGAAAGATAAGTGATCTAAAAATCATTTTGATATATAAAAAAGGAGGGCAGTTAGTAGCGAATACGCTATTCTAACTGCCCTTGTTTTTTTAACTTATTACAATTCTGTTTGTATTGAAATAGTCAGAATTTAAATAGCTTGAGTTTTATTTTTAAGCCAAGCTTTGTGTTTTTCATCTAGTTGCGGAGCTAAGCTGTCGTATACTTTTTGGTGGTAATGATTTAACCAACTCTTTTCGATTTCACTTAGTAGATTAATATCTAAAGCTTTTGTATCAAATGGAAATAGAGTTAATGTATCGAACTCCAAGAATTCACCATACTTGGTAGTAAGCTTCTCTTTGCAAAGAATTAAATTCTCATGACGTATACCATAGGCACCTTCCTTATAGAAACCTGGTTCGTTTGAGCTTATCATTCCTGGTAAAATGGCTTGATCTTTTAGTTCCTGACGTATACTTTGTGGCCCTTCGTGAACGTTTAAGAAACAGCCAACACCGTGTCCGGTTCCATGTCCATAGTTTTTACCATACATCCAAAGTGCCTGACGAGCCAAAATATCAATATTACAACCTCGAGTTCCCTTAGGAAAAACGGCCAAAGTCATTTGAATCATACCTTTTAGAACCAAGGTGAAATCCATTTTATCTTCTGGGCTTAGTTCTCCAAGAGCCGTGGTACGTGTAATATCTGTGGTACCATTCATATATTGTCCGCCAGAATCGATAAGCAGAATTCCTTCGGCTTTAATTTCACAATCGGTTTCAGTTGTTGTAGAATAATGTGGGGAAGCACCATGTGCCTTATAAGCAACAATACTACCGAAACTTTCACCCATGAAATGTTTTTGTCGAGATCTGAATTCTCTTAGTTTATCAATTAAGGTGAATTCGGTTATAATCGTTTTGCCCAAGTTTTCTTCAAGCCAACAGAAAAATTGAGTTAAAGCTAATCCATCTTGAAGCATTGCTTGCTTCATGCCTTTGATTTCAGTCAGATTTTTCTGACTTTTTAGTAGTTGAGATGGGTTCTCTTTTTCTATAATATTGGCAGTAATGGAACGGTATATTTTTAAATTACTACGGTTACTATCAAGAAGTACATTTTCAGAGCCTCGAAGCTCTTCTAAGTCATTGCAGATTTGGTTATAGTCAGAAGTAAGAATTCCATCTTTATTAAGGCTAAAAATAAGTTCATCATCTAGTTTTGACTGATCCAGATAGAGAGTGCATGAATCTTCGTTGATTAAAGCGTAAGCAATAGCAACTGGGTTGAAGTCAACATCCTGCCCTCTAAGATTAAAGATCCAGGCAATATCATCAAGACTTCCTACGAAGTGATGCTTGGCATCAAGCTGATGCATTTCATTGCGAATGATAGCTAGCTTTTCTTTGCGAGACTTGCCAGCAAATTCAACAGGATGTTCAAATATTTTGTGATTAGGTAGACTAGGTCTATTACTCCAAATCTCATTTATCAAATCACCTTCTTCATTTATATGAATAGATATATCGGCAAGACTATTTTTTAATTCTTTGCTTTGAGCAATTGAAAAACAAGTTCCATCGAAGCCAATATTTGCTTCAGATTCTAGCTCGGAAAGTAACCATTGGTATTGGTTTGGTACACCAGGTATTCCCATTTTAAAAAGAGTAATACCACTTCCTTCTAGTTCTTTTTCAGCTTGTAAAAAATAACGTGAATCTGTCCATAAACCTGCCTTTTTACGAGTAACGACTACAGTTCCTGCAGACCCTGTAAAGCCAGATATCCATTGACGAGCAGTCCAGTATTCTGGAACATATTCACTCATATGAGGATCTGAACTGGTGATGATGTAAGCGTGGATTTCTTTTTCTTCCATCAGTGAGCGCAATGCATTCACTTTTTCAAAAATGGTCATAATTAAGTTTCGTTATTATTTATTCGATAAAAATACGATTAAAGTGATGTTTGACACTAATAATCAGAAGAAAGTTTGAAGTGAGAATGAACTTTTTATTGTAATTATGAAAAACGTTAAAGTTTCGAACAAAAATAATCCCTCTTTCAAAACTGAAAGAGGGATTATGTATATGTGAAGAAGTCTATTGAAGACTCACATTGCCATATTTACTAATGACGTGAACATTTGCTTTAGGAGAATCGGTATGACCCACTAGTACCTTGATTTTAGTTTCAGAATTATTTTTAATATTTTCTATAACTTGAGAATCGCTTGGGTAGCTAATACCACAATATTTAGTTTCTGCATCTAGCATATAGGATGTGCCTTCTGCAATTGATATGCGACAAGGTACATATTGATTATCTATACTAATATTTTCAAAATCTGAAGATACATTATCAACTTTACAGTTTCCATATCTTAGGGTCAGATTAAGGTTGCGACTTACATTTCCAATCTTGATATCAGAATATTGACCTTGGCTAACCAATACCGATTCGGTATTTGTAAGGTTTATTGCATCATATTTAGAATCTGCAATCAGAGAGACGTTATTATCTAAATGAAGTTTAGAAAATCGACTCACAACAACAAGCGTTTCGCTAGTTCCAATATTCATTTTTGAGTACTTCAAAGTCAATTTAGTTCGATTACATTCAGTAATGGTTGCCTTTGCATATGAAAGGTTGATGCTGCTTAATGGTTTCTCGTTTGGATAGAGAAATTTTTCTGCAAGTAAATTGCCATAACTTAAATTGATATTTGTTTTTGCTCTAACTGTGTTGATGTAGATATTTCCAAACTTATTATTTAAAGAAATTTGCATGTACTCAGGCATAAACACTTCATAGTCGATACTGAATTTATTTCCTGTTTTGAAGGATTTTTCCATTTCAGTAAATGCCATAATGGTTTTTCCAATCTGGTCCATATTAATTTCAATACCCTTGAATAATGTTTCTGCTTTAGCTTCGCTTGAAGCATGAGCCGTAATGGTTGCTTTGATAACGACAGAATCAACTTCCCAGTTTTTGATTTCAATATCGCCATATTTATTTTCTATGGTTAATAGAGCTCCATCTTTAACAGCATATTTCCCATTGAATGATTTAATGTAATCATCCGAAGCAAATACCTGACTACTTATTCCTATCGAAAGAAATAGCAATAGTGTGGTGAGTTTCAATCTATTTGTTTTCATGCTAATATATTTTTATAGTTATATTTTCTAAATACTGAGGATATCTGCAAGAGGAATGTCCTGTTGGCTTATCAGATATAGTTGTTGTACAATTCTATTTAAAATGTTGTTCTTGACCTGAAAGTGTTCGATCATGGCTTGAATGATACGTTCGTCTTTAGGATTGGATTTTAACTCATCTTCGAGCTGCTTGTATAGCTTATCCATATCTGCAAGCTCTTCTTTTATGGTGTTTTGTTCTTGAATATCAGTTGATTTCGTCAATTGACTGATGATGTCGAGTTGCTTGTCAATACTTGCTTTAAAATAGTTTTCCACCTCCTGATATTCAGGAGAAAGTTGACCTAAGCCTAAATGTGGTGACTTTATCTCGCGAAGCTGATAAGTTGTCAAACCTGCAATTGCCACTATAGCAATCATAGCTGCAATTTTCATCAGATCTTTCCATTGCCATCTTGCTTTTGCTTGGTGATGTAATTGCATTTTTTGATTAAACCGATCGAAATGATCGTCTCGAGGTTCTTCACTATCAAAGCGACCTTGGTGTTGTTTAATTATTTTTTCTATATCGTTCATTTGATTCTTCTTTTTAATGGCTTATTCATGCTATTTTGTAATATCTGAATCAATTTCTTTTTTGCCCTGTTGTACTGTGATCGTGAGGTTGATGCTGATATGTTTAATATTTCGCCTATCTCTTCGTGATCGTATGCTTCTATTAAATAAAGATTCAAAACGATTCGGTAGCCAGATGGTAATTGCTCAATGGCTTTTTTTATATCCTCTACACTGTTTTCAATTTCAATTGTTTTATTTTGATCTTCCTCTTCGCTAAGTTGATTTATTTTCTCATCAAGAGGAAGACTATCAATCTTATTTTTCTTTAAATAATCTAAGGCTTTGTTTACTACGATTCTTTTTAACCAAGCTCCAAAACTAACCTCTCCTTTATATGAATTTATTTTATCGAATGCTGACAAAAATGCTTCCTGCATAACATCTTCCGCCTCCTGAGTATGGTTTAAAATACGCAGACATGAATTATACATAGCTTTATAGTATAATTTGTAAATCTCAAATTGTGCCTTGGTATTGCCTTGGCAACAAGCATTGATTAAATCCTGATGTATGTTTTGGTAATTGGAGCTCATTAATTATTTTCTAATCTAATGACGAGTTGATAATTGAAATGTTGCATGTTTCCTTAAAATCTTTAATGATTTTTCTTTGACAGATAAATATCGGTAAATAAAATTAGATGTTTAATGCTTACACAAAAAATCCTGATCCATTTTATAAATCGATCAGGATTATGTCTTAAGTTAAAATCAATTTAAATGCTATTCTGCACCATCAAAAATGATATTATAATTATTCCAGAACTTTTCATTATAGTCCATGTTCTCATAATAGGCACGATTTTCAATAACCTCAGGATTGGTTGTTATGATTTTTGTAATCAACATTTCTGCATTGATATTTAATTCTTTCTTTTCACCACTGGTTTTGTTTTCGAGTTCATGATAACGCTTGTAGTCGACGTAACTTAAATAATAATAGCCAAAGTGTTCTTTATAAGTAGAACTGAAATCGTATTCAATCTTAATAGGTTTCCACTCCTGTCTCTCAGGATTTACATAGAAACTGCGTCCCTGCGGAGAATAATTACTTGCAACGACATGTGTCTCATTCTTGATGACGGAAAAATCTTTTAGCTTGATATAGATTCTTCCAGAGTAAGAGGTTGCGTAGTAATCACTAGTATTACTCAATATGGGTCTTTTGCTTTTGTAGGCAATGACCCAAATTGAATCATTTTCATATTCCGTTATACGCTCCAAACTTAGATCGTAGAAATTAAGATGATTCTTATTCAGAATATTACCACGACTTCTTACAATATCCATTTCCAATAGTTCATCTAAGTAAGTTGACCCATCAGCTAAGGAATTGTTTTCAAAGTTTTTTCTTACTTGTAGAAAACGATAGGTGCGCTCTTTGAATACTTGATAAGCATTCTCTCGAATGTAGCCTTTATCATCGTAAATACGAATTGCAGCTTCACGTTTACGCTCTAATTTTTGATTTTCTGATTTTTCAGAGCGGTAGTATATATCGTAATTGAATGGGGTTTGTAAATAGTTGTCAGGGATATGATCGATGGCATTTTTTAGCATCTTGA
Source organism: Ancylomarina euxina (assembly GCF_003863355.1). Classification (GTDB taxonomy): domain Bacteria; phylum Bacteroidota; class Bacteroidia; order Bacteroidales; family Marinifilaceae; genus Ancylomarina; species Ancylomarina euxinus. Next base: position 9,376 of record NZ_QQWG01000007.1, on the reverse strand, counting down.
TTAAAACCAATGACTGAGCAGTCACTTCAACCTCGGCTATTTTATAATTCACCGGTTTTAATTGAATACGAAGTGTATCAAGCTCGTTACAATCTTTTAAGCTCGAATTATAAGTAGTGAATCCTACGGCAGATATCTGAAAGCTTTTATCGGCATATTTCCCTGGAACTTTTAGTTCAAAGTAGCCATCGAAATTAGTGGCCGCTCCAATATAAGTATCCATTACACCAATGTTTGCAAAAGGAATGGCTTGCTGGTTATCTGCATTGGTGAGTTGGCCAATGATTCGGATTGTTTTAGTTTGTTGCTCTTCTTGTGCTTGAATGGTTCCAAACAAAAGGGGTAGGATGAATAGTGCGAAAATGAATTTTTTAATCATATAGTTTAAATCGAAGGATGAGTCTGAAGTATTAACTTTTGAATAATTAAAGGATAAGGCTCTACAAGTATTTTGCCAAAAGTATTCGAGAAGCTAAATTAGTTATTTTATAAAATATGCAAGAGTAAATTATCGAAAGAAATCTCTGTGCTTATCTTTATTAAGTTTATTTAACTTGTTATTTTATACATATAAATTGTAAATTGCAGTATTCAAATATTAGGAATCCTAGGCTCTGAAAATATTTCACATTATGAATAAGAAAATACTGATTTTATCAATTATGCCACTGATACTTGTATCCTGTGTGGTTTCGAAACGTAAATACGAAGAACTTGATTACGCTAAACGTAAAAGTGATGCTCAGGTTCGTAAGTTAGGAAACGAGAATACAAGTTTAGACTCGAAACTGAAACAAACATTAGCTGAGTATAACGAGATGAAAAATAGTATGGCTGAAAGCAATGCTCAAAAAAATGTTGAGATTGATCAGTTGAGTACAGAATTGTTTTCTATAGCTTCCGATACCACTAGTTTGAAGCTGAAGTTGCATGAAACTCTAGGTAACTATAAGTTTGCTCAGGAACGAAATGCTGAGAATGAAGTGATTATCAGTAAGCTGAATGAGCAGGTTAAGGATTTGAAAGCTGAATCATCTCGTTTGACAAAGGACTTGAGTGCAAGTTTAAAAGATAAAGAGTGGGAAAGCAAAAAGGTGGCTAGCGAGAAATCGAAGCTTGAGGAGAAGATTGCCCAAAAGGACAACCAAATTTCTAAAGTTAATAAAGAGATGGAAGTGATTAATGAAAAGATTACTTGGTTACGTAAGGTTAAAAAACAAAACGATGCTGAAATTGAGCGTTTGACCAATCAAATGAATCTCTATAAAAAGGAATACGAAAAAGCAATTTCAAAGAAATAGTCTTTCCGAAATAGAACAAAAAGGCTCCCTAATCAGGGAGCTTTTGTTTGATTTTAACTTTCTAAGAAAGTCTTAAAATCCTGATAATCATTTGGCATCTGAATACTGATTTTTTCTTTTGTCAAACAAGATTTAAGATAGTTTGGTATATCTATTTGCGTTTCAATAACTTCTTCAACAATGTCGATAAACTTGGCGGGATGAGCTGTTTCTATGAATACACCTAGTTCATTTGTGGTGTCGAGTTCCTCTTGCAAGCCTAAATAGGCTACTGCACCATGAGGATCGAGAATATACCCAAAGTCTTTGTAAACTTTCCTCATAATCTCTTTGGTTTGTTCATCGTTGAATGAAGCTCCTTTTAAATCTTCACATATTTTCGGATGATTTTCTTGGTATAGAGTCATCATTCTATCAAAATTGCTTGGTGCCCCTACATCCATTGCGTTTGAGATACTAGGGATTGATGCTTTACTTTCATATTTTCCTGTATTTAAATAGTCAGGCACAACCTTGTTTACATTGGTTGAGGCGATAAATCTTTTTATGGGAAGGCCCATCTGTTTTGCTATTAAACCTGCAGTTAGGTTACCATAGTTACCACTTGGAACTGAGATGACTAGATTCTTATTCTGATTTTTAAGTTGTCCATAAGCATAGAAATAGTAGAAGCTTTGAGGAATTAAGCGAGCTATATTAATGGAATTAGCTGAGCTTAATTTCATTTTCTTATTCAAGTCTTTATCCTGAAATGCTTGTTTTACAAGAGCTTGGCAATCGTCGAAACTGCCATCAATTTCAAGTGCTGTAATATTATTGCCAAGTGTGGTTAATTGTTGTTCTTGAATTTGACTGACTTTACCAGATGGGTATAGAATGACAACCTCAATGTTTTCTATCCCTAGAAATCCGTTTGCAACAGCACTACCTGTATCTCCTGAAGTCGCAGCTAGGATAGTTATCTTCTCGTCACTCTCTTGAGCAAAATGGCTAAGGCATCTCGACATAAATCGTGCTCCCACATCTTTAAAAGCACAGCTAGGGCCATGGAATAGCTCCATAGAGTAGACACTGGGCTCAAAAGAAACTAGTGGAGTAGGGAAGTTAAGTGAATCATCACAAATCTCTTTGAGTTTGTTGGTTGGAATATCGCCTCCCATAAAGTGTTTAGCCACTTCAAAACCAATTTCGGCTAAAGATAAATTATGGAGATTATCTATAAATGATTTATTAAGCTGAGGAAGATGTTTAGGGTAGAACAAGCCTCCATCTGGAGCAAGCCCTTTTATTACGGCATCTTTAAAGCTAAACTTGAGATCTTTATTTTTAGTACTATAATATTTCATTTTATTGGGTGGTTAATCTGATTAATAGTTTGTTTTTTAGATCTCCTCTATAATTCTGACACCATTATTACTAACTTGAGAGGAGTAAATATAGAATGGAATATTTGTTTTAGAGAACACATCATTCATAGCTAAATTTACATCTTTAGCTTTATTCTCACCTTCACATAAAGCAAAAACAGATGGCCCTGAACCAGAAATGCTACAGCCTAATGCACCTGCGTTCATCACAGCATTTTTTAAGTTGTCAAACTCTGGTATAAGAACTTTGCGCTGTTTTTCTACAATATGATCTTCTAATGATCGACCAATTAAATTGTAGTCTGAGCTGTGTAGACCTGAGATTAGACCTGCTACATTTCCCCACTGACGGATTGCTTTCTTTAGGTCAACTTGAGTTGATAGTAATTCTCTAGCTTCTTTGGTTTTAATTTCAATTTGAGGATGAATAACAACGCACCATAAATTTATAGGAGATTCAATTTGAATGATATCAAGCGGATCGTAGGCGCGAACAATGCAAAAACCGCCTAATACAGTTGGGGCTGCATTATCAGCATGCGCGTCTCCTGATGCAGCCACTTCACCTTGCATGGCAAAATCAACCAATTGCATTCGACTGTATGGTTTTCCTAGCAATTCGTTTACCGCAACAACAGCTCCTGAAGCACTTGCCGAACTCGACCCAATTCCACTACCAGGTTTGATGTTTTTTTTAATCTCAATATCGAAACCTTGTTGGCTACCTAAATCATCTAATAAAGCTTGAATGGCTACACCAGCAACATTTTTTGTTGGAACTGTGGATAAATTCTCGTAGCCTTCAATGGGCTTAATATGAATTTTATTCGAATCATTTTTTCTAAGAATCATTTCATCACCAATTCCATCAATGGCAAATCCCAGGATATCGAAACCACATCCTACATTTGAAACACTTCCTGGTGCAAATACTTTTATACTCTTATTCATTTTTTTTATATAAGTAGAGACTTTGGGGGATCTCTTATTAGGGTTTTATTTTGAAGAAATACTAATGATATCACCGAATATTCCTGAAGCAGTAACCTCAGCACCGGCACCAGCCCCTTTAATAATCATAGGTTGATCTTTATACCAAAGCGTATTTAAAGATACAATACTGTCTTTGCCATCTATATTATAGAATGGGTGTTCAGGACCAACTGTCTTCATGCCAACACTTGCTTTCCCATCTTTAAAACTAGCGATATATCTAAAACGAACGTTTTGCTCATTCATTTGTTTTCGCCAGTTCTCAAAGAATTCTTTCTTTTTAACGAGTCTTTCAATTAGCTCACCAGTTGTTTTCGACTTTAAACAATATTCTGGCACCATAGCCTCTAGATCAACATCATTGGCTTCTAAGGTATAACCTGATTCTCGAGCGAGTATTAATAACTTTCGTAAAACATCAACACCATTCAAATCAAGTTTAGGATCTGGTTCGGTAAAACCTTCAGATATCGCAAGCTTTAATGCTTCATCAAAACCATATCCTTCAATAAATTTATTGATAATGTAGTTAAGGCTACCTGAAACCACCGCTTCGATACTTGTGATTTGATCTCCTGTATTTTTTAAATAATTGATAGTACTGATGACTGGCAAACCTGCACCAACATTACTCTCAAATCTAAAATCGACATTATTCTTCTTCGAAACCTGTTTTAATCGTTTATAGTTTGCGTATTCTGATGAAGCCGCAATTTTGTTACAAGCAACTATTGAAGTCGTCGAGTCTAATATTTGATCGTACACTTCGCTGACTTCCTGACTTGCAGTTATATCTACAAAAATTGAATTTCGTAAATTTGAATCTTCGATGTTCTTGATAAACTTTTTGATATCAGCAGTCTGACCTTCTTCGTTCAACTTCTTTTGCCAATCTTCAATTAATTTTTCATCTTCAGTAAAAAACATTTTTCGACTATTGCTTACAGCTCTAATGATAAGGTCAATCCCTTTCTCCTCAATTAAATGTTTATGCTGACTTTTGATGTGTTCCAATAGTTTACTACCCACGTTTCCAACACCAGCTATATAAAGGTTAACCTTTTTTGAGGTAGAAAGAAAGAATTTTTCGTGTATGACATTTAGTGCCTTTTTAACATCAGTAGTGCGAACCATAAAGGTGATATTTAGTTCATTCCCACCTTGAGCCATGGCTCGAATATTCAAGCCATTTTTGCCAAGAATACCAAAAACTTTACCTGAGATGCCTGGTGTATAACCCATATCTTCACCAACAACAGCGATTATCGACAAATCAAGTTCAAGTTTTGGTTTATCGACATGATTCATGGCAATCTCTACAGCAAATTCGTCCTCGATTATATTACAAGCTTTGGGACAATCATCTTCATGAACAGCAACACTCATACTGTGCTCCGATGAAGATTGAGTGATGAGGCTAACGTTAATTTTCTGGTTAGCTAAGCAAGCAAATAGGCGGGCTGCAAAACCACTTATTCCGACCATTCCACTTCCCGAAAGAGTAATAAGGTTGATGTGATTGATTGAAGAAAGCCCCCTTACTGTAGTTCGTTCAGCTTTTGGTTCAGAACTTATTAAAGTGCCTTGCGCTTCAGGTTCAAATGTGTTTTTAATCAGTATGTCGATTTTCTTTTGTAGAACTGGGGTCAGGGCAGGAGGGTACATCACTTTGGCTCCAAAGTGAGACAATTCCATAGCTTCCTGAAAAGACATTTGATCGATAGGAATAGCTTGAGTAACCAGTCGTGGATCAGCTGTGTACATACCACTTACATCAGTCCATATTTCCAATTGTTTTGCATCCAAAGCAGCAGCTAAAATAGAGGCTGTATAGTCAGAGCCTCCACGTCCCAATAAAGTGGGCTCACCTTTTTCGTTTGAAGCAATGAAACCTGGGAATATTGCCAGATTGATTTCATCTTTTATTGCATTTATTCTTCTGTAACTATCCTCTCTATTAAGAAGTATCCCCTTATTGTCTATTGTTTTTATATATTCTCTTGAATCGTAATGTCTAGCATTCAGATCTGATTTTTGAAAATAATGAGTAATAAGTTCTGATGAAAGTTCTTCTCCTAGTCCGAGTACACGGCATTTTACCTTTTCGGGAACATCTTGAAGAATAAAAACACCTTCTAATAGATTTGAAAGGTCTTTAAATTTCTCTTTCAGCCAGCTTTGAGTTATCGTATCTAGCTTTAGTTCTTGTGATAGATTTAAGTGTCGGTTATATAATTTTTCAAGGCTCCTCTTATAGGTTTGGTCTTGAAGACAAGCCTGATTTAAACAATTAGCAAGTAAATCGGTAACACCGCCCAGAGCTGAAACCACAATAATTGCAGGTTCATTTCTGCAGATATCACTAACTATTTGCTGAACTTTTTTGAGGCTTTCGGCTTGGGCAACTGAACTTCCTCCAAATTTTAAGATTCTCATATGATTATAATATTGAATGGGTTTTAAGAGTATAAAAAAAGCCTGCAGAATAATCTGCAGGCTTCGTTTATAAATTTTGTATTTAAAAGCTTCACATTATTCCACACGAGGAGCATGGCATCATAATAGATGTGCCTGTCGTTTGATCCATATATGTGGTCAATGCTGAGTTCATAATTTCTCTTTTGGTGAAACAAATATGGTGAAAAAATGGAGGAAAACAAATAGTGAACGTATTGTTTTTAGTAAAAATCAAGTTTTAATTCATTGAAAACGTTTGTTGTAGCAATAGTGTACTTTGTTATTTTGGTTAGCGGGGCTCAGGTTTTAAATGACACTAATTCTAAAATTACATGAAGACTAAAAATAACTGATCTGTATATCTTGATTAATTGATATGTAATATCTAGTTTTGCAACATGAATGTATTACTATTAGTTCTATTGGCTGGAGCCGTTTTGACTTTGCTTCTAACTTATATAGGCAAGTTATTGTTTCCTAAGAAAAATGGGGGAGAGGAAACAGCTAGCGAACCTCTTGAAGAATGTTGTGGGGCTCACGAAGTATGTGAAACAGATTTATTAAATAAGATGTCTGAAGAAATCATCTATTATGAGGATGAAGAATTGGATGCTTATAGGAATTTCGAGGAGAACGACTTTAACGACGATCAAATTGATGAGTTCCGTGAAATCTTATATAGCTTAAAAGAAAAAGAGATTGAGCCTTGGTTAAAAAGTCTTGAACTGAGACATATTATTCTTCCCTCAATCATAAAGTCAGAAGTGGTTTTCATGCTAGTGAAATAAATTTTCTGCCTTCATTAATATATTTATAAATCGACTTCAATCGATTGTTCTTTCTTTATCAGGTTTAAATATCAAATCTGAATTTAGATATTCTCTTAAAAAAGAGTACATTAGTCGGTGCTGCATGCCTTTAGTGAACTAAAATTCAAAAAAATGATGTTTTAAGTTATTAATGGTTACCTTTGCGGCTTCATAAATTATTTGGTAGACGTTCTTTTGTCAGGGGTTTCATTCATTGTTTGAATTGAAAATTTTAGTGTGACAGGGGGCATCATGCCATGTCACAATTAAATTATTCGAATGAATTCATTTGAAAACTTAGGTCTATCCAGACCAATTTTGGAAGCCATTACAGAATTAGGCTTCGTAACACCAACAGAAATTCAGGCAAAAGCTATTCCAGTATTATTAGAGGGAAGAAGCGACTTTGTTGGGCTGGCCCAAACAGGAACAGGTAAAACTGCTGCTTTTGGTTTACCATTGTTAGAACTAATCGAGCCGGATGTAAATATCCCTCAAGCTTTGATCCTATCTCCAACCAGAGAATTAGGTATTCAGATTGCTGATGACTTAAAAGTCTTCTCTAAAAAGATTTTGAACCTAAACGTTGTTAATGTTTATGGTGGTGCAAGTATTGACGATCAAATCAGAAAAATTAAAAGAGGTGCACATGTAGTTGTTGCTACTCCAGGACGTTTGTTAGACCTTATTCGTCGTAAAGCGATCAACCTTTCTAAGGTTGAGTATGTGATTTTAGATGAGGCTGATGAGATGTTGAACATGGGTTTTAAGGAAGATATTGATGATATTTTATCAACAACATCTGAAAACAAACTAACATGGTTATTTTCTGCTACGATGTCTGCTGAGGTTCGTAGAATCTCTAAAAACTATATGACTGATCCTATTGAGGTGACAGTTGGTACAGCGAATACAACCAATAAGAATATCGAGCATCAGTATTATTTAATGAACAATAGAGATCGTTACAATGTGTTAAAACGTATTGTCGATTTCTATCCTGATATCTATGGTATTGTGTTCTGTCGTACTCGTAAGGAAACACAAGAAGTTGCTGAATTATTGATGAAAGACGGATATAATGCCGATGCTTTACATGGTGATTTATCACAGGTGCAGCGCGATAGAGTGATGCGTAGTTTCAAAAGCAAATCATTGCAATTACTTGTAGCGACTGATGTTGCTGCTCGTGGTATCGATGTTGACGATTTAACACACGTATTGCATTATAATCTTCCTGATGAGTTAGAATATTATACTCACCGTTCGGGGCGTACTGCTCGTGCAGGTAGAAAAGGAATTTCAATTGCTTTAGTTACCCCACGTGATGAGAGAAAAATAAAAGATCTTTCTCGTCGTTTAAAGATGGAATTTGCTCAGGTGAAGATTCCTGGAGGAGCAGAAGTTTGTGAGCGTCAACTTTTAAATTTCATGCATCGTGTTATTGAAGTAAATGTTGAAGAAGAAGCAATTGAGCAATTTTTACCAGCTATTCATGAAGAGTTAAAAGATCTTGATCGTGATGAGTTAGTAAAACGTATGGTTTCATTAGAATTTAATAGATTCTGGGATTACTATAAGGATGCTCAAGATCTCAATATGAGATCTTCTACTCAGAAGCGCGTTCGTCAGAATGATGGTGAGGTTAGTACTGAGGATCGTTTGTTTATCAATATTGGTAGAAAAGACGGCGTTGATGTTCCTAGCCTATTGACTTTGATTCATAAGCAATGTGGTGTTCGAGGTAAAAACGTTGGAAGAGTTGACCTTAAGGGTGTATTTTCTTTCTTCGATGTTGATAAAGCTTTCACTGAGGAAATTATCAAAGGATTTGCTGGCGCTGAAGTAGGCGGAAGAGCAATTCGTATTGAAGTTTCAGGCGATCGTCCAGAAACTACAGATACTGAAGAGAGAAGACCTCGTGGTGGCGGTGATAGATCTCGCGGTGGAGACAGATCTCGTGGTGGTTATTCAGGAGGCGGATCTCGCGGTGGTTATTCAGGAGGTGGATCTCGTGGTGGATCTGGAGCTGGTAGATCTCGTGGAGGATCGGGTAGCGGTGACAGATCTCGTTTCAGAAGTGATGATTCTAGAGATAGAAGAAGTAAACCTGAAGGTTCAAGATCATCTGATCGTAGAAGAAGAGATTAATTCGTTAATCATATAATATATAAAAAGGGAGCCAATGGCTTCCTTTTTTTTGGTATGTCGGGCATGGTGATATACTAGCAGGATGTAAGTTCCTGTGTACGCCGAGTTGATAGGAAGTACTAGCGATTGGCAAGGGTGTTGTAGGTGACTACAAATCTGAAGGAAGCCATTAGCAAAGTCGATGTTCTAACGAACAGAAATCTGATATAAGGCTCAAATGGGAAGGGTAACCGAGCCATAGATTGGGAACGCCCAAAATTCAACCGTAATCCCATAGGGTAAATCAGATAGGACACGA
>NZ_QQWG01000072.1 GCF_003863355.1 Ancylomarina euxina | reverse complement strand
AACGTATAGCTGTATGTCGTCTTCGTTGGCGATTTTTAATTTCATCCTGTACATATCGCCAATGCCGACATACAGCATGTTATGTACTTTTATTTTTAAAGCCTTTTTTTATTAACAAGTCTCCCTAATCAGGCTCTTAAAAACGGGTCTATTTTAGTAAATTTATTCTTCCTCTAAAATAGATAAAAGACACAGCTAAACTCTTTATTCCTTTCTAAACCCCTTTGTTTAGTTTGATCTTATGTGCTTTGAGACGAGTCTAACGCAGCATTTTGCCTTGCGTGATATCAAACTAGTAAGGCTGAATTCTTTATCAAAACAGGTCCGTCAACCCAAGTTCCTCAGTAAAAAGTACAAGTGTAAGCAACTGTTTTTCAATGTCGAATTTCATTCTTCTCTTGACATTGATTCTAAAAAGCAGTAACTTATCCAAGTCTTAGTTAACGATACCAGTCGTTTGAAAGAGCGATCTTTCACGGTAG
>NZ_QQWG01000071.1 GCF_003863355.1 Ancylomarina euxina | reverse complement strand
CATGCCATTTAGCGTTTGTTACAGTTTGTTGAAAACATTCGTGTGAGAGAAAAATCTCACCATTCCTTTTGGGCTGATATAAGCAGCTTTGGCACGGAAATTTGCAACTAAAAGAACTGAGTGTGAATGACAATTTGCGCACCTCCCCCCGCGCGTATTCCTTTATAAAACACATTAACCTCTAGAAGTCACAAAAGTCAAAACCATTACTTATCATTAAATACTTTCGAGCAAGGCTGGCAAAAGAGAAGCAAATTGGATAAGATTACGTTCCTCTGGCAAATTTCGTGACAAAGCGAATGAGGCTAAGCAGAGAGCGGTGTCACGTGACCACTAGCAAAATCAAGCTAAATAAAAATCAAGTTTTAAACCTCAGTCAAAACTAGTAAAACAACTGGTGTACAATAAAACAGGAAAATCCATTAAAGCAGAAATGGCAACACGCTTGCCAGCGAGTGCCATTACGAATCAATTAACTGTAACGG
>NZ_QQWG01000070.1 GCF_003863355.1 Ancylomarina euxina | reverse complement strand
TGATATTATCAGTCGCATCACCTGCTACTATAGCCAATGTTCCATTAGCCAATGTATAATCTGTTCCGCTGCCTGTTGCAGATCCTGTAACGGTGTAATCAACTGAAACTGTCAATCCACTTGCAGCTGATAAATCAACTTGTAGATTAGGACTACTTACAGATTCATCTCCATTTGAACTTGTCGAATTAAAGGCTATTATTGGTGTTCCATCATCATCATTAATCGTATAAGTATGAACTGTATTAGTTTCCAATGTGGCATTGACAGGATTTGATAAGGTAACAATGACTGTTTCGTTATTCTCATCTAATAAATCGTTGACAATACTAGCAATTGTAATATTATTGGTAGTAGTACTCGCTGCAATAGTCAGTGTTCCATTAGCCAATGTATAATCTGTACCACTGCCTGTTGCCGTTCCTGTAACGGTGTAATCAACTGAAACTGTTAATCCACTTGCAGCTGATAAATCAACTTGTAAATTC
>NZ_QQWG01000069.1 GCF_003863355.1 Ancylomarina euxina | reverse complement strand
TAGCTTTTAATTTAAGTAGTTCTAATGGAGCAGAATCTGTAAGTAGTGCAAATTTACAAGTTGATTTATCGTCAGCTAGTGGATTAACAGTTGCAGTTGATTACACCGTTACAGGAACAGCAACAGGCAGTGGAACAGATTATACACTGGCTGACGGGATATTAAGTATTGCAGCGGGAGATGCCAGTGATAATATCACAATCGAAAGTATTGTGGATGATTTACTGGATGAGAATAACGAAACAGTGATTGTAACCTTGTCGAATCCTTCAAATGCTACTTTAGGAACTAATACTGTTTATACATATACAATTAATGATGATGATGCAACACCAACAATAGCCTTAAATTTGACAAGTTCAAGTGGTTTAGAATCAGCAAGTAGTGTGAATTTACAAGTTGATTTATCAGCTGCAAGTGGATTAACAGTTTCAGTTGATTACACCGTTACAGGAACGGCAACAGGCAGTGGTACAGATTATACATTGGCTAATGGAACACTGACTATTGCAGCG
>NZ_QQWG01000006.1 GCF_003863355.1 Ancylomarina euxina | reverse complement strand
GGTACAATACATGTAGAAGGCATTCTTCTTTAAATTATCTTTCGCCTTTAGAATACGGAAGGCTATTAAATAATCAAAAGAGAGCGGCATGACTTAACTTATTGTCCACATTTTTGTTGCAAGTCCAAGGGAATGCGAAAGTAGACCAAGGGAATGCGTAAAACGTCTAAGGGAATACTGAAAAGAAGCATTTTTTTGTAGAAAAGGGCTAGAGTCCTTTATTATAATCCCATAAAATATAGGGTTTTATCGTTTTTACTTAAATGAAAAGCGCCCAATATTGCTTAATATTAGGCGCTTTTGTGTTTTTATTGTTTAATGAATGACATAGACCGATGCTTAAAAGGAATAATCAATCACTTTCCTATCCACCATCATTTCCCTTACAACTGATGCGGCTTTAAGATGTTCAGGATGGTTTGCATAAGCTGGTAGGCAATCTATATTTTCAAGAACCACATTAACAACGAAATCGAAGGATGCTTCAGACTGTAGCTCGTCAAATCCAATTTGCAGGAACTTGATTTCGGGAACTTTTTTATCAAGTCCATCAAAGGCTTTTCTGAGTCTTTCGTAATACATTTCCTTTTCTGCTTCTGACTCAAAAGCCTTAAACTTAAACAGGGCGATATGCTTAATCATTGTCGTGTTTTTTATAAATGAGTAATTCTTCCGCCTAATATAGGCGTTTTTAAGGAATTAGTCGGTCATATTATGACTATAGACAAGCTGAAATTTTTATTTTATGTCTATATTTTGAGAGATTTCTATCTTATCAAATCCCAATCAAATTGGCAATTGAAATGGAATAGGTGAATAAAGGTTAAATAAGTGAGATAGAAATTGTCTAGTCTACTTTATGGTCAGGAAGAATTAGATAATTCCTATATTTGTTATTCTTTGAGAATTGGATTTTATAGCTTATTCTCAATACTCATCCAAAAAAAAATAAAATTATGACTAAGAATATAAACCCTTTGTTGTGTAAGTTTAGCACAGTACATCATACCGCACCATTTAGTGAAATTAAAATGGAGCATTATATGCCCGCTTTTCTTGAGGGTATCAAAATTGCCAGAGAGGAAGTTGACCAAATTGCCAATAATACAGAAGCTGCTAGTTTTGAGAATACAATTGAGGCTATGGACTTTGTAGGTGAGCTCTTGGATCAGGTATCATCTGTCTTTTTTAACTTGAATCATGCGGATACCAGTGACGAGATGCAAGCTTTGGCTCGCGAGGTTTCGCCTTTATTAAGCGAATTCTCTAATGATATTGTAATGAACGAGCCACTTTTTGCAAGAGTGAAGGCTGTTTATAACAATAAGGAAGCTCTGGGTTTGAATGAAGAGCAAAGCATGCTTTTGGATAAACGTTATAAATCATTTATTCGTTCGGGTGCTAATTTGGTTGGAGAGAAGAAAGCCAGAATTCGTGAAATATCGAAAGAACTTTCTCAATTAACGCTTCAGTTTGGCGAGAATGTATTGGCCGCAACCAACAATTTCGAACTAAATATTACTGATGAGAAAGAATTGGCAGGTTTACCTGAAGGCGTAATGGAGGCGGCTGCTTCTACTGCTAAATCTAAGGATAAACAAGGTTGGGTATTTACACTTCAGTTCCCAAGTTATGTGCCTTTTATGCAATATGCCGACAATCGAGAACTGCGCGAAAAGATGTTTAAGGTTTATTCTTCTCGATGTTTTAATGATAAGTTTGATAATCAGGAAATCATCAAGAAAATTGTTGACCTGCGTTTAGAAAAAGTGCAGTTGTTTGATTATCCAAACTATGCTCAATTCGTATTAGAGGAGCGTATGGCTGAGAATCCTGATAAAGTTATCGGTTTCCTTAATGAATTGCTTGAAGCGTCGATGCCTAAAGCCAAAGAAGAATTCGATGAGCTGCAGGTTTATGCAAAAAGCATAGGTGCTGACTTCAAATTACAACGTTGGGATTGGGCTTACTATGCTGAGAAGTTGAAGACCGAGAAATACCAGGTGAATGATGAGTTAACACGTCCTTATTTTGAATTGGAGCGTGTGAAGCAAGGTATTTTCGATTTGGCGACAGATTTATACGGGTTGACTTTTAAGTTGAATACGGAGATTGATAAGTATCATGAGGAAGTTGATGTTTACGAAGTGTTAGATAAAAAAGGAGATTTTCTTTCGGTTTTTTATGCCGATTTTCACCCCCGCGATAGCAAACAAGGTGGAGCTTGGATGACATCTTACAGTGAGCAGTTTCTTCAAAATGGACAAGATCACCGCCCGCACATCTCTATTGTGTGTAATTTTACTCGTCCAACAGAAACAAAGCCGTCCTTGTTGAGTTTTGGTGAGGTGACAACTTTCTTGCACGAATTTGGACACGCTTTGCATGGCATGCTTTCTCGATGTTCTTATCCTAGCTTGTCAGGAACCAGTGTTTATCGCGATTTTGTAGAACTACCTTCTCAGTTTATGGAGAATTATGCTTTTGAGAAGCAATGGCTTGATAAGGTTGCTGAGCATTATAAAACGGGAGAAAAGATCCCTGCTGATCTGGTTCAGAAAATTATCGATAGTGGAAATTTCCATTCGGGTTATGCTTTTGTTCGCCAGATTAGTTTTGGTTTGAATGATATGGCTTGGCATTCTATTGAAAAATCAATCGACGGGACTGTTTCAGAATTTGAAGCAGAAGCTATGCAGGCTACTGAGCTTTTCCCTAGATTAGAAACCTCATGTATGAGCCCAGCTTTCTCGCATATATTTGCTGGTGGTTATGCTGCAGGCTATTATGGCTACAAGTGGGCTGAGGTTTTAGATGCAGATGCTTTTGCTGCTTTTCAAGAGAAAGGTATTTACAATGCTGATATTGCTGATTCATTTAGAATGAATGTGCTTGAAAGAGGAGGTAGTGAACACCCTATGATTCTTTATAAACGCTTTCGCGGACAGGAGCCATCCATTGCACCATTATTGAAGCGTAGTGGCTTGAATTAGGCTTATATTACCAATGATATTCGACCTCAGTTTTACAACTGAGGTCTTTTTTTTTGCTTATTTATCAGAAGCCACCATTTTTACTGTAAAGAAGGGAGTTTTTACCACTTGCAGGAATGCTGTAAACTCACTATACATGAGCATGTATGAGACTAATTTTACGACGAATTAAAATTTTCATTATTACAATAGTTTAAACGTGATAAAATGCTGTTTCTCGACATGTAATTTTCTTTGTTAAAGCCATTGTTATTGTGCTTAAGCCGATTAATTTTGTCGCCGATTTTAAACATATCTAAACTTTTCGATACTATTCAAAAGATTAACAGTCTAGAGGACAAGTCGAATCGTTTAAATACTAAACAACACATAGAATGGCTTTTATTACTAAAGAAAAATTTTTGTCAAACGAATGGCTTGCTGCCTATACTTACCTTATTCTAGGGAGTATTATTTTCGCTGTTTCTGACATTTTATTTGTGGTTCCATACAAATTAGCGCCAGGTGGCGTTTATGGTATCGCTACAGTTCTAAACACAATGTTTAGCTGGAAAATTAGTTATTGTACCTTCGCTATGGAGATTCCATTGGTTATTTTAGGTACAATCATTCTTGGTCCTCGATTTGGGATTAAGACAATCGTAAGTATTGCAACAATTCTGATTACTGTTTGGATAATGGAAACTTTCGTTTCTGTTGGTTATCCTAAGGTTATTCTTGATCCAATGTTGAACACCATTGTTGCCGGTGTATTCTATGGTATTTCTATCGGTTTAATCTTTAAGTCGCGTGCGACTTCAGGTGGTTCTGATATCATTGCTATGATTTTAGCAAAGTATACCAAGTTATCTCTGGGTAAATTGGTAATGATTGTTGATGGTATTATTGTATTGTTCACACTTATTCAACCTACTGAATCGGGTACTATTGGATGGGAATTTGCAATCTATTCATTAATTATTATCTATATCGAAGGTAAGATTATCGATATGGTTGTAAGTGGTGCTAGTTATCACAAAACGGTTATGATTGTTTCTGATGAATATGAGTCTATCGCTGCTAAAATTAAGAATGAATTGATGCGTGGAGCGACTATCTTTACTGGAACTGGAGCATACTCAGGACAAGAAAGAAAAATGGTTTACTCGGTAATGAGCCGTAGAGAACTTGAAATTCTTAAGCTACATATTAAAGAAGTTGATCCTGAAGCTTTCGTAAATGTTACTGAAGCAAACGAAATTATCGGTAAAGGATTTCAATCTTTGAATGATGAAGAAGCGGGTCACTAGACTCTTATATAGTATCAGAAAATGGCGACCACACTGGTCGCCATTTTTGTTTCATAAAAGTGACTTAAGCTTCTCTGTCTTCAGGTAAACCATAAGTATCAACCACAAAATCCAGATCTTTATCGCCTCGTCCGCTCAAGTTCACAAGAATCGATTGTTTAGGATTGGCTTTAGCTAATTTAATGGCATAAGCAATGGCATGTGCCGACTCAAGTGCTGGAATAATACCCTCTAAGCGGCTTAGTTCGAAAAAAGCATCAATACATTCATTGTCATCGATGTGATGATATTCAGCTCTTTCCAGATCTTTAAGCATAGAGTGCTCAGGACCTACACCCGGATAATCTAATCCACTCGCAACAGAATAAACTGGTGCTGGCTCTCCAGTTTTATCCTGAAGCATATAACATTTGAAACCATGAATAACACCAGGACTTCCAAGAGTTAAAGTTGCAGCATGTTCACCCTCTTTATCAATTCCACGACCAGCTGGTTCAACGCCGTGAAGCTTAATATCTTTATCATCTAAAAAGGCAGAAAAGATACCCATGGCATTACTACCACCACCCACACAGGCAACAATATTGTCTGGTAATTCGCCAGTCATTTCCTGATATTGATCACGGGCTTCGATACCAACAACACGTTGAAATTCACGAACCATCATGGGGAAGGGGTGCGGTCCAACAACTGATCCAATACAGTAAATGGTGTTGATGGGATCTTTTAAGTAAGCCTGAAAAGCGGAATCAACAGCTTCTTTCAAGGTTTTTAAACCGTGTGTAACAGGTACAACGGTAGCACCAAGTATCTTCATGCGCATCACATTGGGATGCTCCTTAGCAATATCAACTTCGCCCATGTGAATTTCACACTCTAAACCAAAGTATGCTGCTGCTGTGGCTAAAGCAACACCATGCTGACCTGCTCCAGTTTCAGCAATAAGTTTCTTTTTGCCCATATACTTGGCAAGTAAAGCTTCGCCCATGCAGTGGTTTAATTTATGGGCTCCTGAGTGATTTAAGTCTTCACGCTTTAGGTAAATACGTCCACCATATTTCTCAGATAAACGATTACAGTAATAGACCGGAGTTGGACGTCCTTGAAAGTGTTTACGAATACTTCTTAATTCTGAAATAAACTCATGAGATTTACTGATTGAGTAATAAGCCTCATTAATACGTTTCATTTCTTCTTCCAGAGTTGGAGGTATAAAGCTTCCGCCATACTCGCCGAAATAACCTTCTTCGTTAGGGTACTTTTTAAAATAGTCTTTAAATGTCATGGTTTTTTGGTTTTATAGTTAGAATTTTACGATTTAGTGCAAAAAAAAAAGACCTGCGAGAAGCAGGTCTTTTAGTATATGAATTATGTGCATATGGCTATCCCTTCTCGATAATGATTATTGAGAAGTTCCACCAAAAATTATTTTGTGTCATATTTGTTTTCATGCTGCAATGTTATTGTAAATTTTCCTTTAAAACAAATTTCGTTTCAAAATAAATGAAACAGAAATTGACTCTTTGCTCTATGATTCGTAACTTATACGGCTATGATTTTTAAATCAAACAACGTGTTTAAATTGCTGAATGTGAGCATGTCAGTCTTCTAGTTGTTGTTAGGTTTTGAGATTGAAAAACGGAAAGAAAAAATGATACGAAAATATATAGAAAGTGATATTGATGAAATTTTAGAGGTTTGGTATCAAGCTTCCAGAATGGCTCATCCTTTTTTAGATGCCGATTTTATGGGTATGGAGAAGAGGAATATTCGCGATGTTTATATTCCTAATACTTCGACCTGGGTGTATATAAATGAGGGGCTTATTTTGGGTTTTATCTCGATGATGGGAAATGAGGTGGGAGCTATTTTTGTTCGTCCGGATTATCATGGAAAGGGTATTGGTAGACAATTAATGGACTTTGTTTCTGATTTTCACGATATAATGGAAGTTGAAGTTTTTGAAAGAAATGTGGTTGGTAGAGCCTTTTACGATAGGTATGGTTTTGAATTACTTGAAGAGCTTGTACATAAGGAAACGAATAATAGATTACTTCGTTTGAGGTTCAAAAAATAAGCCATCTAAATTGTCATCTCAGCTTTTAAAAGCTGAGGTTTTTTTTTCTGGTTGATGTTAAGTAGACATGATATGAGTCGAATTTGTAAGGAAATATGCTTATTTTTATTTATCAAAGAGAGGTTAATACTGTTTGTTGATATACTTACTATGAAATAAGCTAGTTGGAAATTATAAATAAGAATTATGAGAAAATTTAGATTATCCTTATACCTGTTAGTTGGTTTGGTATTCGTGAGCTGTAGTAAAAGTGATGGACCTATTGAGACCGGAATTGAAGGAGTTGCGACTTATACAGTTACTTTTACGATGCATTGGAATAATACTGATTTTCCTACAGATTATCCTTCAAATGCTCATTTTTCGCCTTTAATTGGTTGGTCTCATCCAACAACGAGTACCTTCTTTAAAGTTGAAACATCTGTATCTGCAGGAATTCAAGAGATGGCTGAAACGGGTGGTACTGAAACCTTAAAAACTGAATTAGAAGCTAAAATTGCTAATAATGAAGGATTAGATTTTGTACTTGGAAGCGGTTTAGGAAGTGGAACAGGGGAGATTACTGTTGAAATAGAAGTTGATGCCATTAATTCAGCCGTTACATTAGTATCAATGGTTGCGCCTAGCCCTGATTGGTATGTTGCGGTTCTCAATGTTAACTTATACAATGGTAGTAATTTTGTTGATACTAAAACCGTAACAGCAGCTGTTTACGATGCAGGAACTGATAGTGGAACAACATTTACATCTGAAAATGTTGAAACTGATCCCAAAGCATCAATATCATTATTTGTAGACAGTCCTCTTGGGGACGGAACAAATTTATCAGCAGATTTTGCCACAGTAACGTTTACTAAAAAAGTTAATGCTGAATAATTGATTAGTGAAGACTGTATTATTTATAAATATAGATCCCAGATATAAATGTCTGGGATTTTTTTTGATGGAAAAATATTTGTTAAATTGAGGAGAGTAAAGTCATGGGTAATTATATAGTATTCAGCGACTAATTTCATTAAAATGTATTTAGGATAATCTTAGAAATCAAATTATGAGCTACTATTTTAATAAGGTCTTAAAAACGAAAAGCTTTGATGAAGCAATTGAGCAAGCAACTGAAGAGCTGAAGAAAGAAGGTTTTGGTATTTTAACACAAATTGATGTTAAAGCAACTCTGAAAATGAAAATTGATGCAGACTTTAAAAAATATGTGATTTTGGGTGCCTGCAACCCACATTATGCCTATAAAGCCTTGCAACGAGAAGATAAAATAGGCGTTTTTCTACCTTGTAATGTTATTGTTGAGGAACACGATAATGGTGATATCGAAGTATCTGTAGTTGATCCTATTGCATCAATGGCCAAAGTCGAGAATGATAGTTTAGGAGAGATTGCTGTTGAGATTCAAAATAAACTGAAAATTGTAATTGGTAATCTTAATTAAGATTGTAATCTTTTAAAAGACAAATCCCAGCCAATAGGCTGGGATCTGTTTTTGTTAGCTCATTAATGAAAAGATAGCAAGAGCGTATAAATAGAAACGTAAGAACCTAAAAAGGCCATACATTAAATATCTTTTGAAGCTAAAACTAATGATTCCTGATGCGATGCTAACCATGGAAAATGGAATAGGCAGTAGGGCTCCCACAATGATAAGAAAACCACCCCATTTTCGGATATTGATAATATGCTTTGCCATTTTGGACTCAAGGTAATGACTAACCTTAGGTATGGATAGTATGCCTCGGCCAATGAAATAAGACACACAACCTCCTAAATAGGAAAGTAAAGCCAATAAGGAAAGATTTAAAAATGGCGTCGGTAAGGTTTTAACCCATGCAATAAAAAGTTCTGGTGGAATTAAGCCGAGTAATGATTCTGACGTGAAAAACAGAGAAAAAATACTTATGGCAGAATAGTTTTCTGTAATATATGCAAAGAAGGAATTAAAGTCGATGACAAATCGATCAATTAAAATAAGCCCACCTATAATTAAAATAAATGGTAGAATCGATTTCTTAATATTATCCCAGATAAAGTTATAAAATCCAGTATAGGAATAGTATTGATGTATCAGTTGAAGCTTAGATTTTCGATTTTTTGGTGCTAATTGTGATCTCATTATTTTCTCTATTCTTATGGTGATAAAATGAAGAGCAGATCCTGAGAAAAGGATGTGCTGTTGCTAGTCTAATCTTAGGCGCACATAGGCTTATGTATTGGTTACTGACCAATAGATAGTTATGTAGACTATTGATGAAATAGTATAATTCTCGAAGCAGTTGCTTAAGAAGAACACTAATACGCCGTTGATTATTAAAATTGAGGGGGGGGTAAAAGAATCGAGTCAGCTAGACTATGGGATAGAGCTGAAACTTTATACGAGAATTGATTCGGCAACTTAAAGTGCTTAAAAAACTTAAGAAAAGAACAGATAAACTGACTATCAGGTTCCTCATAATCGTTTTCGAACTTAGATTCTTCAAGATCAGAAATAGGGGTGCTAAGTTGAGCTTTTTGTTGTGTTCCTAATACCATTTTTTGGATTGTAGGGACTATAACAACTAGTAAAATAAGTAGTATAAAACGGATGCTAAAGTTTTTCATTTTTTTTTCTGATAATGTAAATGTATATAAAAAAAGGAGGGGGAGTACCGCTTATTATCTTCCAACCAATTTTTATAATCATTAAATTGATTTATTCGAGAGATGAAACTCTGATAATAAGGATGTTAATACTGACTCTTGTGATTGTTAAATTATTATAATAGGATAAAATGTAGGGTTTTCCCCCATCAGGTTTAGGACCTACCCTGTTTCCTGCATTTAATAGACCTCATACATTTGTCCAATAAAAATTGAGACATGCAAACAAAGGAAATAGGCACATCTATAAAGGGAAAATCGAATATTTTGATTTTAGCAGATTATTCAGAAGGGAATAGGGCAGCCATTCATTTTGCCATGCGATACCTTTATCGTCCAGGCTCATTGATTCATATTATTCAAACCTGGCAAAAACCCAATTTTGGGTCTTCTATGGTGCGTGATTTATCACCTATGCTTGAAGGAATAGCCAATAGTGAGTTGGACAGTTTAAAATCACATTTACAAAATCGCTATTCAATGCCTGATGATCAAATTCGCTTAATACCCTTTGAAGGTGATTTATGTGCCTACTTTAAAACAGAGTCGTATCAATCTAAAGAGTGGCAGGTTGTAATGGGATCTAGGAATTATGAAAGCCTTTTTCCCAATAAGATTAGAATGAATGAACTTATAAATCAGGTGTCTCAAGATTTATTTGTTTTGGTAGGGCTTGAAGATAATAATGCGATATCAGAAATCTTCATACTTGCTGATGCCCTGGAGACTACTTCATCAAATTTATCTGTATTGAAGAAAATAGCCATTAGTGAAAATCCAAATATCAAGGTTTGTTTATCTCGCCTATTTGAATCAGCTGAAGAGAGAAAGAATAGGGTGCTACCCTTGATTGAAAATTGTAAGGGAGCAAGGGTAACATTCGCCCAGATTGAAAAAGGAGAAGGACAAAAAGAAATTCATGAGTTCGCACAAAAAGGAAGGAGTCAGCTGATTATGTTTGAGAAGAATCCGCAACGAAAATTTCAGAATGGGATTAAGGCATGTTTGGATTCTTGGTTGTTGAAAAGTAAAGGTATTCGTGTTTAAAAATATTAGGTAGATTGATATGAAAGATATTAAACTTGAACGTGTTCTTGTACCCGTTAGTCTTAGTGGAGATGGTGAAGATGCTTTGAAGCAAGCTGTTTTTTTCAAGAAGAAAATGAATTCTAAAATTACACTTATTCATGTGACGCCTGCTGCATCAAATTTAAAGAGTTTGGTACAATCAGAACTTAATAAGAGGTTGCAGGCGAGAGCAATGATTAGATTGATTCGATTTGCAAAACTTCAGTTTAAGGGAAGGATTCCTGAATATGTAGATCTGCGTGTTGAAATTGGACAGCATGTTTCCACAATTATTGAAGTGGCTAATAGTGAGAGTTATAATTTAGTTATTATTCGTAAAAATGAAAGAATAGAAGGCTTAGTCGGGAAGTTGAAAACACATAGTGCCGACAAGTTTGTTCAATATATTAAATGCCCAGTATTGTCGGTTAAAGATCGATGGACATATAGAGGTGTTCGTAATATATTAGTTCCAGTTGATATCAGACAGCAGTCGAGAGATTTATTAAACTGGTCTATTTATCTAGGGAAGAAATTAAATGCGCATATCACATTAATTTCAGTTTTGAATGTGAACATTGAGGTAGAAAAGAGTTTAGCTTATAGAAAGGCAAAATTACTAGAACGTTCAATCAGAAACGAAGGGATTTCTTGTGAGGTGAAAATATTTGAAAACACAGGTGAAGACAAGATTGAAACGGTTTTACAATACGTTAAGCAAGAGAAAGCGGATCTGGTTTTAGCACAAGGAGCACAAGATGTATTATTTGGTGATTCGCAGTCTGAGAACTTTATTTCAAGATTATTACATGATTCTATAAAACCGGTATTAAGATTAGATAATGGTAAAGCAGTTTATTTAAAAGGCTTATTAGGCGTTCAAGTACCAATTAGTATAAAAATTGAAGAATCAATTTCGGAAGAAGTAGTGATCTAAAGAGATAATAACAAGCATGAAAGGTCAATTAATCGTACACTACATAAGCTTATATTAGGGGGCAAATTGTTGTAGTAAGCGTTTGGGAGAGTTTCTTTAACTTGGGGTAGGAAGCTTTCCCTTTTTGACCTGAAAATGTTATTTAAATATGTTTAGAGCTCGTTATTAATTGTAAATTTGTTTAGCCTCGTGTGAATAAAGCATATTTAAGACCTTTAATTTATGATTACAAAAAAGAGTTTTCTTATCAAGCAAAAAGTTATTTCAGTTTTACTACTATTTAGTGTTTTTGCTTTTGGTGGGATTATTTATACTTTCCGAACCAGTTCAATAATCGATTCAAGAAATATCAAACTCATTGAGTATTCTGAGAAAGTAGAAGTTGAAGTGTTCAATGGTAGAATCGAAATGGACAACTTTCTCATGCAAAGGGATAGCCTGTCATTTAATGGGATTTCAAAGAGCTTTAATGAGGCTGACTCATATTTAAATCGATTAGAGAGTATTCTATCTGAAAATAAAAATGCCGCTCCCGAAAGTAATGAGCAATTTGAACTGAAATTATCTGAAACTAAGGCTTCTATTGCGCATTTGGACCAGTTGATTAAGTCTGGAAATTATCTCAAGAAACAAAGTTTGGATAGTACAATGTTACGATCCTATCTGAACTTTAATCGAATTTTTACGGAATACGAAAAAGCTCTACAGAATTATATCAATGAAAGTAATTCCAGACTTAAAAAAGAGATTTTCTTTCTACTTGTAGCTATCTTTTTTATACTTCTTGTGAGTTTGACTTTGATCGCCAGATTGATGGACTCACTTATAAAAGCAGATCGTCAAATTCTCAGCAATACAATGGATGTTGAGCAAAGCGAAAGAAGAAGAATTGCTATGGATTTACACGATGGTTTAGGTGCGATTCTGTCGAGTGTAGGCATGTATAGTAAGATTTTGGAGAAAGAATTTTTAGAGAATAGGCCCGCTGCTGAAAAGTTGAAGCATATAACAAATCTCTCAAATCAGGCTTTACAGGCTGTTGGTGAGGTTATCAATAACTTGAATCCTTCTATTTTAAATCGTTATAATATTGTTGAATCTCTCGACCGATTATGTGCGAAGATTAACAGTATAAGTGAGATGAAATTAGAATTTGATAGCAGTAAATATAGTGGGGAAATGACTAAGAGTACTGAAGTCATGCTTTATCGAATCTCGGGAGAATTAATGAATAATAGTTTGAAACATGCCAGTGCTGATAAGGCAAGTATTCACTTGTCCCGACAAAAAGGTCGTATCATTCTCTCTTATCAAGATAATGGAATTGGTTTTGATATGAGTAAGTTAGCTATGCATGGAAATGATAAGATGGGGCTTTCTAATATTGTTGAGAGAGTCGAATCTATAGGTGGACATTGTGAGCTAAAGACATCGCCAGGAGAGGGCTTTGTAATGAACATCGAGTTTAATTAAAGGAACGAATAAATTGCTAGAAGATGGAAAAGATAAAGATAGTTTTAGTTGACGATCATAAGATTTTTAGAGATGGTTTTCGTCTTTTGTTGCAGAGTTTTCCCTATGTAGAAATTATTGGTGAGGCTTCAAATGGACAGGAATTTCTTGATCTCCTTGAATCGAAAGTTCCTGAGATTGTCTTTATGGATATTAATATGCCACATGTTGATGGTGTAGAGGCTAGCAGACGAGCTGTTGAGCAATTTCCGGATATCAAAATTATTGCACTTACTACTTTTCTCGATGAGGACTATCTAGAGAAGATGCTTATGGCTGGTGTTGAGGCATATATGTTGAAGAATTCTGAATTGGATGAGTTTGAAAAGGCCATTATGAAAGTGCATAATGGGGGTAACTATTTTTCCGACGAGATCGTTAGTTTATTATCGGATAAGTTAAATCGTTTTAGAAAGCGTAAAAAGGAACAAGCTACGCTACCTGTATTTACTGAAAGAGAAAAGGAAATAATTGATCTTATTTGTAAGGGGTACGGAAATAAGGAGATTGCTGAGAAAACTTTTTTAAGTCCTAAAACCGTTGAAAAGCATAAGAGTAACCTCTTTCAAAAAACCCATACTTTCAATACCGTAAATTTGGTGATTTATGCTTTTAAAAATCAAATTGTAAACTTCTAGATTTATCATTATATTTAAACTTAAAGAAAACGAAGACGTTTTAATCCGACTTTTTTTTTGTTTGAAATTCCCATCAAAGTAGGGAATTCCCCCTTTTCAAAACTTGTAGAGCCTACTATTTTTGCAGCATACAGAATGGAATGAATCGACCTTCATTCCGAAGACCTGACTTGGTTATTTTACTATGTCAGGTCTGTATAATTAACGCAGACATATACTAAAAGAATATAGAATGATACAATTTATTAAGAGAAAACGACTACTGGAACGCATAAAAGACCCCTTAGTAGAATTTGTAAGGTTAGAAGCATTTGGTGGGATTGTTCTTATGGTATTTACCCTACTGGCATTGGGAATTGCAAATTCGACAATGGGAGAGGAATTCCTGGCACATTGGGAAAAATACGTTGGCTTGCATTTCGGAGATTGGGAATTGAGTAAGACCCTAATCCATTGGATTAATGATGGTTTAATGGCTATCTTTTTCTTTGTGGTTGGCCTAGAGATCAAAAGAGAAATGCTTACAGGAGGTTTATCCTCATTTAAAAATGCGACTCTACCTATCTTCGCTGCTATAGGTGGTATGCTGGTTCCAGCTTTAATCTATGTGTATTTTAATCAAACAGGTGCTGGAACACATGGATGGGGAGTGCCAATGGCAACTGATATTGCCTTCGCTTTGGGTATACTGATTCTACTTGGAAATAAAATACCTGTTTCCTTAAAACTTCTGCTCACCTCTATTGCCATTGTGGACGATATTGGTGCTGTTATTGTGATTGCTCTTTTTTATACCTCAGAGATTGATTGGATGTATCTGATTTATGGAGGTGGTATTTATGCTTTGCTTTGGTGTCTAAATCTTATTAAAGTAAGGAGTATACCTGTCTATTTGTTTTTAGGATTACTCCTTTGGTATGTCATGTTAAAATCAGGTGTACATGCTACTCTGGCAGGTATACTTTTAGCTTTAACTATTCCTGCTCGTGCCAATAGTGAGGTCTTTGAATTCATTAAGTCTGGCACATCGCTGTTGACTCAAATGGGGAACGTTTCTGCAGAATCATCAATTGCTGAGAAGGATAAACACACGCAGTCATCAGTTGAAGCGATTGAGGAAAACTGTAAGGAGGTTATTTCTCCATTGCAACGATTAGAGCATGCTTTACATCCTTGGGTAGCCTATCTTATTGTGCCTCTTTTTGCATTTTCTAATGCAGGTATTATTATAGACAATCAATTATTAGGGCAGGTATTCGAGCCTATATCTTTAGGTATTATTTTGGGGCTATTCATAGGGAAACCCTTAGGTATCTATCTTTTTGCACTGGCAGGTGTGCGTTTGGGTTTTGCACAAAAACCTATTGATGTCTGTTGGGCACAGATTATTGGAATTGGTTTCCTTGGAGGAATCGGTTTTACCATGTCTTTCTTTGTGTCACAATTGGCTTTTACTGATCCTGCTGTTTTAAGTTTGGCGAAGATTGCTGTGCTGATTGCATCTGTGCTTTCTGGCTTGATAGGATTCTTAATTCTAAAATTCTATAGTCAGGAACCTAAATAATTAATTTTAGATCAAGTTTAGTTTTTCAAGTTTAGTTTGTGGGTCGGGACGAAAGTTCCGACCTTTTTTTTTAGTTTGTAGTTGATTAGGTTGTATTGTTTAAACCTGCATGTTATTTAGTGAGAATTTAAAAGTAGAGCCCATTTTTTCAGTGCTTTCTACCCAAATCTGTCCTTTATTTTTCTGTATAAACTCATGACATAAAATGAGGCCTAATCCTGTTCCTTTTTCTTTATTAGTCCCAAGGGTCGTATAGCCTTGATCTATTTTGAAAAGTTGATCTATTTGTTCCTGACTCATTCCTATACCATGGTCTGAAATAGAGACTATCGTTTTGGAACCTTTATTTTCTGTTGATATGTTGATGATTCCTCCTTCATGCGAGAATTTAATAGCATTATTGATCAAGTTTAGAATGACTGTTTTAATTGAGAATCGATCAATAGATACAATGGGTTCTTCAGTTTCGGAATATTCAATAGAAATATGCTTGAGTTTTGCTGTAGCCTGATGAGGAAGAATGCATTCATTTATTAATGTTGAGATGTTTTCTTCTTTTCTTTGGATAACAATACTTCCTTGTTGAATCATAGACCATGTTAATAAATTGTCAAGCAGGCCATAGGCATTTTCCGAAGCTTTATTTAAATCTGTTATATAATCTTTTCGAACTTCATCACTTAAATTATCATAAGATGACTGTAGCAGACTACTTAAGCCAATTAAAGCATTAAAAGGGGATCTTAAATCATGAGCAATAATTGAAAAGAATTTGTCTTTTGTTTTATTGAGAATCTCTAACTCCGATTTTTGATCCTGAATAATCTGATGTGATTTTTTCTTTAATCGAGCTCTATTTAGTAGGATTAAAATTAGAATAATGACGATGAAAGTAAGTAGTATTAGATAATTGTTGTTTTGATTTTGTTTTTCGATTTGTAGCTTATTTAGAGCAATATCTTTTCGGAGAGATTCATTTTCAATTAACTTTTGTTTGGTTTCAAATTTAGTCTGCAACTCAGATATCTGTTGTTGGCGTGTGATATCGAAAATGCTATCTTTTATGTTTAGTTCTTTTTCTTTGTATTCAAGTGCTTTTTTGAACTGTTCCCTGTTTGTATAGTACAAACTATAGGTTTGATACAAATCAGCTTTGTTATAGTTTATATTGAATTTATTCGTGAGCTCTAAAGCTTCATCAAGATGGTATTTTGCCTGAATGAATTTTTTTTGCGAAATATCAAGTCTTGCTATGAGTAATAAATTAACAATAAGTTGATTTATTGATTTATTGTTTCGGTTTAGTTGGATAGCACTTTGTAAATGTTTTGATGCCAGTTCGCTGTTGTTCAAAAAGAAATGTGATTGTCCTAAGTTGGTATAAACTTGAGCAATTAGCAAACTGTTATTAATTTTAAGATATGCAGGTAGCGCTTTTTCAAAATATTCAAGTGCTTTTTCATGTTTTGCCATGCGGCTATAGCAAGATCCCATATTATTCAGGGCTGATGCATAGGCAAGTGTAATACTCGAAGTATCTGACTGAGCGATTACCTTTTCAAAATATTCAATGGCTTTGTCAAGTTCTTCGTTGTATAAAAAAGTTGTTCCAATATTTAATGAGAGGTTAATGAGTTTATCGTAGAGCTTTAGACTATCAGCCAATTGATATGCCGATGTGAATTTTTCAAGAGCCTCTTTATATTGACCTTGGTTGAGATGATTAGCGGCAATGGTATTAAGGCACTGCAATTGGATTTTTAGTTCCTTACTAAGAAGAGCTTCTTTATAGGCAGCATTTAATACATTTATTGAACTATCAGATTGTCCGGTGGCATAAAGAATATAGCCTTTGAAAAAATGAGATGAAATATTCTCTTTCTTTAGATGTTTCGATTCTGAAATATCCAATGCTTTTTTATTGTAGGTGATGGCATCATTAAGTCTTCCTGTATTTGTTGCAGCATATGATAAAAAGTTAAGAACATTAACCCGGATACTATCAATTTGATATTTTTCAGCCAGAGAATCCGCTTTTTTTGAATAGGATTTGAGCAGATAGGCATCTTTATAGAAAACTTCTTTGGCTAATAAGAAATAGATATAAGCTTTCTCTTTTTCTTCGGATTGGTTTAGATCCTGTTTGAGACTATCAATTTTGCTTTGCCCAAAGCTAAATTGGGATAGCAAAATGATTAGAATAAATGTTGGGAGATATCTCATTGGGCGTTTTGTGTAAGTTCAGACTTTTTATATAGCTCGGTCAAAATAGTGAAAAATGTCATATTTATTGACATTGTGGTATAGAATTCAATAGTTTAGATAGATTATATGCCTCGTTAACTGAAAGTACATATTTTATTTTAATAAATGAACGTTCATTTACTTATAGGATAATTTTATATCTTTGTACTATGATTTGAATCATTAGATTGATTTGAGCTGATGGAATATTAAGAATTAATTAAAAACAGAATAATGAGTCTGACGAGTAAAATATGGGTAGGTGTTAGAATTTTATTTACTCTTTTTATGATTATGGGAGGGGTGCAACATTTTCTAAAGCCAGATTTTTATTTACCCTTTATACCCGGCTTTTTACCTTTCCCAATGACAATTATTTATGTGTCGGGATTTGTTGAGATTGCTTTAGGTTTGCTTCTTTTATTTAAGAAGTATTCAAAAATTGCGGCTGTCGGTATTTTTTTACTGATGCTACTTTTTTTACCCGTTCATGTTTGGGATATCATCACTGATACGCCAGCTATTGGGTCCCATAAAGCAGCCTTAATTCGATTAGCATTTCAATTTTTATTTCTAGCAATAGCCTGGAAAATTAAGCAAGTCTCATCTCTTATAAGTCAATAAATTATGGCAACACGAGTGAAAAGTCCAGATAAACGCAAAGCCTTATTAAAAGCGACTCTTAGTTTGGTCAACAATCATGGTTTTCATGCGGCACCGATGTCTAAAATTGCCAAGTTGGCTATGGTGTCTCCTGCAACTATATACATCTATTTTGAGAATAAGCAAGACCTGATCAATCAGTTATATCTTGAAGTGAAGGCTGACTTTAGTGAACAAGCCTTTCATAATTATACCGAAGGCTTACCAGTAAAAAAGGGTTTTGAGATCATTTGGTATAATATGGCAAGCTATAAAATTAATCAGCCTGAAGAATCTAACTTCTTATCTCAATGTGATAATACACCTATGATTGATGAGAAAAGCAGGGAAGAAGGCTTAAAGAATATCGAACCCTTATTAAATCTTTGGGAGAGGGGAAAGAGCGAAGGGATAATCAAAGACATTTGTCCTTATATTCTTTATGCATTCACCATTTATCCTCTGGCATTTTTAATGACATCGCATCAAAGAGGTGATTTTGAATTAAAAGATGATCTTAAGACCATTGCCTTTCAGGCGGCTTGGGATAGTATTAGAATTTAACAGAGTTGACATGGGAAAAACAGCCTTAATACTTGGTGCGACAGGATTGACTGGCAAACTATTATTGAATCGCTTACTAGCTGATGAAGCTTATACGTGTGTTAAAGTATTTTCACGCAAACCATTGGGGCTTCAACATTCAAAGTTGGAAATATTCATAGGTGATCTTTTGAAGCTAGCACATTTTGAATCTGATTTTAAAGGAGATGAATTGTTTTGCTGTATAGGAACAACAGCCAACAAAACCAAAGATAAAGATACATACAAACAGATAGATTTTGGAATACCCGTATCAGCTGCAAAATTATGCAAGAAGCATGGGATTGAAAGCTTTCTGGTTGTTTCTGCTCTAGGAGCTAATGCTGATAGTCGGGTTTTTTATAATAGAACAAAAGGGGAAATGGAACAGGCTGTTTTAATGCAGCATATCCCCAATACATATATTCTGAGGCCGTCTCTAATTAAAGGTTTTAGAGAAGAGCAGCGCCTAGGGGAAGCTATCGGAGCTATTGTAATGAGAATTGCTCAGGTCTTTCTGATAGGCAAGTATAAGAAATATAGGGCTATAGAAGCAGATACCATTGCCAAGGCTATGCATCGTTTGGCACAATCGAAACCGAAGCTTAAAATCATAGAATCGGATAAGATAGAAGAACTGGGAAGCTTCTTATAAGCATTCAGTTCTTTTGTCCATTTTTTTAATTAAATCTATGAATGAACGTTCATTAACTGCTGAAATGTTTTTACATTTTAAGAACATTTATCAGATGATTAGCGTATACAGTAATAAATTAAAAATAAACACATGAAAACAATACAATTAAATAAAAGACCTGTTGGAACACCTCAATTGTCAGATTTCAAATTGGTTAACGAGGAGCAACCACAAATAGCAGTAGGAGAAGTGCTTTTAAAAGCAGCATACCTTTCAGTTGATCCCTATTTGAGAGGACGAATGAGCGAAGGGAAGTCTTATATCGAGCCTTTTGAGTTGAACCAAGCGATGAGTTCAGGTATGGTGGCTGAAGTTGTTGGATCTAAGCACGAGGGATTCAGTAAAGGCGAGTTTGTGACGGGTATGCTGGAATGGAAAGAATATCAGAATCACAATGGTGAAGACTTGATGAAGCTTGATCCCAATATGGCCCCTTTATCCGCTTATTTAGGTGTACTGGGTATGACAGGTTTGACTGCCTACTTAGGTTTGACAGAAATTGGTAAACCCAAAGAAGGGGAGACTGTTGTGGTTTCTGGAGCAGCAGGTGCAGTTGGTAGCGTTGTTGGTCAGATTGCTAAATTATTAGGTTGCCGTGTGGTAGGTATTGCAGGTACCGACGAAAAAGTTGAGCAATTGAAAGCAGAATATGGTTTTGATGAAGCGATCAATTACAAAACAACCACAGATATGAATCAGGCCATTGCAGAAGCTTGCCCCAATGGTGTTGATGTATATTTCGACAATGTAGGCGGTGAAGTTTCTGATGGGGTGATGCTGAATGTGAATCGATTTGCAAGGATTATTGTTTGTGGGGCTATTTCACTTTATAACGCGACATCTATGCCTATGGGGCCAAGAATTCAGCCTATTTTGATTAAAAATTCAGTATTGATGCAAGGCTTTATTGTCTTCAACTTTCAGGACAAATATACTGAAGCTATTTCTCATTTGGCCAAGTGGTTGAAGGTAGGGGAACTGATTTCTACAGAAACAATAGTGGAGGGATTTGAGAAGACGCCTCAGGCTTTCATCGATCTTTTCGAAGGCAAAAACAAAGGAAAAATGATTGTTAAGATTTAATCAATTATAAACCATTAAATACAAATAGCATGTTAATTAAAACTGGAGTTATAAATATTTTATTTGTGCTGACCTCTCATTCTCAGATGGGGGATACCGGACATAAAACAGGATTTTGGATTGAAGAATTTGCCAACCCCTATTACGCTCTTGCAGATGCTGGAGTAAAGATTACTATAGCAACACCTAAGGGGGGAGTAGCACCTATCGATCCAACCTCGAATTTGCCTCAGAATGTAACGGAAGATACGGAGCGTTTTAGTAAAGATGAGGCTGTTCAGAAAATGATTAATGAAACAATAGCCCTTGCCGATATTAATTTTGAAGACTACGATGCTGTTTTTTATCCAGGTGGTCATGGACCGCTTTGGGATTTAGCAGAGGATAAAACTTCAGCGAAATTGATTCAGGATTTTTATGCAGCAAACAAACCAGTTGCCTTTGTGTGTCATGCTCCAGCAGCATTAAAACATGTGAAAGATGCAAATGGTGAGTTCTTAGTGAAAGGTAAGAAGGTTACCGGATTTACAAACGAGGAAGAGGAAGCGGTTCAGTTGACTAATGTCGTTCCATTCTTGGTAGAAGATATGCTTAAAGAGCATGGTGGTATCTACAGTCGTGGAAAAACTTGGGAGGCTTATGCTGTCCAGGATGGAAATCTGATTACAGGACAAAATCCTGCATCATCGGCTCTTGTGGCTGAAATCTTATTAAAAATGTTACAAAAAGATTAATTTGTTACTTATATTAAAAGAACAAAAGCCATTGTCTAAGTTGAACTTAGCAATGGCTTTTATTTCTAAAGATCTGTAGTCTTGTTTTTCAGTTAAAAAATATAGGTTTTTAATTGACCTAATTGGCGTTTAAAGCACTCTGTTCAATTCGAACGTTTGGATGGGTAAAATAAAAAGTTGAACCTTCGTTCAGTTTTGATGTCAATGATATTTGACCACCAATAAGTTCTACTAATTTCTTTGAGATAGATAAACCAATGCCCATACCATCGTACTTTCTAGAGCTGGTCTCATTGGCCTGGCGAAACATATCAAAGATACTCTCCTGAGTTTCATCAGAAATTCCAATACCTGTATCCTTTACATAGAACTTAACGAGCGATACTGATCCATTGTTATCTTTATAAAACCCGAATTCAACCTGACCTTTTTCTGTAAATTTTAAGGCATTTTTTAAGAGATTTAAAAAGATTTGTTTAAAGCGTTTGGGGTCTGTATTGATCATATACAAGGATGCATCTGCAGGGAGAACTAGTTTTAATTCAAGATGGGTTTTGTTTAAGGCATATTGCTCAGCTTTAATTAGATCTTTAATCTCGTAAAGAATAGCTGCTAGAGGGTAATCTTTACATTCGATTTTTATATTCCCAGATTCGATTGAAGAAATATCAAATAGATCTTCGACAAGACCCAGGAGTTGAAAACCACTCTGATTAATGGTTTTACAGAAATCAACTGCAGTTTCAATGGGTGTGTCAAGGTCTACCAATTGAGAGAATCCCAGAACAGCATTTAAGGGTGTACGCAATTCATGCGACATAGTCGCTAAGAAAGACGATTTTAATCGATCGGACTCTTTAGCTTGATATAAGGCTTTATGTAAATTATCTTCGTTTCGTTTTTTCTGTATAGAAATACTAATTTGATGTGAAATTAATTCAAGTACTTCCTTATCTTTCTCTGTAACAGTGTTTTCGTCGTCATAACTTTGAATGGCGAGTACACCAATAACCTTATCAGGCCCTTTCAAAGGCATTCCAAGCCAAATTTTAGAGGGTGCACCTAGTAGTTCCACTTCGCCTCTAGATGCCATTTCTTTCAGTTCTTGATGGTCTGCTAAAAGCGATGTGTTATGATCAACTACCCATCCAGAAATGGTTTTACCTTTTGGAAAAGATTCTATAGAATCTAATTCATCATTCATATAAGGCAAATGGAAGGTTTCGGTTGTGTCATCATATAGGGCAACAAAAAAGTTGGTTGTATTAATCAACCTGCCGAGTTCGAGACGTATGTATTCAATAAAGTCAAATAAGGTGTTATGCGTAAAAACAGCATTCGATATGTTGAGAATGATTTGTTGAATCGTTTGATGACGTTTTTGTTCGGTAATATCTTCTTTAACAGCGATAAAATGTGTAATCTCTCCTTGTCTATTTTTTAAGGCTGAAATAGAGGCAAGTTCCCAAAACAATTCACCGTTCTTTTTTTTATTCTGCAATTCACCTTTCCACTCCTGGCCAGACTTAATTGTTTTCCATAAATCCTGATAGGTTTCTGTAAAAGTGTTCCCTGAACTTAATAATCTTGGATTTTCACCTTTTACTTCATGCAGAGCATAGCCTGATAGTTTAACGAATTTGGGGTTTACAAACTCTATTTTCCCGTCGTAATCTGTTACAACTACTGATACAGGGCTTTGAATAACAGATTGAGACAAGATTTTTAATTCTGTTTCGGTTTGTTTCAGGCTTGTAATATCATTAATAGAGAGGAGTGAGACCGATTTGTTATTAAAAATGGAATTCTTAACATTTACAATAATATTTATTTTGGTTCCATCTCTTTTTACACCAATAGTTTCAAAGTGGTATTTAGTTTTACCATTGTACTGTCTGTCCCAGTTTTCTTCAGGAATAAAATCATAAATTGACATATTAGATAATTCGAATTCCGAATAACCCGTCATTTTTTCAGCTCTCTGATTGACCTCTATAATTTTATCTTCATCAAGAATGCAAACGGCTTCATAACTGGCATTTGCTAGCGTTTTGAATTTATTTTCACTATCTTCTAATCGGCTGATCATTCTGCAGCGATCGATAACAATTGCAGTTAGATTTGCTAAGCTTAAGATTAGACGAAGATCTGAAGTACTTGGGCTATGAATGGATTGATGATAGATCGCAAAAGTGCCTAATATTTTTCCTGAAGGATCCTTTATGGGTTGAGACCAGCAGGAGGCTAAATTGGCTTTTTGTGCTATTTCCTTGGCTTCTACCCAGTAAGGATGTGTGCTGATATCCTCTACAATGACTCTTTCGCCCGTATAGGCTGCAGTTCCGCATGATCCGATTCCAAATCCGACGGGTATTCCATGTACGGCCTTATTGTAAAAGTCTGGAAGATTGGGCGCTGCCCCATGTAATAAGTGCTTCCCTTCTTCGTCAATGCATAGTATAGCACAGATTGAGTCAGGAGCATAATCCTGGGCATTTTTAACAATTTTATTTAATAAAACTGTTTCTGGTGTGCCTTTATATAGTAATTCGAGTATGTTTGATCTTAGAGTAGAGAGTTCTTTCATTAAACTAAAATATCAATTTTTTTTTAATTTAATGTATGGCTTCTTTCTATTCCATGTTTATTTATATAAGATGTGGATAATTTGATTTTTTAATAAATAATCAGGTGTTTAGTCTATCAGGTTTGGAAGGATGAAAAATGAACGAGATTAGTTCTGAATGAGGCACCCATATTGACTTATAAGTTATATGATCGCCAAACCCGAAAATGTATAATATGCATACTAGTAAGCAAGTTGTTTTGTCCGTCATTATTTGGCCTGTGACATATTTTTTATCTTAAGGATACAGAATTCGGATCGATGGATGAGGCCGTGAGTCTGGCTATTCAATTGCCACTCTTATTGGGCGATGCTGTAAAGAATTAAAAGGTCTATTCTTGTTGAAAAAAATCAGTGTTAGATTGATTTGCTGTAACATATACTCCTCTTGTTGGATCTAATTTACTCTGTTGCTATATCTCGAGATTAAACCAAAATGACGAGACCATATGCGGCTGTTCCATAGACGGTCAGTCGGCATTTGAAAACTGTTGCGGAGTAAATAAACAACAGCTGAATCATAAAACATAGATCAACTAAGGGCCAGGTGGGCATTGCATCACATGTTAATTGCTATTAAGCCAACTATCGCGAATTCATGAAAAATAGGAAATATCATTTTATGGAATTTGATAGCTTTGTGATTTTAAATAATGTTTTAATAATTTTGCAATTGATTAACTATTTGACTTGTTGTTGGTAATCCCATTTAAAGATCAAGCCAAGTTGACTGAGTGTTTTTATGTGTCTGACAATCAGTGTTGAAATGAGTGTGTGGGGCTTGCGACAAATACAAATAGGTATCATAATTGTAATATCAAAAATGAAGCAATAAAAATGCAAACAAACAAACTTAGTATTCAAGATATATTACCTCTTACTTGCTCACGAACTGGAACTTGCTGCCATGGGAACCAGGTACTGATTAATCCATGGGAGTTGCTTAGTCTTGCCAGAGAGAAAAAAATGGCAGCTAGGGAATTTCGTGACCTTTATTGTGAGTACGGAGGGATTCGTTTGCGCTTTAACGGAAAAGCAGATTGGAGGGAGAAACAAGCATGCTCTCAATATGTCGATAATTTTGGATGTAGTGTACATTTAGGGCGTCCACTTGCTTGTCGCTTATATCCACTAGGTCGTCAAATTCAAAGTAAAGAAGTTCACTATATGTACCAAGGAGATGAATTTCCTTGTATGGAAGGATGTCCTGAAGTTTTAGGATTACCTCATTTGAGCGTTGGTGAATATCTTAAAGGCCAGATTACAGATAAGTTTGAAAAGGCTCAGGATGAATATTTAGAACTGATGCAAAATATAGCTGATTTAGCATTTGAATTACTGCTGGATACGGGCTTGGCTGAATCTGGAGACAAGGCAACATTAGCGCTATGGAGAAAAATGGGCAATGAGCTTCCAGAAGTATTAGCAGACAGGTTAGGAGATGAGTGGGGCGATTGTTTGATGATTCCTGAAATTTCTGATGATGATCCTATTGCATTTGTTCGAAAACATAATGATCTACTCCAATTTAAAGCACAAGAAAAATTTGGAGCCTTGCCAACAAATCAAGGATTACACGAAGCTTCTGTTTTAATGATGGGAGTTGCATTACACCTGGCTCGTGGCTTAGGTGCAAATCCACAAATTCTTGCTGAACATTGGATAGATATTGCAAAGAGTCATGGGGCTGAGGAATAGTACTCGGGATGATCTGTTCAGATGAAGGAATGATTTGTTAAAGGAGGAAATTCAGACTAAGTCTAATTTTATGAATTAGTATTTACAATAAAACCTTGTACATCATCTCAAAAGCATATTATAACGATAATAAGAACAAACTCCAGAAATCAGGAATTTAAAAAACTCGTTAATTTACTGAATTCGGATCTTGCAAATAGGGATGGTGAGAATCATCCCTTATCTCAATTCAATGTAATTGATGATATAAAGCATGTTGTTTTGGCTTATGAAAATAATGAAGCTATAGCTTGTGGAGCCATCGAAGAATTTGATTTGAATACTATGGAAGTAAAGAGAGTGTATGCCTCTCCCGAAGTAAGAGGGAAAAAGATTGGAACTCATATTCTGCTTGAATTAGAGAATTGGGTAAAAGAATTGGGATACTCTAGGTGTATATTATTCATAGGCATGAACCAACCCGAGGCGAAGAGGCTTTATGAAAGGAATGCTTATATGCAGATTCAGAAGTATGGAAAGTTGGCAAAAATAGCTGACTGTCTTTGTTTTGCCAAGTGTTTAGGATCAGGTGCAAAAGTTGGGTCTTAGTGCAATAAATATATTTCCAAGGGTGATTTTGTAACCATAGTAGGATGCAGATTAAAATAGGGAATATGTGTTAATCTTTTCGCTCAAGCCGCTGGGCTCTTACTTTTTTCTTCGATAAAAAAGTAAGCAAAAAATCAAGTCAGCCTGATCCTTGTTTTTATTCTGTAGAAACAAGATTATCACGCCTCACGGCAGGCTGACGACTCCCGCTCAACCCTCACTATAAGTATCTTCAAGTTAATCTATTGAATTAACTTCACAGATCAATCTCGTGCTAAACAAAAACTTGAAATGATGTTTGGACTAAGCTACCTCTGAGGTATGGGGGCTTGGATTTGCAAGATAATTGAACGCACCAGACACCGACATCAGCAACGCAGGTGGGGTACCCATAAGTGAAAAAGTCGTTAAGAAAAGAATACTGTGTGATCGAGGGACGAGAGAGTTTATTCTTTTTAGACTTTGAGCTGTCATGGGTCGCCGAGTGCTGCAGTCGGCGGACTCTTTGCCTACTTTCTCGACTGCAGGAGAAAGTAGGAGCCTAACGGCTTGAGTGAAGCTAATTAGGAAAGAATAACTTTTCAGATCTATAAAAAAAACTTGTCATCCTCATCACCTT
The DNA here is from genome assembly GCF_003863355.1 of Ancylomarina euxina. Lineage (GTDB taxonomy): Bacteria > Bacteroidota > Bacteroidia > Bacteroidales > Marinifilaceae > Ancylomarina > Ancylomarina euxinus. Next base: position 185,575 of record NZ_QQWG01000006.1, on the reverse strand, counting down.
CAGGTTGTATACAACATTTAATACTGAGTGTAAATGCTATCGCTAGATCTTTAAATTCAAAAAAGAAGAATTCAGAGGTTGGTTTCATCCTTTGCCGGTTAACAAAAATACATGCTTAATTAGAACGATTCTTGAATCAGACCCAGAAAATGTAACTGATCCAGTGTTTATGAAAAGAAGATAGCTAGCAAAATCCATTTATAGGGGATCAAGTCGAAAAGTTGTGGGATAAAAAAAAGGATCAACACTTTTGTGTTGATCCTTTTTGTGCGGATGAAGGGACTCGAACCCCCACGCCTCTCGGCACTAGATCCTAAGTCTAGCGCGGCTACCAATTACGCCACATCCGCGTTTCTCTCTGATTGCGATGCAAAGATGGTGTGTTTTTTTATAAGCTCCAAATGTTTTTTGAAAATAAATCCCAAAAAGATCAATGTTTATAGGGTGTTTGGAGTTAAGTGTCTGTGAAGTAGAGTTTAATGACTGATTTTTTTTTGATAAACTTTTCAGGTAAATTGGAAAGTGAAATCACTCCTGTTTGAATGAAAATATTCTAAGCCTAAGCTAAGGGCTTGAGTCATAAAATTATCAAGTTGTTGATGGTCACTGAGCGGAGTAAAAGTGATCGATAACCGAAAACTGACAAGCCCAAAGAACCAACCACAGATTAACACTGATTTTCACAGATTAATTTCAATATGGATACTTCTCCAGATCAATCGGGATTATCCTTTATATCATCTCCATTACAAACACACCAAAACACTCGTGATCGTCGTAAGAGTGACCCACAATTTGGTTCTTATCATTCAAAATACCTTCCCAACAATCCAGGTGGTATTCGATCTCCTCTTCAGCATCCAATATTTCAACTACTGTGCCTGTCATCTTTAATCGTTGGCCATCAAAGGTACCTTCCACCTCTTGTTGCACACGAAAAGGCGTGTCGCCTTCGATTCTTTCAGTATAAACTAATACTCCTTTTAGATTTTCGCCTTCCTGAGTAAACTCAGCAAAGCCTTCATCTTTCCCAAATCCAAAATCTTCATTGAATGACCAGCGGCCTGTAATATTCTTCATTCTTGTTCGTATATCAAATTCATAAACTGAAAACAAAGGTAGAGGAAAAGTAGAATGTTGCAAAAAGCCTGTAAAAGCTGCTTTTGATTTGTATCAATTCTTTAATTTTTCTGGTGCTTATAAGGGCTGGGAAGCCATTGCGGCAGGTATGGGTAATTCATAATTCATTATTCCTAACTCATAATTCATAATTCCTAAATTCTCAACTATCTTTGTAGACTCTAATATTGAACAATGATATGAGCTTATTTATGAATTGTTCATTCCTAATTATTAATTGAACATGATCGATCAATCAACTATATGTGCCATTTCTACAGCTACAGGACATGGTGCCATTGCCATTATCCGACTTTCGGGTGAGAAGGCTTTAACAATTTGTGACCAAATATTCCAATCGAAAACAAATAAGCTTCTTAGCGAACAAAAGGCTAATACCGTTCATTTCGGTAACTTGATGGATGGTGAAGAAATTGTGGATGAGGTTTTGCTAACAGTTTTTAAAGCGCCATATTCCTATACGGGAGAGAACAGTGCTGAAATAGCCTGCCATGGTGCACCCTATATACAGCAACGCATTTTACAGGTCTTGCTAAAGGCTGGTGCCCGAATGGCCAATCCGGGTGAATATACCCAGCGTGCTTTTTTAAATGGGAAGATGGACTTGTCGCAGGCTGAGGCTGTGGCCGATTTGATTGCTTCCTCTTCGGCATCGGCCCATAAGGTTGCTTTACAGCAAATGCGCGGTGGCTTTTCCAATGAGATTGCTAACCTACGTGGACGATTACTTCATTTCATCTCAATGATAGAGCTGGAGCTCGACTTTGGTGAAGAGGATGTGGAGTTTGCTGACAGAACCCAATTGCAGGCTTTGGTGAACGAAATTGAAAACATCATCAATAAATTGGTGAATTCCTTTGAGCTGGGGAATGCCATTAAAAATGGGGTTCCCGTTGCCATAGTAGGGAATACCAATGTGGGAAAATCAACCCTTTTGAATGCCTTGCTAAAGGAGGATAAGGCCATTGTTTCGGATATTGAAGGGACAACCCGCGATGTGATTGAGGATACCATCAACCTGGGCGGTGTGACCTTCCGATTTATCGATACGGCAGGTATCCGTACCACCCTCGATAAAATTGAGAATATGGGTATTGAGCGTACCTTCCAGAAGATGCGCCAGGCTCAAATCGTGATGCTTTTGATCGATGCTAACCGTCCGGTTGATATGTTGAACGAATCTATCGCAAAAGTGAATGAGACCATCGATCGAGATCAACAGAAATTGATTGTTTGCCTGAATAAGATTGACCTGTGTAAGGATACCGAAGCATTGAGCAAGCAACTAATTGGCTTGAATGAAGAAGACAAGTTGATGTTTATCTCAGCCAAAGAACAAATCCATACCGACGAGCTGGCTACTGAACTCTTGAAAGTGGTGAATATGGATACCCTGAACGAACAGGATGTGATTGTGACCAATGCCCGCCATTTCGAAGCCCTGAATTCTGCTCTTGGCAGCATCCAGCGCGTAAACGACGGTTTGGTCAACATGATCCCAACCGACTTCCTGGCTCAGGATATTCGCGAATGCCTGCACTTCCTGGGTGAGATCACAGGGAATATATCTACGGATGAGGTTCTTGGGAATATATTTAAGAACTTTTGTATCGGAAAGTAGGTTTTGGAGATTGAATAGAAATATATTTAAATTTAAGGTGGTTCATAATGTGGATCACCTTTATTTTTGAATCATAAATGAAATGAATAACTTCGAAATCTAAATTTAAGGATAAGAAAAGGATATGAGAATAATCTGTATCTCGGATACACATGGTAGGCATCAAGATGTAAAGTTGGCAGAAGCTGATATGATTATTCATGCTGGTGATATGAGTGAGATGGGGACTAGAGCGCAAATCACCGATTTTTTAAATTGGTTTTCATCTCTCGATTATCAGTATAAAGTGTTGATTGCTGGTAATCATGATTTCTTTTTAGAGCAGGCCACATCGAAAGAAATTAAAAAAATGATACCCAAAGGGGTGATTTATTTGAATGATTCCGGTGTTGAGATAGAAAGCCTGAAGTTATGGGGATCGCCGGTTCAGCCCTGGTTTTATAATTGGGCCTTTAATCGTAGTGAAAAAAGTATTTGTAAACATTGGAATGAGATACCTGATGATACCGATATTCTGATCACCCATGTGCCACCACAGCATATTTTAGATCAGAACAGGAGAGCAGAGTCATGTGGTTGTCCACATTTAACAGTAAGAGTTGAAGAGGTGAAGCCACAATATCATATCTTTGGGCACATACACGAAAGTTATGGGATTCTTGAAAATAATGGAACTACTTATGTCAATTCGAGTAATCTAGATTTTTTATACGAATATGCAAATCAGCCCATCATCATTGATGTGAATCCATAATAAACATCTTATCTTCAAGTTCAAATTATTATCTGTAATATATGTCTTAGTATGAATGATTTAAAAGGCAATAGGTTTATTTATAGTATAGTCGCACCGACACTACTCGCTATAAGCATGTTTATCGTATCATTTTATGTGATTATTATTCCTTTGTTTGAGGATAGTATGATGGATCGTAAAAAGGAGATGATTCAGGAGTTGACCAATACAGCTTGGAGTGTTCTGTCAGAAAATAACGAAGCTTACAAAAAAGGGAGACTATCAAAGGAGGAAGCTCAGCAAAGAGCTGCCGAACAAATTGGGACGATGCGGTATGGAAATGAACAGAAGGATTACTTTTGGATCATCACTTCAAGTCCTAAAATGATTATGCACCCCTACAGACCTGATTTAAATGGAAGTGATCTGTCCAACTATGCCGATAATCATGAGAATAAACTTTTTGTAGATGCTGCCCAATTGGTGAATGAAAAGGGAGAAGGTATTATTCAATATTACTGGCAATGGAAAGATGATGCTTCAAAGGTTGTGCCCAAACTTTCGTATGTAAAAGGTTTTAACGATTGGAATTGGGTTATAGGCACCGGAATTTACTTGGAGGATGTTAAGCTTGAAATTCAAGAATTAAAAAAGTTTTTATTAAAAGTGTCCTTCGTTATCATTTTACTGATTGTTCTTATTCTGATTTATGTATTACGACAAACCAAAATTATTGAGGAGAAACGAGTTCAGGCAGAGAAGAAATTAAGATCATCCATACAAAAGTACAAGAGTCTGGTAGATGCCTCTACCGAAGGCACACTTATGCTAGTAAACAAAAAGGTCACCTTTGCAAATGAGAAATTCATTAATTTATTAAATAATGAAGGTGCTGAAATTATAGGTTCCGATTTTTCAAGTTTATTCAAAATGACCTGGGAGGCATTGGTTGCAACCATTGAGAATCCCAATAAATCTTATATACTCGAAACAGAATTGATTGACGCAAGAGCTGGCATGCACAATGTGATCATTTCTCTGACTCAGATTACCCATTCTGGCCAAATTGGCTATATCCTTGTCGTTAGAAATGTAACAGAGAACAAACGCTTACGTTTGGATGCTCAGAAACTTTCAGATGATATTCAATTGTCTTTGCAACTGATGAATCAGCCTGTTCTCAATTTAATCAATAAGAATGTGACCTGTAGCCTAAGCAATACCATTAATGAGGTTGCAAGAATCATGACTGATAATCGATCGAAATTGATTTGTGTGAAGGAAAAGGAGGATATTATTGGTGTGGTAACCGATACCGATTTGAGGAGTCGTATTTTGGCCAAAGAGGAAGCTGCAGATAAGCCCATTTATGCCGTAATGACTTCACCCGTAAAAACTATAAAGCAGGATGCGCTTTTATATGAGGCTGTTCTACTGTTTGAACAAGAAGATATTACGCATTTGCTGGTTGAGAATAATTACGGAAGTATTATTGGAAATATTAGTAATCAGCAATGTTTGGAAATGCAACGCAATTCCTTAAGTTATCTAATTCGTGAGATTGATGCCTGTTTCGTTATTAGTGACCTGAAAAGAATCTACAATAAGGTTCCCCTGTTAATTCAGGCAATTTTTACCAGCACCGATAATATCAATAGTGTTTCGCGCATTATCACCTCTATAGCCGATGCGATCAATACGAGAATAATTGAAATGGCTTTGAAAGAAGTGGGAGAGCCCCCATGTGAATTTGCTTTTGTAGCTATGGGCAGTGAAGGACGCGGGGAGCAGACTTTAAAAGCTGATCAGGATAATGCCATTATTTTTGAAGTTCACACCGAAGAGAATAAGAGCTACTTTTTACGCTTATCCGAAATCATTAACGAAAATCTTCATGCAATTGGTTATTCCAGATGTAAAGGTGATTTGATGGCTGGAAATCCGGAGTGGTGTAATGCTCTTGATGTCTGGAAAGATTATTTTTCGAATTGGATTGATAATCCTGATATGTCCAATGTTTTGGATAGTTCCATCTTCTTCGACTTGCGTTTAATTTATGGAAATGATCGATTGGTAAATCAGTTGTTTGATCATGTTTACGCTACTCTAGATGGGAATATGACCTTCTTTAATCAACTGGCTAAAACGGTGATTCGAAAGAAACCTGTTATTGAGAATAAAAAAGTGAACCTAAAGCAGTTTCTACAGCCCATTATTGGTTATTTGAGAATTCACGCCCTTTATCATGCGATTCCAGAAACCAATAGTTTATTGCGATTGAATCAATTGATGGCTCATTCTGTGATTCCTGAGAAGACAGGAGAGGAGATTGAGAAGATTTACAATTTCTTAATGCATTTACGCATTAAATGTCAGGTTGATTTACTTCTTGATAACGATTGGCCCGATAATACCGTTTTGTTAAAAAACTTAACTGATATAGATCAGCAGACCTTAAAAACTATATTGAGTGAAATTTCAAAACTTCAGGACGATTTACAGAAATCTTTCAAGATTTCGGAGTATCAGCAATAAGATCTAAGGATATTTAATGAAATAATCCATAAGCTTTGTTTTTTAATTAAGACAGGGCTTTTCTTTTGTTCAACATTATATATCCAGACAGGTCATTTTAAATTCACAATATATCATATAGTAAGATGTGGAGCTTTAAAATTTTGATCTCTAATTTTGTGATTATGGCAAGTGAGATGTATAGAAGCTGATACAGAGAGCTTATGCTTCATTTCATAGTTAATCTTGGAAATTGCCGATAAATTAATAGAAAAAATACAGGCCTATTATGCTTGTTTATATTAAAAAATGGTTTGTTTTGCAGTATTAAATATTAAAAAAACACTATCATGATAAGAAAATACCTTTGGCTGATTATTGCTGGAATTTTATTTTTAGGATCTATTTACCTTTTTGTAGAGGGTATGATATCGATGGGCATTTGGTCGCTTTTAGTTTCTGGTTTGTTCGTTTTATTCCATTTCAAGAATATAATGAATCTACTAGCCTTTTATTTTGTTAGGAAAAATAAGTTTGAAAAAGCCGCAAGCGTATTAGCCAGAGTAAAACATCCCGAAGGAATGATTAAGGAGCAGGAAGCTTATTTCTACTATCTATCAGGATTAGTCGAATCACAAAAAAACAACAGTTCAAAGGCTGATAAGGCCTTCAAGAAAGCACTGAAAACGGGTCTTAGACTAACAACCGATCAGGCAGTTGCAAAATTGAACTTGTCAGGTATTGCTTTGTCACAGCGTAATAAGAAACTAGCTAGTCATTATTTGGTGGAAGCCAAAAAACTGGACAAGAAAAAAATGCTATCGGCACAAATTAAGGAAATTGAAGCCATGATGAAACGCATCTAAGTCTTCACTTAAGATAAAAATATTCAGACCTGACAGGACCGATAAATCGGGCTTGTCAGGTCTTCTTTTTTGAATTGATTTGAAATTGGAGTGAGACTTTAATCTGAAGTCAAATTTCAAAAGAAGGACCTAATTAACCGCAATGAGATGAATGTCGAAGATTAGTACCGAGCCAGCAGGGATGGATCCATTGTCTTTATTTCCATAAGCCAAATGCGAAGGTACAAATAGAACGCCATCACCACCCTCTTTAAAAAGTTGTAAACCTTCGATCCATCCTGTTATAACCTCAGTCAGATTAATCTCTAATTTGTCATTTTGGTCGAAAATATCACCATTTATAAAATAACCAATATATGCAATCTTGATATACGAATTGATGTTGGGTTGTGCGCCTTTTCCTTCATTGTTTATCAGGTAATATAAGCCTGTATCAGTTTTCTGAGCATCTAGTTTGTTATCGGCAATATAGGCTTTGATTTCTTCTTCGTTTTTATATTTGAAATTGCGCTTTTTCATGTTTTAATAACTTCAAGTTTGTAAAATGTTGTTTCAGGATTCGAAACAGGTGTAAAATTAAGATTTTTATTGTTGATAATGACAATTTCAGTCTAAGCTGAGATTTTTTTAATGTACAAAACCAGAAAAGATCTAGACATTTTGTAATTATGGCTAATTTATTATTAAACAGAAACCGCTAAAATGGTTCATTTGAGATAATACTCAATTTAAAGAGTAATCACATGTTTTTATATGAAAGAACAAGGGCTTTATCGAAATTATTTAAGTTGACACATTTGACAGTATTAATGTTAGTTTATATTGTTTAGGTTTGTTTAGTAACTAACCTACACTCATGAAAGCGCAAGTGATAACTGATTGTGAAACCAGTAAAATTTGAAGGTGGGTTTAGGTGTTTTAATTAATGAATAACCCTAAATATAAAATAGATGGAATTAATTATTGAGAATCTTACTAAGACTTATAGTAATGGTGTTAAGGCTTTAAACAATGTAAATATAAAAATTGGAGCAGGTATGTTTGGTCTCTTGGGACCCAATGGTGCCGGTAAATCGACGCTAATGCGCACCATCGCTACCCTTCAGGAAGGCGATTCTGGAAGCATCGTATTTGATGGTGTTAATATCATGGAGGATAAGATGACCCTTCGCAACTCGCTGGGTTATTTGCCTCAATCATTTGGTGTTTATCCAAAAATGTCGGCCGAAGATTTGTTGATGCATTTTGCTGAACTTAAGGGCATTTCCAATAAGCAAGAACGAAAAGAGATTGTTGAAGCTGTACTGGAACAGACTAACTTGACCGAAGCTCGTAAGAAAAATGTGGCAGGTTATTCTGGAGGAATGAAACAACGTTTCGGTATTGCTCAGCTTTTGCTCAATAACCCAAGACTTATTATTGTTGATGAACCTACCGCTGGACTGGATCCTGCAGAGCGAAGTCGTTTCCTTAATGTTTTGCGTGAGATTGGAACCAATCATATTGTTATTTTCTCAACCCATATTGTTGAGGATGTTAAAGAGTTATGTACCGACATGGCTATTATGAATGGTGGTGCGATCCTGACTCATCAAACACCTCGTGAGGCTGTTGAGCAAATAAAGGGTAAGATGTGGACCAAACGAATCGATCGATCTGCGCTTAATGAACACAAAGATAGTTTCGAGATTCTATCCAGTAAGTTTAATGATGATAATAGTATGAATATCAACGTTTACTCAGAAACTCAGCCTGACGAATTATTTATTCAAAAAGAGGCCGATTTAGAGGATGTTTACTTTGTTACACTAAAAAACGTTAACTAATCATGGGTAAATTTATAACTCTATTTAAATTCGAACTAAAATACTGGCTTAAGAACCCAGCTACCTATATTTATGCAGCTGTGCTGCTTATTATCTCAACATTGATAATGGCTGGTAGTATTGGTGTATTCGACAGCAAAACAGCCACAACGGCTTCGGTTCGTTTGGCAAACTCGCCCATTGCGTTATTCAATATGTTTGGTATTCTAACTTTGGGATATTTCCTATTGCCATCTATTGTTGGAGGTTCTGTGAATCGTGATTTTAGCTCCGAAATGCATTCCATTCTATATTCTTACCCTTTTAAGAAATCAGAATATATTTTGGCTAAATTTCTTAGTTCAATTGTTATCACCTTGGCAATTTTCTTGGTATTTGGCCTTGGTTTCCTTATTGCTCCCTTATTGCCAGGCGTAAATCCCGAAATGCTAGGACCTTCACGTCCATTGGCCTTTTTACAGATATATGGTTTGGTTGTTTTACCCAATATTCTTCTATTCGGAGCTATTGTTTTTGCTGTGATCACATTTAGCCGAAATCTGGGTGCTGGTTTCGTTACGATGATCATCCTGTTTTTTGTACAGGCGATATCGCAGAATTTAATGGGAGAGCTTGAGAGTAAGACTTTCGGGGCCTTGCTCGATCCCTTTGGTGCGTCTGCCATAACACACGCTACCGAATATTGGAATGTAGCCGAGCGCAACACCAATTTGTTACCAATGGGTGGCTTGGTTTTAATTAACCGACTTATCTGGTTTGCTGTATCCATGTTGATTTTTGCAGCAACTTACTTTAAGTTTCAATTTACACAAGAAGCATTATCCTTCCGATGGTTCTCTAAAAAGAGTGCTGTTGTGGTCAAAGACAACTTTAATAATTTAAGGGATATAAATTTGCCTAAGGTGACTATTGATAACAGTTACTCTTGGAATCTAAAGTTGATGTGGAATATCTCAATTATGAACTTTAAGTTCATTATCAAGTCGGTTCCGTTTATGGTACTTGTGGCTTTCGGTATTCTGTTTATGGTTATTGGACATACAACAACCATGAGTCTTTTTGGTACAACAACCTATCCTACAACCTGGAAAATGTTGCTGATTCCAAGCTCTATGTTTAGACTTTTTCTCTTACTGATTACCTTTTTATACTCAGGTATGCTTGTTCAGCGTGAGCGCCGTGCAAAAATGTTCGAATTGGTCGATGCGACTCACACACCTAACTGGGTGCAATACTTCTCTAAATTTATTGCCTTAATAAAGGTACAGATTCTTTTATTAGTCGTAGTAATGGCTACTTGTATTGTTATTCAGATTTCAGAAGCTTATTACGAAATTGAGCCTCTGCATTATTTTATGGAGCTATTTATATTAATGTTGCCAGTCTATATTGTGTGGGCTGCAATTTCACTATTTGTACAATCGCTCTTATCTAACTTTTACATCGGCTTTTTTGCTCTGTTTATATTTTCTATTCTTAGTCCGTTTTTATCAAAGCTGGGTATCGAGCAACAAATATTTAACTTCAATTCAGGACCGGGCTTCACTTATTCCGATATGAACGGTTATGGCAGCAATATTCCAGCCTATCTATTTTACAGATTGTATTGGTTGCTATTTTCATCGGTATTGTTAATTGCTGGTTTGGCCATATGGCGTCGTGGAATTCGCGAAACGGTTAAGATTCGTTTCCGTAGAGCCAAAGAGAACCTAACTCGCACATTGTACATCTCACTTACTGCTTGTACGATTGGTTTTGTTGCAATTGGTGGATTTATTTATTGGTTCGATAATATCAAGAACGAGCATAAATCAGCAAAAGAAAGAGAGCTTGATCAAGTAGAGTGGGAGCATAAATATTCTAAGTATTACAATATCGTTCAGCCACGTATTACTGATGTTAAAGTCGATGTGGATTTGTTTCCTGAGACCAACGACTTAAAAGTTCAGGGTCGCTATATTGTTAAGAATAAATCTAATGAAGCTATAGATTCAGTTCATATCAACTATACCTATAAACACACGACAATTGAGTTTTCGCGCCCTGCCGATTTGGTAAGTAAGGATACGGTGTTCCAATACAATATTTATAAGCTTGATAAACCGCTTATGCCTGGTGATTCGTTGAAATTGAGCTTTACGATGAGAAATAGAACGATTCATTTCTTAAGAAATAGTTCTCCAGTTTTGGCTAATGGAACTTTTTTTAATAGTGGAGGTCTTCCAAGCATTGGCTATTCACGTTCGGGTGAGCTTAAAGACAATACTGTACGTAAGAAATATGATTTACCTAAGCGAGATCGTATGGCGCCACCAACTGATACAACATCTCTTGGGAACACTTATATTTCGGAATGTGCCGATTGGGTGAATTTTGAAACGACTGTAAGTACAGCTGCCGATCAAATTGCTATTGCGCCGGGTTATCTGCAAAAGAAATGGATCGAAGGTGATCGAGCGTATTTTCATTATAAAATGGATTCGCCAATTCTTAATTTCTATTCATGGGTATCAGCAAAATATGAAGTTTATACCGATAAATATGAGGATGTCAATATTGAAATCTATTACCATAAAGGTCATGATTATAATATTGCCGATATGGCTGATGCCTTAAAAGCGTCACTCAAATATTATGGAGATAATTATAGTCCATATCAACATCGACAGGTTCGTGTCATTGAATTTCCTCGAACTATAGGGTCTTTTGCTCAGTCCTTTCCCAATACCATTCCTTTCTCAGAGGCTATCGGATTTATTGCTAAGGAAGATAAATCGGATAAAGGAGCTGTCAACTATGCCTATCATGTAACGGCACACGAAATGGCGCATCAATGGTGGGCACATCAGGTGATTGGTGCCAATGTTCAGGGAGCAACTTTAATGTCTGAGAGTTTGTCTGAATATTCGGCCATAAAGGTGTTAGAGCAGAAATATCCAAAAAGCAAAATCCGTAAGTTTATGAAAGAGGAGCTAAATAGCTACCTAAGAGGACGGGGATCTGAAAGTGTTAAAGAGCAACCATTGATGTATAATGAGAATCAGCAATATATTCACTATAATAAAGGTGCTGTAGCCATGTATGCGATATCTGATTATATGGGCGAGGCTAATCTTAATAAAGCACTTAGTGAGTATGTGTCTGATGTTGCTTTTCAGGAGCCTCCATATACGACTTCGCTTGAGTTTGTTGATTTGATGAGACGTCATATGCCGGATTCTCTGGACTATGTGATTACCGATATGTTGGAGACCATCACACTGTTCGATAATAAAGTTGATAGTGCTTATGTTAGTAAAACTGAGGATGGTAAATATAGAGTTGATTTTACTGTTGAAGCTGAGAAATACAGAGTTGTTAAAACGATAAAAGAAGATGCTACTGAGGTCGAAAGTGGTGACGGTGCTGTTAAAATATCTTTTCAAACGAATAGTGATGAAAAAGAGGATAAACAGTATGTTGATATGAACGACTGGATTGACCTTGCCATTTTTGTAGAAGATGAAAATAAAGAGGAGCAGGAAATACTATTTAAGAAAGTCCATGTTACAGCTAAAGAGAATAAATTCTCCTTTATTGTCGATAAAAAACCGCACAGTGTTGCTATTGATCCTTACCATAAACTAATTGACAGAAAAACATCTGATAATTCAGAAAAGTTAAAGGAAAAAGACGATAATAAAGCTGATGAGAAAATCACGAGCTTATAGTTTTAACTAATAACACAGCAAGAATCCTCATGATTTGTCATGGGGATTTTTTTTATATCCAAATGATTCAGATTATTGAAAGATGCAAGCGATAGCAGATTGCGCTTTTAATTTAAAATTAAAGTTCTTTTTCCATTATGTAATCGTCCATTATAAAATCATTTCCAATATCTATCACAATATCTCTTACCTGCTTAAAGCCCATTTTCTCGTAGGCTTTAATTGTTTCTATATTATTTTTATTAACGGTCAGCGATAGGGTTTTATATCCCAGATGTTCTGCTGTCGTTTCAAGATAGTGCATGGTCTTTTTACCGATACCTTTGCCTCTGTATTCTTTTAGAATATAAATTTTGCTTAAGAACAAGCAGTCCGCTTTTTTGTAATAGGAGAGATAACCCACTGTTGAGCCTTGATGTGTAATTAGGTAATACAAGGCCCCTTCTTCAATCTGATCCTTTATAGCTTCTACCGATTGATATTTTTTAAGCATATAATCAACTTGTCGGGAACCAATAATATCTGTATAATGCTCTTTCCAAATGATTGAGGACAATTCTGCAATGATTTGGAAATCAGATTCGGTATTGGCGATGTTCATTTTAGTCATAGTTCCTTATTTTACTGTAGTGATCTGTGGTTTCTTCGACAGAATAAATTGTCATTTAAACTTTTTCAAGTACGAGAGCAATCCCTTGGCCAACGCCTATACACATGGTACAAAGGGCCTTTTTTGAGTTCGACCGTTGAAGCTGATAAAGGGCCGATATCACAATTCTGGCCCCGCTCATTCCCAGTGGGTGTCCCAATGCTATGGCTCCGCCCAATGGGTTGATCCGAGGATCATGATCATCAAGACCAAACTCACGAATACAGGCAAGAGCCTGAGCAGAGAAAGCTTCGTTAAGTTCGATAATATCCATATCTTTTAGCTCCAAACTCAAATGTTTTAAGAGACTATTGGTCGCTGGTACAGGGCCCATTCCCATAATTCGAGGAGGAACGCCGGCAGTTTTCATGCCTAGAATTTTAGCCTTGGCTTTTAATTTATACTTTTTCACAGCCTTTCCTGACGCAATAATTAAAGCTGCTGCGCCGTCGTTCACACCCGAGGCATTTCCGGCTGTAATGCTTCCATTTTCGCTAATCAGTGTTTTTAATGAAGCTAACTTTTCGAGAGAGCTTAATCGCAGGTGTTCGTCTTTATCTACTTTAAAAGAATCGCCTTTAGGCTGAGGAATAAGTACAGGAATGATCTCATCAGCAAGAAAATCTTTGTATTGAGCAGTATGCGCCTTTTCTTGGCTCCAATGTGCGAATTTGTCCTGATCTTCCCGGCTGATCTTAAAATCACTAGCAATATTTTCGGCCGTTTCTATCATCGATTCTGTTCCATATTCTATATCCAATGCCGGATTTACAAATCGCCAGCCAATGGTGGTGTCGTAAAATTTTTGCGATCGGGAAAAAGCATTGGAAGCTTTAGCCATAACAAATGGAGCGCGCGACATGCTTTCCACACCACCAGCAATGATTAGTTCAGCTTCGCCAGCCTTTATGGCTCTGGCAGCTGATCCAATGGCGTCCATACCCGAACCACACAAGCGATTAATGGTGGCTCCTGGTACCGTTTCCGGATAGCCGGCAAGTAGCAGAGCCATGCGGGCTACATTTCGATTATCTTCTCCTGCCTGATTGGCACAGCCCATAAGAACATCATCAATATCTGACCAGTTGATATTTTGGTTACGTTCCATTAAAGCCTTCAAGGGGATTGCAGCAAGATCGTCGGCGCGTAAAGACGATAGACATCCACCGTATTTGCCTACGGGGGTTCTTACTGCATCGCAAATATAGACATCTGTCATAGCGTTTTCTGGTTTATTTATCTAATGAATGTAATTGTGTTTTAAAACGTTTAAACATATTTAAAAGAGCCTGAGATAACATATCGATTTCTTTTTGAGTCATAACTGTTGAAAACATACAGGTAAGGGTGTTTATCATCATTATTTTTTCATCTAAGAAAAGATAATCCAGCATTTCATTGATTAATGTTTTTGTTTCACAGTTTTGATATGCTTCACGATAGCTAGTCGGCGCACTTGGTTTTAAATGTAATCGAAACATCGAACCAGTTCCAGTTATGGAAACAGGAACGTCAGCAATTTTTATGGCTTCTCTTATTTGGTCTGTGGCTTTTTGAGTTAGGGTATTTAACTTCAAAATAGCGTCTTTATTATACATCTTCATAGTAGTATGCCCTGCGGTCATGCTTACAGGGTTTGCTGAGAATGTTCCAGAATGTGGAAATAGAAGCTTACTTTCTCTAGGGTCCAAAACTTTCATAATATCAGAACGACCAGCAAAGGCTCCAACAGGAAAACCACCACCAATGATCTTACCCAAAGCTGTTAGGTCGGGTTTTACAGAATAATTTTGTTGAGCACCGCCATAGTTAACGCGATAGGTTACAACCTCATCAAAAGCGAGCAGTGCTCCATTTTTTCGGGTCCATTCATAAATCGCTTCAATAAAATTAGTTTTCCCTTCCATTAGTCCCACTCTATGTGGTACGGGATCAATAATAACACAGGCTATTTCGCTTGCGTTTTGATCCAGTATCGCCAATGTATGTTCAATATCATTGTATGGAAATATGATAACATCATTCAATACAGATTGTGGTGTACCATTGGCTACTGGCACAGAATTAGGCTGGTTGATGTCGCCCCAGTTTGCTGGATTGGCCGTTTGGCTGACCTCAGCAAAATCGTAAGTACCGTGATAGGCACCTTCGGCTTTGGCTATTTTAGGTCTGCCTGTATAGGCTCGTGCGGTTTTTATCATGGCCATTACGGCTTCTGTACCTGAATTGACGAATCGTATTTTCTCAAAGGATGGCGTTCTGTCGCACAGCAATTGAGCATAGAGAACTTCGGCTTCAGTTGCCATGGTGTATGCGGTTCCTTTTCGGATTTGTTTGATAACCGCATCTACAATATCAGGATGGGCATGTCCATGTATTAAGGCAGCCATATTGTTCCCAAAATCCAGTCTTTGAATGTTATTAATATCAGTAGCGTAACAGCCATTGGCATGACTGATATAATGAGGGTAGGGATGGTGGAAAATGGTGTTTCGACTTACACCACCAGGAATTATTTTACAAGCTTGATTGTAAATTTCTTCGCTGGTTCTTTTATGACTTAGCGAATTAATATGATCAGTATCCATGGTCGTAATAAATTGAATTAGACTGAATATTTCTTTTATTCGTACTGATTGAGCTTTGCTCCTGTTTTTTCTTGCAAGTAGTCAAAACTTATACCTGGTGCAAGTTCTCTAACAAAAAGGCTATTGTCGCAGACATCAATTATTGCCAAATCGGTATAAATGCAATTAACAACAGCTTTACCGGTTAGTGGGTAGGTGCATGTTTTAACTATTTTTGGTTTCCCATCTTTCGAACAATGGTTTGTAATCACCAATATGGTTTTTACACCTGAAACCAGATCCATTGCTCCACCTACTGCAGGGACTGAACCTGGCTTGCCAGTAGACCAGTTGGCAAGATCTCCTGTTTCTGAAACCTGTAAGGTCCCAAGAACACAGATGTCGATATGCTGGCCTCTAATCATTGTAAAACTATCGGCATGGTGAAAAAAACAGGCGCCTTTTATCGTTGTGATCTTCTTTTTTCCAGCATTGATGAGTTCTGGATCCTCTTGCCCTGGTTCGGGCACAGGGCCCATGCCAAGTAGTCCATTTTCGGTATGATAAATCACTTCTCGGCCTTCAGGTACAAAGTCCGCAACTAATTCTGGTAGACCTATGCCAAGATTGACATAGGCGCCATCAGGAATATCTAAAGCTACCTTTTGGGCCATCTCGTTCCTGTTCCAACCTTTTTTGTTATTTTCTAACTCCATGGATACCTCCTGTTTTCAGATACAAGTTTTGCTTCATCAGCAGGATGACTGACTTCCACAAGTCTTTTTATAAAAATACCAGGCGTTACAACGCATTCAGGATCAATATCGCCTAGTTCTACTATTCTTCTTGTTTGAACGATAGTATTGTTGGCAGCTGTGCACATAATTGGACCAAAATTACGAGCCGTCTTATTGTAAATTAAATTGCCATACCGATCAGCGGCTTCACATTTTATGAGAGAAAAATCAGCTTTAATGCCATATTCTATGACGCAGGTCGTTTGATCAAAAGTTCGACACTCTTTACCTTCTGCCAATGGGGTATTTACCGATGTTGGTGTGTAAAAGGCTGGAATACCCGCACCTCCAGCTCTTATCCTTTCTGCTAATGTACCTTGTGGCACGAGTTCCAATTCGATTTCTCCTTTAGTATACAAGTCGGGAAAAACAGTGGAATTGGCTGTTCTTGGAAAAGAACAAATCATCTTCTTAACCCGTTTGTGTGCAATTAGGGCAGCAAGTCCAACCTCACCACTTCCCGTATTGTTGCTTACAATAGTAAGATCTTTAGCTCCCTGATCAATAAGAGCGTGGATGAGCTCAATAGGGCTGCCTGCATTACCAAATCCGCTAATCATGATGACGGCTCCGTCAAATATATCTGCAACCGCTTCAGTCGTTGACTTTACAATTTTATTTATCATTATCTATGATGTTAATCGTCATTATTCTTTCATCCTTTTTAGTAGAGCTTCCAGTTTGTCGTTTTCTATTTGTATCAGTTCATCCTCGTAGAAATGTTTTTCTCCCTCAAAGGGGATAAGGTTTTCAACTGTATTTTCAAGTTCATCATATTTGGCTAGAAACACCTGATCCATCCATTCCATATTTCTCGATTCGTTGAATTTTAAGGCAAAGGCTTTTTGTCCATTAATCTCAACCGTGCCAAGAATTGAAGTTTTGCCTGCTGATGATGTCATCGTAATGTAGCGGGAAGGGCGATTGATTGAAGGTAGCGAACGGTAAATTTTATTAAACACCTTATTTATTTCAGAGAGGGGAACCGTAAAATAGTGGTGCTCGCCTGTTGGTCGTGCACAGTAGATAGAATGGAAACCTACTGATAACATGGCAAACACATTTCCAAGATCAATCCAGTTTTGAGCAGAGCGCTCTATATCCACTTGACCATTTTTATCGGTAAATAAACTGATATGGTTCATCATTGGACTTTGACTTTTTACTACAGCTCCATATAAGCGCAGTCTACGTATTGCAGCAATGGTTGCTGGATTTAAAACTTCTCGGGGGGTCGAAAAGTGTGACATCCATACGACCTGTACACCATGGTCAGTTAAGGTTTTGAATAGATCCAGAATTCTTTTGTAATCCTTTGTTAAAAACATTTCAGGTTGATAGCTTAATGCTCTGGATCCAATTCGTAAGCTTTTAATATGAATAAGCTCCGGATCTTGAATTAAAGGCAGCGTATAATCTCTGAGTCTTTCATAGGGCATGTAGCCAGCATCGCCACCGGTAAGTAGCATATCAGTTACTTCTTTATGTTTTTTTAAGTAATCATGTACTGGTTTAATATCAAGCTGATTAAATATGTCTTCGTCACCTCTCACCTGGGCGTGACGAAAACAGTAGGTACAGAAGGAAAAACAAGATTGGGTTGTTTGATCAAAAATAAGCTGGCACTGCGGGTATTTGTGCTGACTGCCTTCCAAAATGACCAGTTCACCCTCTTCATTTTCGAACCAAGGTTTGTTTAATTGTTGTTTGCCATCGTGGGGGTTAGTGTTTTTTTTGATATAATTTATGATTAAGGTCTTTTTAGCCTCTTCAGTTTTAGCCTCATTATATGCTTGTACAGTATGCGGGTGTATCATCCCAGGCTGAGGAAAGACAAGTTGAAAAAGAGAATCATTCTCAAAATTTTGCCAGTTTATGGCATTTAAGACAAACTTGGTTGCCAAAAAACGATACACAAGAATGAAAAGCTCCCGTTCTTGAATAAAACCAATATCAACACCATGATTATTGAGTATCTCAATAATTTCTCTAAATCCTTTTAGTCCTGAGTAATGATTTCTCGTGTCAAACATGCGTTTGGAGGATTCCAGAATTCCAGAACTTTTTGCATAATTGGAATGTAAACGGTTTAATAAGCCTAAAGGTAAGAGGTTTTCTTTTTCAATAATTGAAGTTGCCTCATCACTTAAGTGGTGTCTCTCCAAAATGCTTTTTAATGTATCTTTCATAATCCACTAAAATTTTATTTCTGAAAATAGTAGTCTTTAGAATTCACAAAGCCCTACAGGTTTTGTAGATTCAGGAATGTCTTTCTGCAAAAATACATTTCCTAAATGCCAATTCATCTATAGAATTATTTGTCTGTTAAACTACTTATACCTATCAATTTACAACAATATGCTAAAAATGCCATCTTTTAATTAGTAATATTAATTAGCAGATGTAAAATCTAATGTTTGCGTCTATTTGAAGCGAATTATCTCGAATAAAATTTGAAAATCGGTATTGAGGATGAAAAAAATAATGCAGAATACGCCAGAAAGATCAGGATCATCCAGTGTATCTTTTGTAACTTATGATGGATACTTTAACAGATAGAAACCTTTATTTTTCAATTGATCAACGAAGCTATACAATCAATGGTACTAAAACCTCCCAATAAAAGCACAAATATTTTTACTGATATTAGGTATTTCTTAATACATAAACCAGAGGTACCTACATTAATTCACTTTGATACTATTTTGGAGAGGGAGAATTATACCTATCGTATTTTACAACGTCTTGGTGTGGAGGTTAGTTCTTTTAAAATACTAAATATCCATAAAATAGGTATAAACGCACCTGCAAAATATATTTTTGAGGAATTACTTAAATGGGATGGTGATTCAAGTTGTTGGCCAAATCATATTGCTAGAGTTGTTGACAGGAATAATAGTCTGGAAAATCTTTCCATTTATTTATTTGGCTGGATAAATTTTCCCACATGGATTAAAAAGAGTTTGTTGGGAAGAAATTTTATTCCCTTGTTCAATCTCAATGCGATTAGTATAAAGAGGATTCCTGATCCCGTAGGAACTGATAATGCGAGGTATTTGTTGTACAAGAGCAGAGGAGGTTATCCGATTGGTGTTTTTACAATGTATTTGCGATCTTCAATTCCTGATCTGGAAGAAACGGAACAGGCCCAGTTATTTCTGATGGTAGGATTTAACTTTTATGGCAAAGAAAAATGGTCTAACAGAAATCTAATCAATAGAATGTGGGAAGCGATACACGATAGGGTCACATTGAATGTTATGAACCGCTTTAAGCAGTTATGCGAATGGCGATTCGAAAAATTGAAACAGGGTTGATAAAGGATGACTTGATTTATCATCAGTTTAATATCAAAATTCAAACCTTCTCTTGCCCTGATTTTTATGAGTAGTTTATTTGATTTGTCAATATAAAATGCTTTAGATGAAAATTGACAGACTTGACAGTATTAATTTGTCAGAAGATTGTATAGATTTATATCAATTTGGTTGAATAGAGAAAGACTCTATATTGGAATTCATACCTAAAGAGAATTTGAACAATCTTAGTACTATATATATGGATGCAATAACATCGTTAAAAAATAAACTTATTCTTGTTAAAAAGGCATCGGGTGATGATGAACCATTTGATGTAGTAAAACTGCAAAACTCTTTGCGAAATGCAGGGGCAGAGCATTCCACCATTTTAAAGATAGTAACTGACGTAAGTCTTTGGATCTACTCGGGTGTAACGACCAAACAAATTTATTCGCGCGCTTTTAAAATATTGAGACGTGAAAGAGCACACTCAGCTATGCGTTATAGGCTGAAAGAAGCCATTTTTGCTTTGGGACCAACCGGATACCCATTTGAGCAGTTTATTGGACAGTTATTCGAAAAGCAAGGGTATAAGATTGAGGTAGGTATAGTGGTTGATGGTTACTCTGTGACTCACGAAATGGATGTGATTGCTAATAAAGAAAGTGTTCAGATTTTAGTTGAGTGTAAATACCACAAAGATCAGGGGAAGCAGGTAAGTGTTCAAGTTCCATTATATGTAAGATCTAGGGTGAATGATATTATTCGCAAACGAGAAGATATGCCTGAATATCAAAACGTATCTTTTAAGGGCTGGGTGATAACCAATACGCGTTTTACGCCTGATTCAATACAATATGCAAAATACAACGATTTGCATCTTTTAGCTTGGGATTATCCTCAAAATAAGGGTTTAAAGTTTCTCGTGGAAGATTTGAAGTTATACCCTATTACTATTTTACACAAGCTTAATAGAAAGGAAAAACAGGTTCTGATTAAACAAGGCATTATAATTTGTTCTCAACTTCTTAATGATATGTCGCATGTGCAAAATTTAAATTTGACTAAGAAAAAAGAAGCGGCTTTGTATCAGGAGTTAATGGATATTTGTATTTAATTATAATGCCACATGTTTTAAAGAAATATAGTTTGTGAGCAAGATATAAAACCAAATGCTGGTTTTTACTTGATGTTTTAAAGGGTAAATTCTTCGAACTTTTAGGATTTAGTTATCCGAATTTTTAAATTAGTACAAGTTTATTGTCAAATCTACATTTAATGAGTTCAGATAAGTGGTGATTAATTAGATAGAATGAGATCTGGTTCCAGTGGAATCCAAACAGTAAATTCTGAGCCTTTATTTACTTCTGATTCTACCTCGATATGGCCATTAAGCAGTTCGGTGTATTTTTTTGCTAATGATAAGCCGACACCCGTTCCTCCAAATTTTCGAGCTTGAGAATCATCTTCCTGTCTGAAGAGATTAAAAATAATATTCTGTTTGTCGTGTGAAATTCCTATTCCTGAGTCTTTTATGAAAAATTTTACGTAAGGCATATTTTCTCTGTTCTCTATCAGATAACCCAATGCGACTTCTCCCTCTGGCGTGAATTTTATGGCATTACTAAGCAGATTATAGAGTATTTTGAATAATTTATCCTGATCAGATAGAATACTAATGTCTTGATCGGTTAATGATGGCTTAAAATTTATAATTATTTTTTTGTAATTATTTTGATATTGTTCACTATGCAGTTTGTCTAATAAGTTTAAGCATAAGTCATGCGCCTGAAATTGAGTTATGTTAGTTGTTATGTTTCGACCTTCTAATTGGGTTACATCTAGAATGTTATTTATAATACCTAGCAAATCGTTACCACTTTGATTGATGAGTTGTGCAAATTCAATGGTCTCCTCTTTTTTTAGTTCTTCATTTATTAATCCCGAAAATCCGATAATGGCATTTAAGGGAGTTCTCAACTCATGAGACATAGCCGAAAGGAAAGCCGTTTTTAAGCGATCAGACTCCTGAGCTTTCAAGAGTGCTTTTTTTAGATCATCTTCGACCTTTTTTCTTTGCACAGAAATACTAATTTGGTTGGAAACAAATTCTAAAATATCAAGATCTTTCAGGTCGTATGCCTCTACGTCTAAATAATTTTGTATTGATATTACTCCAATTGCCTTCCCTTTTATCAACAGAGGAACCCCCAGCCAGGCTTTAGAACGCTCCCCAACAGAAATAACTTCACCATTGTCTTCCAACTGGTTTAAAATTTTGCTAGTGACCAATTTTGAGCATTGTTGCAGTAGGACATATTTGGTCAGACTTTTTCCAGCAGGAAAGGACCGAAAGTTGATTTTTTTGTCTGCAGAGTAAGGCACTGTAAAGTAATCATTTTGTTCGTGGTAAAGCGCCATGTAAAAATTGCTGGTATCAATTAAAGATTTTAAATGCAGATGGATTATGCCGATTAAATCATGAAGATTTTCGCTGATATTAGCAGCTTCAGAAATTTTGTAAATAACGTTCTGGAGGTTTTCATAGTGTTGTTGTTCAATAAAGGAGGATAGATGTTGACCAATGGTTTTGAGCAAGTCATTCTCTTCCTTAAGGAATGGGTTCGTATCTGATTCTTGATTGAAACAGACCTGAACTTTTCCAACCAATTTTTTGCCATTGTGAAGAGGACTCTCTAGCATCCATGGACCATTACAGTAGTTATCTGTTTTATATTCTATTCCATAGAATATAATGGAACAGCCTGTTATTTCAGGGTACTGAAAACCACTGGGAATAACATCTACTACCTTGTTGCAGTTATCATCTGGGTGGTTTTTGTGTTTTTCTAAAGCTTGAGTCAGTTGGTGTATACATTGTAATTCTTTAACCCTTTGTGTGATGGTCCACTTGGACTGTTCCCTTTCAGTTCTATCAATACTATACTCAATCACTTGAGATACGTTGCCTTGTTTATCAAATATAGGGTGGCAATGTACTTCACAAGGGTATTTAACACCCTCCTTATTGGTATGTATGTGTTCAACAATGCATGATTTTTTTGTGTCCATTACAATTTTCAAAGGGCAGGGATGCTCTGTACCACAACATGGTGTTTCAAGCTTATGACTAAGCTTGTAGCAGGTTGACTTCTGTGTATTGTTTGAAATCGCTCCTGCGTGATTTGAAAGGGAAACTGAATAGTCTTTTACGTTAATTACGTGGAAAGGGTAACTTAGAGAGTTTAAAACTGTTGTTAAGAATTCATTCTGTTTTTGAATTTCTTGCTCATGTTTTTTTTGTTCACTAATATTGATAGATGTTCCCCTGTAACCTAATAGTTCGCCTTCTGGGTTAATAATTGGCACCCCAAAAGTGCGAAACCAAACTATTTCACCATTTTTATGTAATTTTTGATTTTCAAAATCAGTAAAGGCTTTTCTTTTGTTGAATAAAGAAAATATAGTCTTCTTATAAGCCTCTATATTTGGTTCAGGATATGATTCGTAAAAATATCTTTTCCCTATAAGTTCAGATGGATGGTAGCCTAAAATTTCGTTTACTTTCTTACTCGTGTAAATATATTTTCCCTGTGGATCTATTTCCCAAATCCAGGCTGCTGTATTTTCAGCAATATGGCGAAAACGATTCTCACTCCTCCTTAATTTAGACTCCAAATGGACACGTTCAATTTCTGAGGAAACTCTGGAAGAAAAAATCTGAATAACATCCTGAACCAATATGGGTGATTTCACGGCTTGTAAAAACATGCAGACTATGAGTCCAATAGCTTCGTTTTTAGAATTAAAAAGAGGAATACCGATATAAGATTCAATACTATTTATCTTAAGGAATTCATCTTGAGGGAATTGCTTTACCACATCGATGGGGTAAAAACAGGGCGATTTACCGACAACATTTTCACAGGGTGTATTTTTAAGTTGGTAAGAAATGTTCTCGATAATCTTTCCTTTTTCACTGAGTGCAAGGGTATCGATTGTGTTTATTTTATCTTTGTCAAGTTCTCCAATGAAAGCATAATCTGCACCGAGTGAATTTGCCAGTTGAAGGACCATTTGCTTGAAGTATTCCTGTCCATATTCAGAGGCTGTATTTTCAAATACCATGCGAACGGTATCAGCAATTTTGTATAAATCGGTGTTGATAAGTTCTGATTGGGTACGTATTTTCATGGTATGCTGAAATTGTTTAAAGTAACTGTAAGTCGGTGAGTGAATATAGTAAATAATTAGCATAACAAATGAGAGTAATGTTAAAAAAAACAAATTGTCAACTCTTCTGTTAAGTCTTGATTAGATTATCAAAAAGATAATTTATTTGTGCTATTCCACATTTCCACATATATTTATGTGTCTGAATTGTTTAGGTTGATCTTAACTGAAAAATATAGCTATGAAGAAGATATTTGGCGTCATCTTATTTGTCTTAACTTTTTGGGCGAATTCATTTGCCGGTGATCAGTATATGATGCAAATGATTGATATTGAGCATGGTAGTGGATTTTGGCAAAACGGCTATGTTTTATACAATACTATAACGCGAGATGCGCTTATTGTAGATCCAGGTCAGATCGATCAGCAAATTGAAAGCTTTATTCATGATAAAAATCTGATTGTTCAGGCTATTTTCAATACGCATGGACATGGCGATCATGTGGGTGGTAATGCTCATTATCAGGAGCTTTATAAGGTGTAATATATGCTCATACCAAGGAGACCTATATGTATCGGGATAAGAATGCAATCTCATTTTTCTATGAAAACGCGATTCCGAGTATAGAGGGGTTTGCCAATATAAAAGTCTATCACATTCCTGGGCATACACAAGGCAGTATTGCTTTGCATATAGCCGATATTCTGATTACAGGAGACACCTTACAAAGAGAGGGAATAGGCAGCACACCAGGTAGAACCGATAAAGGTGATGAAAAATACACGCAAATGGAGCTGACAAGTATCAAAACCCAATTGATGGTTCTTCCAGGTAGCACTTTAATTTATCCCGGTCATGGATATGAGTCGAGTATAGGCTATGAAAGAGATAATAATTCTTGGTTGAATTAACTGTTCCTTCTGAGAATTTGATTCAATAATTCATTATTAGAATGTAAGTTTGCTTTGTTTTTTATTATAGGATACATCAGGTATTATAAGTAGAAAAAGCTGTTCTTAAACGAACAGCTTTCTTTGTATCTTATATTTCACAAATTATTAAATAAGTCCTCTGGCTTTCAATTCCAGATATTTATTGAGGGTATTTATCGTAACATTTTCTGGATCGCTCAATAAAGAATGAATACCATATTTTTCCAGTTCTTTTACAATTTGTTTTTTGTCGTAGATGAATTTTTCACCAATGGTTTTGATATAGATTTCTTCTTGTGTTTTAGCTGGTTTTTTGATCAATTCTTTAATCTCTGAATTAGAGAAGAATACAACGACAAGAAGATGATGACGCGATAAAGCTGTAAGGTAAGGGAGTTGTCGTTTCATCGATTCTAAACTTTCAAAATTGGTGAACAGGATTAATAGACTGCGTTGCGGTATACGATGACGAATGGTAGCATGTAACAACTCGAAATTGGGTTCAGAATAGGACGTTTTCTGATTGTAAAGTACTTCCATAATTTTTAGAATATGGGTACGCTGGTTGTTTGCTGGTACAATAGCTTCAATCGCCTTGTTGAAGGTTATCAATCCTGTTTTGTCCTGTTTTAAACTGGCTGAGTTTGAGATAACCAAACTGGCATTAATGGCGTAGTCCAATAGAGATAGGCCATTAAAAGGCATTTTCATTGATCGGCCCATGTCTATAATTGAGTACACGGGTTGTGATTTTTCATCCTGATACTGATTCACCATTAACTGGCTTTTTCGAGCTGTAGCTTTCCAGTTGATGGTTCGGTAATCATCACCTCTAACGTATTCTCGTATCTGATCGAATTCCATTTGATGCCCAATTCGGCGAACTTTTTTTACCCCGACTTCACTTAATCTATTCGAAATCGCTAAAAGTTCATATTGTCGCATTTGCATAAAGGATGGGTAAACAGGTAGGGTTCTCTTTTTTTCTTCCTGATATCTACGTTGTAGTAAACCCAATGGTGTCGCAGCAAATAAATTGATATGTCCAAATTGATATTCCCCTCTTTCTACTGGTCGAAGGTTATAGCTAATGGTTTTTACATGTCCTGCTTTTAAGCTGATATTCGATTCAAAATCCCTCATTTGAAACTGAGGGGGTACTTCATCTATGACCTTTATTTTTGCAGTAAAGGGGTAGTTGTTCTCAATATTTATATCAATTGGGTTTTCATCTCCATTTGATAGTTTTTCAGGGCAAATTCTCTTCCCGGATAGTCCTTTTTTGCTACGATATAGCATTAAACTATCCACAACAACTAATGCTAAAAACAAGAGAAGACTGATTTTAGCAAATGGGAAAAGTATTGGGATAAAATGCCCAAGTAGAGCTAGAACGACAATGCCGATCATACTCATATAGAACCGTTCGGTTAGATATAGCGATTTGATGAAATTCATCTGCTTTTTTTGTATGCTATAATGAAATAGAGGTGAAGCTCTTTTTCAATTTGAATTAGTTGGCCTTTAATATTTTATTACCCTTATAATATATAAGGGACCTCAAAATTGATAAATCCATGATAATGAATTAGCCCATGGGCAAATCTAAATTGGTCTTTAATACTAACGAGGAACTTCAATACCTTCGATAATATGAGACATGACCTGAGCAGAACTCACACCTTCCATTTCCTTTTCCGGAGTTAGAATTAGGCGGTGATGCAGACATGGTATAGCTATTTCAAGTATATCTTCTGGAGTTACAAAATCGCGTCCCTGTATGGCAGCAAAAGCTTTTGAAGCAATCATTACAGCAAGAGAAGCACGAGGTGATGCACCTAAAAGCAGAGCTGGATGATTCCTAGTTTTGTGAACAATCGTTGCGATGTATTTGCGAAGGTTCTCATCAATATGCAATGCCTGTATGCGATTTCTAAAATTGCATATCTCGTTTACACTGATTAGAGAACTGATTTCTTCCATATCACATTTTCCTCTTCTATTGTGTTTGGTGTTGAGAATCTCCAACTCTTCTTCAAGACTTGGGTAACCCACTTCGATTTTCATCAGAAATCGATCAAGTTGTGCTTCAGGAAGGCGATAAGTTCCTTCCTGATCGATTGGGTTTTGAGTTGCTAGAACCCAGAATGGATCCTCCAATTGATAGGTTGTTCCATCCATACTAACCTGATTCTCCTGCATAACTTCAAATAAAGCTGCCTGTGTTTTAGCAGGGGCACGGTTGATCTCATCAATTAGGACAATATTTGAGAAAATAGGACCTTTATTGAATTCAAATTCCGATTTGGCCATATTGAATACTGTGGTTCCTAAAACATCGGAAGGCATTAGGTCGGGGGTGAATTGAAGACGTGAAAAATCGGCAGAAACACATTTTGCCATCAATTTTGCACTAAGTGTTTTTGCCACTCCTGGCACACCTTCAATCAGGACATGTCCTTTGGAAAGAAGGCATACCATTAAAAGGTCTAGCATTTTCTCCTGACCTATGATTACTTTTCCAATCTCTTTTTTTATCTGATTAACTTTTTGGTTTAGATCCTCAAGGTCGATTCTATTTTGAAATAGGGTTTTACTTTCCATTGGTTATGTGGTTTAATCTTATTGACAATTTTCGTAAATATATTCTATTTTGGCGTGGAAGTTTTCAAGATCCTCGTCATTAATTTGTTCATTTTTTAATAGCAATTCGGCTTGTTCAAACAGTAAAATCAGAGTTCGTTCTGATATGTTTGAGCGCAAACTGAGTTGATGCAGGTATTTTTCTTTCTCACCATGCAGTTCAATATGATACTTGCTGCGTAAGTATTCCTTTAAATGCAGAAACTTTTTTTGTGCAATATCCTTATGATTCTTTCTATTATAATAGAGACGTCCCACGGTATGAAGAAAGTCCAGACTACTGTTACGAAGCGGCTTGATTATGGGTATGCTTCGTTGTTGACGTTTGCCATCGAAATACATAAACAGAATCAAGCTAATAATAAGTATATAGTAGGCCAGTTTTATGGGAGGGCTACTAAGGATATAGGATAGAGGAGATTGGTCAGCATTTTCGGATAGAGGTTTGTAATATTCATCCCAAATTGTTGTTTGTTGGGGCAGATAGCTAAAAGCTTTATAAACCAATTCTGCATTTCTATTTAGGAGTAAATTGTAGTTTGTAAATGCTAGTGGTTGAGTGTGGTAAAATATATTCCCTTTTCCAAAAGGAATTTTAATAAACTGAATGTTGTTATTATCGTCTCGCCCCAAAACGACAACTTTTTCTTTCGGAAAGCCTAAAATTTGGCTTCGTCCATGTCCTTTTTTATATAAATAAGTCTGTTTGTTTTTGAATTCTGAGCGCTCAAAATGTTGGCTTTGCTCTTTAAGTCCTGAAATATTTTTCCAATTCAAGTTATCTTCTATCCTCAGTTTAAGAGTATCAGCAAGGTAATCACCAATATAGTCGGCAGCTATAAAAATCTGATTACCTATTTCAGCCATATGAAGTAATCTTTTACCATCCCAAGGGGCTAGAGTCAGATTTTTTGTGATATAGATGTAGTTTTTACCTGCATTAAGACTATCCTTTGCGGAATAGTTATAGATGGGCACGTACCGTGTTTCAATTTCTTGTTGAGGGAATAAATCTTTTTCGATGAGTTCAACTAGAATTTTGTCTCCAAAAGGCCTTTTGTCGTCTTTATTAAAATTAGGTGTCCAATCTATAGGTTTAGGGCCAAAAAGCTCCAGTAATACAACTAGTATAAGCAGTATTAATGCAGGAATCATGTTTCTGGAGAAGTGAAGCTTCATATTTCTGTGGATTGGTAATAGTTATTGTATGATTAAATTAGCCCGTTTTTCTGGTTTATGAGCGAAAGTGAAATTTCTGATTTTATGCCGAAGCAACTGGTTTATCCTTATTTTGCATGACTTTTTTCATATCGGTAAAATCATCTTGAATTTGAATAAAATCACCTTCTAAAATGGGGAAATTGCCATACCAAACCGCTTCGTAAAGGCGAGTCAGATCCTTGAAATGTTGATTAAGATCTTGGTCTTTGATTTCATATTGGTAATCACGGTTGGTTTTTTCCAGTTTCCAATGGATCCAGCCTGAATCGTTAAGTAGTTTCAGTATTTGTAGAAAATGAAATCGAGTAGCTTGGCGGTATGCTTTATTTCCAAGAGCTTCGGTAATCATTTTTTCCCAATCGGTTTGAGTTGGATCTTCGCTTAAACTATAAGACATTGGTAATACAGCTTTATCGGGGCGAAACAATCCCGTTAAGGAACCTCTCATAAGCACAACGATGAAGAAAACAAACAAACCACCTATCAAAACATAACGTAGAAACCATAGAAAACTAAGCGTTTTTGTAAAGCTTGAAATGAGTCGGGAAAACCACCTTTTAAATCGTTGCCAAGGTGTTTCCTGTTCTACAGGATCCAAATCGTAGATATATTCTGGCATCTGACGATATTCCTCAATAAGCCCATGACCAATCTCCTTCTTCCAGATTGGTTCTTGTCCATGATCGAAACTCAGAGTATCAGCAGATTGATTTTGTTGTGCAAAAGTAATTCCAGTTCCTGCAGTTAAGAGGAACCAGAATACTAATAATATGTATCGAAAGTTATTATTCATTTCCACCTATGGTTTCAAGCTCTTTTAGAAGATTGGCACTCTCTTTTTCTTCCACTAGGTTAAAGTATTGGAATGCTATGCCCATTATAGGGAGTGTTTGAAGCATTACTGTTCCGAGTGATGCTATTGTATAAAGCAATATCATTAAAGGCTGGTTAAGTTCCATGCCTCCGTTTTGCGTCATATGCAGAGCAGAAATACCTTGGTAAATTGTTACAGGAATTCCAAAAACCATTTGTAGTACACCAGCAATTAAACCAACGATAAACAGAATCAAAAATGTCCACCACCAATTATTCTTAATAAGTTTAAAACTACGACCTAAAGCATCGCCTAAAGATATATTTTCGAAAATACGTATCGATAATACCAAACTAAAGCAGACACCTAGGAAAATACCAGGTATTAGGAAAAATATAAAGCCTACAACTGTTAGCAAACCTACAATAAAACTGGTCCATAAAATTTTACGCGTATCCTTCATCAATTCTGTTCCTACGCGTGATAAATTGAATTGAGGTCCTTCTGCTTGGTATAATTTCATATACTCCAAAATCACACCATATACCATGGTATATGATAAAAACATAAAAACGTAACTCAATAGGATAGCAGAGTTGAAATTTGCGAATGGATCAAGAGCATTCCCATTTCCTATTGATGATAAAATCTTATAGCTTCCTATAGAAGAGCTGATGCCATATAATAGTGCGAAAGGAGCAACATAAATGATTAAAATTTTAAAAATACGTCCAAGATTTTGCTTTAGAAACAAGAATATAGCGCTTATAACATCACCAAATTCACGTTTCTCATGCAGATTAAGATAGTTTTCGTTCATAAATTAAGTTTTAATAGATAGTAAAATTAGTTTTCAGTGGTTAGCAGCTTTTGGTCTGCTTTTATTAATTGGTAGGGGTATAAAATAAAATACCAAATTATAAATGCAAAAGAAAGTAGAATGATGATCCAACTTATAATAATTGGCATTTCGGTATGTCGCGTAACAAAGCCTTCAAGAAAGCCAGCCACTATAAATAGAGGGACGGTTCCGACGACTATTTTTAATCCTTTTTTTACACCGATATTAAGTGATGTTTTACGAGGAAGGGTTTTGGTGAAAATTAAACTGTTGCCCATAACCATACCCGCACAACCGGCTAAAATGATTGCTGATATTTCGAGAGCGCCATGTATCCAGATAACACGAGTTGATTCCCAAAATAGATCGTGTTGAACGAAAAAATATTGAAAACTGCCTAACATCACCCCATTTTTAAAGAGCATAAAACCGGTTCCAAATGCTGTGAATATGCCAAAGAGAAATGCGATAAAGGCGACTTTTACATTATTAATTGTAATTTGAAGAAACATCAGTGTTTCTCCACTTTGTTTGTAAACCGCTAAAGGATCTCCCTTCTTAATGTTGTCGAGTGTCATGTTGACGTAGTTATCTCCCATGATGATGCGAACAAAATTCAAATCATTTTTGGCAGAAATAATACCTATAAGCATAGATACAACAAAGATTAAGAAGGCGTAAAGCAGCTGTTTTCTTGCATCGTACATGATTAAAGGCAATTCTCTTGTCCAGAACGTTTTGAGGCGCCCGGTTTTCATTTTCTTATTTTTGTATATATGCTGATGAACTCTAGCTGAAAGCTGATTCAGATAGATAGTTGTTTCAGATTCAGGATAGTAGGTTTGGGCATATGATAGATCATCGGTAAGTTGGATGTACAAGTCAGCTATATTATCACTCTCCATTTTCTTTGGAGAGTTTAACATTTCTTCAAACGTTTTCCATCGATTAGCGTTGTTATCTAAAAACACAACTTCCTTCATACTGTCTTAATTTGTATTAGCTCTCCCATTATCATAAAAAAAGATTTTTTTTTTATGTGCTATTATAAAGGCTTGAAATCAAGAGTTTTATTCTTTTATTTCAGGATAAGAAAGAATATTTGCTTTGATTTTTCTTTATGATAACTATCTTAGCAAAAGTAAAAAATATTATTAGAATGGAAAACATAAGAGTAGAAACTTCTCAAAACGTACAGATAAGTTATAAGGTTGCGAGCGTAGGAGAAAGAATTGTAGCATCCTTACTAGATGGGTTATTTTTGTTTGTTTTATATATGGTATTGGCATTTATTGTTGGTTCTACTGGAGGTCCGTCACCAATTTTATATGTATTTTTCATTATTCCCATGTTTTATTCCTTGCTATTTGAAACCTTTATGGATGGACAAAGTCCAGGAAAAAAAGTCATGAAAATTAAGGTAAGTCGAATTGATGGTGGTGCTCCTAGATTCAGTCATTATTTTGTTCGATGGCTGTTTCGTTTGGTTGATATGTTGTTAACTTCTTATATCTGTGCTATACTAACAGTTGTAATAGGTGGAAAAGGGCAACGTTTGGGTGATTTGCTTGCTGAAACGTGTGTCATTCGTATTGGAAAGAAAATTCAATTGGAGAATACAATACTCGAGAAGCTGCCAGAAGATTATGAGTTGAGTTTTCCAGAGGCAAGTCGATTAACAGAAAAAGATTTGCGTCTGATTAGAAAAGTTATAACACAACTGGCAAGTCTTGATGACCCAATAGAGAAAGTTCAATTTGGATTACGTGCCCGTAAAAGAGTGATGGAACAGTTAGATATTGTAACTCAGATGAAACCAGATTTGTTTTTTGTATGCCTACTAAGAGATTATAACTACTTATATCGTACCAAAAAACTGTAATATATAATGTATTGTAATTAGTGGATAAAGCTGTACTGAAAAGTGCAGCTTTTATTATTTGCTCAATGCATGAATAGCTATATATTTGCGCCACCATTTAAGATATATTACAAGGCGATGATAGATACTCTAGAGCAAGGATTTTTTGGCATAGGCATACAGAATGGAAAAACACCTGAGAATTTGGGTGTGCTTTGGCGATCGGCTCAGAATATGGGTGCCAGCTTTATATTTACAGTTGGGAAGCGTTACGCCAAGCAGGCTTGCGATACCCACAAGGCTGTAGGAGCCATGCCTTATTTTCATTACGAAAATTTCGAGGATTTTTATCATCATTTACCAAAGGGAGCCGTACTGGTTGGGGTTGAGCTCGATGAAAAGGCGGTTACTTTAGAAGAATTTAAGCACCCGCGTCGTTGTGTTTATTTATTGGGTGCTGAGGATAATGGTTTAACTAAGAATGCTATCGATAAGTCACATCATTTGGTAAAGTTTGATACGCGATTGAGTGTTAATGTATCCGTCGCTGGTAGTATTATCATGTACGATAGAAATCTGAAGCTGAAGTTCAGAAGCCTTTAGATGAATTAGTGTGCAAATTCCTTGGCTTTATATGCTTCGACCTTCTCTAATAGGTAATGACGAAGCGGGTCCAGTTCTACTTTTTTCTTTTGAAGAAAAGAAAAGCGGAATGGGGCGTGTTTTTCAATGTTTTGAACAAAAACATCACTAAAATCGGCTTGATTCTGATAGACTGAAGCCAAAAGAAGGAAACTAAAACTACGCTGGATAAGGTCTTTAAACGAAAGTTCATTAGGATACCATTTCTCTATATTCTGATAGAATGATTTTCCCATATAATACGTTTTACAAAGTAAGTGGTCTAACTGGCTTTGTGATATGTTTTTAGAAAAATAGGTCATGATACCTTCTTCATAATCATCTCGGGCATCTTGTAAATCATCTAAAATTTGAAGATAGGCACCATATTCGTAGAGAAAATGGTACTGCTTTTCATCCAGATGACCCATAACCAAAAAGCCATCAGCAATAACCGAGGTGGCTCCCTTTTCTATGCAGATTTGAAAACGTTCATCTTCTGATAGTTCTGTTTTTGTACTGACCAGTTTTAAGCTTTGAGTTTGAGCATGATGAATAGCAAGAAGGCTTTCGAATAGCTCAGGATGTGTTTTTCGTTCAAACTCACTTTCTATCATCGCAACCAAATCGAAGATTCGACTTTCTATCGAAGATTTAGCATCGACATGTTTGCCATTTAATCTGAGTGCAAAGCGATCGCAGAAATCCAGCTTTTCATTCTTACTAATCGTTGGGGTATCAATTAAATTGTCGGTGTAAGGATAAAGTAGACTATAGGCGAGAAGTGAAGCTGTAATTTTGATTTCTTTCCCGAAAAAGGATTGCAAACCAAGCATGACCCATACATTACGTAGGGCTTGGAAGATTTCAATCTGACTTAATTCTGAATCAAAGGTCCAAGCTTTTCGAATAAAGTCTTTTGTGGCATTAAGCATCTC
Source organism: Ancylomarina euxina (assembly GCF_003863355.1). Lineage (GTDB taxonomy): Bacteria > Bacteroidota > Bacteroidia > Bacteroidales > Marinifilaceae > Ancylomarina > Ancylomarina euxinus. The sequence continues at coordinate 151,805 of NZ_QQWG01000006.1, read as the reverse complement.
AGCAGAGAAGATCATTGTGAGTTGCTCATGAGGATAAGCCAAATTTTCTTCAAAAAAGGCCTTAGATCGATCCAGTATTTTCGTTTTATTGGGATGATGAAGCTTAAATTCCTTTTTTATTAATCGTAAAAAGTGATTGAACTTGATTTCCCAAATTCGCTTTTCTAAATATGAGAACTGCCTTTTAGACTCAGGGAAATGATCAGGACAATTCATCCATTGGGCTGTGTATTCATTTTGTATTCTATTGCGCAAGTCTGAATGGAAGGTCATGACATATTTTTTGATTTTTGACTTATAACAAATAGAATAAAAAAAGATGGAATAGAAAATTAAAATTGTTGTAGGGGAATATATACAAGATAAAATAGACTATTGCATGGTCCAATTCATAGTAGACTTCTTCATAGTTTAGATCTGAGACATGTTTTTATCTAGGCCATACTTGTCATTTTACATTTTTATATGGGGATTGTAAAATTAAATGTTGATCCTTTTCCTTCTTCAGATTCCACCCAGAGCTCACCTCCCATTAATTCCACAATTTCTTTTGATATAGATAGCCCCAAACCATTACCTCCATAAAGTCTTGTGTTATGATTTTCTATTTGCCTAAAACGATTAAAAATAACCTTTTGATGTGTCTTTGAAATCCCAATCCCAGTATCTTTTATCGAGAACAATACATGCGTTTTGTGGCATTGGGCACCAAGTGTTATTTCACCTTTATTTGTAAACTTAATGGCATTCTTAATCAAGTTGTCCATAATCTGACGAATTCTTTTATGATCGCTTTTAATCTGACAGGCAATATTAAACGTGTTTGAAATTTTAATTTTCAATGCCTTGTCAGCAATTTCAGGTTTGTAAAATTGAAGTATCTCATTAAAAAGATCAATAATTAAAAATTCTGTCTGTTTAATACTTAGTTTTCCAGCTTCAATTTCAGCAATTTTTACAAGATCGTCTATGATCATCATTAGCTGATTTCCGGATTCTAGAATTACATTTCCATATTCATGTTTAACTTCAGCTGTCGTATCCTCATTCATCATAAGATTCGTAAACCCAATTATTCCATTTAGTGGTGTCCTGACTTCATGACTTAAATTTGCAAGGAAAGCTGTTTTTAATCGATCACTTTCCTCAGCCTCTAATTTAGATTTACGGAGTTCCAACTCCATCATTTTTCGATTAGTAATATCTTTACCGATCTTGATAAAATTGATAGGAGTACCTTCTTCATTCGTAATAGGAGCAATGCTGGCAACCTCCCAATAAAAGCTGCCATCTTTTTTTCGATTATAGAATTCACCTTCCCATTTTTCTCCTGCTAATATGGTGTTCCATAAATCTATATAAACATCTTTTGATAATTTTCCCGATTTCAATACTCGTGGGTTTTTACTGATTAATTCGTCAGCAGTATAACCCGTCAGTTCACAGTTTCGGGGGTTCGAATATTCTATGTTGCCATTAAGATCTGTAATGACAACCGATACAGGACTTTGCTCAACAGCTTTCGATAGTTTTAGAACCTCCTTAAAGGCATTTTTTTTATCCGTAATATCATGTACAACCGAATGTAAAACATCTTTTCCTTTCACTTCAATCTTTCCGGTATAAACCTCTATATCTCTAACTTCTCCGGATGCAAGGCGATATTTTAATTCATAATAATTTTTCTCATTATCAAGAGCCAGTTTGAGCTGTCTTTTTAATTCTTCTTCACCTGATTGACTGATCTGCCCCAGATCCATGTCTAAAAACTCCTCTTTGGAATAGCCAGTATAGGCCAGGACGGCTTTATTTGCGTCAAGAATCGTTCCTGTTTCAGGATCAATCAACACCATTGATGAACTGCTGTTTTCAAATATGGCTTTGTGTCTCTTTTCACTTGCTTCTAACTCTTGTTTGGCTTGAACGCTTTCAGTAATATCGTAGCAGGTGAAAGCAATGAGTCCTTTGTCGATAGGGAAAATATTAGTTGAGTAATATTTTGATGAGTATGGATAATATTTCTCGAATCGTTTCCCTTTATGATGTGTCAAAACATCTTTAAAATATTCTAGAAATTCATCATGTGTATCAGGAAAACATTCAGAATGTCTTTTACCAATTAAATCTTCACATTTAGCATCTATTATGGTTTCATTGACAGGATTCATATCAACATATCTGATATCTATTAGTTTGCCTAATGTATTGAAGATGGGTTCAAAAATAGCAATGCCTGCTTCTATTGAATTGTAAAAAGATTTGTAGCGAAATTCACTTTCTTCAATTTTCTCTCTCAAGTGGATCTGATCTGAAATATCAAAATAGTTGATGCAAAAGGAACCATCGCCCATTGGAAATGCATTGACTGAAAAATGACGATCAAAGTTTTTGTTGTAAAGCTCAATGTTTATTGTTTTCCCTTCGTTAATAACGGGTTCAAAAGTGTCAAGCCAAGCTTGTTCCGTTTTTGGAAAAAATGACATGAGATTTTTACCAATTAGAATTTTTTTGTCCATCCCCAATAGTTTCTCATTCATAGGGTTCATATCAAGATAAGTGGCATCAACCAGTTTACCATCAGGACTACAAATTGGAGAAAGAAGAACGACACCAGAATTCAGTTTAGAAAAAAGAGTGGTGTATTTAATTTCACTTTGTTTAAGTTTATGATTTAATTGCTTATTGTTGTTATTGAGATTTTGGTGTAAGTCTTGTTCTTTTTTTAATTCGCGACTAATTTTTTGATACGATTTTTTAGTTTGATTAATAATCCGCATCTGTTCCAGAGCATTCTCTTCCAAAAGCTGACTTTTACTTTCAAAGGTTTGGAAACTGGCAATGTCCAATTCAATAATATTCTTTATTTGTAAAAGAAGCTGTTCAATATCTTTAGAAAAGACATTTTCCTTGTTGTCTAAAACACAAATTGTCCCAAATGGTTCTTTGTTAGGTAGGTATATAGGAAAGCCTAAATAGGCAATCATGCCCAGTTTGATATCTGGATTCTTCATCCAATCTGGATCTTTTAAGGCATTGGGGACACTTAGTTTTTTACCGGTATTTATAACGGTCGTGCAATACAGCCCATGTAAGCTTTCACGATATCCAATTTGATATGGATTTTGTGTGTTTTCATTTCTTGCAAACACCTTCATCCATTCCCCATCTAGTTCCATAATGAGAGTTGATGGCAGCTTAAATGTTTTGCTTAGTAAATCAATTAATTTTTGCCATTTGGACACAGTTGTATCAGGAAAATGATATTTTGAACTAGCGGCGGTATATTGAATTTTCATAGGCTAAATGTGAACGTTTTTTTTCCTACTTTAAACATACCTATTTTATTGCAACTTTAGATCTAGGACAGCTGTAAAATGCAAGAATATTGAAGATTTGGTTTTGATGATTATTAAAGTGTTAGTTTTATTTGTTATGGGTATGAATATTGTAAATTCTTATATTTCTTTTGAAGTTTATTGAGTTTTTAAAGGTGTTTTTTTATGATTAAGTATCAATTCTTGATTGATAATTTCAGTAGAATTAACATCTCATTAACCCTTGATTTAAGTATCTTAAGCTATATTTGTAAAAAGAATCTAAATATAATGTTGAAAAAGATCAGTCATATTATTATAGCCCTGCTCGTATTGGTGACCACTATGGGAATGACTGTATCTGCACATTATTGTGGTGGTGAACTGAAATCTGTTCAGCTAGTGACCGCATCAGATTCTTGTTGTGGTGATTCTTGTGACTCCTGTCACAATGAAATTATTAAGGTGAAAGTTGAGGATGATTTTACGATCCAAATGATAAATTTTGATTTCACACAAGATTTTTCTTTTTTACCGGCATTCATTGAACTTCTTTTGGTTCCTGCTTTCGCAGAAGAGATTGAGCAGCTTGCTTACCATAAGCCTCCACCGCTAAGAATTCAAACTGTCCTTTCCAATTTGCAAGTCTATCGTTTATGATTTAAACATTATAATCATGTGAATGAATGCGTTATATTGCATTCTTTTTGCATAAATTACAATGTATAATAAGTCATAAAAATATAACTATGCTTAATAAACTTATCCGTTTTTTCCTTGAGAATAAACTGGTTACTTTTTTGGTACTTACTATTTTCATTTCATGGGGTGTTATCAATTCACCTTTTGGATGGGATACTGGTATTTTACCGAAAGACCCAGTTCCTGTCGATGCTATTCCTGATATTGGAGAGAATCAACAAATCGTATATACTGAATGGCCAGGTCGTTCGCCCCAGGATATTGAAGATCAGATATCTTATCCTTTAACAACTTCACTATTGGGAATACCTGGTGTAAAAACCATTAGAAGTAACTCCATTTTTGGCCTATCAAGTATCTATATCATATTTGATGAGGAAGTGGAGTTTTATTGGAGTCGAACACGAATTTTAGAGAAACTAAATTCGCTTCAATCGGGTACACTACCAGATGATGTCGCTCCAGCTTTAGGCCCTGATGCCACGGCTTTGGGGCAAATATATTGGTATACTCTTGAAGGTCGAGATAAGGACGGTAATCCTGCAGGAGGTTGGGATCCTCATGAGTTGAGAAGTCTTCAGGACTTTCAAATTCGTTATGCATTAACAGCTGCAAAAGGTGTTGCAGAAGTCGCTTCAATAGGCGGTTTTGTAAAGGAATATCAAATTGATATAGATCCACATGCCATGAGAGCGCATGGGGTGAATGTGGCTCAGATTATGGCTGCTATAAAAAATAGTAATCTTGACGTTGGTGCTCGTACCCTTGAATTCAATCGGGTTGAATACTTAGTGAGAGCCTTGGGTTATATCAAGAGCCTTGAAGACTTGGAGAAGTCAGTTGTTGCGGTGCGCGATAATGTGCCTATTCGATTGAAAGATGTGGCGAAAATCAATTTTGGTCCGGCAACTCGTCGTGGCGGCTTAGATAAAGGTGGAGCAGAAGCCGTTGGTGGTGTGGTTGTTGCTCGATATGGAGCTAACCCCCTAGAAGCGATTGATAATTTAAAAGCAAAAATTGCAGAAATTACACCTGGCTTACCTTCAAAAACTTTAGAAGACGGAACGGTTTCGAAAGTAACGATAGTACCTTTTTACGATCGGACAGGTCTCATTAAAGAAACACTTGGAACCCTTGAAGAGGCAATTTCACTTGAACTACTCATCAGTATTCTGGTTGTGATCGTTTTAGTTATGAATCTTCGAGCTTCATTTTTGATCTCTTCTTTATTGCCTCTCGGGGTTTTAATCACCTTTATTACCATGCGTCAGTTTGGTGTAGATGCTAATATTGTAGCTCTTTCAGGTATTGCTATTGCAATTGGTGTCATGGTTGATGTGGGTATTGTGTTCACAGAAAATATAATTCGTCATATCGACTTGCCTGAAAACCTGGGAGCCAAGGGGAAGCGCTTACTGAATGTGGTGTACGAAGGAACTGTTGAAGTAGCGGGTGCTGTGATTACGGCGCTTACCACTACCATTGTCAGTTTTCTACCTGTATTTGCCATGGAGGCTGCCGAGGGGAAACTCTTCAGACCTCTTGCATTTACAAAGACCTTTACCATGCTTGCAGCCCTTTTAATTGGATTGATTATTATCCCAACTTTGGCTCACTTAATTTTCTCAATTCGAGTAGATAAAAATAAGTATAAGAAAATCTGGAATATCTTTTTGATCGCTGCAGGTGTACTCATTTCCATTTTTTCGGGTTATTATATTGCCATTGTGATTTCGGCCTATGGATTAAATAGCTTCATGGCTGACAGATGGAAAGAAAGCCAGAAATATTGGGTAAATGTGATCAATGTTGCCATCACAATAGTGGTCATTGTGTTCTTTCTGACAAAGGCCTGGATGCCCATGGGGGCGCAATACAGCATGTTTGCCAATTTCACGTTTGTTATCCTAATTGTTACATTGATTTTAGGATTGATGTCAAGCTTTGTGTATTTCTATTCAAGAATTTTGACTTGGTGTTTAAATAACAAATGGAAGTTCTTGAGTCTGCCAATTTTGATTGTCCTATTTGGAATTACCAGCTGGCAGGGCTTCGATAAGATGTTTGGTTTTGCACCTAATTTTGCAAAGGAAACGTCTCTTTATCAGAGTCTGGATGAAAGTTTGCCAGGTATTGGAAAAGAATTTATGCCTTCTTTGGATGAGGGTTCTTTCTTGCTGATGCCTACTACGATGCCTCACTCAGGTATTGCAGAAAATTTGGAAGTGATTCGTATACTTGATAAAAAATTAAACAATATTCCTGAAGTAGAATCCGTAGTCGGTAAATGGGGACGTGTGAATTCGGCACTCGATCCAGCACCAACCTCTATGTACGAGAATGTGATTAATTACAAGTCAGAATACATTCTAAATGAAGATGGGCATAAGATGCGTTTTAAAGTAGATCGAGATGAAGCTTTTATTTTAAAGGATGGATCGGTTTATAATCCCAAAGAAGAAGGATTCCGTTTGGTTGCTAAGGAAAACTTAGTTGTTTATAAAAACGGTGAATATTTCCGTCAGTGGCGAGATAAAATCAAATCACCCAATGACATTTGGGATGAGATTATCAGCAATGCAACGATACCAGGTCTGACCTCAGCTCCTAAGTTGCAACCCATTCAAACCCGATTGGTGATGCTACAAACTGGTATGCGAGCTCCTATGGGGATTAAGGTTTTTGGACCTGATTTGGAAAGTATTGAGAAAGTAGGTTTCGAATTGGAAAAACAGCTGAAACTCGTTGAGGGTGTAAATGGCATGTCTGTTTTTGCAGATAGAGTTGTAGGTAAGCCCTATCTTGAAATGGAGATCGATCGTGATGCTATTGCGCGCTATGGTTTATCGATTAAGAATCTGCAAGCTGTTATCAGTTCTGCCATTGGTGGGATGAAATTGACATCGACAGTAGAAGGTCGTGAGCGTTTTCCTGTAAGGTTGAGATATGCACGTGAATACCGAGATAATCCTGAAGCTTTAAAGAAGATTCTGATTCCAACACCAACAGGTGTTCAGATTCCTTTGGGTGATTTAGTTACATTCCATTATGTACGTGGCCCTCAAATGATCAAGTCAGAAAATACTTTCCTGGTAGGTTATGTGATTTTCGATAAAAAAGATGGATTTGCTGAGATCGATGTGGTAGAGAATGCACAGGAATATCTGGATAAAGAACTTGAATCAGGTGAATTTGTCTTGCCAGCAGGAGTCTCTTATGTTTTTACGGGTAATTATGAGAACCAGATAAGAGCGACCAAACGTTTGATGATTGTGGTTCCTGTATCGCTAATGATTATTTTTTTGATTCTGTACTTCCAGTTCCGATCGGTTGTTTCGACTTCATTGATCTTTACAGGAATTATCGTTGCGCTCTCAGGAGGATTTATCATGCTTTGGTTATATGGTCAGACATGGTTCTTAGATTTTTCTTTGGCAGGCATGAATTTTAGGGACTTATTCCAGGTACAGACCATTAATCTGAGTGTCGCCGTTTGGGTTGGTTTTATCGCTCTCTTTGGTGTAGCAACTGATGATGGTGTCTTGATTAGTACTTATATCAAGCAATTACAGGATAAGAATCCAGCTAAATCAGTAAAGGAAATTCGAGATCTGATTATCGAAGCGGGTTCAAAAAGAGTACGTCCAGCCATAATGACGACAGCTACAACGATTATCGCTCTTCTACCTGTATTAACATCCACAGGAAAAGGTTCGGATATCATGATTCCGATGGCAATTCCTCTATTTGGAGGTATGACCATTGAGGTGTTAACCATGTTGGTCGTTCCAGTCCTTTATAGCATGTGGCAGGAGAGGAAAATTAAGAATGACGATTTAGGAATTACGAATTAAGTTGAAAACAAAGCCTGAATAGATTTCATTAAAATATATAGACATGAACATACAAAAACAATATATATCGATCTGTTTCTATCTCTTTCTATTGATCGCGATTCCTATCACAGGATTGGGACAAAGCGAACTTGGGGACTATTTGGAAGAGGCTGCAGAAAACAATCCCGGACTTAAATCTAAGTTCAACGATTATTTGGCAGCATTGGAACGTGCTCCTCAGGTAAAGGCCTTGCCAGATCCACAATTGGCGTTTGCTTATTTTATAAAGCCGATTGAAACAAGAATGGGACCACAGGAGTTTAAATTTTCTGCTTCTCAGATGTTTCCATGGTTTGGAACTTTAAAGGCAAAAGAAAATAGTGCCATTCAAGCTGCTAAGGCTAAATATGAAGCCTTTGAAGAAGCAAAGGTTAAGCTCTTTCATGAGGTTCGAACCACTTATTACAACCTCTATTTTAATAAAAAAGCCATTGCCATTAGTCTCGAGAATATAGAAATTCTTCAATCTTTTAGAAAGGTGTCTGAGATTAAGTTAGAGGCAGGGCTCGTATCTGCACTCGATGGTTATCGTATTGAGATTGAAATGGGTGATTTAGAAAACCAGCTGGCCTTGCTTAAGGATAAGCAGTTTGTTCTGGAGGTGGTGTTTCATAATTTATTGAACTCAGAAAGTAAAAAAGAGATCTGGCTTCCAAAAGAATTATGGCGTACAGATTTGGCATTAAGCAAAGAGGCTATACTAGATTCTATTCAAAGCAATAATCACCAACTTTTAAGCTTAAGTTTTCAACAAGAAGCTTTAAGTTTCAAAAAAGAGGTGGCCAGGAAGGCTGGAAATCCTAATATCAATATTGGCTTTGACTATATCGTAACGGGTAAAGGTGATATGAATCTGGCTGGAACCAATGCGTTTGTTTTTCCTAAAATAGGGTTAACCATTCCTCTTTATCGAAATAAGTATAAGGCATTGGTTAAAGAGGTGGTTTATCTGGAAAAAGCTAAAGCTCTTGAACAGGATAACAAAAGCAATATTCTTGAGAGTCTATTTGAAAAGGGATGGAAAGATTACTGTGATGGCGAAAGGCGCATCCATCTTTTTCATTCACAACTCGAGTTGGCCAGAAAAGCCTTACGCCTATTAGAAACGAACTATGCGACTGGGAATAAGAATTTCGAGGAAATCTTAAGAATGGAACGCAAAGTCTTGAAATATAATTTAGAATTAGAAAAAGCTAAAGCAGACAAGCAAGCAGCTATTTCATTTATCTCCTACCTAATGGGAAATTGATGCGGTGATGTGATGGTTTGAGGATAAGTTGATTAAATAAAATTGATTAATTTAATAATTCTTTTTTCTCATTTTAAACACATTACAATCATGACACATTAAAACGAAATAGTAGAAATTAGTTTTGAATTTGCATTGCTCATTATTGAAATGAGTGAAGTTTTAGAAACTAAACGTAAATATGTTGTAGCTAAACAATTATTGAAAGCAGGAACTTCGATTGGTGCAAATGTAAAAGAAGCACAAAGTGCAGAGAGCAAAGCTGATTTTGTACACAAATTAAAAATTGCACATAAAGAAGCTCTCGAAACAGAATATTGGATGGATTTAATGAAACACAGTGAAACTTATCCGAATCCATCGACTTTATTAGAAGACAAACTGCTTTCAATTAAAAAGCTATTGAATAAAATAATTTCTTCAGCAAAGAAGAAACCAGAATATAAAAGTTATGAAAGAAATAATAAATAGTCTGAAACAGAATATAAAACTGATTGCAGTCATACTTGTGATTGGGAGTATTGTCGGTTTTGTCATTGGCAAATCAACAAATCATGCTTCAACTTCGCTCAGCAATCATGATGTGAGCGAATCATCGCATCAACACATCAACACATCATCACATCCAAAAATCTGGACCTGTTCTATGCACCCACAAATCAAGCAGGATAAACCGGGCTTGTGTCCTATATGTGCTATGGATTTAATTCCGTTAAAAAGCATGCAATCGGGTGGTGATGATGTGGATTCTAATGAAATTGTAATGTCGGAATCGGCAGCTAAGTTAGCTTCTATTCAGACAATAAGAGTAGAAAAGGGAACACCAATAAAGACAATCAACCTTCAGGGAAAAGTTCAGGTTGACGAGCGAAATATTTCAGAACTAACTGCCCGTTTTGGTGGCCGTATCGAGAAGCTCTTTGTTAATTATACGGGGCAGTATGTCCGTAAGGGAGAAAAACTTGCAAGTATCTATTCTCCGGCATTGTTGAGTGCTCAGAAAGAACTGCTTGAGGCAATTAGTTTTAAAGAAAGTCGTCCTGGTTTATATACTGCTGCTAAAGGTAAGTTGAAACTTTGGGATTTAACAGATAAGCAAATTGCAGCGATTGAAGAAAATGGAGAGCCTCAGGCTTATTTCAATATATTATCACCTATTACAGGAACTGTAAGCATGCGACACGTTGCTTTGGGCGACTATGTGAAAGAAGGTAAGGCTTTATTTAAAGTCGTTGATCTTTCAAAAGTTTGGGTGATGTTTGATGCTTATGAGAGTGACTTGCCATGGATTAAATTGGGGGATAAGGTGAGTTTTTATCTGAAGAGTTTGCCAGGGAAATCTTATACGGCAAAGGTGACTTATATCGATCCTTTTATTAATGGGAAAACCCGTGTGGCTAAAGTTCGATTGGAAGTCACAAATAAGGAACAGGTATTAAAACCAGAAATGTTTGCTCAAGGCATTTTAGAATCTGAAATTGCTGAAAGTAGCAGTGTGATCATGGTGCCTAAGTCTGCTGTTTTGTGGACAGGGAAACGATCAGTGGTTTATGTGAAAATTGCCGATCGAGAATCACCTTCATTTCTTTATCGCGAAGTTGTTTTAGGGCCAGAAGCAAGTGCCTATTATGTGATCTCGGAAGGTTTAGAGGAAGGTGAGGAAATTGCAACCAATGGTGTATTTAAAATCGATGCTGCGGCTCAACTGGTTGGTTTACGAAGTATGATGAATCCTGCTGGAGGAGCTGCTCCTGCAGGTCATAATCATGGAGGAGAGACTAAAAAAATGATGTCAGGTCTGGATGAGGCTAAGTTTTTTGTAAATGGTGCTTGTGAAATGTGTAAAGAGAATATTGAAATGGCTGCCTATGGAGTGAAGGGTGTTGCTCATGCTGTCTGGGATAAGGAAGCTAAGGAACTTACGATGCATTACGATGCGAAAAAAGTGAATCCTGAAAAAGTGCAAAAAGCAATTACCGAAAAGGGCTATGATGCAGGTGCTTTGCGTGCAGACGATAAGGTATATACCGAATTGCCTGAATGTTGTCAATATTCCCGTATGGAAAAAGCCTCTGTTTGGGTTAATGGGAATTGTGATATGTGTAAAGCAATAATTGAAGAGGCTGCCATGTCTACTGAAGGTGTTGTTCGTGCCGATTGGAACGGAGAGACACATACCCTAAATTTAGATTTTGAATTGGGTTCAAACAATGTTGATGCCGTTGAAAAAGCGATTGCTGCTGTGGGTTACGATACAAAAAATCATAAGGCTTCTGATTCGATCTATCAGAAATTACCAGACTGTTGTCAGTACGATAGAAAATAATTCTATAAACAAATGTGTTATCCTGATCCCGAACTTTATCGGGACAGAATTAAAATTTTAAAAGATGAAAACAAAATTATTAAGTCTACTGGTTATTTTTATAATGGGAACTGCAAGTTTATTTGCACAAAACAAAACCGGAAAATTCAAGGTGTTTGGCAATTGCAGCATGTGTGAAAAAACAATTGAAAAAGCTGCCAAAGCAGTTGAAGGAGTCACTTCTGCTGATTGGGATAAGAAAACGAAGATGATAGAAGTGACCTTTGATGAGTCGAAAACAAACCTTCATAAAGTGCATATGGCAATAGCTAAAGTAGGCTACGATACCGAGATGCATAAGGCAAGTGATGAGGCCTACAAGAAATTACCTGGCTGTTGTCAATACGAAAGAGCCCAATAAACGGTTAGAATTTTAGATATTGATAAAGAGGGTGTCCATAAAGTAGACGGACACCCTCTTTTATAATCGATAGATCTCTATAAAAACCATTCAGGATCAGCATATTTTTTACAATGTTCACCGTAAGAGAATACCTTTTTATCCTCCAAAAGATGCGTTACTTTTTCGCCATAAATTTTAGAAAAAATAACTGTAGATTCTTTCTCCTTGATGTTTTGATACTGTATTTGTGCAAAGTTTTCGTGTTTATTGCTATCTAGAGTTGAATGACAAATAGAACAGTATAAAGAAAGTTTTTCGCCAATAGTGAGCTTAAATTCGGTATTCTTATAACTGGTATAGTTGCCGATCTCAGGATGTAGCAAAAGCAGTCCACTTTCATCTTTAGAATTTTTTGCAGACAAAATAATATGCCCCTTAACATTCAATATTCCTCTGCAATGTGGGCATAAATAATTGGTTCCCATAGCTTCATATTTTTAAAGTGAGTATTATGAATTATTGAAGATTTATTCGTGTTAGAGACAAGGGTAGAGCTTGATTGTTATTGAAAACACATACGATCTAATTTACGAAATTCCACTGTGATTTCATAAATCATTAATATTAACCGCAAAGAACGCAACGAACACAAAGTTGATATACATTATTTCTTAGCGTTCTTAGTGTGCTTAGTGGTTTAATCTTTATTTATTTTTTTTAATGAAAAGACAACAATTACAAAAGATTGATTTGTGACATTATATTGCTCTGCGAACTTAGATAAGCTTTTTTTTGACCTAGAGATTTTTGATCTTAAAAAAAAGTCATAAATTTGTCAACCCAAAGGAAATGGAGTTTTCCTACTTAACTGCCCAATGGCTGATGACTCCTGCGAATATTTTTTTCAATTTCACAGGATTGTTATGCAAAAAAATCTGTACAGCTCATATTCACTTGCTCGTAAATTTATTCTAAGTAAGCAACCTGCTCTTTTATCCATATTAGAGTGGCTATTGTTATCTATGGTCATTGCCATTTGTGTGGGTTCGGCCTGTGCCTTCTTTTTAATCAGTTTGGAATATGCCACCGATTTTAGAAATGCACATGAGTGGCTTATTTATCTTTTGCCTTTGGCAGGAATTCTTTTGGGCTACGTGTTCTACCGTTGGGGAAAAGAAATTGCACCAGGAAATAATCTGGTGATCAGTAACATTCATAAGCCAAAAAAGATCATTCCTTTTCGATTGGCTCCCTTTATTCTGGGAGGAACCGTGTTTACCCATCTCTTTGGTGGATCGGCAGGTCGTGAGGGAACAGCAATCCAAATGGCTGCTGCTATTTCCGATCAACTTAGCCGTGTTTTTAAACTAAGCAAGTATAATAGACGGATTGTTTTAATATCAGGAATGAGTGCCGGTTTTGGTGCTGTTTTCGGAACGCCATTTGCCGGAGCAATTTTCGGATTAGAGGTTTATCACATGGGAAAAATCAAGTACAATGCTATTTTCCCGGCCTTTGCTTCTTCCTTTATGGCTGATTATGTCACCAAATCTTATGGCGTATCCCATTCCCATTACATTTTAGGCCTTGTGCCCGATATGAATCTGCAAGCTCTTCTTATCACGATTTTGGTAGGTATTTGCTTTGGTTTAGCCTCTCTCAGCTTTATTAAGCTGACAACTTCTTACAGTAAAATCAGTAGCAAATTCATCAAAAAAGCCTACATGAGACCTTTCTTTGGGGGGCTTTTGATAATAGCCATTGCAGGACTTTTGGGAACGACCAAATACCTGGGTTTAGGTTTGCCTACTATTGTTGAGTCCTTTACGGTACAGCAGGCTCCCTACGTGTTTTTCTTTAAACTCTTACTGACAGCTATTACGCTAGGGGCGGGTTTTAAAGGGGGAGAGGTGACGCCCTTATTCTTTATAGGAGCTGCTTTGGGTAGTGCTTTGTCTCTGTTTCTTCCACTGCCGGTCGGTCTCCTGGCAGCAATGGGTTTTGTAGCTGTCTTTGCCGGTGCATCCAATACACCACTAGCATCCAGTATTATGGCCATCGAGCTCTTCGGTATAGCTTGTAGTCCCTATGTTGCTATTGCCTGTATTGTGGCTTATCTCATTTCGGGGCATCATGGTATATACAGCTCTCAGGTTATTGGTGATGCTAAATCGGTTACCAAACTACGAGAGACGGGTCGAACATTGGGTGAAGTATAAATGGTTCTATAAAGCCTGATACATAAAGGGTCTAACAATCTGCCAGGCCTCTTTATATATAGTATGTTAATCATTTCTATTTTTCTGTGACAAATTCGCGAAGATTTGAAACTAGGATTTCTTCTATCTCTCTGAATTTAGATTTCTCACTTTTGGTATATAACATCCCGAAAATAGGATAGGTCTTGTAATCGATTTTGCGTAATTCCAGTGGGTTTGAAAATTGTTTAAGGAGCTTTTCGTAATCAAATTGTGCAATGTTCCCAGACGAAATACCTGTTGAGTTATCAAGTATGATTAAACTGTAAATCTCATCATCCATATCATTTAATATCTGTTCCCAGTCAGGTTTGATATTTTTTAAAAAGCAATGGTAAGGATTTAAACTCATTGCTAAATGAGTTAAGTCAGCGGTGGTACACCAGCCTCCAAATCGCATAGGATTTACTTCAATTGGGATTAACTTGCCTTTATGATCTACACGAACCTCAATATGAACAGGGAAGTTTTTAATATCGGCTTGTTTGCCCAGAGACTTAACAAATAGTGTGAATTGAGGCAAGTAAGTTTGAATAAGCTCTTTTGAAGTGAAATAAACACGATCACTCACATCTTTTTCAGATGCAAATAAATGTTGTGTTATACCAAGAACGACAGCTTCTCCTTTTTCATCAAAATAGGCATCGAAAGCAAATTCATTTCCTGCAATCACTTCTTCGATGATAAAAGATGAGGCATTGATTACTTCGATTGGAAATAAGCTTTTAGCATTGCTAAATTCCTTATGTATGTCTTGCTTCACCTTAAGCCATTCTTCTTTATTTACGACTTTATGGACGCCCAAACTTAAGAAGCCAACCGTTGGTTTGATAATAAATGGCATAGGAAGATCTTCTAAGTTAATATGATCAAGATCTTGAAGAGAAACTTCCTTAAAAAAGAAATTGGGATAGATACTTTTGATCAATTTTCTAAATTCAATCTTGTTTTTGAAGAGCTTGATATATTCAGGAAGCTTTGTAAAGGCTAAATGCGTGCTGACCCAATTTATTGAATTCTCTGAATTGGTATAAAGACGACTATTGGGTTCGTGCTCAAATTGCTGGATGATTGCCTCAGGCTTTATCAAAGCGATTTCTCCATCTTCAATAATATTGCCTGTATCAAGTGCTGAAAAATTATATTTGGTAATTGTGTCCTTTAGAAATTGGGAAACATAGGGCTTATCTAATAAAATCATATTTATAGGTTTAGGTGTTTGTAGGTCTTATCACTGTTTTCAAAGCTACAAAATTTGTGATTCTAATCCTGTACTCTAAGATGAAGACTTATACTGGGGTATTAAATTTTACTCTTGTGAAAATACTCCAGTATAGGAATAAACTTTAAGATTTATGTGATGATTGGTCTTATTTGAGCCAAGTCATGAGATCTTTTGTTTCATGAGACAAAAGTCAACTTAAGCATCCATCATTTAACTTTATATCAGCGTATATCGTTGACTTTGCTTAACAGTAGTTGGATGATTGTTGATCGGTTTCAAAATAAAATGCATCTATAAATCAGTTAATTATCTTGCGAGGGAGTAATTAATGACTACATTTGCGCGCTATGGGATTAAAACCAAGTGAACTTCACGATAAAAGGAATACCAGAATCTATAGTTTTCAGTTTCTAATTTTCAGGATACTGTCCAATAAATTCATTCCACCACCAACATCTAAGCTTTCCTAAATTTCCGTTTTTTAGACGGAATCCAATTGCATGCACCCATTATTCTGCATGTTATATTCATCTAATACTCTTTTATGTTTTATTTAAAAACGTGGCTGGGGATCTGTTTCCTCATGTCCACTATTTCCGTGCGTGCACAGGAGAAACCTCTTGTCGACATTGGCGGAGCATTGCGATTCAATTACAATTATTCCAGCTGGAAAGACGCACAAAAAAAACGTGGTGGCGATTTGGGTTACGATGTGTTCCGATTGAATGCCAAAGCAGAATATAAAGGCTTAAAATTCAATGCAGAATATCGATTCTATTCTCAAGATTTTGGAGGCGCTATGTTAAAACAAGGCTGGATTGCTTATAATTTTAATGAAAATGACGAGCTGCAATTCGGTTTGATTCAAGTACCTTTTGGCATCACAAAATACAATTCAAACTCCTGGTTCTTTAGCTTAAATTACTATGTTGGTCTCGAAGATGATCACGATATGGGGCTTAAGTTTATTCATCTGGGTGAAAAATGGGACTACAGCTTGGCTTTCTTTAAGAATGCCGAAGAACTTCGCTTTGGGAGTAATTCCGATGTCTCAAATAGTCGTTATTCTTATGATGTCAGTTCAATCGATTTGAATGGTGATAGCAATCTCAATATTAGAAATAAAGAGGTGAATCAATTGAATGGAAATTTATCTTATAAAATTGATAATGCGAATGCCAAGCATCGCTTTGGTGTTTCAGCGCAACATGGAGCTCTGTTCAATTTGGATACTGAACAAATGGGAGAACACTATGCTTTAGCTACCTACTACGAACTTCAAGCGGGTAAATTCGGTGTAAAAGCCCAGATAGCCAACTACAAATACAGTCCTGAAAATTTGACTGGAGAACCTGATGATGTGATCGCTATGACGGCTTATGGTGCGCCTTATTTGGTTGCCGCCGAAGCAAGCATATATACCCTTGGCTTAAGTTATGCCATTCCTCTTGAATGGGGGCTTGTATCGAGTGTGGTTATCTATAACGATTTTGGGTATATGGATAAGGCTGAAAGTCATTTCGAAAACTCCATCATGAATGTAACGGGTGCCATGTTTACCGCAGGTAATATTTACACCTATTTCGATTTGGCTGCGGCTAAAAATCAACCTTGGTTAGGATCTGAGTGGACCAATGCCTTGGCTGCAGGAACTCGTGACGCCGACTGGGAGATGCGTTTCAATATTAATATAGGCTACTACTTTTAATCAAAAAGGAATTATATAGAATGAGTGAAATAATACGAAGTGACAAAAAAACATTTTTAGGAATAAAAGCCAACGGACCGGTTTTTATCACCTCTTTACTTATAATAGCGGCACTGGTAAGTACGACATTAATCGTTGGCAAGCCTATGGAACAATGGTTTGCCGATACACAAAACTTTGTTGCTAATAAAATTGGATGGTTCTTCATCCTTTTGGTAAATGCCTTACTAATATTTGCCTTATATCTTGGTTTTGGAAAATTCTCCAAGATTAAAATTGGTGGTAAGGATGCCAAACCTGAGTTTTCGAGAATGGGCTGGTTTGCAATGCTTTTTAGTGCAGGAATGGGAATAGGCCTCTTGTTTTGGAGTGTAGCTGAGCCTATCTTTCATTTTAATAGTAACCCTTTCCTGAAATCTCCAGGGGCTGATGTATTTGCTGCAAAAACATCAATGGGTATTACTTTTCTGCATTGGGGCGTTCACGCCTGGGGATTGTACGCAATTGTTGGGGTAGCCCTGGCTTTTTTTACATTTAACAAGAAATTGCCTTTGACCATACGGTCTATCTTTCACCCCTTGTTGGGTGATAAAATTTATGGGCCTATAGGAGACGTAATTGATATCATTTCGGTGATTGCAACCCTATTTGGCTTGGCAACATCTTTAGGACTAGGAGCTCAACAAATTAATGCTGGTTTGGAATACCTTTTTCAGTGGGAAAACAGTGATCGTGTTCAAGTTATCATAATTGTTGTTGTCACTCTTTTCGCAACACTCTCTCTAATTTTAGGTTTAGACAAGGGGATACGAAAGTTGAGTGAATGGAATATGCGCTTGGCTATATTCTTGTTGATTTTTATGCTTTTTGCAGGTCCAACATTGTTCTTATTCAAATCTTTTATTCAAAATATAGGGCATTATATCGGTGAATTTTTCGAATTGAGTTTTTGGACGAATACCTACAACGGAGTAGGTAAAGCTAAAAATTGGCAAAGCTCATGGACAGTTTTCTACTGGGCATGGTGGATTTCATGGTCGCCTTTTGTTGGGATTTTTATAGCCCGAATTTCAAAAGGAAGAACAATCAAAGAGTTTATTTTAGGTGTTATGCTGGTGCCAACCTTATTGACCATGCTTTGGTTAACTGTGTTTGGAGGATCTGCCATCTTTCAGGAATTGATAGGAAACCACGTGATTACTGAAGCAGTGAATAATAATGTAGCAACTGCCATATATCACCTTCTCGAGCAGTATCCATTCACAACCTTTTCGTCGATCATTACGGTGATTTTGGTGGCTAGTTTCTTTGTTACCTCTTCAGATTCAGGCTCATTTGTGGTGGATACATTGACTTCTGGCGGACGACACGATGCACCAAAGGGGCAGAAGATATTTTGGGCATCTATGGAAGGATTACTTGCCGCAATCCTTTTGATTGGAGGAGGTTTGACAGCTTTGCAAACGGCATCGATATTGACGGCAATACCTTTTTCATTGATTTTGATTGTCATGTGTTATAGTTTTTATAAATCCTTATCGGATTATCAGGAAGATTTCACTCTTGTAGATCTGGATGAACTTGAAGACCTGAAAGCGGAAGAGAAAGAAGTCGATTGTATTTTTTAGAATAAATGTAAAGAGACGTATGAGGTACTGCGTCTCTTTTTTATTTTAGGATGTTTGGCTTTATGTGTGTTTTCGAAAGCTATATAAAAGATGCATAACTGCATCACTACAATCCATTATAGCATCTTTATTTTGCATGAAATCCGAGTAGCCGGGTACTCGAGGGGTTTGCTGTTTATTCAGCTTACGAAATCCCATTGACCAACCAGGAAAATCTCGTTTTTCAATTGGCTCTTCCAAAAGTTTAACCATGTTGGAATGTCGTGAATCTTTAGATATGAGTTTGAAAAGATTCTGTATTATTTCTCGCTTACCTTCAATGACTTGAATAAAGGCTTCATCATTATATAAAAGTAAGCCAGTGATATTTTGAATCTCATTTTTTCTACGAATTGTTGCCAGAAAGCCATTCAATTCACTTTCGGATAATTCTTTTTCGGAATAACTCAAATAGACAATATGGATTAAATCTGCCATAGTAGGGGATTTTGATTCATGTCTACTAAATATACCAATACTTCTCTAAGAGGAAAAATAAAGCCAATTAAAAAAGCCCTCACCAAATTAATGATAAGGGCTTAACTTACTCACACAGGTGGAAGCCAAGTGTAAATAAGATCTTTATATATATTACTTCAAAGGAAGTATTTGTCTGCCATATACAGCTTCGAAAAGTTGAGCCATTGCGATATAAATAGCTATAGAACCACAAATAACACCTTCGATACCTGCAATTGTATGAATCATGTGGCTGCCTGTAAAGTTTGCAGCAGCTAATAAAGCAAATAATAATACTACAGAAGCAAATAGAATTGCCATAGCCTTACCTAACTTTAAAGTTACTACGAAGAATCCTAACGAAAGAATACCCCAAACTGATAGGAAATATCCCATTGAAGTAGATGTAGGTGCTTCTCCTAATCCCATTTTAGGCATTGTTAATAGACATACCAAAATCAACCAAAAACTACCGTAAGATGTAAAAGCCATGGTTCCGAAGATGTTGTTTTTCTTCCATTCCATAGTTCCCACAATGATTTGTGTGATTCCTCCAAAAAAGATTCCCATTGCAAGAATCATAGTATCCATTCCGAATAAACCTGCATTATGAAGATTTAATAGGATAGTTGATAATCCAAATCCGCAAAGTCCTAATGGTCCAGGATTCGCTGTGTTGTCCTTCTGAATAATGAATTGAGTGTTTTCCATTTTTAAGTTTTGTTGTAAAAAGCAGCCGCAAAAGTATTCTTTTTATTAGATATAGCAACGCCATTATTTAAATAATACTAGGAACTCTATTAAACTTAGTGTTGAGGCAACATAAAACTTTTATTTGAGTTTTGTTATTACATTGAAAATGGATTGATATGCAGTATTTTACGGTTTGGTGTATGTGTGTTTTTATTTGTGATTAGAGTCATTTTAAATAAGAAAACTCATTTTGAAAGTAGATAAATTATGATTTTTTAGAGAGGTGAAAACGTGATAATTTAGTAGCAAAAAACCCTTACCAAATAAATGATAAGGGTTTAGCTTAGCTCACACAGGTGGAAGCCAAGTGTGAGAAAGATCTTTATATCTGATCCTATAATGCAGGACAATTGATCGATTAAATTCTTTACAAAATCGGAGTTTGAAGTATGAAACCAGAAATTCTCGTTTTGTTCAGAAGAGCTGCAAAAGTAGACCTTTTATTTAATAAAACAATAGTGAAAGTCAATTCTGTTGATTTTGATTTCCATTAGGAGATGTTAATGGAAAATACCCATGTTTGTTAGTACTTGAGGTATTCGAGAGAAGGTTCTATTAGTCAGTGATATGCTGTTTTTTTATCAGTAAGGCATGATAAAGCAAATAAAAATATTTTTATTTGATGATACCTGTGAGTTGCTGGTCTGATGCTTTGCCTTGAAAAATATTAAAAGCAAAAAACCGTCATCAAATAAATGATGACGGTTTAGCTTAACTCACACAGGTGGAAGCCAGGTGTGAGAAAGATCTTTATATCGAATTCTTATTAAAAGAATGATTGATCAGTTTAAACTTATCAACTTACAGAGTTTGTATAGCTTCAAAGCGATGACAAAAGTATTGCTTTTATTATATAAAACAAGTGTTTGCTGACTTTTTATTGAAAACAATTTAATACAGTATGACTAATGAGTTATCTGTCAGATGTCTATAGTGAGCTGTTTTTTTTAGCACTTTAAATTTAAAGTCGAGTTTATAGGGAATTTGTTCTATAAATATGATTTAGCCTTATCCTTCAAATTATTTAAGCAAGAATCCATATCCTCTAATGAAATGGGTTCCCCAAGCCAGAGCAGCGCTGCTTCCACAGAGCTAAATATTTTCATGATTTGGGGTAATTTCATTTTAAACATATTCAGAAAGGCAAAGAAAATGACCTGGCGAGGCGTATTGGTAATAACAGCTAATTTACGATGTCCAGAAATGCCTTGGTGAGAGTTTGCAAACTCGATATATTCCTTTACATCATTTTTTATCCCTTTAATAGTAACCTTTCTAATATCCATGAGTAAATCAAAGTCGGGCGAGTAGCTTGGGTCGTTCGCCTCTTTTATTTTGAAAGTTTTAACTTCTTCAAGCGTACCTACACCTTCATGATATTCAACAACAAATCTTTTGTTATGAAAAATTTTATAATGACTAATTAGTTCCATTTTTCCTTTTGATTTGATTAATAGCAGTATACAAATTAGCGAAAAAAATCTACAATAGAAATATTTATCAAAAATCAGGTTCTTATCAGCCTTGAAAAGGACCTACTTTATAAAAGAAAAACCCAAATCGAAACGAAATGGGTTTTAAAATTTATCGTGTGGGATAGTTTATTCCCAGTTCAAGATCTTTTTAAATAAGTAGTTCTCTGCATCTGGTAGGTATGCTTTAGCAGCTTCCAAGTCTTCCTCACACAGGTAGTGTAGGTTATTATTCATGACTGTTTCAACTTTTTCACTATTGACATCAACCAAACGAGGTTTTACCTTTCCGTTTTCATCCTCAACATCTTTAAGAAATAGAGGCGAAGAATCTCCTTTGGGATCAACAGTTACCATGCATTTTGATTGTCCAGCTTTAAATAGCTTGTATACACCATTTCCTAGCATGGTACATAAATCCAAGTCGTAAGCTACAGGAGGACAACAACGCAATCCGAAACCTAATTCTACTGGGCGAGTCCCAATATTTAGATTGTAAGATTTAATCTTGCGTTGAATAAACATGTTGAATACGTGTGATTTACTCACATTAAATAACTCTGGATGACCATGTGCATCGTAAGTGAAATTAATACCTGTACTCTCAATTTCTTTCGTATCCATAAAATGGAAAACCCCTTCGCTAATGATAGCAGCTCCGTAATTCAGACCTAGGATTCGACGTTTGATGATTGATGAAATAACCAAATTAGCGATTTTTTCAGCAGAAATATTTGTCTTATTAAACATCTCAGGAATAATAATCATTGGAAAATGAGCGGATGCTCCAATACCAAAAGCTAAGTGACCTGCTTCACGTCCCATTGCTGACAACACAAACCAGTTTTGTGAGGTGCGTGCATCTTCATAGACCGTTGTTGCTATACGAACCCCCTCGTTTTTTGCTGAATGAAATCCAAAGGTCGGAGAGCCTATTGGCAATGGAAGGTCATTGTCAATGGTTTTAGGAACATGAATATTTGAGATTGAAATTTGGTTGTCTTCCAGATATTTAGAAATACGATTGGCTGTTGAAGCCGTATCGTCACCACCAATAGTAACCAATAGTTTGACATTATTCTTAACGAAGAAGTTCGTGTTGAAATCCGAATCTTTGGGCTTGAAACGACTCATCTTAAGAGAAGAACCACCCTTACTGAAGATGCCATCTAAAAATGGGAAATCCAGATCCTGAGTTTCAGGAGTTTCAGAAAAAAGACCTTTGTATCCTTCGTGCATTCCAATGACGCGGTAGCCATTCCTTAAGAAAACTTTTCCTACACTACTTATTACTGTGTTTATTCCCGGAGCAGGTCCTCCGCCACATAATATTACTATTGAATCTCTCATGGTTTTATTAGTTGTATTATAAGTCTAGTCTTCAATTTTTACGATCCAGCTTAAAAGAAAAATCATCAAACTGGATTTTTGTTTTTTCATGATATAGTTGGCAAAGATAAACCTATCAGATTTAATACAAAATATAATTTGCAGTTATCGAGCTAAAGTGCTAATTTTCTTTAATATAAAAAATGATGTGGTTAATCTATGACAAGATAGATAGTTTAGATATGTAGATAGTTGGATGTGTGCTTGTTTTTATATAGTTTTGAGACGTAAAAGAATCCAAAATCAAAAATATATGCAAAAGTTATCCTATCGATTGATTATCTTTTTAGTGTTTTTTATTCCCTTTTTTGCTCTTGCTCAGACCAATGGTAATAACATTAGTCTAGAGGAAGCTCTTTTAAAGGCTGAAGAGAATAATAAAGAGATTCAAAAATCAAAAGCCCGAGTAGATATTGCAAAGGCAAGTTATCTACAATCTCATTCCTTGTTCTTACCAGGAATTAATTTATCCCACACAGCAGTTAGAACAAATGATCCTTTAGCGAGTTTTGGATTTAAACTGAAGCAAGAGGTCGTTACAACTGCTGACTTTAATCCTGTATTATTAAATGATCCAGGTTCTATGGAGAATTTTCAAACTCAGATTAAAGTAGAACAACCTCTTTTAAATTTCGACGGTATACATGAACGCAAAGCAGCTAAATATGGTTATGAGGCTGTGAGTTTGCAATCGGAAAGAACCTCAGAGTATGTCAAGTTCGAAGTGAAAAAAGCCTATAAACAATTACAGATCGCACAAGAAGCGGTCAATGTTTTTGAAGAAGTTAAAGCAAGTACTGATGCTAACTTAAAACAAAGCTTAGATTTCTT
Organism: Ancylomarina euxina; assembly: GCF_003863355.1. Classification (GTDB taxonomy): domain Bacteria; phylum Bacteroidota; class Bacteroidia; order Bacteroidales; family Marinifilaceae; genus Ancylomarina; species Ancylomarina euxinus. The sequence continues at coordinate 128,174 of NZ_QQWG01000006.1, read as the reverse complement.
TGAAGAGGATTTGATTAAGGAAGTTGATGTTTTAGCTGCCAAGGTTCGTGCATTAGAGGTTGAAGATCAACTGAACCAAACAAAGAATCAACGTCAAGGAGCAGTAGATTATTTAGCTTTTCTGCTAGGATTTGAATCATCGAATGATTTAATCGCTTCTGATCCCTTTCAGGAGCCATTTATGGGGTCACGTGTTGATGATGAGAAGACCAACGAAGATCGGTCAGATATTTTAGCTTACAAGAAAGGTGTTTTGGCCAAGGAGCAAATGTTGAAATCAGCCCGAAATAAGTTCTTACCTCGCTTAAATGCTTTTGGAGCCTATGAATGGAACGATAAAGAATTCTTAGGTACAAGTGCTAATAATTATATGATTGGAGCCTCATTATCATGGGATTTATTTAAAGGCTATAAGAACATTGGTATGATTAAAAAAGCAAAAGCAGAGCTTCAACTTCAAAAGCTTGATTTCGATGATTATCTAGAGCAAAATAACCTGAAGGTGAAAGAAGCTAAACGTTCATTGGTTTTGAGTATTCAGAAAATTGAAACTGGACGTTTGGCTAAAGAGCAGTCAGGCGAAGCTTTGAGAATTCGTACCAACCGTTTTAAACAAGGTTTGGAGAAAATGACTGATTTAATCCAATCAGAAACCCTTTACGCAACTAAAAATTTAGAATATCTGAATGCTATTAATAATTACTATTCAGCTAAGTTTTACCTGGAATTTCTTTTAGAAAAAGAATTAAAATAAAATCAAAAAATCGATAACAATCATCCAATAAACATATTATGAACACACGATATTATTTAAGCCTTTTTATTGCACTCGGATTATTAGCTTCATGTAGCAATGAACCAGCTAAAAAGAAAGCAGAGGGTTTCGACCTAATTGTAGAGGTTGCACAAGCAAAAAATGTTCAGCAGCCAGAACTATTGAGTTTTACAGGTAAACTTGAGGCTGCTACATCTTCGAAATTGAGCACCCGAATTATGGGACAAGTTGAAAAAATACATGTGAAAATAGGAGAGACGGTTAGTAAAGGACAACTTCTATTACAAATCAGCAATAATGATATTCTTGCAAATAAAAAGCAAGCTGAAGTTAATATTGCAGTTTCAGAAACCTTATTAGCTGACGCTGAAAAGAATTTGGAGCGTTATCAATCCTTATTCGATAAGAAATCAGCTTCGATGAAAGAATTGGAAGATATGCAAATTCAGAAAAAAGTTGCTGAATCGAAATTGGAAGCGGCAAAGAGCATGTTGGCTTCCATAAACGAAAGTTTGAAATATGCGAATATTAGAGCACCATACAGAGGTCGTGTTACCAAGCATTTTGTAAAGACCGGTGATTTGGCTTCTCCCGGAATGCCATTATTATCGATTGAGAAAAAAGGGAATTATGAAGTTCTTGCTCGTATTCCTGAGTCGGAGATTTCACAGATTAAGCTTAACGATTATGTAGAGGTTGAATTGCCAGCACTGAATAATCGCCGTCTTCAGGCTATAGTCTCTGAAATAAACCCTTCAGCTCTTGATTCTGGCAATCAGTTTGAAGTTAAATTACAACTTGATGAGATTAAAGATCCTAAATTGAAACTTTACACAGGCATGTTTGCAAAAGTTTCTATTTGTATGGGAGAATCAAATCGCATTATTATTCCAAAATCGGTATTGGTAGAAAGAGGACAACTAATAGGTGTATATACTTTAAGTCAGAGTGGAACAGCCCTCTTACGTTGGATTCGTGTTGGGAAAACATATGGAAATTCAATTGAAGTTCTTTCAGGTTTAAGTTCGGGTGAGAAATATATTTTATCCTATGAAGGTAAAATCTGGGATGGCGCTAAACTAAAAGTAAGCAGCGTGAAGTAATCAATTAAGTTTCTCAAAAAAACAAGACTAATTTTCTATATCATATGAAACGAGCCATAATCAAAGCTTTCCACACACAGGAAGATGATTATTTGGCGATATCCATATGGCAGAACATGAAATTATAAACATATGAAAACAGGATTTGCTGGCGGAATTGCCAAACTCTTTATAAAATCGAAACTAACACCTCTATTAATGATTGCTTTTTTGATCATTGGAGCCTATAGTTCGTACCTAACACCTCGAGAAGAGGAACCTCAGATTGATGTACCCATTGCCGATATCTTTTTAGCCTATCCAGGTGCTAGCCCTGCCGAGGTTGAATCCAGAATTGTGAAGCCTCTTGAAAAAGTGGTGGCTAACATTCCAGGTGTAGAGTATGTGTATTCAACTTCCATGTCGGAACAGGCTATGCTGATTGTGCAATTTTATGTGGGAGAGGATGTAGAGCGTTCTCTTGTCAAGATGTACAATGAGATCATGAAACATATGGATGAAATGCCTAAAGGTATTTCGTTTCCACTAATCAAAACGCGTGCAATTGATGATGTTCCCGTTTTAGGATTGACGCTTTGGAGTGAGAAGTATGATGATTTTCAGTTGCGTCGAATGGCTCAGGAATTGAATAATGAGGTTGAGAAAGTTAGCGAAGTGTCATCAACATCAATTCGTGGGGGACGTTCACGTCAGATGCAAGTTGTTTTGAATCGCGAGTTGATGGCCAACTACCATATTGATGCATTAAGTATTGCTCAACAAATTAAAGCTTCGAACCAACAAATGGGTTCAGGTTCTTTTAATAATAATGACAATCAATTTCTTGTTAAAACAGGTCGTTTTATTGAGAATTCTGAAGAGCTTTCTAATCTGGTTATAGGAATAAGTATGGGTAGCCCAGTATATTTGAAACAAGTGGCTGAGGTTGTTGATGGACCAGAAATTCCTTCTCAGTATGTGAGTTTTGGTTATGGAGAAGTTAACGATAAACAGGCCTCTTTTAAAGGTGAATATCCAGCTGTAACACTTTCTATTGCTAAGCGTAGAGGTGCCGATGCGATGAAAATCTCAGATCAGATTTTAAATAAACTGGAGCTTTTGAAAAAGGATTTGATTCCTTCTGATGTTCACGTTGAAGTGACCCGAAACTATGGCGCGACTGCATCCGATAAGGTAGGAGAACTCTTATTACACCTTTTAGGTGCTATTTTAGCTGTGACTTTTGTGGTGATGTTAGCTATGGGCTGGCGTGGTGGTTTAGTGGTTTTCCTATCGGTGCCTATCACCTTTGCATTGACTATGTTTAGCTACTATTATCTGGATTATACTTTAAATAGAATTACCCTTTTCGCATTGGTATTTGTAACGGGTATTGTGGTGGATGATTCCATTATTATTGCAGAGAATATGCACCGGCATTTTAAGATGAAGAAGAAATCCTTTATGGAAGCAGCTCTTACTTCAATAGACGAGGTGGGTAATCCAACTATCCTGGCAACTTTTACTGTGATTGCAGCAGTTCTTCCTATGGTTTTCGTATCAGGTTTAATGGGTCCTTATATGAGCCCTATGCCTATTGGTGCATCCATTGCCATGATATTTTCACTATTGGTTGCCTTAACCATTACGCCTTATTTAGCCTATCGTTTATTGAAAGGCGGAGAACATGAAGAAGAAGATATTGAGAGTAAGTTTAAGCTGGAGGATGGTTTGATATACAAACTGTACAATAAAGCCATGCGTCCTATGTTGGAATCTCCAAAATTACGCTGGTCATTTATCATTTCAGTAACGGTTCTTTTATTGGCCTCGACTACTTTGGTTTATTTCAAAATGGTAGCGGTTAAGATGTTGCCTTTTGATAATAAAAATGAATTTCAGGTGATTATTGATATGCCTGAGGGGACAACTCTTGAGCGTACAGCAATGGTCACTAAAGAGCTTGCGGCCTATGTAGCACAGCAAAACAATGTAATGGATTATCAGTGTTACATTGGAACAGCTGCTCCAATGAATTTCAACGGTTTGGTTCGTCATTACGATTTACGTCGTGGGGCTAATATGGCCGATATTCAGGTGAATCTGACTCATAAACACGATAGAGACGAACAATCACATGATATTGCAAAGGCGATGCGACCAGGTTTACAAGCCATTGGTAAGAAGTTTAATGCCAATGTTAAAGTTGTAGAAGTTCCTCCAGGCCCTCCAGTTATGTCGACTCTTGTTGCTGAAATTTATGGTCCTAATGATCAGGAACAAATCGCTATTGCTTCTCAATTGAAAACACTATTTAGCAAAACACCTGATGTGGTTGATGTGGATTGGTTGATTGAAGATGATCAGAAAGAATACCAGTTTGATGTGAATAAGGAGAAGGCTATGTTGGCAGGTGTTAATACACAGCAAGTTGTTCAGACTATTGCAATGACCCTGAATGGACAGGATGTGTCTCAGTTCTATCGAGAAAAAGAGCATGACCAAATTGGAATTAATCTACGTTTGAAAGAGGAGGAGAGATCAAGCTTGAATGATCTGAAAAAGGTGAACATTTTAACTCAAACAGGTGAGATGCTTGCCATCGGCGATATCGTGGAGATTAAGGAAATTACCAAAGAGAAGAGTATTTACCGCAAAAATCAGAAGCGTGTCGTTTATGTGACAGCTGACGTTGCAGGCAAACTTGAAAGCCCGGTTTATGGTATTATGGACATCTCAGAAAACTTGGATGAGATTAAGGTACCACAAGGTTTTTCTTTAACCGAGGAGTATACACAACAGCCTCTATTCGAGGATGATTATAGTCTGAAGTGGGATGGTGAGTGGCAAATAACCTACGAGGTGTTCCGCGATCTGGGAACTGCTTTTGCTGTGGTTCTACTCGTAATCTATATGCTGATTATTGGCTGGTTCCAAAACTTTAAGGTTCCTTTTGTGATGATGGTTGCTATTCCGTTATCACTTGTAGGTATTTTGGTTGGTCACTGGTTGATGGGTGCTTTCTTTACCGCAACATCGATGATTGGCTTGATTGCACTGGCGGGTATCATGGTTCGGAATTCCATATTGCTCATCGACTTTATTAACCTCCGACTGGCTGAGGGCAGTCCTTTAAAAGAGGCAGTTATTGAAGCGGGAGCCGTAAGAACAACACCAATTCTACTAACAGCAGGAACCGTTGTGATTGGAGCCGTAGTAATTTTATTCGACCCGATTTTCCAGGGATTAGCTATTTCACTCATGGGTGGAACTATCGCATCAACATTCTTAACTCTGTTAATTGTCCCATTGATTTATTACATCACTGAGAAGAAAAATTATAAGTAATACGATTTTGTATTGAGTCAAACGTCCCAAACTAGTTAAAGTTTGGGGCGTTTTTAATACAATTTCTATCTTCCTGATCCCTGATCGGAGTCGAAGGGTAGTAATTTGTTTTATTTATGAACTGCCTTAATAAACGCTTCAACTTCAGGAATGCCACCCTGATACAGCAGATAACCATTATAAGGTTCTCTTTCAGTTATTTCATCGTTGATAGGGGTTATCATCAATTTGTGCACCTCTTCAAGGTCGTCAGTCTGACCCAATGCCCAACCCAGTTTGATATAGGCAACCTCAGGTAGCATATTGCCACCAGGCACAATGCCTCTGGCCATCATCTCACGACCGGTTTCATAAACAAACATTTGAACATAGCCCCACAAGGTTTGAAGGGTCATAAACATATACACGCCTTTTTTCTTGGCTCTAGCAATGGATGGATACAGCTCTTTATTCACATGACCTAAGCCTGTTCCAATAAACACGATTCCCTTATAACCACAGTCAACCAGAGCATCCAAAACGTCAGGTTTCATGCCCGGATAGTAATACAACATGGTGACCTTATCGCTGAAGTAAGGCTTTATCGTTACATTCCTATCTTTACGTCTGTGTTTATATTCCTTTTTGATAGGCTCAATCTTATGACGGTTAACCATAGCCAGCGGCGTATCGCCAATGGTACGGAAGGTCGATCGGTAGGAGGAGTGCATTTTACGAACACGGGTTCCCTTATGTAATAAGCCATATTCGTCAGAAGTAGGCCCAAACATACAAACCATGACCTCAGCAATATCCGAATTTCCCGCAGCAAACATCGCATGCATCAGGTTTAAAGCGGCATCGGAACTTGGGCGGTCTGACGAACGTTGTGATCCCACAATAACAATAGGCACAGGTGAGTTTTGTACCATAAAAGTTAGGGCAGCTCCCGTGTGGTGCATGGTATCGGTACCATGACCAATAACAATACCATCAATACCATTTTCAATTTCTTTCCCAATAGCCTTAGCCAGTTGTAAATACTGCTTGGGACCCATATTCTCACTGAATACTGCAAAGACCTTCTCGGTAGTTAAATTACAAATGTCAGCCAATTCGGGCACAGCACCATACAATTCTCCCGGAGAGAAAGCTGGAATAACAGCACCAGTTCTATAATCAAGACGCGAGGCAATTGTACCTCCCGTTCCGAACAGCTTCACATTAGGCAAGCCTTCTGTAGTCGGGAATTCCTTTTCGGGAATTTTATAATTGGCCTTTTTATAGCCAGTTTCCTTCATGTCGGTTATGGTGATGATATCAACACCAATATTATAACCCGTTATAAGTTTTAAAACAATATGCTGATCATCATCATTTTCCGATCGAGGTAGAATGGTGCCTTCAAAATCGCCACGGGTTGTGGTAATCTTTGCCGTTCCCCAAACTCTGACATTATATTTTTTGAGTACTTCTAACGCACCGCCTTTATATCCTTGAAAAATATCTTCCATAATAGTCGACTATTTAATAGCTTTTTCGATTTTAGTTTTCAATTCGCTTAATGCTAAATTTCCTGTAGCCTGCTTGTGAAGCTGGCCCATAATCCAATCAACGGTTTTCTTTTTATCAGTTTGACCATTGGTCTCTCTGAATTTTTCAATCAGATAATTAACAGGAGCCAGTAATTCCTCAATATTTCTTTTCTTAAAATTAATGCTGGTAAGAATCGATGAGAAATCCATATTAGGGTGCTCTAATAGAACAGGAAGCATCAGCTTGGAGATGGCATAATGAAGTTTGTTCTCTTGTATGTATTCAAACATTTTTACAATACGATTATATTTGAACTCGTCGTGCTTTTTGTATTTCCCTTCTGCATATTTTAAGTTATGTGCGAAGAAGGTTCCAACAAACTTGGCAGGGATCTTTAGTTTTTCGATTTTCTCGATAACCGGAACCAAATTGTTCCTTAAAATATAATGATCGGCATCAGTTGGGATACCCCAATTTCGGAGTTGCTCATATCGTTTGGAAATATCAATGGGTAAATTCTTGTTGAGTCCTTCGATATAATCGTTAGGCAGTGGAATAGGAGCCGAATCGGTGTCAGGGTACATTCTATCGGCACCAGGCAAAACTCTTTCGAAGATGGTCGTCCCATCCTTAAAGGATTTACGAGTTTCCTCTGGGATGGTATCGAATGCCATAGTGCAGCGTTCCTCTATGGTTTCAAGTGCCGTAGGTATGTCGTCTTTGGGACCCCAGAAAATCATTTGAGCATCCTTATCATCTGCTTTTAAAAGTTCTTTGATTTGATTAAAGTCTGCCTCAATGCTTGAGCCATCAATTTCTTCCGAATGAATCATATTGGGCTTTTCGATACAAGCCACAACCTTTAATCGATCGGTGATTTCATTGGCAAAGCATTGACCTGGTTGGGTAAAGTGGGAGAGTATACCCTGGAAACCTTCCAGATTGACAGCATAAACCTCTTTTTCGGAGAAATCGATAGTTGTCATCAACTTGTTTTCAAGCTTCAATTGAGTAGGATCAATCTTTTGACTTTTGATTTTCCAAGCCTCTGGGTTTTTAACCTGGTCTTTCAGTCGTTTTTGCACATGAAGCAAAGCCCATTGACGGAAAGCCTCATTGTGCGAAAGTTCAGGTATCCATTTATTATGAGCGACACCTTTTATTTCGATACGCGTACCACCTTTACAACTCACATTAACATCTTCGCGCCCAGCACCCATGCCGGTACGTACTTTTCCTGTACTTCGATTAAGAAAACGGATATATTCCGCTGCTTCCCTCAATTCATCAGGTGTATAACATTCAGGATAGGTTACTGTTTCAATTAAGGGCATGCCCAGGCGATCTGTCTTGTAGACTCTATTGTGACCAATATCCGAGATTTCCCGGCAGGAGTCTTCTTCTATACTCAACTGAATCAGACGAACTTTCTTGTTTTTCAACTGAATATGACCTTCTACTCCAAGAATAGCGGTTCTCTGGAAACCTGCGGGGATACTGCCATCCAAATACTGCTTACGCGTGATATGGACTTCTCCCACAATATTCAGATTGGAAAGCAAGGAGATTTCAAGCGCATATTCCAGGGCTTCTTTATTTATGATAAATGGTGGGGTGTCATCAATTTCGTAGGTACAAGCCGAATTGTTATTCAAACGATAGGTGATCTCTTTACGGGTTTTAAACTCCATCAAAGCCGTTCCGTCATACTCGCCAAGCTCCGAAAGCGTAGGACGCATATGGCGAATAATCTCAGCATCAAAATCGTTGTGATTGTGCAGGACACCTGCTGGACAATGACAGAAGAGTTTCTTTTCGGTTTTAAGCTGCTGATGAACTTCCAAGCCAGACATAAATCCGATTCGTTTATAGTCCTTTTCTGTCGCTTCTTTTCTGGTGACATACCCTATGGTTTTGCGGGTATTCTGGTAGTTTTTAACTGGGTTGAATTTAGGCATAGTGGGTTTAATTTTGGAAGCCATAAGGTAGATAAGATTATTAAGTTTACCAAGCCTGAATTGTTGAATTGGCTAGGTCTTAATCGCTTATATGGCTTCTGTGAAGTAGTCAAGTTTGTTGGAAGAAAGGCATACTCTGTGCTTGAAGAATATTTAGAGCATTTTAAGAGGCATGCACTAAGGCGTATTTTAAAATCGATTTAAGTAAGGAATCCCAATTTAATCTTTATGCAAATTAGGAAGACTCATTCTATTTTATGTGGAATTTTAAATTTACTTTAAATTAAAATACTGTTTAGTATGATTGTTGTTAGTCTTAGTATGATTAATTTAATAGAGCTTTTCTTTTTTCTGTAAAAAGAATAAAATAAGCTTAGTAACAATTTTAAAAATAATATAGATATGAAAGTAAAATTAGTATTTGTCGTTTTAATTAGCCTAGCCTGTGCCTTGGGCTCTTTTGCTCAGGATTCCAATAGTAAGAAACCAGCAAAAATGTTTATCATTAATGGTGAAGAGGTGACTCAGGAGTATGCGTTTAGTTTGGATACTAAACGAATTAAACAAATGAATATGGGCGTTTCAGGCGAGGCCAAAGAAGCCCTAATAAAAAAGTACGGCGAAAGAGTTAACGAAAGTACTGTGTTAATACTTGATCTTTACACCGATGAAGAAATGAAGACTGTAAAATCAATTACACCAGAAGAAGCTGCTGTAATTAATAAAAAGAATGCTGATGAGCGTGAAAGAAAAATCAAGGAATCGACATTGATTAGCACAGGTGATATGGCTCCGGACTTTGTAGTTGATATGTTAGATGGACAAAAAATTAAACTGAAGGATCTGAAAGGGAAAGTTGTTTTGCTTAATTTTTGGGCTACATGGTGTGCACCATGTATGAAAGAACTTTACGAGTTTCCTGATAAAATTATTAAGCCTTTTGCTTCTAATAATTTTGTTTTACTTGCGGTTTCACGAGGTGAACAAGAAGATGTGGTAAGAAAAAGAATGGAGAAGTTAAAAACCAAAGACATTGTATTTAATGCGGGATTAGATCTTAATCAGGTTATTTATAAGCAATATGCGACTGACTTTATTCCTCGAAACTTTCTTATCGATCAAAATGGAAAAGTTGTATACACTTCGGTAGGTTATAGCGAAGAGAAATTGAGTGAATTGGTTAAGAAGATTGATGAATTATTGAAGGTCTCAGAGAAATAAATAAAACACGTGTAGTAGCAATGAATGTAAATGCAAAACGCCTCAAACTATAATTGTTTGAGGTGTTGTTATTATAGAGCTTCTTTAGTTCGATGCCTTAGGTACCGTGAAATAAAAACAAGAGCCTTCCCCCAATGTGGACTTGACGCCAATCTGACCTTTATTGATTTCAACAAATTCTTTACAAAGGAGTAGGCCCAAACCAGTTCCTTTTTCGCCAGAACTTCCCACAGTCTTGTATTTTTTATCGATTCGGAATAGCTTGTCTATATTCTCATTTGAAATACCTTCACCTTTATCAGTAATTTCTACTTTATAGTTCGAATCCTCTGATTTAAGCGAAATGTTGATTGTGGAATCCAGCTTAGTGAACTTTATGGCATTATTAAGCAGGTTTCTAATGACGGTATTAATCATTTCTTTATCTGCATAACCTATGACTTTATCAGGTAACTGATAATCGATTTTAATCCCTTTTTTGTGAGCACTCATCATATAAAGATTGATGTTTTCTTTTATCAGATCGGCAAGATCACAGCTTTCAGGTTTATATGTAATCTTACCCGTTTGCGATCGCGACCAGGTTAAGAGATTCTCCAATAGTGCATAAATATGATTGATGCCCTGATTAATTTTTTGAACACCCATTTTCTTTTCATCCTTATCTATAGCGTCATAGTTTTCGAGTATCACTTGAGATATCGACATCAGACTGGTGAAAGGATTCTTAAGGTCATGCGAAATAATTCTAAAGAAAGTATCTTTTGTAGTATTGAGTTCCTTGAGATGTTGCTCCGATTTTGTTAATTTTTGATTGGCAATGCTGATTTTTTCATTCTGAACACGAAGCAGTTTGTTTGTTCTAATTTTCAATAAATATCTGTAATTAAAAATGATGATGGCAATCACCAGTAGTATCTCAAGCAAAATAAACCACCATTCCATCCAAAAAGGCGGATTGATTTTTATGCCTAATTCTCGAATCTCTGTGCTCCCAATGCTATCAGAATTAAGAGCTTTTAGTTGGAATAGATATTTACCTGGTTTTAGGTTTGAGTAGGATGCAAAATTTCGCTCCCCGGCATCAATCCAATTTTTATCAAGACCAAGCATTCTATAGTTGTATCGTATTTGTTTAGGTGAAAAGCTTGATAGAGATGAAAACTCCATAGAGAGATGTCTTTGCTGGTAGTCGAGTATAATTTTATCCGTAGAAATGATACTTTTTTGAATCTTGTAACGATCCTTAATGGCGTCGTAGTGCAGACAATAGTCTTTGATGGAATCTATCTCTTGAGCCACAACGACCTCTTTACCTAATATTTGCATCTTGGTGATGATTGCATTATATACGGGCTCAGCTTTGATTTCCTTTTTCGGATCGATAATGTTTAAACCATAAACACCTCCAAAATAGAGTAGACCTGATTTACCCTTATGAAAGGCTCCTCCATTGAATTCATTGGATTGAAGTCCATCCTGGATTGTGAAATTTTTAACTGAAAAATCTTTGGTATTGAATCGACAAATTCCTGAATTGGTACTCAACCAGATATTCTCTTGATGGTCGGGCAAAATGCCATAAATCACATTATTAGGTAGTCCTTCGCTAACACAGAAATGTTTAAAGATTTTAGTCTCGGAATCGAAGCGATTGAGCTGATTATTGGTGCCAATCCACATGACTCCATCAGTATCTTCATAAAAAGAGAAGACAATATTATCAGATAGTGAGTTTTTAGCGTTTGGAATAAATTGATAGGAGGTGAATTTTTCTGTCTTCTTATCTAAAATGTTAAAGCCACCGCCATAATTCCCAATCCAAAGTTGCCCATTACGATCTTCATATATCGAAGAATAAATAAAATCGTGTGAGATACTGTGTGGATCTGAACTCGAGTGTAAATACCTTTTAAAGGTTTCTGTTTTAGAGTCAAAACGGTTTAAGCCCTGGCGGGTTCCAATCCATAAGATACCTTCACTATCTTCGAAAATAACGCGAACTGAATTATGAGATAGACTATTGGCTTTGTTCGCATGGTTTCTGTAGTTTGTTTTTTGTCCTGTTTCAGGATTTAGCTTATAAAGGCCTTCGCCATGGGTTCCAACCCAGATTTGTCCCCTGCTATCTTCATAAACGTCGCGAATAGCTGGCGTATTATCAAAGGTGTAATGCTTAAAATTTCCTGTTGATCTGTCATAAGCACTCAGTCCAGCATCATTTGTTCCAATCCATACTATTTGCTTGTGATCTTCCCAAATACTCCAAACAAAATTGCTTGCCAGGCTGTTAGTTGATAGAGCATTGTGTTTGAGTAATTCAAATTTATGTGCCTGAGGATCGTAAATACTGATACCAGCACCAAAGGTTCCAATCCAAATCGAACCTGATTTGTCTTCGTATAAGCAGTTTATAGAATTTTGAGATAAGCTTTGAGGATCGGCTGAATTGTGACTGTAATGACTAATTATACAGCTATTACTATCAACTTTATAGAGACCAGAACCAAAGGTACCATACCAAATATTGCCCTTTTTGTCCTCAATAATAGGCTTGACTGTATTGGTCGCTAGGCTATTTGAAGAATCATGAGCTTCCAGGAATAGTTTAAACTGATTTTCGCCCTTCCTTTTTTTGTAAAGCCCTTCCTGGCTCCCTATCCAGAGGTTTTCTTTTTTATCGATATGAATGCTTTCAATATGTTGTTTATTGAGGAGGATATCAGAACTGATCTGATTTAAGTTGTTTTGACTGTTTAATGTAAAGAGTCCGGTAGATGAACCGATTAGGAGTTTATTGTCTTGAGAATAAAGGCAATTAACTTCTATTGAGTTAAATTCAGTAAAAGAGCTAGTCCGAATTTCATCTGAATTTTTATCGTAATAAAGAAGCCCTTTATCCGAAGCAATCAAAAGAGTTTCATCTTGATAAGTAAGGAAAGCGTTTATTCTGCACGATATATTGGCCTTAGTACTTTTTATCTTTTTAGTATTTAAGCTTCGAATATCTATAAGGTTTAGCCCATTATTTGTACCTACCCAAAGGTTTTTATTTTCATCTTCAAAAATCTGGGTGATGGTATCGTTGCTAATTTGTTTTGGGGGATCAGAAAGGGTCGTGAATTGAGTGAATTTCTCCGTCTCCATATCAAAGTGAGTCAAACCACCCTGTGATGCAAACCAAAGTTTCCCGCTACTGTCTTCAATAATTTTTTCAATCCATTTGTAGGCTATAGAATTCACATTATTGCTTTTGCTTCGATATATGGTGAAATTCTGCCCATCATAACGATTGAGTCCATCCTCCGTTCCGAACCACATAAAGCCTTTGGAATCCTGAAAAATGCAGTAGACGGAGCTTAAGGAGAGACCATCATTTATTGTCAGGCGTTTGAATTGGATATGCTGTTGTTGTGCCACGAGGGGGGGGGGCAACAGTAGAAAAAGGAATAAAACGATAGATCTTGTTCTAGACATAGATGCTTGTTTATTGATTTTGCCTCTTAAATTACTGAAAAATATGGATTTAATGAATCTGAATTGTAACTATTTTGTTAATGAATGAAGAGAAATAAAAACAAAAAAAACCTTGACATAAATGCCAAGGCTTTCGCTATTAATATTACAATGCAACTTACAGGTATAAGTCTTTTGCGAAACTACCTTCTGATTGTGTTCCTAGTAATAACTCTTCAACAGTCGAAGCTATATCAGCGAATGTTGTACGTGTTCCCAGGTTGATATTGGTCTTGATATTTTTACCATAAACCAATACAGGGATATATTCACGAGTATGATCTGTTCCTTTATAAGTTGGATCACAACCATGGTCAGCAGTTAGAATTAGAATTTCATCCTCTTTTAAACGGCTTTGGATTTCTGGTAATTGTTGGTCGAACTCTTCAAGAGCTGCCTTATAACCTTCGGGATTTCTACGGTGACCATAAGCCATGTCGAAATCAACAAGGTTTGTGAAGATCAGACCTTTTGTGTCTTCCTCAAGAGCTTTAAGTGTTTTTGCAACACCATCATTATTGTCTTTATTGGTACCACGAGAATCAGATATTCCTTGACCCGCAAAAATATCGCTGGTTTTACCAATACCAATCACATCCAGTTTATTTTGCAATAAACGATCAAGAAGGGTTGGACGAGGAGGTGTTACTGAAAAATCATGACGATGAGCAGTTCGAGTGAACTTGCCTTCACCACTACCTATGAATGGTCGAGCAATTACTCGAGCTACAGGAGCCAATTCGGTACAAATTTCTAAAGCAATTTCACAAGCTTTATATAATTCTTCTAATGGAACGATCTCTTCGTGTGCAGCTACCTGAAAAACAGGGTCGGCAGATGTATAAAGAATCCAGTTCCCTGTTTTCATGTGTTCCTCGCCATACTCATCAAGAATTGCTGTCCCTGAAGCAGGTTTGTTTGCCATGACTTTACGCCCGGTTCTTTCTTCAAAAAGACGAATAACTTCATCTGAAAAACCATTGCTATAGGTTGGGAAAGGCTTGTCGATAGCCACACCTGCAATTTCCCAGTGCCCAGTTGTTGTATCCTTACCTTTAGATGCTTCAGCTGCTTTTCCATAAGCACCATTTGCGTTATTAGTTGGTTCAACACCTTGAATATCGGTTAGATTACCTAAGCCCAATTTTTGCATGTTGGGAAGGTTTATTCCGCCACAATGGCTAGCAATATTTCCAAATGTATTTGAGCCTACATCGCCAAAATCAGCAGCATCAGGTAAAGCCCCAACACCAGCACTGTCAAGAACTACAATAGTCGCACGTTCAATTTTAGGAATCATATCTTTAATTTAAATATATTTAAGATAGCCTTGTGAGTAGGATAATCATAAACTGGCTAAAAATCAGCATAGACTGAAAAAAAACAATTGTTTATGGTCTCTTAGTTATCTGTTTTCGATTACAATATTATTTCTGAATATTCAATCGGAGGGATTTCCTCGTGGTTGTTTGTAGTGAGACAAAGGTAAAACAAAATAATGAAATTCAAATCTTATCTGTAATGATTTTACATAGTAAGAGAGAGGATATGATCTGATTTTACGACTTGAAATCTTTAAGAATAATTGAATGATAGAAGTAAAAAGTGTAATTTCGATCAATTAATTCCTGAGTAGTTAAAAAGTAAGAATATCTATATGCAATACGATTTTGATAAAATAATAGATCGGAAAAATACGAATAGTGTAAAACATGATGCCCTTCAGACTTTTTTCGGTACCGTTAATATTTTGCCACTTTGGGTGGCCGATATGGATTTTGAATCTCCTGATTTTATTCGTGATGCTTTGAAAGATAGACTTAATCATCCCGTATATGCTTATACTTTTTTTAGTGATAGCTTTTATTCTTCGCTGATTAAATGGATGAAAGATAAACACGATCATAGAATCGAAGCTTCGTGGCTGAAAGTTACACCAGGTGTTTTAACAGGAATATCGATGGCAATTATGGCGTTGACAAATCCTGGGGATAAAATTATTATTCAGCCTCCTGTTTATCATCCTTTTTTTCATTTAGTAAAATCTAATGATCGTGTGTTGGTTCAGAACGAACTTACTTTTGAGAATGGATGTTATAAGATGGATTTTGAGCATCTGGAAAAGTGCATCGACAAGGATACCAAAATGATTATTATATCGAATCCGCATAATCCAGTAGGGAGAGTTTGGACAAAGGAAGAGTTGAAAAAACTGGTGGCAATTTGTGCGAAAAATAAGATTCTGATTATTGCAGATGAAATTCATTCCGATATTGTGTTTGAACCTAATCAATATACGCCCATTGCAAGTATTAGCTCATATGCCCACAACAATAGTTTGACCTTTGTGGCGCCTAGTAAAACTTTTAATATTGCAGGTTTGTCAACTTCGGTTGCTATTATTCCCAATAGAAAGCTTCGCAAGCAATTTATAGCTTTAGCTTCTCGTCTGCATCTTGACAGTGGAAATGTTTTTGGAACTGTTGCTTTTGAGGCAGCTTATACTCATGGTAAAGAATGGCTTAATCAGTTAATAACTTATCTTAAAGGCAATGTTGAATTGGTAAAGTCTTATTTCGCGGAACATTTACCAACTATAAAAGTGGTAGAGCCTGAAGGAACATATCTTTTATGGTTGGATTTTTCCGCTTTAAATTTAGAGGATGAATGTTTACATCAGATTCTAATTGACGAAGCCGAAGTAGCCATGAATAAAGGAATCTCATTTGGGTTGAATGGGCACAATTTTATGCGTTTAAATATTGGATCACCTCAAGCTGTCATACTTGAAGGTTTGGAAAGAATGGTTTCTGCATTGAAAAGATATGAAAGAGTTTGAGTTCATATTAAGGCGTAAGTTGATAGTATATAGGGCTTGAGAGCACAATTAATGTGTAAAACTAAACATATAATTGTTCTTAGGATTGACTTTCTTAATGGTAGTCAATGAAATATAAATTTTCATTTTACTGATGAGTTAAAAAAAAATAAGTAAAAGTTGAATAATTTCCGTACCTTGCAGCACCATTAGGATTTGGCTTTGATGCCTCTGTAGTCATGTGATTAAATCTTAATAGGTACATTATTGTAAAAGAACTAAAGAATTAAATGGCCAGATCAAAAGAAACTTTCGGTAAAAAAGAGTTAGAAAAAAAGAAACTCAAAAAAAGAAAAGAAAAAGAACAACGTAAAGAGGAAAGAAAAGCCAGTGGTGGTGGTCTTTCTTTTGAAGATATGCTAGTCTATGTTGATGAGAATGGACAGCTTGTGTCAACTCCTCCAGATCCAACTAAAAAAGTAGAAATTGATGCTGAAAGCATCGTTCTTGGAGCTAGAAATAGTAATGCAGGTTATGTTGAGGATCCACTACGCAAAGGAACTGTCACTTTCTTTAATACAAGTAAAGGATATGGTTTCATTAAGGATTCTGAAACAGCAGAGAGTATTTTTGTTCATATCAATGGATTAGTTGATCAAGTGAATGAAAATGATAAAGTTAACTTTGAAACAGAACGTGGTCCTAAGGGCATGAATGCTGTGAATGTAACTTTAATTAAGAAATAACACAGATACAGTTTTAAACTGTTCTTCAATATTCAAGGATACTTATCGTAAAGATTTGTATCCTTTTTTTTTGCCTGATTGATATATAAAATTTGTACGGAAAAATAGAGTACAAAAAAACACCCCTAAAGGTGGTTTCTGATTATATATTTTAGTGAAAGGACTAATTGATTTGTGCTTGCTTCATCTGGACCAACTAGAAAAATACAGGTTATGCAAATTGTGTTGTTCGCGGGTTAAGAGATAATAAAGTAAATTATTTTGAAAATTCTCTTCGCTAAGGAAAGTCTAATTTTTTTTAGCAGTGATCTGAGAATATTATTATTCCAATAATGAGTCAGATTGGTTTATAAAAAAAAAGGCATAAAAAAACCACCTTGAGAGGTGGTTTCCTTTATGTATCTTAGTAACTGAATTAGTCAATTACTCTTACGTTTACGGCGTTCATACCTTTACGGCCTTTTTCCATATCGTACTCAACTTTGTCGTCTTCACGAATTTCGTCAATAAGACCTGTAGAGTGTACAAAAATGTCTTCACTTGAATCTGATGGCTTAATGAAACCGAAACCTTTAGTTTCGTTAAAGAATTTTACTGTTCCTTGCATTGTAATGTTTTTTAAAATAATAAATATTTGTGGAAAGCGTTCCTTTCAATAATTACAAGTAAAGATTCAGTTAAGTTTTGTCCTCAAGAGAACGGCGGTAACGAATATTAATGATATTATCTTCTTGTTAATGCTTCACAACGCAACAAATGTAATAGTAATAATTTGAGTATCCAAAATATTTTTCAATAGTTTTATTCAAATAGTGAATATTTATGATAAAAGTTTGACTTAGCAATCGCTTTATTCATGCTTAATCCTTAATGTAATCATCTCTATATCCCATGGGCATAGGGTTCTAGATGAGTCGATAACTTTTGATCATAGTGCATTTATTGTCATAATAGATGGAAGAAGAAATAGTTTTTTTTTAGAATCAATATTAGAAAAGACTCTAAATGTGTCGTGAAATCGGTTTTAAAGCTTCTGTTAGTCAAGAAAAACGTAAGCACCGAAGAGTTTATCTTGGTTTGGGCTTGTCAGAGGCAGGTAACCCTTATACCATTTCCCATCTTTAAATTCAAAAGGATGTTCTTGAATCATTCTTTTATTAAAATTTATAAAGACTGATTTACTTTCGGCAAAGATATTATAGCTGCCTTTTGCATCAGGGTGTAAGTACTGTGATAGATGTGAGGCAATTACGCTCATGTTGTACCTAAGGTTGATTTCAAGGCAGGGCTGTATTTTAGCGATACCCTTTGTGTCGATAAAAAGCATGCAGTCGATTCCTAAATGGCCGCAATAGTCATTGGGAATATTGTGAGCTTTTAGTGCTTCTTTCAAGCCTGATATTAATTCCTCTTGAATAATAGGATTTAGAAACTGTTTTAATGCGTGAGGAATGAATCCTAAAAGATTGGATTGATATTGACCATTATCATTGGTTTCAAAAAATGCGAACCCTTTAAAATCGAGTTCTCCATTACCATCTGCATAAAATTGGATTGAGAAATCAAATTGTTTGTCAACAAAAGCTTCAACCATAACAAAACCCTGCGATTTTAAGACTCCACCCAGAGCTTGTTCAACTGATTTGTTTATAAAAGCTTTACGTAAGATTTGCAAACCTCGCCCCGAAGAACTCCAGGGAGACTTAATAACGATCTGTTGCCATTTGTTTTGTAGCGCTTCAACTTCAGAAATGGTGGTACAAATTTGAGGAATTAGATCGGTTGAGATATAATGCTCAGAGCGATTGTTCTGAAGAAAGTGTTGCAGACAGGAAAGCGCCATTTCTCTGCTATAAAGTTCCTTAAATTTAGGTTGCCAGTATGCATTGGGCTGAGTTAAAAAGCTTTGTTGACATTGATCTTTAAAGGGAGCCAGTAGGTAATGCATACGAGGACTCCAGCCCCAAGGTTGCAAGCCCGCTTTTGCTTCCTTTAAGAAGGCCTGATCAGTAAGGGCTTGAGGGAAAAGTTGAAATCTCGGTGTTTGAATTCCCTTACTTTCGATAAAACTCAAAAATTGAGCATCAGGAAGTTGATGAACTAAAATAACATCGTCAGGCTTGGCATAATACATGGGTAATAGATCCAGATCCTGTTCAAAACGAGTTAGCACTTTGTTGGGCATAAAACTAACAGTTCCATTGGATATAGCCATCTCACATGTGGCATTGAAAATGTATATTTGGGGTGCTTTGCAACTCATAAGATTGTATATTTAACGCAAAAGTAATATTTCTGATTCAAGCTGAAAGCAAATTTATAAAGGATATACGCCCTCGCTTTAATCTATCAAACTTCAATATTTAAAACAGATACCCCAATATATGCAATTCTTAAAACCTTTAGTACATGGTAAGCTTATCAAACGATATAAGCGATTTCTAGCAGATGTAGAACTTGATTCTGGTGAAATTGTTGTTGCACATTGCACCAATTCGGGGAGTATGAAAACCTGCTTAGAAGAAGGTGCAGAGGTTTATCTCACTTACGTAGATGATCCGAAAAGAAAAACGAAGTATACTTGGGAGATGATTTATATGAATGGCGATTGGATAGGCATAAACACAGGCAGCCCCAATATATTGGCGTATGAAGCCTTTTGTGATGGGGAAATTGAAGGTTTTGAATCTTATACCGAAGTCAGGAGGGAGGTGAAATTTGAAGATTCTCGTTTTGATGTGTATGCTAAAAATGAGCAAGAGGTTTGTTTTATTGAAGTGAAGAATGTTAGCATGAAAGTGGGCGAGTACGCTCGTTTCCCTGATGCTGTGACTACACGTGGTAAAAAACACTTGGAAACCTTAATGAGGGTGAAGGCTGGAGGCATGCGTGCTGTCATGTTTTATGTGATTCAACGTTCAGATGTTTCGGTTTTTGGTCCTGCATGGGATATTGATCCTGACTATGCTGAAACGCTTAGAAAAGCTGTTGATAGTGGGCTTGAGGTATTTGCCTTTCAGGCTAAGGTTAATCCTGAAGGCATAGAGCTAGTTAAGCAATTACCTATTGATTTGAGTTACACAAAGGTTAAAGGTTGCGCCAGCAAAAATAATCAGTTACTACATTAACACATTAGCATATCCTCTCATCTTCTAATTTCAAAATTAAGATTCTATCTTTATCAAAAATTTGAAAATTATAGAAAGATGAACGAGAAAGCCCTTCAGGAGGTTGATAAATACCTACAATTAAGAACCGAGATTAGCGAGTTAAGTAAAAAGCTTGGAGCATTACATAAAAACGAAATGGCTTGCAAGAAAGGCTGTTCGTCGTGTTGTATGAATTTTCAGGTGCTGCCTGTTGAATACTTCAATATATTGAAACAGTTGAAAGCCAATCCGCCTCGGCAGTTTAGGAATTTGGATACAGAACATGACGATTGTAATTTTTTGATTGATCACATCTGTCAGATGTACGAAGCCCGACCTATTATCTGTCGAACTCATGGTTTGCCACTATTATTTATGAACCAGGAAGGTGATGCCTGGGAATTATCGGCTTGCCCTTTAAACTTCAAGAAATTCGACGATTTTCATGCAGAGAACACTTACCCACAAGATACCTATAATAGTAAGTTATTTCTTATCAATAGAGAGTTCATTAAGAATTATAAGGAGGAACAATTTGGAGAGTTTGATATGATTTCGATTAATAGATTGCTTGTTGATTTGAAGAAATAGGATAAATTGCATTTTCAAATATCAGATTACTTACCCTCTTAAAATATGATGCATCATGCAAATACAATTATCTCCCGATCTTAAATTATCTCGAATTGTTCAGGGGCATTGGCGATTAGCTGATTGGAAGCTTTCTAATCAGCAATTGTTGAAACTCACAGAACAAGCAATAGAATTGGGTGTGACAAGTTTTGATCATGCTGATATTTACGGTAATTATTCTTGTGAATCTTTATTTGGTGAATCCTTAAGTTTGAAGCCTTCATTGCGGAATGAGATTCAAATTATTAGCAAGTGTGGGATTAAGCTGAAGTCGGATAAGTTTCCAGAGCGAAAATTAAAGACCTACGATTATTCTTATGAGCATATTGTTGATTCGGTTGAGAATTCGTTGAAGAATTTGAAGACTAATTATCTTGATTTATTGCTACTGCATAGACCGTCACCCTTTTTTAATGCCGAAGAAGTTGCAAGAGCTTTTTCTGAT
Organism: Ancylomarina euxina; assembly: GCF_003863355.1. Classification (GTDB taxonomy): domain Bacteria; phylum Bacteroidota; class Bacteroidia; order Bacteroidales; family Marinifilaceae; genus Ancylomarina; species Ancylomarina euxinus. The sequence continues at coordinate 106,968 of NZ_QQWG01000006.1, read as the reverse complement.
CTCAAAAGAAGAGGTCAAGTTTTGAATTTTGGCGTATCTAATTTCAATAGCCAACAATTTGAGATGCTAAATTCATATACTGTTGAAAGATTAGTAACCAATCAGGTTGAAGTTTCGCCTTATTGTTTGGATCACTTCGAAAATGGAAATCTGGATTTTTTCTTAAAGGAGAGAGTTAAGCCAATGGCATGGTCACCTTTGGCAGGAGGCCGTTTGTTGAATCCTCAAACAGAAAAAGGACAGAAGATCTTTAAGGTATTGGTTGAGATTGCTGATGAGTTAGAGCTTCAGCATATCGATCAGGTTATTTATGCTTGGTTATTGAAGCATCCTGTAGGCATGTTGCCCATTATTGGAACAAGTAAAATTGAGCGTGTTAAAACGGCTGTCGATGCCTTGGTTATTGAGATGAGTCATGAACAATGGTTTAGAATATATGAAGCAACAGGAGTAAATATGCCCTAAGTAAAGGCTCAGATTAAAACTTTAATATGGCGTCTCAAGCTTCCCCCAAGCGCCTTTTTTTTTGCACATAGAATCCACTTAAAAACTTAAAATAACCCAAATGAAACACCCGGTTAAAAACCAACTAATTTTCCTAAGCCTATTAGTGATTATGTCAAGTTTGTGGGCATGTCAGCCGAAACAAGAATTGAGAGTCTTGCAATTTAATATTTGGCAGGAAGGTACAGTTGTTACTGGTGGATTTGATGCAATTGTTGAAGAAATTGTTCGTACAGATGCCCACCTTGTTGCTTTTAGTGAGGTTCGTAATTATGATGATAGCAATTTTAACGAAAGAATAATTGCAGAATTGGAGCTTCGAGGATTAAAATTCTATGGTGGCAAAAGTTATGATTCTGGTTTGATTTCAAGATATCCAATTGAGAGTTATTCGGCACTCTATCCGGTTAAGGATGATCATGGTTCTATCACCAAGGCAAGAATTAATATTGATGGTGAAATAGTCGCTTTTTATTCAGCGCACCTCGACTATTTGAATTGCAGTTATTATATGCCAAGAGGTTATTCTGGTAATACATGGGAAGAATTGTCTGAGCCAACTACTGATGTGGTTGAGCTTCTATCTGTGAGTCAAGCTTCGAAACGCGACGATGCTATAAAAGTATTTATTGCTGATGCAAAGGAAGAGATGAGTAAAGGGAGTAAGGTGATTATTGGAGGCGATTTTAATGAACCATCTCATAGAGATTGGATTGCTGAGAACAGTGATCTTTACGATCACAATGGTGTGGTTATAGAATGGGAGTGTACGAAACTATTGGAAGAGGCTGGTTTCATCGATACCTATCGTGAACGATATCCAGATCCATTGAAGAATCCTGGTTTTACATACCCATCATATAATCCCCTGATACCTATTCATAAATTAACGTGGGCTCCAAAGTCTGACGAAAGAGAACGTATCGACTTCATTTTTTATAATGAGACGTCTCAGCTTAAGCTTAAGGAGGTTATAATTGTAGGTCCTGATGCCTCAATTGTAAAATCGGAGGTTTATGTTGAAGCCAAAGATTTATTTAGTAAGCCCACAGATACATGGCCATCAGATCATAAAGGCATTTTGGCAGTATTTGAATTTTAAACGATTCATCTAAACAATCATGAATTTACCTCATGTCATTTTTTTTTATTTCTGATAAATCATCTTATGTTTTATCAGAAATAAAAAGACTACTTTAGGGTGACCTAAAAATGAAATAATGGCAATAAAAGAACTGACAAAAAAAATTAGAGTATCTGATAGTATCCTTCTTAAGCAAATACAATTATCGGATTCAAAAGATATCTTTAATACAATCGATAGTCAAAGATCATATCTGGGTAAATGGTTACCTTTTGTTGAATTAACTAGAAGATTAGGAGATACTGAGGGTTTTATAAAGAAGATGTTAGAGAAACCCAGTGACAATTTCGTTTTTGTTATCCACTACAATAGCAAATTTGCGGGTTTAATAGGGTTTAAAGATACTGATAGTCAAAATAAGAAGACTGAAATTGGTTATTGGCTTTCTGAGAAATATCAAAAGAAAGGTATTGTGACTAAATCGGTACAAACTCTGTGTAAATTTGCTTTTGAAGAATTGGGAATGAACCGGATTCAATTAAAATGTGCTGAACGAAATTTTCCAAGTAAAAAAATACCGCAACGACTTGGCTTTGTATTGGAAGGAATTGAAAGAGATGGTGAGTTGTTATCGGGTGGCGTATTTACCGATCTAGAGGTGTATAGTAAGTTGAGAAATGAATAAATAGTAAACACAATCCCATAAATATGATACACTTGATCGTTGGAAATACAGGATCGGGTAAAACCACATATGCTCAGGCGTTGAAAGCAGAAACACAGGCTGTCATTTTCTCTATAGACAAGTGGAATAAAACTTTGTTCTTAGATGATAAGACCGAGAATGATGGCTTGGAATGGTTTCTTGAACGCATAGAGCGTGCTGAAAGTATGATTGTTGACTTAGTATTGCAATTGGAAAGCGTAGGAAGAGATTCAGTTCTGGATTTGGGTCTCTCTAAATTTGAACATAGAGAGAAGTTTAGAAAATTTGCCCATGAAAATGGTTTTGAAATCAAGCTTCATTTTCTTGATATCCCTAAGGAAATAAGATGGGAGAGGGTTATGCAACGTAATCAGGAAAAAGGCGAGTCCTTTGAGTTTGAAGTGAGCGAGGAAAATTTCAATTTTATGGAAAACTGGTTCGAAAAACCTGAAGGAAAAGAATTGGAAAAATCAGTTGTTTTAATAAATTAGAATCCTGATTAAGGAGATATAAATGATGTGCAGCTTTTGTGCTGATACCCTCTGATAATGCTGCAGTCATAAAGTTTTTCGAATTTATATGCTTAACTTGCAGCCCGAAAACTCAACAGAAACAACACAATTTTCTATTATCATTTTCAAGTTAATCTAACTGTTTTGTCTACTCAAAACAGGCTTGATTGTGCGCATACGAGAATAAAGAAAACATCAAAATGAATTTAAAAAACAAAAGAGTCTGTATTATAGGCTGTGGGAATCTGGGAAAATCGATTTTGAACGGTTTAGTCGATGATAAGGATTATCCATCTGAAAATATTATTGCAACAAAGCGAAGTCTTGATGCGATAAAGTTATACGAAGAAAAAGGCGTAAGGATTACCACCGATAATGTATGGGCAGTGGGCGAGTCTGATGTTATTATAGTAGCTGTTAAGCCTTATAAGGTTATAAGTGTGCTGAATGATATAAAGGCACATTTGAAGCCAGAGAAACATATTGTTGTTTCGTTGGCAACTAACGTGCATGTTAACGAACTTGAGGAATCTTTACCTGATAATATGCCGGTTTTTAGAGCAATGCCCAATACGGCTGCTGATGTGAAAGAATCGATGACGAGTCTTTGTCACAACGAAGCAGGTACACCGGAGCTTGCAACGGTTCAATACTTTTTTGATAAAATTGGGACTAGTATTACCATTAATGAGGAATTGATGGATGCAGCGACGGTTTTGGGTTCTTGTGGAACGGCCTTTGTTCTACGTTTCATCCGCGCGATGGTACAGGGGGGAATTCAAATTGGTTTGGATTCAAAAACAGCCACCGAGATTGTAAATCAAACGGTAAAGGGAGCGGCAAATTTGTTGATCGAAAGAAAGAATCACCCGGAATTTGAGATTGATAAAGTAACGACGCCAAAAGGCTGTACTATTCTTGGATTGAATGAGATGGAGCATAATGGATTGAGTTCATCTTTAATTAAGGGAATTGTAACCTCATATGATAAAATTTCGTAGTGGGTATTTAAAATTGACTTACTAGAATGCATAAAGCCTGAATACAATTGTATCCAGGCTTTTTTTTGTATGCTCAGACTCTTAGTCTGTAAATGTCAGGGGCTGATTCGTTTTTGCATTGTTCATTTTTCACAAATCAAGGATTACATCTGGCTGCTAATGAGTAAGGCATGCAGTTGTATTTAATACAGTTCCGATTGATGGATCAGCTTCATCTCCTTAAAATACGACAGACTCAATTTTTGCTTCTCTCAAGTAGTGTTGGTTCTTTCAAGAGATACATTTACAGAATTTTCCCAATTACGGTAACTGCTTTTTTTCTTTTAGTCCTCTAAAATTTTCAAGCCTAATCTGATGACGATTATTGATGAGTGAGATTGGTATTATAAAGCCAAAATCGAAATCGTTTGCTTAATTTATGATAAGATGTTTTTTGTGATAATTCAGAGGTGTTGATTTTCTAAAGCCTTGTGTTTCGGAATCCTTTGCGGGATTAAACCGGTGTTTTTTCTCAAAAAAAGATGAAGAAAAAGAGGCCTTTGGCGGTCGTGTTATTTCATTTCGGCTTTCATTCCCCCTTTGGTGCATTTTTATTGGCTTAAGGCTTTATTCTTACTTTCATATTTATCGAAATATTCCTGGTTTTTATTGCTTGAAGTAGCTATGAATGGGAATCTTTGGTTTGCAATTCCTGTGCTGATCGCCTATATTTAAGACATGACATTAAAGCTAAACACTAATTTGATGTCATTTTAAAGAAGATTCTCTTAGGATTGCATAACTGATTTTTTGATCAAATCATCCCTTTATTTTGATTGAAACAAATGAAAATTTAAAGATTCAGAATGCAAGTATTCGGGAGCATTAAACAACAACACTTCTTAAATGGCTTAAATATCGGTTTTCTTCCCTGTGGAGGAGAACTCTTTTTATTTACGCACCACATTTTGGCTTTTCCTTAAATCGTATAAAAATTAGAACGACTGCTATTCATTTAACCACAAATCCCAGAACAGCGGTTGGGAAACTATTAACCCATGATTTTGCCTCAGAGCAGAATCATTTAAGCCAAGATTAATTTTATGACAAAGTTCAATTTACCCGAAAATGAATGTGAGCAACAAAAGAAATCGATGTATTTGCCCCAATGCGAATCGGATGCTTGCGGTATTGGTTTTATTGCTCATGTAAAAGGAAAGAAATCTCACCAGATTGTACTTGATGCCCTGACCATGTTGGAGAATATGGAACATCGTGGAGCCATTGGTAGTGATCCGGAAACGGGTGATGGTGCCGGCATATTGATCCAGGTACCAGACAAATTTTTTAGAAAAGAATTGAAAACAATCGGTCTGGAATTACCAGCCTTTGGAGAGTATGGTGTGGGCATGCTCTATTTTCCTGATGATGTAAAGGAAAGAGAAGATTGCCGAAGACTTTTAAATATCAACTTGTCGGAGTTGGGATTTGAGTTGATTGGCTACCGCGATGTGCCTGGTGTTTCCAATTCAGTGGGCGAAACGGCTCGCCAAACTGAACCCAAGACCGAGCAAATTTTTGTCAGGCATAAGGATGGACTGACAGGTATGGATCTTGAACGAAAGCTCTTTGTTTTACGCCAGTACAGCGCACATACCATTAATAAACTGATTTTAAATGACAGTCAGACTTTTTATTTTACCTCCTTTTCGTATAAAACCATTGTGTACAAGGGGCAGTTCAGAACACATCAAACCCGACAATATTATACCGATTTGTTCGATGAAGATCTTGAATCGGCCATTGCGCTGATTCATTCCCGTTTCTCTACCAATACCTTTCCCAAGTGGCGATTGGCACAGCCTTTCAGGTATATTGCCCACAATGGTGAGATCAACACGGTGAGAGGAAATATGAACTGGATGCGTTCCAATGAGAAATTCTTGGAGTGTACCAAGTTCACAAATGAGGATATGATCAAGTTGCGCCCTGTGATGGACGAAACGAACTCCGATTCAGGTAATCTCGATTCAATGGTCGAGATGCTGGTGATGGGGGGGCGTTCTTTACCTCATGTATTGATGATGTTGATTCCTGAGGCTTGGCAGCAAACGCATAAGATGAATGATGAGAAGAAAGCTTTTTATCAGTACCATGCTTCTATTATGGAGCCCTGGGACGGACCTGCTTCCATCTGCTTTACCGATGGAAACATTGTAGGAGCCACTCTTGATCGTAACGGTCTGCGTCCTTCGAGAATGATTCTGACTAAGGACGATAGAATTATTGTTTCTTCGGAAGTGGGTGCTTTGCCAATAGCTCCTGAAAAGATTGTGAGAAAATGGCGAGTACAACCTGGTAAGATGGTTTATGCTGATCTGGAAAAGGGAAGAATTGTATTTGATGAGGAAATAAAAAGCGAAATAGCAAAAAGAGCACCCTATAGAAGTTGGCTCGATATGAATCAATTGCATATTGATGAGATTCCTGAACAGAAAATGAGCTTTCAATACGATGCCGATAATCTGCTGAGTCGTCAACAAGCTTTTGGCTTTAGTCAGGAGGATGTGGATTTCATTATTACAGGTATGGCCGAAACGGGTAAGGAGCCTTTGGGTTCTATGGGAAGCGATGTGCCCTTGGCTATCCTATCCAATCAAAGCCGGCATTTGTCGAACTATTTTAAGCAGCAATTTGCTCAGGTTAGTAACCCGCCTATCGATCCTATTAGGGAAAAAATAGTGATGTCATTGCGCACTTCAGTAGGTAAACTCTACAATTTATTGTCAGAGACGCCTTTGCATTGTAAGCAGATTATATTCGATCAGCCTGTATTAACCAATGATCAGATGGAAAAGCTTCGTTGTTACCACGATACTAATTTTCGTATCAAAGTACTCGATGCAGTTTATTCAGCTACAGGTGAACCGGGCGAATTGGAAAAAGCTTTAGCTCAAATGTGTCAGGAAGTTGATAAGGCTATCATAGAAAATGGGCACAACGTGATTCTAATATCCGATAGGAAGATTGACGCAGAGTATGCACCAATTCCTTCTCTATTAGCGGTGGGAGCTATTCATCACCATTTGGTGGAGAATGGATTGCGCGTGCGTGTGGGGCTGATTGTGGAAGCTGGAGATGTTAGAGAGACACATCACTTTGCCACTCTTATTGGTTATGGAGCCAATGCGATTAACCCGTATATGGCTTTCGATACCATTGTATCTCTAGAGGCTAATAAATTAACACCGAAAGGGCTTACCAATGAACTTGCCTTTGAGAACTATATTGCAGCCATTGGTGGCGGCTTGCTTAAGATCTTTTCGAAGATGGGTATCTCTACCCTGCAATCCTATCATGGGGCTCAAATATTCGAGGCCATTGGCTTGTCAGATAAGGTGGTTGATAAATGTTTTAAGGGCACGGTTTCCCGATTGGGAGGCATTGACTTTGAAGGGATTTCACGTGAGGTTTTGGTTCGACATAAATTGGCATTCCCCAAACAGGCAGGTTTAAAACCCCGCCTTGATGAAGGTGGCCTTTATCAGTGGAAAAAAAAGGGAGAGCACCATTTGTTTAACCCAACAACGATTCGTTTGTTGCAACAAGCTGCTCGAAGAAAGTCTCAGGAAGCCTACAACGAATATGCTCGTGAGATAAACGATCAGTCCGAAAAAGCAGTAACCATCAGAAGCTTGTTTGAATTCAAGAAACGTAAATCGGTTCCCTTGGTAGAGGTTGAGCCGATTGAAAATATATTCAAGCGTTTTGCAACGGGTGCCATGTCATTCGGCTCCATATCTCATGAGGCCCACTCAACTTTGGCCATTGCTATGAATCGTATTGGTGGTAAGAGCAACAGTGGTGAAGGGGGTGAGGACGAAATGAGATACGAACCACTAGCCAATGGCGACAGTATGCGTTCGGCTATTAAACAAGTCGCTTCGGGTCGATTCGGAGTGACTTCTTATTACCTCAGCCAAGCCGATGAAATTCAAATAAAAATGGCGCAGGGTGCTAAGCCAGGCGAAGGGGGGCAGCTGCCAGGGCATAAGGTAGATGAATGGATTGGAAAGGTGAGACATTGTACTCCGGGTGTGGGTTTGATATCACCGCCACCACATCACGATATCTATAGTATTGAGGATTTGGCTCAGTTGATTTACGATCTGAAAAATGCCAATCGTAAAGCTAGAATCAATGTGAAATTGGTTGCAAAAGCAGGCGTAGGAACTATTGCTGCGGGTGTGGCCAAGGCTCATGCCGATGTGGTTTTGGTTTCAGGTTTCGACGGCGGAACAGGTGCTTCACCTGTTAGTTCGGTGCAACATGCCGGTACATCATGGGAGCTAGGTTTGTCAGAAACCCATCAAACCTTAGTGAAAAACAAGCTTCGCGATAGAATTACTGTACAAGCCGATGGACAGATGCGAACTGGTCGAGATTTGGCTATAGCGACTCTCTTGGGTGCAGAAGAATGGGGTGTGGCTACGGCAGCCTTGGTTGCAACGGGTTGTATCATGATGCGAAAATGCCATTCAAATACCTGCCCGGTTGGTGTGGCAACTCAAAATAAAGAATTGCGTAAGCTATTTACAGGTGATCCGCAGCATGTGGTGAATTATTTCACCTTCCTTGCCGAAGATTTGCGTCAGATTATGGCTGAATTGGGTTTTCGAACTATCAACGAAATGGTTGGTCAGGTCGATGTGCTTAGAGTAAGAGAGGATATTGAACATTGGAAGATTAAAAGCCTCGATTTAAGTCCGATCCTTTATAAAGAAAAGGCGGTTAAAGGGGGTACTTTGTATAAAAAGACGGAACAGGACCATGGTATCGATCAGTTTTTCGATTGGAAACTGATCGAACTGGCACAACCAGCTCTGGAGAGAGGGGAATCGGTTTATGGAGAGTTCGATTTGATGAATACCGACAGGGCCGTAGGAACATTACTGTCTCACGAGATATCGAAGAAATACAAATCTGACGGCTTAGCCGAAGATACCATCAAACTGAAGTTTAGAGGTTCGGCAGGACAGAGCTATGCCGCCTTTTCGGCTAAGGGAATCTCCTTCGAATTGGAAGGTGAGGCCAACGACTATTTTGGTAAAGGCCTTTCGGGCAGTAAGCTGATTGTATATCCCGATAGAAAATCGACTTACGAAGCAGAAGATAATATGATTATCGGTAATGTGGCCTTTTATGGTGCGACATCGGGCGAAGCTTATATCAATGGTGTAGCAGGTGAGCGTTTTTGTGTGAGAAATTCGGGTGTAACAGCTGTAGTCGAAGGTGTGGGGCGTCATGCTTGTGAGTATATGACTGGAGGAAAGGTTGTTATTCTTGGCAGTGTGGGTTCAAATTTCGGGGCAGGTATGTCGGGTGGAATCGCTTATGTGTACGATATTGAGGGAACTTTCGAGAAATATAAAAACTACGAGTTGGATGATTACGAAAGTATCGATTTGGAAGATGAAGAGGTCTTGAACAACTACATCAGTAAGCATTATATATACACAAAGAGCAGGCGAGCCAAGGAAATTCTTGACGATTGGGATAATGCCATGCTAAAGTTCATTAAGATTTTTCCTAAGGAATATAAACTTGCCTTGGATAATCAGAAAAATAAAACTGAAGCCTTAGAAAAAGCAATGCTGGTTTAAGTGCTTTGAATTGTACAAGTTTGTCAGTCTCTGACTATAGACACCCCGAATAATCGGGGGTACATGTCAGGTTCTGACTATTGATTATCCAAACCTAAGGGAATTATCGGAATCACAAAAAAAAAGTGAGACACTCAGACTAAAAATGTCAAATTAAGAGAATTGAAAGATGGGAAAACCAACAGGATTTTTAGAATATAGAAGAGAATTGCCAGCATACAAGCCCGTGGCAGTTCGTATTAACGATCATAAAGAATTTATAGAATCGATAAGTAAAATTAAAGTTGAAAAACAAGCAGCACGTTGTATGGATTGTGGAGTACCTTTTTGCCATAGCGGATGCCCATTGGGAAATAATATACCAGATTTTAACGATATGGTGTATAAAGACAATTGGAAGGCCGCCTATAAAATTTTAGCCTCTACCAATAATTTCCCAGAGTTTACTGGACGAATTTGCCCGGCACCCTGTGAGGCATCTTGCGTATTAGCTATCAATAAGGAAGCTACAGCTATTGAGATGATTGAAAAGAACATTATTGAGCGAGCGTACAAAGAAGGCTGGGTACAACCTAATATCCCTTTAATGCGCAGTAATAAGAAAGTGGCTGTGATTGGTTCAGGTCCTGCAGGTTTGGCAGCGGCCTCCCAACTCAACTCGGCGGGGCATAGGGTTACTGTATTTGAACGAAGCGACCGCATTGGTGGTTTATTGCGTTATGGAATACCCGATTTTAAGTTGGAAAAAACCCTGATCGATAGGCGATTGGATGTGATGAGAGCAGCGGGTATTGAATTTAAAACCAATGCTTATGTCGGAAAAAATATTGGCGTCGAAAGTGTTTTGAACGATTACGATGCCTTATTGCTTTCAGGAGGTTCAACCATCCCCAGAGATGTTGATGTTAAGGGACGCGAGCTGAAAGGTGTTCATTTTGCCATGGATTTTTTACGTCAGCAAAATGAGCGTAATGCGGGCGATGCCATTAAGAAAGAAGAGATCATTTTGGCAAAAGATAAGCATGTCTTGGTCATTGGCGGTGGCGATACGGGTTCCGATTGTGTTGGAACATCTATCAGGCAAGGGGCTCGGTCTGTTCTTCAAATTGAACTGTTGTTTCAGCCACCTAAAGGTTTTAACCCGGCAACACCTTGGCCACAATACCCAGCCATATTACGAACAAGTAGTTCGCAAGAGGAAGGTTGTGAGCGGGAATGGTCGGTTCTAACCAAAGAATTTGTGGGAGATGAAAAGGGGCAGCTAAAAGCCGTAAGACTTGTCGATATTGAGTGGGGTAATGACAAATTAAAAGAAATTGAGGGTAGTAAGCGTGAACTGGACTGTGACCTGGTCTTTTTGGCCGTGGGGTTTCTGCACCCCCAATACGAGGGCTTGCTATCAGATCTGGGCGTGGAACTGGACGAAAGAGGCAATGTGAAAACCCATAAGTATGCCACCTCAAAAGTAGGTGTGTTTGCTGCCGGTGATATGCGCCGGGGGCAATCCCTCGTGGTGCATGCCATTAGCGAAGGGCGTGAGGCAGCGCGTAAAGTAGATATTTATCTGAGCGGTAGTTCCGTTCTCGAATCAAAAGAACATTCTCTAATCTCCGTGGTAGATTGATTTAGACTAAGCCCCTTTTCCTTTTAACCATTAGGGAGAAGGGGGTTTTTTTATTGTCATTGCAATCCCAATCCCAACACACCTGTCATTGCGAGTCCGAAGTATGAGAATGTGGCAATCTCAGATTTTGTAATGACTATGCTAACCTAAGGGAATAATCGGGGGCACATGTCAGGGTATGACTAGGGATTATATTGCTATAAATAATGTTTCGGGTTTGATCCAGCACCGCTGGTGCGCGATTATATCGCGTTCCTTTATCTTTTTAATCAAATCTTACACGATGAAATCGTGCGGTAGCGGGATAGCTGAAAATAATTAAAAAGGAGAAAAGAACCAATACATCGTATTCATAACTTTTAAATGTATATTTTTGCGGCTGTTTTGGAAAAAAAAAGGCATGGGTGTGCCTTAAAAAACACCTAAGAATCTATTGAGAGGAAATTTACAAAGGAAGCATATATGAAGCGTATTAATGAATACAAGAAATTGTTTAATGTTGATCAGGACACGACACTTAGAAGTCTAAAATCAACTTACAGAAATTTAGTTAAAGAGTGGCATACCGATAAATTTCCTGAAGGACATGAATTGTACGAAGAGGCTGAATTAAAAAGCCGTCAGATTATCGATGCTTATCATTTCTTAGTGAGTATTGCTCCTGAGACTAAAGCTGCAAACTTAGAGGAGTATGAGTATACTACAAATCAAGTTGGTATTGCCGATTTAAAGCATAAAGGCTTATTGCTTGAGGTGACCTTTTTAGATGGTTCAGCTTACGAATACTTTGGTGTGAATAAGAATGTTTTCCAAAAGATGATTAACTCTGATAAGCAAGCTCGTTTTGCAAAGAGAAGCATCTACAACTCATACACATACCGCAAATCGAAGAAAGCAACAGTTGCTGAGGAAGCAGTAGTAGCCTAATTCGCTTACGATATTATATTTAGAGCATCACTTTATTGGAGTGATGCTCTTTTTTTTTTATGGATTTTTATCTGCAATTTGTGACTGTGGACAAACTGTAAGTATCAGAATGTGGCTTACTATCTTATTGAATTCCTGATAGAAAAATACTTGAAAAAAAACTCTCATTTAGCAGTTGATTTATGCTGAATTAACGATGAGTCGACCATTTGTTGATGAATTTTATCAGGTCCATATTAAAGATCTAAAGAGGGAGAATTCTAGCCAACTTGAATTGGGAATTTTTTTAAAAAGCCAAATCGATTTTTGAAAAAAAATAATGATTGCTCTATTTGTAAAAAACCTTTTCCGCAAAGGTTATAAATAAGAATTTGGACTCATTATGTGACTTTATAGAAAAAAAGCAGTATTAAATATTAGATTTTTCAAAAAAATAACATGAACTGCAAGTGTTGTGTTTAGAGGTGATTAAGAATCTAATTTAGTTTTTCCGTAAACCTTTGCGTCAATATTCCCTTTGGGCTTGATTTGGTTTTATCGAAAAATTGTTTCTACATTTGTCTCAACAAAAAACAGAAAAAGCATGGCTACAAAAATGATAATTCGACGACGCAGATCTTTATTTCAACAATAAGGGAGCATTGTTTGTGGATTATTATCCAGGCTTTCCTTTATATCGGAAGGCTTTTTTTATGCCCATTCAGTAAAATTATCGAGTATCAAAAGAAAAAAATACGGAACAATGAATCAATTTTTAAACATCCGACGAAGACCAAGCGCACTTTTAAAGAAAGCGGTGGATGTCTTATTGTCGTGTTGTCTGAATTGACCATGATATATTTTAAAAGGCTTACCGTTTATACGGTAAGCCTTTTTTTTAGAATTTTTTTTAAGATTCAAATTTAAATTATAACAATCACTCATATGCCAACAACTATCTACACAGTAAGCCGACGCCATTTGCGTTCGAACTGCTACCCAGAAGGGGCGGATGAGTCTGATGTGCTATTAACTTAAATAGGATACCTAAGCTTACCGTCGACCACGGTGGGCTTTTTTTGTGCCTAATAATTGGTGGTATAGGTTTGAATAAGAGTTGTATAGAGAAGGAAGTTAGATTAGTAAATTAAAATAAATTTAAATAAGATGAAAACATTTATTAACAGGAAAAATCGGCTAAGGCTCCGATATAACAGTGTAACAAACGGCTTGAAAGAAAGCTTCGAAATTGAGATTAATAATAAATGGTTGAGCCTGACAGGCGTGGCTCTATTTTGGGAAACCTAGTGATTTAGAATAAAATGGAAACTGTAGACATAAAACAAGAAATAGCTGTTATCGAATCGGGAATTATACATATTGAGTATGCGACCGAGATATGCGAAATGATTGAAGCAGCTGCTAAAATAAGAGGAACAGGGATTGCCAAAAGAAATCCTTTATACATTGCTCAGAAACTTCAGGAAGGAAAAGCGATCATTGCCTTTGCCGAGAACAAGGTGATTGGTTTTTGCTATATAGAGACCTGGGAACATGAGTTATATGTAGCCAACTCGGGATTAATAGTCCACCCCGACTACCGTTATGTTGGATTGGCCAAGCAAATTAAAGAGAAGGCTTTCGAATTATCGAGAAAGCGTTTCCCCGAAGCTAAGATCTTCGGATTAACCACCAGCTTGGCGGTCATGAAAATCAATTCAGACCTGGGTTACAAGCCCGTTACTTTTTCGGAACTTACTAAAGATGCAACCTTTTGGAAAGGTTGTGCATCATGTATCAATTATGACATCTTGCAAAGAACCAATCACAATATGTGTTTGTGTACAGGCATGTTGTGTGATCCGAAAAAACCTCAACAAAAAATTTAGCAACAATCATCGTTAAAAATAGATCATGATAACAAAAGATAAAAAAGTCGTTTTAGCCTACAGTGGCGGATTAGATACCACATATTGTGCCCTTCACTTATCGAAGGATTTGGGAATGAAGGTTTATACGGTATTAGGAAATACTGGCGGATTTAGTGATGAAGAGCTAAGCGCAATAGAAAATAAAACTCAAAAGCTGGGCGTGATCCAACACACCAGCATCGATCTTACCGAAGAATATTACGCGAAATGTATCAAGTACCTGATTATGGGGAATGTTCTAAAGAACAACTGCTACCCCTTATCAGTAAGTTCAGAAAGAGCTTTTCAGGCTATGGCTATAGCCCAATATGCCAATGAAATTGGAGCTGATTTTATTGCCCACGGAAGCACAGGGGCGGGGAATGATCAAATCAGATTCGATCTGATTTTTAAGATTATGGCACCCAATGCTCAAATCATTACCCCAACCAGAGATTTGGAGCTGAGCCGTGAAGAAGAAATTCAATATCTGAAAGACCATGGCATTGATGATACCTTTGAGAAAATGGCCTATTCAATCAATGCAGGTATCTGGGGAACCAGTATTGGTGGAAAAGAAACTTTAGTATCGGATCAAACCATACCCGAAGAGGCTTATCCATCGCAGGTGACTCAAACGGTAGCAAGCGAATTAAGTATCGGCTTTGAAAAAGGAGAACTCGTATCAGTAAACGGACAAAAGTTCGAGAATCCAATTGATGCGATTAAAACCATAGAAAAATTAGGATCGGCCTACGGAATTGGCAGAGATATGCACATTGGCGACACCATTTTGGGAACCAAAGGAAGAGTTGCATTCGAAGCTGCTGCGCCAGTTTTAATTTTAAAAGCTCATGAAATGCTTGAGAAGCACTGCTTAAGCAAATGGCAAATGCACTGGAAGGATCAATTAGGTGATTTCTACGGTATGTTACTGCACGAAGCCCAATATCTGGAGCCCTTAATGAGAAATATAGAGTGTTTCCTTGAAGACACACAAGCAACTGTTTCGGGAGAAGTGAAACTGATGCTATATCCAAAGTATTATCAAATGATTGGGGTGAATTCTCCAAACGATTTAATGAATGATGCTTTTGGACAATATGGAGAGAAGAATGAGGGATGGACTGCCGATGATGTGAAAGGTTTTACCACAATTCTTGCCAACTCGATGAAGATTTATCACACTGTAAATGCAAAAGGATGATAAAAATAGGAATCATAGGAGGAGCGGGATATACCGCAGGCGAGTTGTTGAGACTCTTACTTTGGCACCCAGAGGCAGAGATTGTTTTTGTTCAGAGTAGTAGCCATAAAGGACAAGCTATTACCAAAGTACACAAAGATTTGCTTGGTGAATGTTCTTTGAATTTTTCAGAAGCTGATTTTGCGGCTGTCGATGTGGTTTTTCTTTGCTCAGGTCATGGTCAAAGCAAAAGCTTTTTTGAACAGAACAACTTGCCTGAGAATTTAAAGGTCATCGATTTGAGTATGGATTTTAGGTTAGAAAGTGATCATCATGATTTTGTTTACGGCCTACCTGAAATGAATAAGGCTGCTATTTCAGGCGCTAAGTATATTGCGAATCCGGGTTGTTTTGCAACGGCTATTGAGTTAGCTCTTTTGCCACTGGCAAAGGAACAAGCCCTGAAAGGCGAAGTTCATGTGACGGCTATTACCGGATCAACAGGAGCTGGGCAAGCTGCAACCGATACATCTCACTTTTCGTGGAAGAACAATAATGTGTCGCTATATAAAGCTTTTGATCATCAGCATTTAGCAGAAATTAAAGAGAGTCTTTGTAACTTACAGAATAGCTTTAATAAAGCGGTGAATTTTATACCTGTACGAGGTAATTTTTCACGTGGGATTTTAGCCTCGGTTTATACCACTTGTGAGTGGAGCCTTATAGAAGCCATGGTTCATTACCAGAACTATTATTTGGAACATCCATTTGTAGTCATTAGTGATGAAAACACAGATGTTAAGCAAGCTGTGAATACCAATAAATGCATTTTACACCTAGAGAAACACGGGGATAAACTCTTGATCGTTTCAATAATAGATAATTTATTGAAGGGTGCTTCAGGTCAGGCCGTACAGAATATGAATATCATGTTTGGATTGGCTGAGGATGCAGGTTTAAGGTTGAAGCCAGTGGCTTTTTAATTTATGAATTCTGAATTGAGATTGGTGATTGGAGGTTTCTACGCCATTCAAACTTCTAATTCATCAGTCTCAATTTCTAAATAAGTTTTTGCAATGCAATTATTCAACACATATACAAAATACGATATCAACTTGGTTTCAGGAGAAGGAATAATCCTTACTGATGTTGAGGGAAAAGAATATAAAGATTTTTATGGAGGTCACGGTGTCATCTCCATTGGGCATAGTCATCCACACTATTTATTTCGTCTTGAAAATCAGATGAAATGTTTGGGATTTTACTCTAATGTGGTTGAGAATAAATTACAGGATCAACTAGCTGAGAAGTTGGGAGAGCTTTCGGGTTATACCGATTACAACTTATTTTTATGTAATTCGGGAGCTGAAGCCAATGAAAATGCCTTAAAATTGGCCGCTTTTCATACAGGCAAATCAAAGGTTATTGCCATAAAGGGTGCTTTCCATGGAAGAACTGGCGGCGCACTTGCAGTTACAGATGATGCCAAGCTAGCTTCAAACTATAATGCCAAGCACAATGTGGTTTTTATAGAGATGAACGATACCGAAGCCTTAAAAACTGAACTTGAAAAGGGCGATGTAGCAGGTTTCATTATCGAAGGTATACAAGGGGTTAATGGCGTAGTCATACCCGAAACTAAGTTTTTAAAAGAGGCGGAAAGCCTTTGTCAAAAATATAGTGCCTTATTTATTCTCGACGAGATTCAATCGGGTTATGGAAGAACAGGGATGTTTTTTGCACACCAGCACGCAGATATCAAAGCCGATATCATTACAACTGCTAAGGGGATGGGGAATGGATTTCCCCTTGCTGGTGTGCTAATTCACCCTAAAATTGAAGGGAAATCAGGACTTTTAGGAACCACATTTGGTGGCAATCACTTGGCTTGTGCTGCAGGAATCGCTGTTTTAGAGGTAATGAAAGAAGAAAAGCTGATTGATAATGCGGCAAAAGTGGGGCAGTATTTGGAAGATGAGCTTAAGAAACTTGTGGGAGAAAAAGCCCTTAGAGCCCAAGGTTTGATGATAGGTGTTGATTTGGAAAATATGGCTGAAATAAAGTCGGCTTTGCTTTTCGAGAAAGGCTATTTTACGGGTGCATCAGGGAAAAAGACCTTAAGGTTACTGCCGCCTTTAACGCTTTCGATGACAGAGTCTGAAACATTTATTAGTGAGTTTTCATCCCTAATTAAAAAGCAATAGAGATGAAGGAACTAACGCTAGTAAAAATTGGAGGCAATCTGATCGACGATGAAAGTAAGCTGTCCGCAAGTCTTGAAGCTTTTGCAAAAATAGAAGGGGCTAAACTTTTGGTTCATGGAGGAGGCAAATTAGCCACAGATATGGCCAAACAGTTGGGTATTAGCTCGCCAATGATTGATGGACGAAGAATTACCAATGCCGAGACTTTAAAGGTGGTTAGCATGGTGTATGCCGGTTGGATTAATAAAAAGATTGTTGCTGGTCTTCAAGCTTTGAATCAGCAAGCAATCGGTCTTTGTGGTGCGGATGATAATTTGATTTTGGCTGAGAAACGTCAGCATGCCAGTATCGATTATGGCTATGTAGGTGATGTTCTTGAGGTGAATACTGAAGCTCTAGCGACCTACATCGAACAAGATAAAGTTTTAGTTCTTTCGGCCATCACACACGAT
Source organism: Ancylomarina euxina (assembly GCF_003863355.1). Lineage (GTDB taxonomy): Bacteria > Bacteroidota > Bacteroidia > Bacteroidales > Marinifilaceae > Ancylomarina > Ancylomarina euxinus. Next base: position 89,237 of record NZ_QQWG01000006.1, on the reverse strand, counting down.
GGTAAAGGGCAGCTCTTGAATACCAATGCCGATACGGTTGCAACGGAATTAGCTATTGCATTAAGTCAGCAGTATCAGGTTAAGTTGATTTATTCATTTGAAAAGCCGGGGGTTTTGATTAATCCTGAGGATGATATGAGTTTTCTGAAACGATTAGATATGAATCTATATCAGGAAATGAAAGAAAATGGATCAATAAACAAGGGAATGCTACCAAAGGCAGAGAATGCTTTTAGAGCTTTTGATAAAGGCGTACAAGTTATTATTGGAGATCTGTTGATACTCGCTAAAGATGAATGTTGTGGCACCCAATTAATCGAATGTTCATGAAGAATTTAGAGATATATAAAGCTTTGGCAATTGAAACCTTAAAGGGTTTGATTGCGATACAGTCCTACAGTAAGGAGGAAAACTTAGCTGCTGATTTGATGGAGCAAGTGCTTCAAAGCTACCAATATCAAACCCATAGAAAAGGGAATAATGTTTGGGTCTATGGGAAACATAATGCTGAGGACAAAGCTTTATTGCTTTTAAACTCGCATTTAGATACCGTAAATGCTTCGGCATCCTGGACTAAGGATCCTTTTCAACCACTTGTTGAAGATGGGAAATTATACGGATTGGGATCGAATGATGCGGGAGGTTGTTTGTGCTCTCTAATGGCAACATTTCTAGCACTTGATGAAAAGGAGCAAGACTACAATCTGGTTTTTGCTGCTTCGGCTGAAGAAGAGATATCTGGCAAAAATGGATTTGAATTGATTCAAAAGGAGATTGGGAAAATCGATTTGGGAATTGTTGGTGAACCCACCCTTATGCAGATGGCTATCGCCGAAAAAGGTCTGATGGTTTTGGATGTTGAAACCAAGGGTGTTTCGGGTCATGCGGCCAGAGGTGAAGGCGTTAATGCTATTGACAAAGCCATGAAGGATTTACAATGGTTTCAAACTTACAAGTTCGATAAGGAATCAGAAATACTTGGGCCAGTGAAAATGACTGTGACTCAGATTGCTGCAGGAAGCCAGCACAATGTGGTACCTGATAGTTGCCGTTTTGTTGTGGATGTGAGAAGTAATGAACACTATAGCAATCAAGACCTTTTTGAACTGATTGATCAGCAAATCGAGAGTGATGTAAAAGCTCGATCTTTTCGAATGAATTCATCGGGAATTAATTTGAATCACCCTCTTGTGCAGGCAGGAATTAAGATGGGACGAAGCTATTACGGTTCACCTACGACTTCGGATCAGGCCATTATGAAAGGTTTTCCAACTTTAAAGTTTGGACCTGGGGATTCAGCTCGATCACATACGGCTAATGAATTTATCTATTTGTTTGAAATAGAAGAAGGTGTTGAGATCTATTACCAACTATTGAATGGTCTAGAAATACAAGGTTAAAGTGGAAAAGGGGAAAGTGAAAAGGTGGCATATAGCTAATGGTTATTGGTAAATAAAAAAGAAAAGTATGAAACTTTGGGATAAAGGTACAAAGGTTAATCAGAATGTTGAAAGCTTTACAGTTGGCAAAGATCGTGAACTTGATTTGCAATTGGCTCCCTTTGATGTATTGGGATCATTAGCGCATTGTAAGATGTTGGCAAGTATCAATTTATTAGACCCTAAAGAACTTGTTCTGATTGAGAAGGAGCTACAAAAGATATTTGTTGATATTGAAGAGGGTCATTTTGTGATTGAAGAGGGTATTGAAGATGTGCACTCACAAGTAGAATTTCTTCTGACTCAGACTTTAGGTGATGTGGGAAAGAAGATTCACTCTGGCCGTTCGAGAAACGATCAGGTTTTACTCGATTTGAAACTATTCACACGTCATAAGATTGAGCAGCTTGTCAATAAAACACAAGAACTTTTTAATGTTCTGATCGGAAATTCCGAGAAATACAAGGATATATTGATCCCAGGTTATACGCATTTGCAAGTGGCCATGCCATCTTCATTTGGCTTGTGGTTCGGCGCTTATGCAGAGGCATTGAGCGATGACTTGAGACTACTACAATCTGCTTTTAAAATTGTCGATCAGAATCCTCTGGGTTCAGGTGCAGGATATGGTTCATCATTTCCTCTTGATCGTAAGATGACTACGGACTTGCTTGGCTTTGATGACCTGAATTATAATGTGGTTTACGCACAAATGGGGAGAGGGAAAATGGAGTTTGCCGTTGTGTCTGCTCTATCCAATATGGCCTATACCATTGGTAAACTGGCCATGGATGCTTGTTTGTATAACTCTCAGAATTTTGGTTTTATCAGCTTTGCTGACGAGTTTACTACGGGTAGTAGCATTATGCCGCACAAAAAGAACCCCGATGTTTTTGAATTGGTAAGAGCTAAAGCGAATTCATTACAGGTTTTGCCAACACAAATACAAGCTGTAAGCTCAAATTTGCCTTCGGGATATCATAGAGATTATCAGCTCACCAAAGAGTTTTTTATGCCGGCATTCGATCAGCTAATCTCTTGTTTAGAGATGACTAAAACTATGTTGTCGAATGTTAAGGTTAATGAGGATTTGCTGAATGATGAAAGGTATCAATATCTCTTTACCGTTGAGATGGTCAATGAATTGGTTCTTAAGGGTGTTCCTTTCCGTGATGCCTACAAAGAGGTCGGTGCATTGGTTGAATCAGGAGAATTTAAGTTTGAAGGAGATTTGAAACATCAGCACGAAGGGAGTATTGGGAATCTATGTAATGATGAGATCAAACAAAAACTGGAAAAAACGATTTCAGCATTTAATTTCGATAAGATCGATCAAGCCTATCAAAATTTATTGGGGAGAAGTTAGTAACTTATAAGACAATAGAACAAAGAATAATAAACAACCATTATATAATTACAATTTATGTTGAAACAAGCAAAGTTAATACTAGAAGATGGTAGCGAGTATCATGGAACTTCTTTTGGTTATGAAGGATCTGTGGCAGGAGAAATGGTCTTTAATACGGCTATGACAGGTTATCCTGAAAGTTTGAGTGATCCATCGTATCGTGGACAAATTTTGGTGACAACCTTTCCTTTGATTGGAAATTATGGCGTGCCAGGAGACAGAAAAGAAGATGATTTGTTTCGTCATTTCGAATCGGAGAAGATTCAACTTTCGGGTTTTGTCGTATCGGATTATACCGAGGATTTTAGTCACTGGAATGCGAGTTTAAGTCTATCCGATTGGATGAAAGAGCATCAGATTCCAGGTATTTATGGTGTGGATACGCGAGCATTAACAAAGAAGCTTCGAAATGGAGGAAGCATGAAGGCTAAGATTGTTGTAGATGATCAGGACGTTCCTTTTATCGATCCAAATTCTCGTCATCTTGTTTCTGAAGTCAGCACTACAGAAATAAAGACTTACGGTAAGGGAAAACACAAAGTTCTTCTTTTGGACTGTGGTGTGAAGAATAATATCATTCGTTGCTTGTTGAAGCGTGATACAACAATCACCCGTGTTCCTTACGATTTTGACTTTACGAATGAAGATTACGATGGCCTGTTTATCTCAAACGGACCTGGTGATCCAAAATTGAATGTGAAAGCCATAGAACATGTTAAAACTGCTATTGGTCAGGATAAACCAATTATGGGTATTTGTCTGGGGACTCAGCTAATGGCTTTAGCTGCAGGAGCTGATACCTATAAACTAAAATATGGTCATCGATCACACAATCAACCCGTGCTTTTAAAAGGTACCAAGCGTTGTTACATCACCTCTCAAAATCATGGTTATGCTATCGATACGGCAACATTACCATCGGATTGGGAGGTTTTGTTTGAAAATGCTAATGATAATACCTGTGAGGGAATTAAGCACAAAACGAAGCCTTTCTTTGCATCTCAGTTCCACCCTGAAGCCTCAAGTGGGCCAACTGATACAGAATTCTTATTCGACGATTTCATTGGAATGATGGAAACATACAAGGATAAAGTATAAAGGTTGAAGTGTAAAAGGAGAAAAATTGAAGGAAAAGTGACTTAACATTAACTCAAAAAAACATGACTCATAATATAAAGAAAGTATTGGTATTAGGTTCAGGAGCGCTTAAGATTGGTGAAGCGGGTGAATTTGATTACTCAGGATCTCAGGCTCTTAAAGCGATGAAAGAGGAAGGTATCAAAACGGTACTGATTAATCCTAATATTGCTACGGTTCAAACTTCAAAGGGTATTGCAGATGAAATCTATTTTCTACCTATAACACCTTATTTTGTAGAACAAGTGATTCTTAAAGAGAAGCCTGATGGTATTCTATTAGCTTTTGGAGGACAAACGGCCCTGAATTGCGGTATTGAGCTCTTTAATGCTGGAACGCTTAAAAAATATAATCTGAAGGTCTTAGGAACACCTATTGAGACCATCATTAAAACTGAAGATAGAGAAATATTTGCTCAGGAACTTCGCTCTATCGATGTGAAAACGCCAAAGAGTATGGCTGTAGGTTCAATCGATGATGCTTTGAATGCTGCAGGAACATTAGGTTTTCCAATCATTGTTCGTGCTGCTTTTACTTTGGGTGGTCAAGGTTCAGGTTTTTGTAACAATATGGATGAGCTAAGAGTCTTAGCTGAAAATGCTTTGTCCTACTCATCTCAAATTTTAGTTGAAGAGTCCCTGAAGGGATGGAAAGAGGTAGAATATGAAGTAGTTCGTGATGCCTATGACAACTGTATTACGGTTTGTAATATGGAAAATTTTGACCCTCTTGGAATTCATACGGGTGAAAGTATCGTTATTGCACCATCACAAACACTAACCAACTCAGAATATCACAAGCTAAGATCGCTTGCCCTTAAGATTATTCGTCACTTTGGTGTGGTTGGAGAATGTAATGTCCAGTATGCTTTGGATCCAAACTCGGAGGATTACCGTGTAATTGAGGTGAATGCACGTCTGTCTCGTTCTTCTGCGCTTGCTTCAAAAGCGACAGGTTATCCATTGGCTTTCGTAGCGGCTAAGTTAGGATTGGGTTATGCGCTTCAGGATCTGAAAAATGCGGTAACCAAAACTACAACAGCTTGTTTTGAGCCAGCACTCGACTATGTGGTGTGTAAAATACCTCGTTGGGATTTGAACAAGTTCGAAGGCGTGACTAAGGAAATCGGATCTAGTATGAAATCGGTTGGAGAAGTGATGGCCATTGGTCGAAACTTTGAGGAGGCCATTCAGAAAGGACTTCGAATGATAGGACAGGGCATGCATGGTTTTGTAGGCAACAAAAATTCCAAGTTCGAGGATGTTGATAAAGAATTGGCTAACCCTACAGATATGAGGATATTTGCCATTGCTCAAGCCTTCGAAAAAGGCTATACGGTGAATCAAATCCATGACCTAACTGCTATTGATAAGTGGTTCTTGAGTAAGTTGGAGAATATTAGCAAGCTAAAATGGGAGCTTCAGAAAGTTAATGAATTGAATTCTTTAGGTACTGATCTCTTCCGAAAATCTAAGGTATATGGTTTCTCTGATTTTCAGATTGCTCGCTTTGTTCTAAAACCCGAAGATGGCAATATGGAACCGGAGCTTTTACAGGTTAGAAATGCCCGTAAGAAACTTGGAATTACTCCAGTTGTGAAGCAAATTGATACGCTTGCAGCTGAATATCCTGCTCAAACCAACTACTTGTATTTAACTTATAGTGGTAGTGAAAATGATCTGGTTTATGAGAATGACAATAAATCGGTTATCGTTTTGGGATCGGGAGCTTATCGTATTGGTTCCAGTGTCGAGTTCGACTGGTGCAGTGTGAATGCCTTAAGTGGTGTGAAGAAAGAAGGTTATCGTTCGGTCATGATTAACTACAATCCAGAAACGGTTAGTACGGACTATGATGTATGTGACCGTTTATATTTCGATGAACTATCATTTGAACGAGTGCTTGATATTATCGATTTAGAGCAACCTAAGGGCGTGATTGTCTCTGTGGGTGGTCAGATTCCTAATAATCTTGCTATGCGTCTGCATCATTCGGATGTGAAGGTATTGGGAACTTCACCTGAAAGTATCGATAGAGCAGAGAATAGAAAAACCTTCTCGGCGATGCTCGATGATTTGCGTGTAGATCAACCTCGTTGGGCGGAATTGAGCAGTATTGAGGCCATTCATACCTTTATTGATGAAGTTAACTTCCCTGTTCTGATTCGTCCTAGTTACGTACTGTCTGGTGCAGCAATGAATGTGGTATCCAATAAAAACGAACTGGAACATTTCCTAAATTTGGCGACTCAGGTTTCTAAACAATATCCTGTGGTTGTGAGTGAGTTTATTCAGGAAGCTAAAGAAATTGAGTTCGATGGAGTCGCAAAAGATGGTGAAATCCTGATCGATGCTATCTCGGAACACGTCGAGTTTGCAGGGGTTCATTCTGGTGATGCCACTTTGGTATTTCCACCTCAGAAACTTTATTTCGAGACGATTCGTCGTATTCGTAAAATTGCAAGAGAGATTGCTAAGTCTTTGAATATTACTGGACCTTTCAATATGCAATTATTGGCTAAGGATAACGATATAAAAGTGATCGAATGTAATTTAAGAGCTAGCCGTAGTTTTCCATTTGTTTCGAAAGTAATGGACTTCAATTTTGTGGAGTTGGCTACCAAAGCGATGCTTAATGGAACGATTCCTTCTCAAATGCCATCTATGTTTGAATTAGAAAATATTGGTGTGAAAGCCTCACAATTCTCTTTCTCAAGATTGTCAAAAGCGGATCCGGTTCTGGGTGTTGATATGGCTTCGACAGGTGAAGTAGGCTGTATTGGGCCAGATTATTACGATGCGATACTAAAATCAATGTTATCAGTGGGTTATCGAATACCGAAAAAAGGCGTGTTAATCAGTAGTGGCCCCATTCGTTCTAAGATTGAGCTTCTAAAAAGTACTCAGATGCTACAGAAGAAAGGGTACAAATTATATGGAACGCGAGGGACTGCAAAATTCCTTTCTGAGAATGGTGTTGAGATAGAAGGTGTTGCTTGGCCTGATGAAAAAGGGGAAATAACAGCACTAGACTTGATTCGAAGTAAAGAGGTCGATTTTGTGATCAATATTCCTAAGAATTTAAGCGAAGATGAATTGTTTAACGACTATCAGATTAGACGTACCGCAATCGACCTAAATGTACCTTTAGTAACGAATGCGAGATTGGCCAGTGCATTTATCTACTCGTTCTGTAAAAAATCACTGGAAACTCTGGATATTAATACTTATAGCCACTATTTATCCTAGACTTCTAACAGTTTAACCAAAATTAATCCTGACACGTTTTCGAACAGTCAGGATTTTTTGTTGTATCAAATTTAAATTGCTTGGAACATCTCTCTCTTTTTTTGAAAAAAGCTATTTTTGTCATACCAATTAAACTTCAACAGCTTTTTTAAATAAGCAGTCCAATAATTTATCCAATGAATGATAAGCATCATGAAAAATCATCGGATATATAAGATAGGATTTGATGTTAATCGATTCAACAGATCTATTAGAAATGACATTAGCCTTCGATATAACTAGAGCCATAGGAAAATATACCATATCCTCATTTGAGTCAATGGTGAGAGCTCAGGTACCGTACTTTGTTTACTTACCACCCAACTGGGATCCTAATCGAAGTTATAGATTGATTTTATTTTTACACGGTCAGGGAGGTGATGAAGAAACTTTTTCAAAGTATGTTAGGGCTGAGGACTTAAATCAATGGATTAAGTTGAAAAAAATCCCAGATGTTGTCATTGCTGGTGTTCGGGGGGATGAAAACAGAGATTTGATTCAATGGTTTACTCCCGAAAATGAAGCTTTGCTAATACCCGAACTGAATGGTGAGTTTATAGAGTTTTGTAGAGCTAATTTTAAAGCAGGTGGAGTGAAGGAAGGTGTTTCGATTGAAGGTCACTCCAGAGGAGGAGGAGGTGCTCTACACTATTTGTTTAAATATCCCAATAGTTTTAAATCGGTCATTTCTATGGGCTACGTAAGCGATTACAGCCTTGCCTTAAACAAAGAAATGGTAAGTGATAATCGTCAAACATTAATTGACTCTGGGGTTAAGCTTTATCTGGAAATTGGGACTGAAGATCGTTTTGTAAGAGATCAGAATAGAAAAGCGAGTTTTGCTATGCATGACTATCTGGATGAAATAAAACTACCCCATAGCTTTGAGTATCTGCATGGAGTAGAGCATGGCTTTGACAGCTTTTGGCATCACTATTCTGATGAAGGTATACAGAATGGCTTGCGACACCTAAAAAGGCATTGTGAAGGTTTATAATTTAAGAACCTAAAATAATATTACGAACAACGGCTTCCATATCGATGGTGTCATCTGCAAACTTATACCCAATTTGGAATATTAAACCTTTGTGCCAGGCATAATACATTTTTGAACCCGTTGACGTGTGCTCAATCAGGCTTTTGCTTGAATCATATGAATAGTATGCGTACATGGTTGACCAATTTTGTTGCCAATTTTTGAAGAATAAGGGATAGTCAGGAGTTAGATCTAATTTTCGATAGATTACAACTTCTTCGGGACCTTCTATGCCGTTCATATTAAATTCTTCAATCCATAAATCGATTGGATCCTCTTCAGAACTGGTGTCTATAAATGGATTATCAGCCAACTGGGTTGCTGATATAATAAAGAAATCTTGATTGTCAGCCTTGTATCCAGCTCCATTTTCAAAATAAGAAATCTGAATTTCAAAAATGAGCTTATTCGTTTTATTCCAAAATGTTACAATGTTAGCCATCTCAGTGCCAGAAGTAAAAGGGAAACTACCTACGTTTGGCAAGTGAATGGCATCCTTCATTTCTTTAGGAATACTTGTAAAGGCTTCATTAATAGAGGTTGGTTCATAGTAACTGACACCCTCTGATTTAGGCTCTTCCAGAATTTTAAAATCGTAGTTATAGGTTCTTGAATCACCAGATACTTTTTTTAAATCTTCAACTAAAGCTTCGTTTTCATCTACATAGCCAGAATGCTTAGATTCTTTTTGACATGAGAATAACAATAAACTCAGGGCAATAATCGATAAGGGTAGAATAGCTCTCATAAACAGGATGTTGTTGATTATATTATACAAAAATAGTGCTTCTTATCTGAAAAATCAGAATTAAATTGAACAAATAATAAGATTTAATAAATTATTGCTTGATTATTTTCTTGATAAAAGAGTTAATATTGTACACGAAACGAATCATATTGAAGACTTGTGCAATTATACTTAGTCTTGATTGGCAAGTTCCCAAGCTGTTAGAAATACGAGTTGTGCAACCCGTTTAATATTATTATAATTCAATTTATCGGCCGTGTCTTCTGTAGTATGATAATCATTGTGTAATCCATTGAAATACATGATGGAGGGGATACCCTTTTCTACAAAAGAAGCTTGATCGGAAGCACCATAGAGTGGGTTATGAGGCTGATCGTATTTATAATTCAGAATCAAATTTGACTGCAGTCTATTTAAGCTGTCACTCAGAGGTTTAAGTTGTGGATTTAGATCTGAAGTGCCAAGTAAGTAGATATAGTCTGGATTTTGATGCTTATCATCTAGACGTCCCAACATATCCATATTTAAGTTCGTTTTGATAGACTGTAATAGAACAGGTGAATTGTTTACAAAGTATTGGGATCCAAGCAAGCCTTTCTCTTCCCCCGTAAAAGCAACAAAAATAAGGCTCTTTTTAGGGGAAAATCCTTTTAATTCAGCTTGTTTAAAAGCCTCAGCAATTTCAATAAGTGCCGAAGTTCCAGAGGCATTATCGTTTGCTCCTGTATAGACCAGGCCGTTGTTTGTTCCTAAATGATCATAATGAGCAGAGATAAGAATGTATTCGTCTGGTTTCTTAGAACCTTCTATCATTGCTATAACATTCTCTGTCTTGACTATGTCATCTTCTTTAACCAATTTAAAAGTTAAGTGGTTTTGGATTATTTCAATTTTATCTTGATTGTTGACAATTCTTTTGAGTTGTTTTAGTTTTAACCCACTTAGGGCTTTAGCTAAGCGTGCTGATATGGGGATGATCTGTTTTGATATCAGAGTTTTAAAAAAATCGGATTCTTTAGTTGAATGGATAGAATCAGCCAGATTTGTTGGCTCTTTAAAGCGAAATCGATTATTTCTAATGAGCTTTTTTGCTTTAATAAATCGAGTAAAGAGTTTATCATTTATAGGATCGTTAAATAAGATCAACTTTGGTTTTGAATGTTTCCAAATTTGATGAGCTTCATAAAAGGCTTTATGGAAATTTGATGTTAGGAAAAAGACTGCCTTATTTGTGAAATCGATATCAGAATAGTCTTCGATAGATGAGTTCCCAATGAAAATAACATCTAAATTTAAGAATGTGGAATCTTGTATAGGATCTGCCACAAAATCCTTATAGTTGTGAAAGGTTTTCGTATTTATCCGAATACTACCCGAAGGTAATCTAAGTTTTGAAAGATTAAAATCTTGAAAGTAGGAGAGACTATCTTGACTTTTATCTATTGCTTTCAGTCCAAACTGTTTAAATTGCGAATAGATATAGACTGCTGCATTTTTTTGTCCTTGGGTTCCAGTTTCACGTCCTTGCATTATTGAGGAGCAAAGAGCTTTGACATTTTTTTCAAGATCTTTCTCCGAAATACGATGTGCGAAGTCAATATTAGAATAGTTTTGTGAAAAACTAAGCAATGGAAAGCTTAAGGCTATTAATAAACAGAGAATTGATTTTTTCATAAAAAAATTGAATCTAGAAACTCATAGAATTATTTAATTAAAAGTAATGATTTTATATTAAGATAAATACCTTTTAGGTATTGAATGAAATTGAAAGCGAATAATATTTTAATAAAATGGTAAGAATACATTTTCACGAAAGTTTTTACCAAGACATTCGTCTTGGTAAAAAAATACAAACGGCTCGTATTGATGAGCCACATTATCCTCTAGGTGAAGCTATGGCTGACTTTTCGGATGGTTCGACTTTGCCAATTGAAGTCACTGGACTATCATTCAAAACAATAAATAATATGAGTGTGAATGAAATCCGGAAAGATGGTTTTCAATCAAAAGAAGAGCTTTGGAATGCACTAATTGGTTTTTATCCTCATCTGAAGGAAGAAGACCCTTTAATGCTGGTCGAATTTAGATGCATTCTGAATTAAAATATAGAATATTTTCAGGCTGGCTACGTTATAGATATCAAATGCTTGTTTTTTAGGATGATATAAAATTAGTGAATTTTGCTTAATCACAACTATTTGCTTGTTAGTCTAAATAAATTTGCGTTTCATCATCGATTATTAATAAAAAAGGTTTATAATTGTCATAGAGAAGTTTGAGATAAAACATTTCTGTTTGAAATTAAAACAATGTTTAAAGAGAGGAAGGAGAGTCAAATATGATTCTCAAAGAGGGAACTAACTTAAACTTTAGTTCTTGTTGATTCGGTTTAAACAGTAATCTATTTTTTCACCTTTAATTCTATTTAGTTATGAAAAACGTATCCGCATACTCGCATATTGTAGAAAAAGAAATTCAGCAGCATAAAATTGAAGCGCGTAAAATTCTAGATAAGTTTGAACAAAAATTCAATAAAGGAAGTTTAGTTGTTGCTCATCACTTCAATCAAGTAAGCTCTGATTTAATTAGATTGGTAAAGCATGAATTGGAAGCTGCTGGTTTTAAACCAGAGTTTATTGGGAATAGACCTAATGGACATATTGTGTTAAGAGTTAGCTTAATTCAATCTGCAATGATGTGTAATTAGAAATTATATAGATAGAAAACGACATATAAAAAAGGGGATAAACTGTATGGTTTATCCCCTTTTTTATGTCTGAATATTTGGTTTAACGTTTATGTAACATTAGATATAAACCAATCATTGCAGATATAGCACCACCAATGATACTCCCCATAGCATTATTGTCCTTTTGTCCAAGAGCACGGGTGAATTGTGACTCTAAGCTGTTGAGCTCAGTAAAGCCGTATGCAATGAGGATGATTCCTAAAACAACGAGAATTGCTGCTATAATCTTCTTGAAATTCATAATAGAGTTTTTTTAATTTGTGCCAAAAATACGTTTAACTCCTGAATAATTAATCACTTTTTTGTATTCGAGAAACTTAATGAGGCATTCTGAACTACTGATAAAAGAATTTTGTCCTTCATCATTGTGATCAAAAATATAGGCACTGGCAATATAAGAGCTGACACCAACCTTATAGGTTTTTGTTTCATCTATTAGATTTCCATCGTAGTTTTCAAGCTGAATATTTCCTTCTTCGATATATTGATAATGCATTCCGGCTACCTTTAAATCACCTTTTCCTGAGTTATTGATAAGAGAACGTATTTCGTCGCAAGTCATCTCGAAAATAATGATTTCATTATTGAAGGGATCGAGTTCATAAACATGCTTGATTTTTATATCTCCCAAAGGTAACCATGAACGAATTCCTCCTGAATTTTGAAAAGAAATATCCGTGTTTAAATTCCAATTTATCGCATCAGTCATGAGTGAACCAAGCTCATCTTTATTTCTGAATTCAGCCAAATTTTGAGCAATCACACGCTCTAAAACGGGGTTGTTATTGTATTGGTTAGTCAATAAGGCAATTTCTTCATCAGTTTCATTTAAATTGTTGACCTCTATTAGTTTGGCCGATTTTGAAACTACAAGTCCATCTTCAATTTTAATATCAACTCGGCCAATATATCTCCCCTTCGAACCCGCTTGGCAAATCAGAGCATTGTTTCGTTTATAAGGGGTTTGAATAATTTTATGAGAGTGACCTCCCATGATTATATCGATTATAGAATTTTCATCAGCCAATTTCTGATCTGAACCTTCTCCCAAATGAGAAAGGACCAGAAAGAGGTTATTCGACTTTTTAAGATTCGTATAGTCTTTAATTTCATATCTGTAATAAGGAAAGTCAATACCATCAAGCTTGTCAGGGTGAGTAGAGGGAATGTAGCGATCACCAATTTGGGTTCCTGTTTCAATTAAGCCCAATATAATAATCTGGAATCCCAATTGAGTCTCAAGTGTGATATAGGGTTCTGGTTGATTTAAAATAGCATTTTCAGCCTCTATATTAGCACAGATAAAGGGGAAGTTTGCCTGGTTGATTCTTTTGTTTAAAACATCTTGTCCATAATCAAATTCATGATTCCCAATAGCAGAAGCATCAAACTTTAATTTGTTCATCAGATCAATCATGGGATAACCAGGCTTATTATGTTGATCGACTACTGGATTACCACTAAATAAATCACCAGCCGAAAGCAAAAATACATTTTCATTGGTTTCTCTCAGTTTATTGATATAAGCCGCTATTTTAGGGAAATTATTGATGTCTGCATGAATATCGTTCATGTGAAGAATCACAATATCTTCATTCTTATTCTCAACGACAATAGTATTGGATGAATCCTGACTACATGCTCCAATAAACAGTAGGAGTGAGAGGAAGAATAAGGATTTAATTGTTTTTATCATTTCGCTTTGAGTTTAATAAAAAGTTGAATGCCATCCCAAAGTCGCCCGTCAGCATCCATAGGGTTGCCGCGTTCATCTTCGAGCCAAATTTCCTTTTCTATCAGAAGTTTATAAGTCTCTTTTGAGTAGGACATCAAAGCGTCGCATAAGCGAGCCCCTTTAAAGGTACTTACTTTGTTGTGATTAATGAAAATCTCCATGAAAAGGGGTATTTGTTAAATGTTAGGTATACAAAGTTAGCCTCTTTTTGATAAAAGAGAATATAATCAATAAATTATCACAAGTCGATTTTAAGTGTTAATTCAAAGAGAGTATCAAGTAAGTTTAGAGTTTACGGAGTAATTCTTTATTAATGGCCTTAACCAAGGCTGGGCCTTCGTATATAAAACCGGTGTATAGTTGAATAAGTGAAGCTCCCGCTTTCAGTTTTTCAAGGGCATCTTCCTTGCTCATAATACCTCCTACACCAATAATAGGAATGCTACCATTCGATTTTTTATGAATGTATCGAATGACTTCAGTTGCACGTTCACGAAGAGGTTGCCCGCTCAGACCTCCAGCACCTACTTTTTGGATTTGATCTTCGGGATAAGACAGGCCATCTCTTGAAATGGTTGTATTGGTTGAAACAATACCATCAATTTTAGTTTCTTTTACGATATCTATGATATCATCAAGTTGAGATTGATTCAGATCTGGAGCAATTTTTAGAAGAATAGGTTTAGCCTTTACCATAGAACGATTAAGATCCATTAAGTCAGTTAGCAATTTGGTTAGGGGGTCTTTATCCTGAAGTTCTCTTAAGTTTGGTGTATTGGGAGAGCTTACATTCACAACGAAATAATCGACAAGAGGGTAAAGAGCCTTAAAGCATTTAATATAGTCGCTTGTAGCCTCTTCGTTTGGAGTTAGCTTATTCTTACCAATATTTCCACCAATAATAACCTGCGTTTTCTTTTTGCGTAGACGGCTTACAACCTCTTCAACACCTTCGTTATTAAATCCCATTCGATTGACAAGAGCCTTATCATTTACAAAGCGAAAAAGGCGAGGTAGAGGATTTCCTGCTTGTGCTTTTGGTGTGACGGTTCCAATTTCTATAAAACCAAAGCCCATGCTCCCTAAAAAATCGAAAGCTTCGGCATTTTTATCCAAGCCTGCAGCCAGGCCAACGGGATTTGGGAATTTTAAACCAAAGAGTTCTCTTTCAAGCTTGGGATGTTTCACATTGAATTGAGCTGAAACGATGGAACGCATCAAAGCTGATTTTTGAAAAAGTTTAAAACACTTAAAGGTAAACTTGTGAATCGTTTCCGGATCGAATTGAAGCAGGATGGGGCGTATAGCTAATTTGTATAAACTCATCTTTTGTAATTTTTATACAAAGATAGTAGGATTATTACAATAAAAGATGAGTAGGTCTGATTTGTGCGCAGTAGATATAAAAAAGAGATTGTTTTATAAACAATCTCTTCGAGTGATCCCTCTGGGGTTCGAACCCAGGACCCCATCATTAAAAGTGATGTGCTCTACCAGCTGAGCTAAGGAATCGTGCTGATTTTATTTGAAAGACTTTTGCTTATCTTGTTGTGATCCCTCTGGGGTTCGAACCCAGGACCCCATCATTAAAAGTGATGTGCTCTACCAGCTGAGCTAAGGAATCGTGCTGATTTTATTTGAAAGACTTTTGCTTGTCTTATTGTGATCCCTCTGGGGTTCGAACCCAGGACCCCATCATTAAAAGTGATGTGCTCTACCAGCTGAGCTAAGGAATCGTGCTGATTTTATTTGAAAGACTTTTGCTTGTCTTATTGTGATCCCTCTGGGGTTCGAACCCAGGACCCCATCATTAAAAGTGATGTGCTCTACCAGCTGAGCTAAGGAATCGTGCTGATTTTATTTAAAAGACTTTTGCTTGTCTTATTGTGATCCCTCTGGGGTTCGAACCCAGGACCCCATCATTAAAAGTGATGTGCTCTACCAGCTGAGCTAAGGAATCGTGCTGATTTTATTTAAAAGACTTTTGCTTGTCTTATTGTGATCCCTCTGGGGTTCGAACCCAGGACCCCATCATTAAAAGTGATGTGCTCTACCAGCTGAGCTAAGGAATCGTGCTGATTTTATTTGTAAGACTTTTTGCTTGTCTTATTGTGATCCCTCTGGGGTTCGAACCCAGGACCCCATCATTAAAAGTGATGTGCTCTACCAGCTGAGCTAAGGAATCGTGCTGATTTTATTTGCAAGACTTTTGCTTGTCTTGTTGTGATCCCTCTGGGGTTCGAACCCAGGACCCCATCATTAAAAGTGATGTGCTCTACCAGCTGAGCTAAGGAATCAGTAAGAAGCTTTGTTTTCAAAAGCGTTGCAAATATAGATCCTTTAAATTAAATACGCAAACCGTAAAAGCTTGTAATACCTTGTTTTTTTAATGTTGGAGCGCTGCAAGTACCCTTATAGCACTGGTTCGTAAAATGATATCAGAAACTGAAAAAAGATAAAAAAAAGCACATTCTTTTGTATGACTGATATTGCCCTTATGATAAGGTTTAAAAAGGAGCATAAAATCTGATTTTGATTCCTGCAAGTTAAAACCTTTTTATCTTTATCTAAAGCTTTGTTAGAGAATAAGCTGCCAATATTCGATTGAGAAAAATGGACTAGTAAATGGCCAATTTTGTTGTTTTTTGCATCAAATGAGCCGAAATTTTAATTTTTCAAGCTTCAACTTATAATTTAGTCTAGATTGTACAATAAAGCTGAAAAAAAATTAAATTTGTGTTTCTGAAAAGTAGACAATCGAAATATTCCATTAGATATCGGTAAAATTAAAAAGTCTTCTTAATTACACTACACAAATAAAAAAGGAATAAAACGCATATGATCGATAAAATAGTTCTTGTTACTGGAGCATCATCTGGGATAGGGAAGGCTTTGGCTTTTGAATTTGCATCTCGCGGATCAAAATTAGTTTTAGCTGCTCGAAACCTTGAAAAATTAAAAGAGGTTGAAACAGCATTAATCGAACAAGGCGCCGAAGTTCTTTCGGTAAAAACTGATGTTAGCATTGAAAGTGATTGTCAGAATCTCGTTTCAGAAGCTATTGCTAAATATGGGCGTATAGATGTTTTAATAAACAATGCTGGAATCTCAATGCGTGCCTTATTTAAAGATTGTGATCTATCCGTTCTTAAAAATTTGATGGATGTGAATTTTTGGGGTACCGTGTATTGTACCAAATATGCCATGCCATACATTACTCAATCAAAAGGATCTGTTGTAGGTGTTATCTCTATAGCGGGCTATGTCGGCTTACCTGGCCGAACGGGTTATTCGGCTTCTAAATATGCGATTCGTGGTTTCCTGGATACACTTAGAGTCGAAAACTTAAAAACGGGAGTGCACGTTTTGGTCGCTGCTCCAGGCTTTACAGCTTCTAATGTTAGGAATGTAGCTTTAACAGCAGATGGTAGCTCTCAAGGCGAAACACCGCGCGATGAAGCTAAGATGATGACCGCTGAGGTTTGTGCAGCTCATATTGCTAAAGCTGTTGTAAAACGTAAGCGCGAGTTGATTTTAACTTTTGTAGAAGGTAAATTTACGGTTTGGTTGAAAAAATGGTTTCCAGGCTTATTGGAAAAATTGACCTATAATCATATGGCTAAAGAACCTAATTCAGGATTGGAATAGGCAATAAATAATGCAGATATTGCGATTAATAAGTATTAAACCTACCGTAAATCGTAAGATCTGCGATTTAATCAGCGAAAAATTTTATAGAATAAAAGGCAAGTGTTACATTTGCCGAAAATTATAATCATAAATCATGGGAAGAGCATTTGAATTTAGAAAGGCACGCAAGTTTAAGCGTTGGGATAAAATGGCTAAAGCCTTTACCCGAATAGGAAAAGAAATTGTAATGGCTATTAAAGAAGGTGGCCCTGATCCTGTAACTAATTCTCGTCTTCGTGCAGTAATCCAAAATGCAAAGGCTGTTAATATGCCTAAGGATAATGTCGAACGAGCGATTAAAAAAGCGACTTCTAAAGATCAAAAAGACTATAAGGAGATTATATATGAAGGATATGCACCCCACGGTATTGCTGTATTGGTAGAGACTGCTACTGATAATCACCTGCGTACCGTTGCAAATGTTCGTTCTTACTTTACTAAGACTAAAGGTAGTTTAGGTACTACCGGTAGTGTCGAGTTCATGTTCGAACATAAGTGTCATTTCAAAATTGAGAACACAGGTCAGGATCTTGAAGAACTAGAACTTGAAGTTATTGATTTGGGTGTTGAAGATGTATTTGCTGAAGAAGATGGTATCATGTTATATGCCTCATTTGAAGACTTTGGTCGAGTACAAGCTTATTTGGAAGATAATGATATTACACCAATTAGTTCAGGTTTTGAACGTATTCCAATGGATACAAAAGAGCTTAGTGAAGAGCAAGTTGCTGATGTTGAAAAGCTAATTGACAAGTTAGAAGAGGATGACGATGTACAGCATGTTTTCCATAACATGATGTAAGTCCTAAATCATCATTTAACAACAAAGACCTTCATAATTTATGAAGGTATTTGTTGTTTCTAGAAGGAAACTAAATCGAATTTATTCCATTGTATCAGAAAGAGACTTAAAGCCTTTTCCTAAGATTTCATTGGTTTCCATTACTGTGATGAATGCATTGGGATCGATATATTCAATATAATCTTTAAGAATAGATAATTCTCGACGATTGACAACGATAAAGATCATTGTTTTATCCTGCCCATTATACATCCCTTGTCCCTTAAGATAGGTTCCACTTCGTTTCATATCTATTACAACTTTATCACGGATTTCCTCTGTTTTATCTGAGATAATGAATAAAGCTTTCTCAAAAGTTGAACCCTGAATGGTGATATCAATTACTCGACCCGAAATATAAAGAACGATAAGTGAGTAGAGAGGGATTTGCCAATCCATATCAACATACAGGCTACAAAGTATTATAAGTAAGTCGATATAAATGATCATTTGCCCTAATGGTAATTTGGTAGATTTAGATACCATCATACCAATAATATCGCTTCCTCCCGTTGTCGCTTTTGCTTTTAATATCAGGCCAAAACCAAAACCAATAAAAATACCTCCAAAAACGCAGGATAGGAGCACATCATCAACTAAGGGAACCAATCCCCACCATTTTGTCGCCAGATCTATAAAAAGAGAGCTAAGGAAAAAGCCAAAAAAGGTTTTTAAGCCAAAGCGTGGGCCTAAGATCTTTATACCCGCTAAAACCAAGATAATATTAATAACAAGGCCTGTGAGACCAACTGGAATACCTCCTTGGTATTGATGAAACATATCGTTTTGATAGTCCATAAAATAATAGGCGATATTCGAAAAGAAGCCGGAGTATTCTGATGCTTCCAGAACGCCAAAGGGACCATGAGGAAATAAACCAATAGAAAGCTTGTGGACGATAATACCAATACCATAAGCCCCTCCAGGGACTATAAAGTGAGGTGTAATAAAGAAAATATAACCTAGGGCTAGTACAAAGGCTCCTGCCACAAGTAGGGCGTAATTATAGAACCATTTGCCTGAGAATAATTTTTCGTTTTGAATAAATGCCATGAAAGTAGTTGGTTTATAGGTTGTAAGCTGAGCACTCTCGTCAGTTTTGTATGTGCTTACTACAAAGCAAATAAGAATTTTTCAAATAAAATATTTTGAGACATAAAATTTCTGGTTTATATAAGAATTGATAGATTTTGACGTGATAAAAAGTGTTAGGCAAAAAAAATCTGTGAAACGAAGCTGATTAAGCTTTATCATTCACAGATTCTCATTTATATTTTTAGAAATTTTACATTTGACCTATATCGGCCCCTTTTGCTCTTCTAATGCTTTTATAATTATTAATCTTATAGCTTAAGCTTATTTTGAAAGTTGGTGCTTTTTGTTTGAATTTATTAATTAGACTAAAGTCGTTGTTGTAATATGTTTTCTTCAAATTTGCAGTATTTAATATATCGCGAACAATAAAGCTTGCAGATAGTTTTCGTTTGAAGAAACTGTGCTTAAGTGTGCTTGTCGCTAGGAATGAATCACCGTTTTCGCCTTGCGCCCATTTCGATTTTGAGTTATATTCTAGATCAAGTTGTAGTTGGGTTATTTTACTCAAATGAAAATTGCTTATACTGCGTAGAGTGTAGTTGGTGCTAGAAGTTGAAAAATCATGTTTTTCGATATTATTCAAATTAGAACTATCCCAATATTCACCATCAATTTTATAATGAGAAACATCTACAAGCAGTAAGTTTTTCCACCATTTAGAAATCGCTAAGCTAGCAAATGACTCAAGACCGACGGTATGGTCTTCACCTACATTCTCATAGCTTGTAATAACAATACTCGAATTATCATCGGATATTGTCTTAATTCGCTCTGTTTTGCCTTTTTTAGATCTATAATAGGAGTCAAAAGACAGAGAATGTTTTCCTAGTTTGGTGCTGAAATTTAATTCAAATGAATGAATTAATTCCGGTTTTAGATTAGGATTTCCTTTGGTGCGATTATGACTATCATTCCATATTTCAAAGCCTTCTAAAAGTGAACTTGATGGGCGTTTAATTCGTCGTGAATAACTTGCCGATAGTTCACTCACTTTACCAACATCCATTTGTGTATGAATGCTTGGGAATAGATCCCAACGGTTGACCTTGTATTTATTGCCTGCATATATATTCTCTCTATTGATATGCTCAGCTCTTAAGCCAATTTGATATGATAGTTTATTTACTTTGCCAAAGTATGTACTATAAAGGCTATGCATTGTTTTATTATAATCGGAATTCTGAGAGAAATCTGGATCAATAATATTTTTTACCTTAAAATCCCGATCGGTATTGAATTCAAATGAAAGAAATTTATACCCTGCTTCAAATTTGCTTTTGCCAGCTAAGGGGAGGGTGTAGTCTGATGAAATTACAACACCTTTTGCCTCTTCTTCGATAAATGAATGATAAGTATTGCTTTGGCCTGTGATTTCGCTATTGTTTAATACTATTTTTTTCCAATTTCTGCCAGAATAATCGATAAAGGTATTGAGGTGATGTCCTTTTTTATTGAATTTTCGTAGATAATTGAATGTTGTAACGTAATGATCCGTTCTAGTATCTATTTGTTCCAAACTTTCTTCAAAAAAATGACTACTTCCTGTTTGAAAAGTATCGTAGGTTAAGTCATCTTTTTTGTCTAGATCTGAACGTCCAATTTCAGCAGTAATAAAAAATGAATTTAAGGAGTCAATTTCGAAATCATAAGCAGTAGAAAATTTATAAATATTTCTCTTATAATCTAATTCTCCTGATGAGTTAATAAATGTATAGGGTTCGGTAAATAATGTTTGATAATTATTTCTTTCACCTGAATATGCTTTTTGAGTATAATTGGCTCCTAAGTTGAAATTACTCTTCTGTTTTTTTAGATTAAACATTGCACTTCCAGCCCTATTATCATGACTGCCTGGAGTGATATTTATAAAACCGCTTGATCCTTTTAGAGTAAACTTTTTACTGATAATATTAATAATACCGGCTTCGCCTTCAGCATCGAATTTTGCAGATGGATTGGTAATAATCTCAATATTCTCAATTTGATTGGTTGGTATCTGACTTAAAACTTCTTGAGCACTTCGGATTGTGGGACGTCCATCAATAAGAACTTTGAAGTTAGTACTTCCTCTTAAACTAACATTACCATTTACATCCACGCTTACTGAAGGAGCTGTTCCTAAAACATCAATTGCTGTACCACCAGCTGCTGAAAGTTGACTCCCAACTGGTATTACCTTTTTGTCGATTTGATAATCTATAGCATGATTATCTGAGTTTACAACAACTTCATGAAGAGCCTTGGTTGAGTAATTTAACTTGATGATATCAAGATTCATCATTTTTTGATAGCTCCTAATGGCAATATCAGGAATAATTTTTTTCTCATAACCAATGAAGGATACTTCGATATAATAATTACCTGGTTTTAATTTATTGATTTCGAAAAAACCATTCTCGTTAGTGATGGTTCCATCAATCAGTTTCGATTTATCCTTGCTGAAAACAGAAACTGTAGCATACTCAATGGCTTCATTCGATTTTATATCTTTAATCGTACCATTTATAACTCCGAATTTATTTGTTGAGTTATTTGCAAATGTAGTTGTACCTAATAGCAGGATAATCAGTAGGGGAATAAGGCGTTTCATAGATTGTTCTTGTTGACTAATGTACATATTGTTTATGTAAATAGTCGTATTAGTTAGTTAAACGGTTTTGGGTTTGGTCAGTACAAATATAAGCTTGTTTTTGTTTAAACCAATTTTGGATGAGCTTTTTTTTTACATAAGAAATGATTCTATATTGACTATAATATGCTAATAAGAAATAAGGCTATCCCCTTTGGTAGAGAATAGCCTTAAATAATAACTTAATATTGAAATATTACATGCTTTTTAAACAATCTGCAATTCCATTTTCGATTCTTGAGTTAATGCAAGAAGTATCCGCTTTCACAAATTTCTCACCAATGATTTGCTCATAAAGTTCGATATATCGCTCAGAAATTTGCTTGATACGATCCGAGTTCATTTCAGGGATTTGCTGTCCTTCTTTACCTTGAAAACCATTTTCCATCAACCACTCGCGAACAAATTCCTTCGATAATTGTTTTTGAGGTTCGTTTCTGTCGATTCTTTCTTGATAGCCTTCAGCGTAGAAATAACGAGATGAATCCGGAGTATGAATCTCATCAATTAAATAGATCTGGCCATCTTTTTTACCAAACTCATATTTTGTATCAACCAGAATTAAGTTTTTCTCAGCAGCAATATCAGTGCCTCTTTCGAAAAGAGCTAAAGTATAAGCTTCTAATTTTTCGTAGTCTTCTTTACTAACAATTCCTTGAGCAAGAATTTCTTCTCTTGAGATATCTTCGTCATGTCCTTCAAGAGCTTTGGTCGTAGGGGTAATGATTGGCTTTTCGAATTTTTGATTTTCAACCATTCCATCAGGCATTGGCATACCACAAAGAGTACGTTTCCCTGATTTATATTCTCTCCAGGCATGTCCGGTTAAATAACCACGAATCACCATCTCAACCATGAATGGCTCTGCAAGGTGACCAACGGTTACCATTGGATCCGGAGTCGCAATTTTCCAGTTAGGTACGATGTCGGCGGTTGCATCCAAAAATTTGGCAGCAATCTGATTTAAAACTTGTCCTTTGAAAGGGATGCCTGCAGGTAGAACTACATCGAATGCTGAAATTCTATCAGAAACGACCATGGCTAGGTATTCATCGTTGATATTATATACGTCACGAACTTTTCCTACGTATAAGTTCTTTTGATTAGGAAAGGTGAAATCTGTTTTTACAATTGCTTCGTTCATCTTTACAGAAAGATTTATTATTTATAAAATGGTAATTCTTTAATTTAAGAGGAGTATTTATACTCCGTCTGCAAATTTAAAAGATTTATTCCTCTTTTTTCCACTTTTTCGCTTCGTTTTCTTCATCTATTTCGTAGGCACTCACAATTTTTTTCACAAGATGATGGCGAATAATATCAGAACTATCGAATTCAACCATGGCAATACCTTTAATATCCTTAAGAATACGGAAAGCTTGTACCAAACCAGATTGTTGTTTTCTCGGAAGATCTATTTGAGTGATATCGCCTGTAATCATAAACTTGCCGCTAGTACCCATTCGAGTCAGGAACATTTTAAGCTGCTTGCTTGTGGTATTTTGAGCTTCGTCCAAAATCACAAATGCTTCGTTAAGTGTTCGTCCACGCATGTAGGCCAGGGGAGCAATTTGAATCACTTCAGCGTCTAAATATCCTGCTAGCTTTCTTGGAGGAATCATATCCAATAGAGCATCATAAAGAGGTTGCAAGTAGGGGTCAATTTTTTCTTTTAAATCACCAGGCAGAAAGCCGAGGTTTTCTCCAGCTTCAACAGCTGGCCGACTCAGAATGATACGTTTTACCTCGTTGTTTCGGAGCGCCCTTACTGCCAGAGCAACAGCCGTATAAGTTTTCCCTGAACCAGCTGGGCCTATAGCAAAAACCATGTCATTTTTTTCCGATTCCTCAACGAGCTTTCTTTGGTTTGGTGTTCTGGAACGAATGAGTTTTCCATTATTTCCAAAAAGTATCAGGTTTTTAGGATCTTCAGGATTCTCTATCTCTTTAGTATTCTCCAGTACAATTCTTTTCAGATTAGCAGCGGTTAGCAAATTGTATTGGTTGTAGTGTTGAAGTATAAGATTAATTTTAGTTTCAAATAGATCTAAAGTTTTTTCTTCACCTTTTACAATAAGTTCGTTACCTCTACCAACAATCTGGAGTTTTGGGAATAGTTCCTTAAGAATATCAAGTTTAGAGTTGTTTATTCCATAAAAATCGAGTGGGTCAATTGAGCCTATAGATATATGTCTTTCTATCATAAATATTGTTCGAGATTTATTACTTTTGAGCTTACAAATTAGTGATTTTTTTCGATTGAATTAGGGTCTATCAATTTGCATTTTCATAATTTCTTTAAATTTTGAAGGATAGACAGCCTCTGTTTAATCTTAGAATGAAAATCAAACACTAATTAAAATATTTAGTTCATGGGAGTTATTACAATATGCAGCGACTGGAATGGTCGTGATTATTATTTGGGAGCATTAAAGGGACGTTTGTTGTCGCTATGTGAAGGTGCCCAAATAGTAGATATGAGTCACAATATCGAATCATATAATATATCGCAAGCTGCTTTTATTGTAAAGAACGCTTATCATTATTATCCTGAAGGTAGTATTCATATCATCACTGTAAATTCTGAAACCACTTCTGATCAGCCTTATATTGTTGTATACAATAAGGGGCATTATTTTATAGGGACTGACAATGGTATGTTTAATTTGATTTTTAGGGACCAGCCAGATGAAATTATACATCTGAAAGCGAATAATAAGGAGAATCATTTATTGAATTTTCCAGAATTGTCTGTTTTTGCACTTGCAGCTGCTCATCTATATAATAATGGGAAATTATCTAACTTGGGCAAAAAGGCAAAGTCATTATATAATATGGTACCTATTCGAGCCCTCATTCAGAGGGACACCATAACAGGTAAGGTCATTTATATTGACTCGTATAGCAATGCTATTGTGAATATTTCGAAGGATCTTTTCTATTCAACACTGGAAGGGAGAGATTTTGAGATATTGGTTCAGAGTAACCAACATTTGATTACAAAAATAAGTCAGCACTACAAGGATGTGCCAGAGGGAGATATTCTGGCTATTTTCAATTCGGCAGGAATGCTTGAGATAGCAATGAATAAAGGTGAGTTGTCTAAATTATTGGAAATAGACACAAATTCGGATATAAGAGTTAAATTTCATGATCGTTAGATTTGTAAAGTTAGAAATTCAAGATCAGCATATTGCTGATTTTAAAAGATTGACAGCTGGAGAAAAAGAGGAGATTGTAGCCTTTGACGGTTGCTCTTTTCTTGAAATTCTTCAAGATGTTAATAATAAAAACCTATTTTTCTCACACAGCCATTGGCAGTCAGAAAATGCTTTGAATAAATATAGAAATTCAGCTTTTTTTAGAGGAAATTGGGAACAGGTAAAACCATGGTTTGCCGCAAAACCTGAGGCATGGAGTCTTGAGCGATAATTATTAGAGTAAATACTCTTATTAAATTTTGAAAGAATGAATGAGAATTTGAAAGCTTTTGAAGAGCTACTAAATATTATGGACGAATTACGTTTGAAATGTCCATGGGATAAAAAACAAACGCTTGAAAGCCTGCGTACATTAACCATTGAGGAAACTTACGAGTTGGCTGATGCCATATTAAAGAATGATAAAGAGGAGATAAAGAAGGAACTAGGCGATTTGCTGCTTCACATTGTTTTTTATGCAAAAATTGGTTCAGAAACCAATGATTTCGATATTGCTGATATTTGTAAAGGCATTAGTGAGAAATTAATTTACCGTCATCCTCATATTTTCTCTGATGTAAAGGTGGCTGATGCTCGAGAGGTAGAGGAAAACTGGGAGCAACTAAAACTTAAGGAGAAGGATGGGAAAGGCACTGTTCTGGAAGGGGTACCACAATCTTTACCAGCTATGGTGAAAGCTAATCGTATTCAGGATAAGGTAAGAGGTGTTGGTTTCGATTGGGAGGAGAAGGAACAAGTATGGGATAAGGTGAAGGAAGAAATTTCGGAGCTTGAAGTTGAAATTAAAGCAGGTAATCAGGATAAAATAGAACAAGAATTTGGAGACTTATTCTTTTCATTGATTAATACGGCACGCTTATATGGGGTAAACCCAGAGAATGCACTGGAAAGAACGAATCAGAAATTTACAAAACGTTTCAATTATTTGGAGAGTCAAACTATGGGCTTAGGGCGCAGTTTAAAGGAAATGAGTTTGGAAGAAATGGATGTGATTTGGGAGAAAGCAAAACAGTTTGATTGCTAAATTAATCAATCTTCTTAGTTTACATCGTAACCAGATTATATATATTACCGCAGTCATTTTATGAAATATCTGTTAATTATTTTTCTATTTGTAAGTTTTTCGAGTCTTTCTCAAGAGCAAATGAGCTTGTCAGTTAAAGCAAACAATCATATCTCAGAGCAATTTTATTTGCTTAAGGGAGATGATCTGGGGATTGTAACTATTGATAGTTCGCGCGTGAAGGCTTTTGGCGTTTTACTTTTTAATTGGGAAGGTGAACCTGGAGTATATCGTTTATCTGATAAAGATGGACATCTAGTCGATTTCAGAATGGAGATGCCTCATTTGTCTTTTGAGATAAGAGGTCATTTCCCAGAGACTGAGCTTGTCTTCGAATCTGGAAACATGAACAATCAATTGCAATATTATATTTCAGAATTTGGATATTACAATCAGGAAGCAAGACGTATAGGTGATGAATATCAGAAAGCAATAGATAGTTCCCTTGAAACCAAGGATATTTTAAGGATTCATAAAGAAATACAAAAGGAATATAAAGATCTTGTGAAGGATTTGTGGTCTAAAAGAACTGAGGATTGGTCCTTGAAATTAGCATTAAGTTATGCTGATATACTACCCGACTTGAATCAGAAAAGTATGAGTCGTTTTTTCGTTGATCAGTATTTTCAATATTTTGATTTTACAGATACGCTCATGGTAGGCTCGCCTTGTTTTTATAATAAACTGGAACGTTTTTTCGATACTAAGGAGATTCAAATTCTTCTTAAACGCAATGAATCGAAAGAAATTGATCTAATGATCCAACAAATCTTCTGGCTAGCTGAAGTGAATAAATATGCTCAGGAGTGTTTAGTCAATTTTTTAATGCAGACTTATCCTGAAATTAGTTTTCCAAACGTATATGCCGCAGTTGTTAAAACATACAAGTTGGCCAATTCATGCGAGTATGTTTTGGCAAATAAGAGCATGAGAACTCGAATGGAAAATGAAAAGACTTTTTCTATTGGTTCAAAAGCACCTGATTTTATTCTTCAAAACTGTATGAGTATCAACATTGAATCACTCTCAAAGGTGAATAGTGACATCACCTTATTGGTTGCCTGGTCAGCTCATTGTGAGGGTTCTGTTGAATTACTCGATAGAATTCAGAATTTATATCAAACTTATCATCGTAAAGGGCTCGAAGTTGTCGCTATTTCTATAGATAATAATATCAGGTCTTGGGAGAATTTTGTTGAAGATCGTGATTATACTTGGGTTAATGCTTGCGATAAGGCTGGATTGAAAGGAGAGTTTGCTGTAGCCTACAATATGACTTCAACTCCAGTCATGTTTTTGATATCAACAGATTTAAAACTCATATCTAAGCCAATAACATTCTTTCAGCTTAAGGCTGAATTGGATAAATATTTATATTAGGTATTCAGTTTCTTAAGAATTTTTCTGCCTCTCGACTTAAAGCCAGCTGATCCATCACTAATAAATTCTTCAATAACCAGTGCTAATTCGTTTTTGATATCAGGTTCTTGTTGTGAGAAATTAAATAGAATTTGCATGGCATAAACCCGAACAGCAACAGGAGTGGAGTTGGAGATTAGTAGATCAAAACAAGAATTAATAAAATCACCCGATATGGTTTTGGGAAGTGGTTCTGCAGAAATTAATTTTAGGAATTGTCTCTGCTTGCTTTGGCACTTGAGATTTGGAATAAGTTGAATCACTTGTGGAATGTAGGGGCGAACGAGTTCTGGTGCTTCATCGTAAACCTTATCCATCAACCAAGTTGCTCGCCACGATTTTTCATGTGCACTTGTAGCAAATCTCCAAAGTTTAGGCATCAGAGTAGGCTCATTGGCTATTTCTTTAGCAATGAGAACAGCGGCTTCTTTGCCAGGGAATGTGGATAGGATTGCTTCAAAGTCCATATGCCGTTTTATTTTTTTGCAAGCTTATTAATGATCTCTTCGTATTCTTTAAAACGATGTTCTCGAATGGGTCTAATTTTGGGTTCTGTAATAAAGTGCAGTATCAAACAAGGACTTATTGATTTGTATTTATCGACATACTCATAGCCTTTCAATTCATCGTTTTTTATTCGTTGTTTTATTTTGTTGTGGTATGGATACATTTTGAGCTTTTATTTTAAATATACCAAATTTAAGATAGGGGAGCTTTAATAAAACCTCAAAAGCTAAAACAGAACGGATGAATGATGTCGTTTGTATTTAATCAAATATTTTTTTAAACCTTTGAGGCAGTTCATCCTTTAGATGGATTTCTTCATTTGTAAATGGATGTCTGAATTTTAAAGAATAGGCATGCAAATATAAGCCTTTACCGTTTAATATTAAATTCTCGATTCCATATTCTTTATCTCCTAATATTGGATTCCCAATACTCGACAGATGTATACGTAATTGATGCCTTCTACCTGTTTCCGGTTCTAATTGCACCAAGTTGAGTTTGCCAAATCTTTCTGATGGAACAGATTCACAGACTCTATAGTTTGAATGAGATTTTTTGCCATCAATTTCTGAAGTGATTTTTCCTTCCATGTCCATTTCACCAATGCTTATGGCATAGTAGCTTTTGTCAACCTCTTTGTTTTCAAATAGTTTATTAAGAGCCCGAATGCTACTGCTCGTTTTCCCTACCAATAAAATTCCTGTGGTTGCATAATCTAAACGATGAACAGGTTGTGGGATAATTGCATCAGGAAGTTCACTTCGTTTGATGTTTTGAACCAAGGCATTGGCAATGGTTTTAAAACGATTGCCGCTCACCAAAATACCCGCAGGTTTATGAATTACGGCTAAGTAATCGTCTTCAAATAATACTTCAAGTGGGAAAATCAGTTTTTTCTTAGGCTTAATCGCTTCCGTAATGAAAATATCAATGGTTTCTCCTCCTTTTATAAAGGTAGCCGTAGTGGCAACATGACCATCAACTCTAATATATTTTTTCTTTAAGGCTTTTTTTAAGGCCGATTTGGTTATGGCGGCATTAAAAATTCCGACACCATATTCCTGCAGACGAATAGGGGTGTTTTGTTTTGGGACAATATGGCTTTCGATAGGCTTGTTGCTGTTTTTATTCATATACTGATGGTCTTGCTAAGTTTTGTGGGCTCCCGATAGCTAACAGGATAAATTGTTTTCAGTGATTTTAACTGGTGATGTGAAATTTATCTTCAAACCAAGTTAAAGGATTATTGATGATATATTCTTTGATTTTTGAAAAGATTCATCATTTCGAATAATATGATCACGGAATCGGGCTTGCCATATGAAATCAACATGAATTTTATGAGATTTTAATGATACACAAGCTTTATACCATCGTATTATTTTTGATAAACCATCCGATAACATTGGATTTTTTAATCCTGTTGCGCCATCACATTCCATTGAAGTATGCTCAACCGTAGAGACGCGATTAATCATGTATCTAGCAATGTCATTGATCGTAATGTTATTTTTCCATAATCCTGTGAAAAACAGGTTTGTTTTAATATATATCGTTTAAAAATGCATTTGTTGATAGTGTTATACAATTGATATTAAAAAGGCAAATTCCCTAAATCTACATTGCCTCCAGAAAGGATAATACCAATCTTCTTACCTTGAAATTTTTCCTTCTCTTTTAATATGGCAGCCAGTGCTACAGCACTTGAAGGTTCAACGATTAATTTCATGCGTTCCCATATCAGTCGCATGGCTGTAACGATTTCGTCTTCTTCCACACGGATGATTTTTTCGACCAATTCCTGAATAAGGGGAAAGGTTTTGTCTCCCAACGACGTGAGTAGTCCATCAGCCATGGTTTGAGGATTCGTTTGAGGAATCAATTCGCCTTTCTCTAAAGATTGCCAGACATCATCAGCACCGAAAGGTTCACCAGCGATGACTTTGGTTTTAGGTGAAAAGTGGTAAGCAGCAAGGGCAGTACCTGAAAGTAAGCCACCGCCACCAACAGGAGCAATGATATAATCCAAATCATCATGTTCTTCAATTAACTCCATTGTAGCCGTTCCTTGTCCTTGAATCACCTGGTAGTCGTTGTAGGGATGCAGGAATGTGGCACCTGTCTCTGAGACAACTTTATTGAGACTTGTTTCCCGGGCCTCAAGATTTGCTTCGCATTCTATGATTTCACCACCATAGCCTTTTACAGCTTTTTTCTTGACCTCAGGTGCGTTTTCGGGCATCACGATATAGGCTTTTATGCCTTGTAGTTTTGCTGATAAGGCCAGAGCCTGGGCAAAATTTCCCGACGAATGTGTTGCGACACCACGTTTCTTTTGCTCATCGCTCAATTGTAGAACAGCATTTAAAGCACCTCGCATTTTAAAAGCACCCATCTTCTGAAAATTCTCACACTTAAAATAAAGCTGAGCACCTGCAATTTCGTTAATTAAGCTTGAGCTTAGAACAGGTGTGTTATGAATATATGGTTTTATTCTTTGGTGGGTTTCTTTAAGGTCTTTTAGTGTGATAGGCATGATTGGGGTTTGTCTTAGGTGTTTGTCTTATGAGGAAGGTAAATTTACAAAAATTGTAGAAGAGTTGACTTGATATCCCAAGAAAAGTAGTGCGTAAGAAAACATATACCCTGGTTCGATTTTTTTAAGACTTCCCTTACGAAATTTAGTCTCTCCGTTGTGCAACGGACGACCTTCACACCCCAACAGAACACCTTCCATGTGCAACGGAAGAGGTCAAGTTTGCAACTGAGTACTTCCCTTATCTAATTGATGTGATGAATTTTTGAAATAAGAGTGGTGCTCTAAAAAAAACAATCCCAAGTTCATTATTTGAACTTGGGATGATATATGAAGTCTTAAAAAGGTTTAAGCTTTCATGGCTTCCAAGGATTCCTTAGCAGCCTGAATGGTTTTATCAAGCATCTCGTATGTTAATGAGTTAGATAAGAAATAACTCTCGAAAGATGATGGTGGCAAGTAAATACCTCTCTTCAACATTTCATGGAAGAATTTAGGAAATAGCTCGTTATTAGCTGTTGCAGCCGTATCGAAGTCAACCACATCAACATTCGTAAAGAAGATTGAAATCATCGATCCACAACGGTTGATTTTATAGTCGAAGCCAGAAGCAGCCAGAACTTGATCTAAACCTTTGTGTAGGTATTCACACTTATCAGCTAGTTCAGTGAAAAGCTCAGGTTTTTCGTTTAATTCAGTCAATAGGGTGTAACCTGCAATCATGGCAATAGGATTACCCGAAAGCGTTCCAGCTTGATATACTGGTCCTACTGGAGAAACAATTTTCATGATTTCATCAGGACCCGCATAAGCACCAACAGGCATTCCACCACCGATAACCTTACCAAAGGTTACCAAGTCAGCTTTAATGCCGAAATACTCTTGTGCACCACCTTTACCCAAACGGAAACCAGACATCACCTCATCAAAAATCAAAAGAATACCTTCTTCGTCGCAGATTTGACGTAATTCTTCAAGGAATCCTTTTTTAGGTAAGACACAGCCCATATTACCAGCAATGGCTTCGATAATAATAGCAGCAATTTCACCCTTATTATCAGCAATAACTTGTCTGACGTTTGCAATATCGTTGTACTTGGCTGTTAGCGTATCGTTAGCTGTTCCCGGGGTAACACCTGGTGAATCTGGTTCTCCAAATGTGCTGGCTCCGCTACCTGCTTTAATTAAGAAAGCATCAGAATGACCATGGTAACAACCTTCGAATTTGATAAACTTGTTCTTACCTGTATAGCCGCGAGCTACACGAATAGCCGACATACAAGCTTCAGTACCCGAGTTTACCATTCTTACCTTATCGATATTAGGAACCATGTCCACAATAAGCTTGGCAATCTCAATTTCCAGTTGTGTGGGTGCACCAAACGAGGTTGAATACTCAACTTTATCTTTAATGGCTTTAATTACACTTGGGTGAGCATGACCTAAAATCATAGGTCCCCATGACGAGATATAGTCAATGTATTCATTATCATCTTCATCAGTAAGGATACTTCCTTTAGCTTTTTTGATAAAAACAGGTGTGCCACCTACCGATTTAAATGCTCTTACAGGAGAATTTACACCTCCTGGAATATACTTCTGAGCCTGATCGAAGAGCTCTGAACTTCTTTTGTATTGGTGCATATTGTTTGTGTTTTATGAGTTTAGATATTGATGACAGGATTGGATTAATGAAAAAACGTTGGTTTGTTCGGCTAGCATCACAAAATCGGAGTAGTCGACCAAAGCCACAGCTGTGGTGTTACCAATGGCAAAACAAGGCTGATTGTTTTTAGGCTGATAATTTTTGAAAAAGCTATGAACGGCACTCGGACTACAAAAACAAATGGCATCGTAGGCCTCCAAATCAATTTCTGGCTGAATTAAGAGGGTGTCATAAACTTTAATTTCCTTATAGGGACTTTCGTGCTCTTCGAAAAAGTGAATCAGTGTTTTTTGTCGAAGGTTACCCGTGAAATATAAGAAGCTTTCGCTAGAATAATCCTTAAGCAATTCTGAGAGTTCTTCTGAATTATGGCGTTTAGGTACAAGAGCTGATAGACCTATTTCAGATAGTTGATCAGCTGTTTGTTCACCCACGGCAAAACATCTCTCCATTTTATCGAGTTGAATTTGCTCCAGATTAGCTTGCAAGCTTCTAACGGCATTTTGACTGGTGAAAATCCAATTGGGATACTGTCCTGAATTGATTATTTCTAAATCCTCAGTATTAAGTGAGCATAAATCGATACGTATAAAGGCATGATGGTCAATATGACAATTCATTTTAAGACCAAACTCAATTTGATCAGCATTTAACGTACGTGTGAATAAGATGCGTTTGTTATTTTTAGTCATGAGCGATAAATGAAACTTAATATCGAAGTAAACAAATTTAATAAATCATCGCATTATTTCACTATCACTCGACTCCAAACTTAGGAAAATTCATAGCATCTTATTTTAAGTTAAAAAAACGGAATCTATTTGTCATTGATACTTAGCTTTTATACTTTTAGTTGCATTATAAAAAAGCAGTTTGATTGCTTTTTTATTCAAACTAATATTTGGATCGATTTTTAAAGAAGCTAGAATAGAAAATGACAGAATTGATGCTTCAAATTTGAGTTCTAAATAGTAAAATGATTATTATGGTGGCTATTACACAGCAAGAAGAAGAAAGAAGACAAATACTATATCGATATAAAAATCTCCTTAAATCATGTAAGAATATTATCTCTCAGGAAGATATAAAATTGGTTAGGAAGGCTTTCGATTTAAGTCTTTTAGATCATGAAGGAGAGAGGAGAACAAACGGTGAACCTGCCATTTATAGAACACTTGAAATTGCCGAGATTGTCGTTTCGGAGCTGGGCTTAGGACGAACGTCTGTTATTTGTTCTATGTTATATGATATTGTACAGAAAAATCACATTAGTATTTCCGAAGTTAAATCACTCTTCGGCCCTAAGGTGACTCAGATTATCGAGGGCTTGGTTAAGGTAACAGAGATCTATGAGCTAAATCCAACACTTCATACCGAAAATTTCAGAAAACTTCTTTTAAGTTTTGCCGATGATGTACGCGTGGTGTTGATTATTTTAGCGGATCGATTGTTTCAGTTGAGAAATGCAGGAAATAAAAGCCAGGAACTACAAATTTCCTTAGCTAAGGAAATAAACTTCCTATATATACCGCTTGCTCACCGTTTGGGAATGTATCAGGTTAAATCTTCAATGGAAGATTTAGCTTTGCGATATCTTGAACCTGAACTTTACTTTGAGTTGGAGCAGAAACTTAAGGATTCGGAAGAGGAACGTGAGATTTACATTAAAGATTTTGTGGCTCCAATTCGTGTTGCACTCGATGAGCTGGGCATTAAATATAAGATTAAAGCGAGAACTAAATCGATTGCTTCTATTCTGCATAAAATGAAAAAGCAGCAGGTTGAGTTCGAGGAAGTTTATGATATTTTTGCCATTCGAATTATAATCAAAGCACCAGAAAAACGTGAGAAATCGGAATGTTGGCAGGTTTATTCTGCCGTTTCTGATTTGTATAGACCTAATCCAGGGCGTATGCGCGACTGGATAACCATTCCAAAAACCAATGGTTATGAGTCCTTACACACCACTGTAATGGGTTTGCAAGACAGATGGGTTGAGGTTCAGATTCGTAGTAAACGAATGAATAAGATTGCTGAAAATGGTTTTGCTGCTCACTGGAGATATAAAGGGGATAAGGGCGATGGAGGACTTGATAATTGGCTTCAGGATATTAGAGAAGTGCTTGAAAGTAGGCAAGACAGTAGTGTTGATTTAATTGATGATTTCAAGGCAGATTTATATAGCAAGGAGATTTATGTTTTTACTCCGAAGGGGGATTTAAAACAACTAAAATCTGGTTCAACCTTATTGGATTTTGCTTATTCTATTCATTCCGATTTAGGAGACAAGTGTATTGGTGGTACCGTGAATCAGCGTAACGTTTCTATACGCCAGGTCTTGCAAAATGGAGATCGGGTATCGATTACCACTTCTAATAATCAAAAGCCGAAATCTGATTGGTTGAGTTTTGTTGTAACGACTAAGGCTAAGAATAAGATTCGTCAAACGATTAATGAGGAAACTGTAAAGGAGGCTGATCTTGGGAAAGAGATGTTGATGCGCAGAATGAAGAATTGGAAGATTGAATTCAATGATGAGAACATACGCAAGCTACTTCATCATTATAAGTACAAGCTGGCTGCCGATTTGTATTATCATATTGCCATTGAGACTCATGATCTTTCTGATATTAAGGATATTTTAACGAAACAAAAGGAGGAGGGAAAAACACCCGCTGAGCCTAAAAAAATCGTTATTAAACCCCAGGAAAAAGGTGGTGAGGATGTTCTCATTGTAGATGAGAATATTGCCAACGTAGACTATAGTTTATCGAAGTGTTGTAACCCTATTTTTGGTGATGAAATATTTGGTTTTATTTCGATTGGTAAAGGGATTCGTATTCATCGTATTTCTTGTCCTAATGCCAACGAAATGCTAACGCGCTACCCATATCGTGTGGTTAAATCGAACTGGACGGCTAAGGGAAGTGCATCTTATCAAGCTGTTCTTCATATTACAGGAGAAGATGAGTTGGGTATGGTTAATCATATTTCGGAGGTTATTACTAAAGATTTACGCGTAAAAATGCGTTCGATACAAGTTGAGTCCAATGCAGGAGCCTTTGAAGGTAAGTTGACTGTTGTGATATCAAATATCGATCACCTGAATAATTTGATTGCTAAATTAAAGTTGATAAAAGGTGTGAGTAAAATTTCTCGTTACGATACGGTTGTATAAGTCATAAAAAAATCATTATGATGAAAAGATTAAGATGGGTTGGTGTATTGGGATTTACTTTGTTAAGTTCTATTTCTATGGCACAAAATGTTCCTGCCAAATCACTTTGGCTGAGAGCTGATATAGGTGTGAATCTCTCGGGAAGCCGTGTTGTTTCCTGGACAGATCAATCTGGTAACAATTGGAATGCTTCCGCTCCCTTTACTTCAAGACGTCCTTTGTATCAATTATTAGGTTCAAACTTTAATCCGACTTTTTATTTTGACGGATCAGATAATTTGGATGTTTCATATCGTAGTGGTCTTAATACTAATAATTTTACTGTTTTTTCCGTTCACCGTTTGACAGGAGGTAATAATAAGTATCGTTCTCCTTTTACTTCACGTGATGATCGCCCGCAAAAGGGCTATATTTTGTATGTTCAGCCCAATGGGACATATCAATTTTGGAATGGAGCAGGGAATAATGGTGGTTGGCAAGTTCTAAATACATCCAGATTTGCTTCTTCAAGTTCCGAATTACTGATATATAGAGGAAGTCGCAATGGTAATAATTTAGTTAAAACAGGTTATGTCAATGGACAAAGTTTCGCAGGTCCAACAAGTCATCGTTTTTCATCCAATAGTCGACGTCCATATCGAATAGGTGCAGGAGCAACAGAAGGGACGGGTGCTTATTTTTGGTATGGAGATATTTCTGAACAAATCATTTTTAATAGCGCTTTAACGACTACGCAGCGCCAAATTACAGAATCGTATTTGGCTATAAAGTATGGTATGAGTTTAGGGAATAACAGCCAAGCCATCAGTTATCTAAAAGCGGACGGATCAACAGTTTGGGATGCGAGTTCAACTTATCGTTTTGACATAGCAGGTATAGCCAAAGAGAATTCCCCTTTTGATTTGGATCAAAAGATTTCTTCTTCGGGAAATACGGACCTTAATACGAGTGGGAATGTTATTTTGGCAACAACGAACAATTTTACACTTTCGAATATCGATAATAGCAGACAAGCCTTGAGTGAAGGTCAATTTTTATTGTGGGGGCACAACAATCAAAGTATGAATTTCTGGGTGAATGTGGGTTGTTCTCAACGGATAAATCGTTTTTGGCGTTTACAAAATACGAATAATGTAGGGACAATTTTTTTACAAATAAATTTGAATAATTTTCCTGCTTCCTCAACAGGAACTTATACCTTGTTTTTAGACGATGACACAAACCTTTCGAATGGTGTAGTCAGTACACATGCTTTAGTTGGAAATGGGAATCAGTATACAACATCTTTTGATCCGCCTGATGGAGTGAGTTATTTTACGATTGGCGTACGGGATGAAACGCTACCAGTTATCTCTAATTGTCCTTCAAATATTCAAGCTTGTAGCGGAGATGTTATAACATGGACGGCTCCAACAGCAACTGATAATTGTGGAACGCCTACATTAACAGTAAATAAAACATCGGGGCAGATTTTTCCTGATGGTGATACCATCGTGACATATACAGCAACAGATGCTTTTGGTAATACATCTGAATGCAGCTTTACTGTATCGGTTAATTCTAAACCAGTGCCAGTTGGTGTCTTTTTCGAATAAATATGTATTAAGGTATGATCGGGCCTTAATTTGATTCCGCTTTTTCTTTCATGCAATATTGAATCATATCAAAGCTGTACAAAAAATCGATTAAGTTATAGAAAAAGAGGGTGACCATATTCCGGACACCCTCTTTGTATTAAGTGGAGTAGGGATTAGAACCCTAAACCAAACTTGCCCCAATATTTGTTTTCCAGTTCTTTCCAACGAAGTATGGTTGCTCCGGTGAAATCTCTTGTGTATTGGTTTAATAGTTTACGAGCTTCATCTTTCTTTCCTTCTTTAATCAGCTTAGCTATTTTGTTTTCAAGAATAGCACCGTCTTCAAAACCTTTATTCTCGAAATGAGCGACATCAGCCATCATTTCTTCACGGGTATCCTGCCAGGCAAGTGTAGCTAACTTATTTGCTTTGCGGTAAGCCCAAATTGTTGCATCTGCACGAAAACGCTTTTGTCCGCAATAGTTGAAAGATTCAGGTAATTCAGTCGCTCCAGCATAAATAGGAATACGTGGGCTTTGACCTGGATTATCGAATGAGAACCAAGCGACACCACCAATTTCATCAGGTAACCAGTCTCTCAATTGTGTGACAAAAGAATAAGAACACCATGATACAGCAACAGTACGCTGGTATTCAATGGAGCCTTCTTTTAGGAAATTACTTAAGTTACGAGTATGTCCATTTGGCCAAGGATGAGCATTAGGAGCTGTGATGGTATCTTGTCCAATAACTTCTTTTTTGTCGTTGTATTTTTTCTTAATGACTTTAAGGTTTTGAGTCATATCATATTTAGTCCCTTCATAGGTCTCTCTATACATAGCCATAACATCTTTTACAGAGATCTTATTGTCAGGTTTTACAGAGAAAGGTAGTTCGTCTGCTTCAAAATCAAGCTTCAAAGAAGGAGCAAAGTGATTAAGAATAAAGAATTCGCGAATTTTAAATGGTTTATCAACACCACCATATACTTCCCAAAATTTGAATTCCTTTTTGCCATCCCAACGCTTTAAATCTTTAGCAGCTTTAAAGACATTATCTGATGCCATAAAATAGTCAGAGTTCTTAAGGTCTAGCTTTCCAATACGAGAGATGTTAGCTGAAATACCAATATGATCATCAGGAATACGTTGAGCAGCCCAAACACCACCAATTTTATCCGGACCTTCACCAAGGATCTCCATTTGCCATACTTCTTTTTTATCAGCAATAGTGATACACTCACCCCAGTCGCCGTATCCGTGCTTCTTAATCAGTTTACCAATTAGTTGAATCGCATCGCGAGCCGTTGTACAACGTTGTAATGCAATTCTTTCTAGCTCTTCAATTAGAAACATGCCATTCTCATTCACTAACTCTTCAGGACCAACAAAAGTTGTCTCGCCAATAGCCAGTTGCTTCTCGTTTAGACAAGGATATGCTGTATTTAAGTAAGCAAAAGTCGATTCTACTTGATCAATCTCACCTACAAGCTTCATTTTTCTTTGATCATAGGCTGTTTCTGTTTTTAAAGTGCCTTTATAAACTTTATGAGTTGCGTTTTTGTCAAATTCTTGTGCTTTTTCCACAGTTAACCAGGTACGGTAACGTCCGTCGCAAGTATGACTGGTGATGACAGATCCATCCGTCGTTGCTTTTTTACCGACCATTATACTAGTACAACTTTCTCCAAAGAATGGATCGTTTTTTTGTTCTAAAACGCCTTGAGCATATGTGAATTGCAAAGCAATGCTTAAACTCAAAAGGGCTGTTAAAAATGTTTTTTTCATGTGTTGTTTAAAAGGTTTGTTATTCGTTTTAATTGCTATTTCTAGCTTTGGTTGTGTCTACTTTAAATTTAGAAGGCCAATATAGTTTTTTTACAATTGTTTTTTCATGATAAATGCAATGTTTATAGACAGATTTCTTTACTCATTACTTTTCCTTTGAAAATAGCTTGATGATTTTTTATGGCAGGTTTTTTTTAAGACTTTCCTGTGGAAAGGATAAGCCGATTTATCTGGCATACTGTGGTTTATTAGAAAGAGGCTAATAAGGCACAGTATTGGAAGTGTTAATTGCCATTATAAAACGGATAACAGAATCATTGGAGGAAAGCTGAAGCTGTTAAATAATGCTTAACAATTCCATATTGTTTTTAATTATTTGAAATTAAACTTAACTTGATGGCTCAAATTTTAGTGAACATTCGATAAAAAAATAAGATACAGATTATGAATAATTTTGATTTTTATAACCCCGTAAATATCCTTTTTGGAAAAGGTAAAATTGCAGAATTGAAGAAGCATATTCCTGCAGGTGCTAATATTTTAATCACTTTTGGAGGAGGTTCTATCAAGAAAAATGGAGTTTACGATCAGGTAATTGCTGCTCTTGATGGTTTTAAGGTTCAGGAGTTTGGTGGTATTGAGCCAAATCCGCATTTTGAAACTTTGATGAAAGCTGTTGAAGTGGTGAAAGCAAATAAAATTGATTTCCTGTTGGCCGTGGGTGGTGGTTCTGTTCTCGATGGAACGAAATTTATTGCTGCAGCTTCTTGTTATAAAGGAGAAGATGCCTGGGATATTTTGGCTAAGCGTGCCAGAGTCGAAACGGCTATTGATCTAGGAGCTGTCTTAACATTGGCGGCTACAGGTTCTGAAATGAATAGTGGAGGTGTAGTTACTAAGGCTGCAACGAAAGAGAAGCTAGCATTTGGTTCCCCTTTATTATTTCCTAAGTTTTCAGTCTTAGATCCTGAAGCGACTTATTCTTTACCTAAAAGACAAATCGCCAATGGTGTTGCTGATGCCTTTGTTCATGTGATGGAGCAATATCTAACATACCCCGTGAATTCACCTGTGCAAGATCGCTTCTCTGAAGGTTTGTTGATGACATTAATCGAAGAAGGAACGAAAGCTTACGATTCTGAAACACCAAATTACGATGAATATGCTAACATGATGTGGGCGGCGACTATGGCTTTAAATGGTTTGATAGGTGCTGGTGTTCAAAGTGATTGGGCAACGCATATGATTGGTCATGAATTGACTGCTTTCCATGGTATAGATCATGCTGTGACACTGGCTATTGTTCTTCCAGGTTTAATGGCTCATCTTAAGGATAAGCGCAGCGTGAAGCTATTGCAATATGCTGAGAGAGTTTGGAATATTGCCGAAGGTAGTGAGGAAGAAAGAATAGCGATGGCTATCGTCAAAACGGAGGCTTTCTTCAATCGAATTGGTATTAAAACACGTTTGAGTCAGCACAATGTTGGTCAAGATACAATTGATACGATCATTAAGAGATTTACTGACAGACGACTTCCTTCAATCGGTATGATACCTGATGTGAAAATTGAGGATGCTGAAAAGATTTTAGTCGATAGATTATAAGACACATTGAGAGCTTACATTTAATGATGTGAGCTCTCAATTTTAAGCATCCATACTAACCAATACTTTCTCAAATGAAACAAGCTCGCTATTTATTTATCAACCTTTTAATATTATTGGCACCGATTTATGGCAATTGGGATTTGATTATCAATGGAAAGCATTGTCAGGGAACAGTGATTGATATTAAGGAGATTAAGCAACAACTGTTTTATGAAACTTATCCTCAAATTAGTTATGAGGTGGGAAATAAGACCTATAAAATCGAAGGTCCTGAAAATGCCGATTACCCTATCGGTATGAAACTAGAGCTGATCTATCCAGAGGATGAACCTTCTGCTGCTATTATTTATTCTGTTTCAGGTTTTTTGAGCCAGTGGTACACTGTACTCGCTTTGGTTTTGCTCATTTTATGGAATGCTTTTTACTTGAGCTTCCTAAAGGGGAAGCCCAATAATAACAGCCATATTAAAATGGATAAGAATAAGTTATTAAACTAGGAGAGTAAGCCTAGTTTTGAGTCACCTTCTGAACTTTCAGGATGCGAAAAATAAATCTTTCAGCCCAAACAGGAAGGTAAGATGCAATCTTTACAATAATTTGTTTGCCCAGTAGATAAAGAGATGAATAAAAGAATACCTTATTAATTAGGTAGGTACCAGCAATAATTAATAATTTGTTTTCGGTAGGTAAATTTAAAAAAGGAAAGATCAGGTAAAGGATGAAAGTAATACCTGCTAAAATCATTAAAATGTAGCCAATCAATCTCTTCGAATTCATACGCCTCTATTGGTATTATTGTATTAAAATAAACTATAAGGATGAGTTAATTTTCACAATATGCTGCGCAATGTAGTGTTTTTTAGAGATGTACGGCAATTTGAAATGTTAAAAGATGCTAAGGTCTTAAAATAAAGGCATTGAAATTAAGATTTCAATGCCTTTATTTTTACAATATATTTAAGCTTTTTTGATTACTGGTCGCACAATTCGGGCCAAGCCACCTAAACTTGTTTCACGGTATTTCGATTGCAAATCCTTACCCGTTTGCATCATGGTTTCTACGACCTGATCGAAGGAAATTTTGTGAGAACCGTCAGAGAATAGTGAATACACGGCACATTCTCTCGCTTTTTGAGAGATAAAAGCATTACGCTCTATACATGGAATCTGCACATAGCCTTCAACAGGATCACAAGTTAAGCCTAAGTTGTGCTCAAAGCCCATCTCGGCAGCATATTCAACTTGCTTAGGTGTGCCACCCATAATTTGAGCCGCAGCACCAGCAGCCATGGCACAGGCAGTACCCAACTCGCCCTGACAACCGACTTCAGCTCCCGAAATAGAGCCGTTGGTTTTTACAATATTTCCGATTAAACCAGCTGTTGCTAATCCACGGATAATTCGTTTATCGCTATATTCCTGATCAACCTTAAGGAAATGTAGCACGGAAGGAACAACACCCGACGCGCCACATGTTGGTGCCGTGACCACTTGACCACCAGCTGCATTTTCTTCGGCAACGGCTAGTGCTGCTGCGAAAATAAGGCCGATATTACCCGTTGATCCAGTCGTTGTTTTCGAACGGATATAGTAAGAACCAGCTTTACGGGCTATACGTAGCGTGCCAGGTAAAACACCTTCTTCTTCGAGCCCACGGGCGATTGCATCTTTCATGACTCCCCAAACCTCTTCGAGATAATCCCAAATTTCTTTGCCTTCGCAAAACTCAACGTATTCCCAAAATGAGCGACCTTCTTCCAAGCACCAAGCCAGGATGTCATCCATAGTGGTTAGATCATACACTTGGCTGGCATCATTCAATAATCCGGAGTTATCTTTTAAGTCACCACCTCCTACAGAGTATACCTCCCAGGAGTCAATGCATTTTTCATTCTCCATAGCCTCGAAAAGTAAACCGTTTGGATGGATAGGTAATTCAATCTCTGGTTTCCAGATGATTTCGATATCGAGAGGCTTAATAACCGTTTCGATGACCTTATCGGTACCGTGACCAACACCCGTAGCGGCGAGGCTACCATATAGTGTTACACGAAAGCTTTTAATATTGGGATGCTTATCTTTAAACATTTTAGCTGCACGCCCTGGAGCGATGGTATGGCTACTGGATGGACCGTAACCTATCTTGTAGAGTTCTCTTAATGATTGCATGATTGTTTGAAGTATTTAATGTTCTCGGCAAATGTAAGAAATTCTGTTATATCGCCTGCTTAATTGTGATATTTAGTGACCTGTGTTAGATTTAAAACACCATATTTATCGTATGATACCTGTATGCAGCTGCAAATGTCGAACTGTAATTAAACTTGATCACTTTGGATATATTAAGGGAATTAATCACAAAGACATTAAGAGTTTTTACGCTAGGTACGAAAAGAAGTCTCTTTTACTGAATAGAAGTCGTGCTATGGCTATAAACAAACTGAGAATGTCATGGTAAGACGAGGTGTAAGGAATCCAGTTTATGGTCATACTGAGATCCTCAGAACAAAAAAAACGAACACCAGCCTAGGCCAATATTCGTTTTTAGTTTCAGGTATCTATCCACTGCCTTATATTGTCTTCCAGCCGGGAATGCCATTGGATCGAGATTATAAAATAACTCACACCCCGATAAGAAGAAATATAAAACCAGCCAACCCCGCAAAGATAGTAAAAAGATAGTTGAAGGAAGCGCAATTTTAATTCATGTTTAGTTCTTATTTTCTCTTTGGGTTTTACTTATGAGTATGATTGGCAAGGTATATATGTACCTGTCTGACAATAGTTG
This sequence comes from Ancylomarina euxina, assembly GCF_003863355.1. Taxonomy (GTDB): domain Bacteria; phylum Bacteroidota; class Bacteroidia; order Bacteroidales; family Marinifilaceae; genus Ancylomarina; species Ancylomarina euxinus. The sequence continues at coordinate 46,093 of NZ_QQWG01000006.1, read as the reverse complement.
TTTTTAGCCATTGAATACCCTGGCTTACTTCAAGTAAAGGTCTTTCTGACCAGTTTCACTTCAAACTTAAGCAGATCTTAATAAAACTGAATGAAGTAAACGATCTTAAAAGAGAAATTAGAGAGTTAAAAATAAACCCTCAACTAAGATTAAAGAAAAAAGGCTTGGTTGTTGGGTTTTAAATCTTATTCTGGACAGTATCTACATTTGCACTCTAAAATAAAGTAATGTGAAAAAAGAATTAAGCTTAATTTATTGAAATTTAATTATTTCAAATAAGAACCCTTAGAATTCGATGAATTTTCATTCTTCTAATGCGGAGCAGAATGCATATTATGTCTATATTGAGTCTCTTTTAAAAACAACAATAACAAATAAAAAGACTAAAATGGGAGAACAAATTGTAATTAAATGTAAGGCTAAAGAAGTTCAAAATATTGCACATAATATACTCTACGAAATTAAAAAAAGAGATTGGTCTTCTGATACATTTATTACAATATTAAGCCAACGAATAGAAGAGGAAAATGAGGTTTTAACTAAAACTCTTGGTCAAATAGGAAGTTGTGAATTTACAGAAGAGATGGCAGCAAAGGATGCGATCTTTGATCGAGATTTCATATGCTTAGAGCAATTTGTAGAAGCCAATTTATATATGAGAGACAAGGATGTTGCGGCTAATGCTAGAAAAGTCTGGAACGTATTTGCTGCAAATGATCTAAAACTATATATTCAAAGCTATGAATCTCAGATTTCATCTTTTAATTCATTAATAAAAGAATTGGATTCTGATGAGCTTAAACCCTTATTAGATTCATTGGTTGGTGTATCGGATTGTCTTGATTTGGTAAGATCATCAGCAAAAGAATTGGCTGAGACCTATTTGCTCATGCAGAAAATCAGCGATGAACAAATGGAATTGATAGCGCCTTTGGCACAACAAAAAATAATTCGTGAGATTATAAACAACGATCTATTGCCATATCTAAACGTCATGGCAAGCGTAAATAAAGAGATTTATGGAGATATAAAGCAGGTTGTTGTTGGTTATATTGAGGATTTAAATCAGAAAATTAATTCGAGAACAACTTATTCTAAGAATTAAAAGTGTTATTCATATCAATAGTTCGTGAGATATGAGATTTGAGACATGAGAAGATTTGCAAACTGCTTATAACTAGGATGTTTCTGGAAACACAAACAATCTATTATAGTCTCATTATCAGACATCTACAAAACCATTCCGAACCATTGTCATATAGAAAGATAATCGTATTCAAAGAGTAAAGCGAGTTCAAATCTGATTTGGGCTCGCTTGGTTATAACACAGAAATATAGCCTGTTGAGCACAGCGTATAGCTGAGGAGAAGTTCCCTTTCGAGGAATAAAAGGGATCTTAAAACAGGACTTACAACTCCACCACATGCCCTAAAAATGACTCCTTATTATCAGATTGAATGGGTAGCCAACAACTTGCCGACCATAATGGTCCTCTTTCCCAAAAAGCAAAATACTCTTGTCCCTTAGGGTTTTCAATTTTTAATTCCTGTTTGGAGCGTTTAGCTTGAGTTTTTCTTATTTCAAGAGTACCATTAGGAGATATGATTAAAAGGGTCAGTTCGTCCTCCGCATCAGCTTTCTTTGTTGCTTTGGAAAAATGCCAGGTCAATTGAATGCCTCTCTCTGTTTGGCTAATTATAAATTGTTCCTGTTTCAGCCCATTTTCAGGTATAAGCAGGAGCTGCTCTTTTTGCAGTACGTCTGCAGCAAAGGCAGGCATATTAGTGGTCAGGAATAGGTTATATCCACTTCGATTTTCTTTTTTTGCAATGGGATTCCAGTAGGGATGAATCAATACTTTCAGAAGAGAGGAGGCGAATTTAGCTGTCTCTCCAAATTGAGACCTTCGCTTGCTTTGTTTTTTGCTTTTAGGGTTCTTTACTTGCTGGGGCATAGCCCGCATGCACTGCTTGCCATTGCGCACGTAGAAGATGACATTTCCCATGCGCCCACTGATTTGCAAGTTGGGTAGTTTGGCCATAATATTTTCGGGTTTGTTCCCTACAATATACAGATTATCTATGTATTAAGTCCAATAAAATTCGAATATAATACGGAGTTGATCCGAATTAAGTATAGGAAAAGGTCCCGGGAGTAACAATGGACTCAAGGATAAAGGCCTCCTTCGCAGAAAAGGTGCTATGGCGGACAAAGAAGGATAGAGGTGAGCTATTGCAAAAACATTTCGGCGAGCTCAGTTTTTTATTTTATTAATTCCCTACTTAATAACCACCTCCCCAAAACAAGTTTGGGTACTCCTTGACTTGCAACTGGAATAGCTTGCTGAGCCTGGTCACCGAGCCCGTCGAGATGCTGCCGAACCATCATAATTATATAGACTTATTCTATTTTATGTAAGCCTGGTGTTTTGCTGTTAATTAACTTATTGTTTGCTACATGTTTTTCATAAATTTGATAGTTTTTATGTATTTAGGTTAAGTTAGATTTCCTAATGTTTTTTGAACTGTAATAAAAGTTTGAAATGTTATAGAGATAGTTTGTAATAGATTTAATGATAATCAATTTTATTATATGGTAACGCAAGAAGTTTGGGATATAGATATTTATTCCAATATAAAAAAAGTATTAGAAGATTCAAGAAATGAGATATTGGTTGCTACTGCGTGGTTTACAGACAAAGATTTGTATGATGTGTTATGTGATAAAGTATCTCGTGGTTTATCTGTCAAAGTTATTATTTCAGACCATGAAGATAATAAACGGCTAGATTTTAATTACTTGGTTTCTCTTGGGGCAAATGTTAAAATTTTCCCTAAAAATGGTAGAGGTATGATGCATGATAAGTTTTGTGTCATAGATGATAAAATAGCAATAAGTGGTTCTTACAACTGGACTTTTAATGCAAGAAAGAATAATAGTGAATCTGTTATCTATACTCAGGATTTGCATACAGTTAAAAGTTTTAGAGAAAAATTTCATAAAATGATTGAAAAAGAGGAGATGAGAGTAATACCGGTGGGAAATAAAAAAAATGGACTAATTAATTTCTTTAAAACCCCATTTAGAGCTGATACTAAGGTGGAGGCTAAGGCGATAGAAAATTCATCTATAAATGTTGATTCTATAAGTAAGTTATTGCCTAAAGATGAGTTTGAGCAGAATCTTGATTTAATAGTTTCTTCAGAAGCTAGTGATTTCGATCGTGAAGTGTTAAATAAAAGGGGATATGATTTAGCTAAAAAGAATCATGGAGATTCTAAAATCATATTTAAAGCTTTGGATAGTATTTATTCAATTTTCGTTTATGAAATTGATATTATTGAAGAGAAGAAGCAAAAACTTATTGCCAAGATTAATGAATATAAAATTAAAACGGTTAATCTGTTAAAGAGTAAGTCATTAATTGAGCAGAATTCTGTTGAGACCAAATGTAATACCGATAAAGAAGAGGTTAATAGAAAGATTGATGGATTAAAGGTTGAAATTGAGACAAATTCGAAAACGATCTCAGATATTAATGAGGTAAGGAAAAAACAAAAGCAAGGAAGAATAGAGCAGTTTAAAAATGAAATTCTTCAGCATGAAAGAGAGTTCGTTAAGCCTAAAATTAATGTTATTGATATAGTTTCTAATGGTCTGATAAGTTTTGGATTGTTGATATATCTATTCTTTTTTTATTCTTCTGCTGGATATATATTGTTATATAGTGTTCAGGATGCTAAACTTGCAAAAGATTTAGGTAAACCTCTTGCAATACAGGAAGTCTTTAATCCTAAGGCATTGTCTTTGGCATATGATAAAGGTATTTCTGCATTCATATTTATTATGCTGTTTGTGTTTATTCCTCTTGGATGTGCATTGTTTAGTTCTAGTATCAAAAGAATCGAATTTACTGGTAAGTCAAATTGGTTTATAAGGAGAGGTATTGATATTTTACATTTTTTCAAGAAATATTCATTGGTAATATTGTTAGATGGATTTATTGCTTATAAAGTTGCATATGCTATCCATGAAGTCGCTTATTTAAGTGGGAATACTGCTGATAAATGGTCTTTTTCAATGGCAATATCTAATGTGGATTTTTATTTGGTTTTTGTTTTAGGTACAGCTGCGGTATTTTTATTTGAAGTGTTTTTTAACAAGATTAAAGTAGCCATCGAAGCTAGAAATGAAGATGTAGCAAAAGCCGAGAATAAGTTAATTATTTATCAGAAGAATAAGATGATTATAGAAATTAAGGAAAAGATGAATATTCTAGACCTTGAGAGCAGTGAGATTGAAAAAAAGAACATAGGATTAAAGAATAATTTAGATTCTTTGGAAAGAGAGTTGATTTATCTGCCAGATCAGGCAAGTAATAAAATTAAGGAGATTGAGAAAAAGCAAAATGTAGAGATTCACTCTTTGGATAATAAGACTGAGATTTGTATAAGTAATATCGAAAATGATAGATTTCCTATTTCTGTTGATTCTTTAAAAGATCGAATTAGTGTATTTCTTGAAGGATGGAACGAGTTGTTGCATGAAGAATATTCTGTCGGTAAGGCTAAACAATTTTCTGAAGAAGCAAGGACTGAAGCTGATGATTGGATGCAATCAAAGAAAACAATGGGACTTAATCCTAATATTAGTAATAACTAAGTTTATCTAAATGAAAAAAATTATAATACCCATAATCTTAATCGTTTTTATTATTGGTAGTGCGATTATCATTGGAAGAATTGGAACTGTTGATGCATCATCTAATGCATTGTTAGACGAAAATGAAGTTGCGAGTATTGAACATTTTAATATTTGTTTAGTTCCTGATTTATCCAATAGATTAGATATTGAAAAATGCCCTAAACCTATTGATGATAGTCAATTGGTTAATGCGATAATTGATGAAATATACCCAACAATTCTTAAGAACAGAGTTGATATGAATCAGCCTGATAAGATTTTTGTGAAATTCACAAGTCCAAGAATCATTAATTACTATAATGTTAATAATTCAGTTTTAACTTTTGATTTTGAAAAATTTGAAAATCAGATTGATCGTATTAATTATCTTACCAATAGAGATGATAAAGGTAAATTTGAAAGCGATAAGCATGCATTTAAAAATGCATTTAAAATCTTACTAAACAATGCTCGACAAAGAGTTTGTGGTGCTGATGTATGGTCGTTCTTTAATAATGAGATTAATAATACTTGTATCAGAACAGAAGTTAATAGAATAGATAATAAGGACTATATTCTAGAACATAAATACAAAAATATTATTGTTCTGTTTACAGATGGATATGTAGAAGCAGGATTGTATGGGCCTAATAATATGACAGGAAATAAGACATATCATTTAAGTAGTAACTTAATTAGAGAGTTTAGAACAAAATATGAACAGTCCAAAGAAACTGATATTCAAACCTTCTTTAATAAGTATGGATACGGACTGGTTCCTCTGAATAATCCTATACTGAAGGATGTTGAAGTGCTTGCAGTGGAGTTTTATGATAGATCTTTAACCCCATCTGGTAATGCAACCGTTCATCCTACAGATGGCGAGATTTTAGAATTGTTTTGGAATGATTGGATGATGATGTCTGGAGTTAAGAAATTTAAATCTTGTAAAATTACAAGCTCAGTTGATGAGTTCATGAATGAGTTTCATGAATTTACAGGAATTAGGGTTCGATAATATGTTACAAAATCTAGAATAAATCCTAAATGCTATGTGTTTTATATAAAAATCATTGTATAACTAGTTTGTTTGGTGGTGTTATTAGTAATGAGGAAGATACAAAAGGGATTGCTGCCCTCCGCTACCTCACGATTCTATCTTGCGGCAGCGCAAGATGTTAAAATTAACTATTAAAAACAGAAAAATAAAAAAGTAAATAATGGATCTTTTTTCACAAATCCTTGACGAGGATACTAAGGAGTCAAAAAAAACTAAACCTGAGGTTATAGTTAATTATAAGTATATAAAAGAACACATTGTCAGTTTTATTAATAACAGTAAGAGTAATCCTTTTTATAATAAAAATGTGGTTTTCACTGAGAAGCTTAGAGGTAGTAAGTACAAAGAGTTTCAGATTATTGGCAATTTAGGTGGATGGGCTGATGACAAAGAACTTACAATTGATACTGATTATTTTATTATTTCGGACTCAATAATGAATGAAATATTTGCAAATGAAAATTCTCCTCTTTTGCAGGAATTAAATGAAAAGCTAAATGTTTATTCTATAGCTGAAAAGAAGCGTATACGAAATTACAAGTATAAAAACCTTCAAATAATTAGTGAAGAAGCTTTCTTAAATCACGTTATGAAAAGGTGCGATGCAATTAACGATACTGTTACTCGGAAATTAATAAATAGCTTATAATAACCATGAATGAAATAGATTTTGTTGCTATAGATTTTGAACATGCAATGCCTTTTAAAGGTAGTGTGTGTGCGGTAGGTATTGTTTCTTACAAGGATGGTAATATCGTAGATGAATATTCTACTCTTATTCAACCACCCAATAATAAATATAATTATTTCACTACAAAAAAACATGGCCTAACTCCTGAGCATACGAAAAATGCTCCCGTATTTATTGATGTATATCCTGAAATAAAAAAGAGAATTGAAGGAAATGTTTTAGTCGCACATAATGCATTCTCTACTGATAAAGTGTGTTTGGAACAAGCTATGGATTCTAATGGAATACATGAAGATTTGGATGTTGATTGGCAATGTACATATAGGATCACAAATGCAAAACTTAATTTAGTTGCACAAATATGTAATATTGAATTAAACCACCATGAAGCTTTATCTGATGCAAGAGTTTGTGCAGAGATATTTGACTTGTATCGAAACGATAAACTTCCAATGGATGCTATAGCAGAGGTTATTCCTGTTAGTATGAAAACAAAGAAGAGGAGTCGTAGCTCATATGGAGAAAGGTTAAAAGGTGAAGTTTTCAAACCTGATTTTGAGAATGCTAAGAATAAAGAAAACCCTTTTTATATGAAGAAGGTTGTTGTGTCTGGCTTTTCAAGTGCTGATAAAAAAACGATTGCTCAGGGATTAAAAGACTTTGGAGCAGATGTTGACAGTGCAGTAGGTAAGAAAACTAACTTCTTAATAGCTGGTGAAAATGTAGGGCCTTCAAAATTGAAGAAAATGCAGGCTAATATTGATGAAGGTAAAGAAGCTGCAATTATCACATATCAAGAATATAATGAGATGACAAAGGATCTTGCTTTAGATGTATAATGTCCCCCCCGCTAGTCCGAGCTTGTAATGCTGGTGCGAGCGCTTCTCTCGTAGCCTGCAAAGCGGAAAATAGTTAAGTTTAGTAAATCCCGAAACAAGGGAATTATGAAGCTCATTTAATTATCATGTCAGAAAAGTATAAAGGTCAATATAGAATAGAATCAGCCCGCTTAAAGAGTTGGGATTATGCCAGTAGTGGTATCTATTTTATTACCATTTGCACAGACAATCGTCAACATTATTTTGGAGAGGTAGAAAATGGAAAAATGCAATTGTCTAAAATTGGAGTAATCGCGGAGGAGCAATGGCTGAAAACATTTCAGATACGCGAGGATATGAATTTAGAAATGGATGAATTTGTAATCATGCCCAATCATTTTCATGCCATCATTATAATTGGTGAGAATAAATATAATGCAATAGATCGTGACACCATGCATCAGGTAGAGACGCAATGCATTGCGTCTGTACAGAAGAATAATTTTGGTGCACAATCAAAGAATCTGGCATCCATCATTCGGGGATTTAAAATTGGTGTCACCAAAAATGCAAGAATAATTAATCCTGAATTTACGTGGCAAGCCCGTTTTTACGATCATATTATTAGGAATGATGAATCCTTAAGCCGAATCAGAGATTATATCAAAAGTAATCCTTTAAAATGGGCGAAGGATAAGTTTTATGAGTGAGATAAAAAAACGGAGATATTTTGTGTCAAGTAAGCGCATAGTTGCTAATGACAGCTAAAAAACAGCGAGCGCACGATTAGCTTCGCTGATCTCCACATCGTTTTGGTCGTGTCGTGTGGGAAGTAAAACGGCGTATATGGTCTAAAACCTCATAGTAAGGCTCGAATGAATAAAAAATGCCCCTTATTCCGAAAGGTTTTCGGTCTAAGGGGCGAGTTGTAAGTAAAAAAAAATCATAACTGAATAGGATTCGCTCTATTCTGTTTCACTGAAATAGATGTCATGCTTCCAAAATCGTGTTAGAAAATCCAGATTTGGGGCGAATACAGCATCGAATTCTGAAGAAAGACCACTTAGCTGCTCTTTGTACTGATCGAAAAAGTAGTGCGTTAATTCCTTTGAGGCATGCTTTGAAATAATGACATTCCAAAACTTGTCTCTCAATTTCTCAGCCTTATAGAAAGGGTTATTCTCGTCGGGGATGATGTCGACAAAGTTGTAAGAAATCTCCATGCCCTGTTGCGAATTAATGAAAACAAAAGCTTCCGTCCATCTCTTATTGAATTCATTCAATTCTTTCTCTCCAATTTCAATCTTTATGTCACCAACGCCCTCGGGTAGTTTAATGTTCTCGCATTTTCTATAATAAGAACCAAAGTCTGAGACAAATTTAGACAGCTCTTTTGACGGCATAAAAGCAATTGGCGAATTCTTGTTAAAAGAGATAAAGTGTTTCTTCTGCTTTTCAAGTTCTTCAATTTCTGTTCGCTGTGTGTCTGCATCCAAAAAGGCCACCTTTAGTTTTTCTTCTTCCGATGCCTTTTCATCCAGTATGAAATCGGCGTCAAAATTTTGATACAAAACAATGCCGCTGTTCCACCATTTGTCTTGCCATTGGTTGATCGACAGATAAAGAATCGATTCGTTGGGAATCAATCCCATTTTGGGCGTAATGGATTGCTTTGTTATCTCAAATCGTCTTCCCGATGCGATATGCTCGACGATGAGATTATTTTCATCCTCACTTTTATAGATAAAAGCGGCCCTTATGCTTTTCGAGATATTTAAAACATCCTGATATAAAGGATGCGCTTTGCCAATAAGGCTAGCAAGCCATTCTTTGCCATTTAAAGCAAGTAGTCGGGTGCGATAGTGCCATATAAAGTGGTAGCGATTTTCGAATAAATTAGCATTTCTGGTGTCTGCTGCATGCTCAGGACTCATATCCGAAAAGTCTTCGGCCAGTATGATCTCTTCAAAATTTGCAAGACGATTAAATGAGTCCGGATAAAAAAGGTAAGTCCGAAATAGGATATTATCAATCAGATCTCTAATATGGTTGATATGACAAGCTTCATGTGCTAAGCTATAATATTTTTTCAGATCTTCGTTCACTTCATAATCAGTGCTTTCATCCTTCACAACATCTATGAGTTGATCGATCAAAATGGCAATAAAAAAGCTACTCAAATAGATAATGGTATCAGGTTGTTTCACACTTAAGTAATACCAAACTAAAAATTGAATATCACTGGAATTGATAGAAGCATCTTCGTCATATCCTTCGCTGGAAAAAGGAACAGCATGCCCGTAAAGTTCTTTGTGCTGGCGTTTGAATGTATGATAAATGTGAGTTTCCGAAACAATATCTTCAACAAAAGAGGCTAACAGACATGCAAATTCGGTTGCATCTTCATCTTGCATGGCGTTATCTTCGGTAAAATAAAGATCTTCTATCAGGACATCCTTAAATTGATTGGCCAGATTAATATAGCAAGAGTCACTTAGGACTTCCTCATTATAGGGTTTTAATAATAACCAATCTTCAATTGTAATGTCATTATTATGCATAAGGGTAGGTTTAGGAAATCATTCAATAGATTAAATGTTAAATAAATATAGAGAATTTTAATGATAAAATATTCATATTGATAATTAAAGTTGAAGGCAGTATTTTCTTCTGTCCTGAAAATCATTTAAATATTTAGAAGTTGTAGTAGTTTGTGAAAGGAACAACGGTTGACTCGAATATATATTTTTGTTCCATAGTGTCTTAAACGTTTTTATTGATATCGTGTGTTTTGTTGATAGTAATATTATTAAGACTAATAATAGGAAGAGTTGCTTTTTTAGCTCTTTAAAAGGATGGTTTTATTTTTTAATGTTTTTCGTTTTACGAAAGCTTTGGAAAAACCAGAAACTTAGTTCCAAACGATCGGGATTGATTTTTTTGTTTTTTTTGATCAAGCCAAAAAATGAATTTAGGTTTATTCGCAAAAGCCCGGTTGGAGCGAAGCGCCGATTTATTTGAAGATTATTGGTTTTGTTGAAAACAATTTATTCTGAAATAATCGCTTTTTTAGGATGATTGTTTATCTTTGAATTCCTTGAAAAAGTAAGAATAAGAACTAATCGTTTCGTTTATACCTCAGTATGGAGAACTTTATCGTTTCAGCACGAAAATATCGCCCCTCAAGCTTTCAAACAGTCGTTGGTCAGCAATCTATTACCGTCACACTTAAGAATGCCATTAAAAACGCTCATCTGGCTCATGCCTACTTGTTTTGTGGTCCGCGTGGGGTAGGTAAAACATCCTGTGCGAGGATTTTTGCAAAAACGATCAACTGCTCCAATGTGAGTTCCGATTTTGAAGCTTGTAATACCTGTGAATCATGTTTGGCTTTTAATGAGAATCGTTCTTATAATATACATGAGTTGGATGCGGCTTCTAATAATTCGGTAGACGATATCCGAACCTTGATCGACCAGGTACGTATCCCGCCACAAATTGGGAAGTACAGCGTTTATATAATCGATGAGGTTCATATGTTATCTCAATCGGCATTTAATGCTTTTCTTAAAACATTGGAAGAGCCACCTGCACATGCGATATTTGTTTTAGCAACTACGGAGAAACACAAGATTATTCCAACTATTTTGTCTCGTTGTCAGATATTCGATTTTAGTCGAATCAAGGTAGCTGACGCCGTGAATCATTTAGCGCATATTGCTCAGGAAGAAGGCATAACGATTAATGAGGAAGCTTTAAATGTGATTGCTCAGAAAGCTGATGGTGCCATGCGTGATGCCTTGTCGATCTTCGATCAGATTGTGAGCTTCTCAGGTAAGAATATCAATTTCGAAAATGTCATTCAAAACCTGAATGTTTTGGATTACGATTACTATTTTAAGATGGTGGATGCTTTTCTTCAAGGAAAAGTAACTGATGTTCTAATCCTATTTAATGAAATTGTTGAAAAAGGCTTCGATGGGCATCATTTTGTTGCTGGTTTGAGTTCTCATATAAGAGATATACTCGTTGGAAAAGATGTCGCAACTTTGCAATTGCTTGAAGTGAGCGATAGTGTCAAGGAAAAGTACACCGAGCAAGCAAAAAAATGTGAGGTTGATTTCTTATACGATGCTTTAGGTATTCTCAACGAATGTGACATACATTATAAGAGCAGTCAAAATCATCGCTTACTTATCGAACTTACCCTAATTCAATTGTCCCAGATAATTGAATCAAAAAAAAAAGGAGCTAGTCTGAAGAAAAACTTTCGACGACTATTAAAAATACGAGTTGAGGGGAGAGCCTCAGCTCCCAAAGTTGCAGGAGCTAAAGATAAAGCTCCTGTTCATCCGCAACAAGAAGCTCAGAAGCCAGCCCAGACTCATTCAGGGCAAAGTCAGCAAAAGGTTTCTACGACATCAAGCCCAAGTCCAACATCAATATCAATAAAAGCGGCCATGAGTCGAGGTATTGTGAATAGACCTGCATCTTCATCCAGCCCAGAGATCAAATCAAAAGAATCAGAGGCTAAATATACAAATGTTCAAAATCAAGCTTATACTTCTGAATCAGTCGTTGAAAAGCTTAAGGAATACACGATTGTTCGAAAAAAAAGCGATCGAATTCGCTTAGCAATAGCGAATTGTGAAGCTGAAATAAGAACAGGTGGGCAATTGGTTGTTAAAGTGAGTAATCAAATACAAGAAGATGATATAGCCGCTGTTAAAAATGAAATGGTTAATTATCTAAAAAGAGAATTACAAAATTCGACTATCGATTTTATCATCGAAATAACACAAACTGAAACAAAAAAACGTTTGTATACGGACACCGACAAATTCAAATATTTGTGTCAGAAAAATCCACTTTTGGAGCAGCTAAAGCAGAAATTTTCCCTCGACTTCGAATAAATTAGATTAAATAGCCCTAAAAGAGAGGATAAACTGGATGAATTAATAAGTCTGTCTGTGTTTATATCGTTGATAGTCTGAGTGTTTCCATTAGAGAAAAAAATCGTTAAAAATAAAGCACTTTTATATTCTGAAATAAAAAAAATCTATATGTTTACCCTCGAATTAAACGCTGTTTAATTCAACAGAAAAACACACAATCAAGTTTATTTTTTAATTAAAAATTACAAAAAACACCAACTGACATGGCAACGACATCAAAAATCATCTATACTAAGATTGATGAAGCACCGGCCCTAGCAACGTATTCATTATTGCCAATTATTAAGGCATTCGTTGTGGCATCAGGTATCGAAGTTGAGACCAAGGATATTTCTCTTGCAGGGAGAATTATCGCTAACTTTCCAGAGAATTTGACTGAAGATCAAAAGATCTCTGATTACCTATCAGAACTAGGTGATTTAGCAAAAACTCCAGAGGCTAACATTATTAAGTTGCCAAATATCAGTGCATCAATTCCTCAGCTTAAAGCTGCTATTGCAGAATTACAAGCTAAAGGTTACAATTTACCTAACTACCCTGAGGTAGCTACAACAGAAGAAGAAAAAGCATTACAAGCTCGTTTTGCTAAAGTTCTTGGTTCTGCAGTAAATCCAGTTTTACGTGAAGGTAACTCTGACCGTCGTTCTGCTGCTTCAGTTAAGAAGTATGCTCAAAACAACCCTCACCGTATGGGTAAATGGTCTGCTGATTCTAAAGCTCACGTAGCGCATATGACAGAAGGTGATTTCTACGGAAGTGAGAAGTCTGTAACTATGGCTAAGGCTGCTGATGTAAGAATCGAGTATGTTGATGGCAATGGTGCAGTTACTGTGTTGAAAGAGAAGCAGGCTCTATTGGAAGGCGAAGTAATCGATACATCAGTAATGAATGTAAAAGCTTTACGTGCTTTCTACGCAAAAGAAATTGCTTCTGCAAAAGAAGAAGGCTTACTATGGTCGCTACACCTAAAAGCTACCATGATGAAGATTTCTGACCCTGTGATGTTTAAGCACGCTGTTGAAGTATTCTACAAAGAAGCTATTGAGAAGCATGCTGACACAATCAAAGAGTTAGGCGTAAACTTCAATAATGGTTTAGGCGATCTTTATAATAAAATTCAAAATCTTCCTGAAGCTAAGAGAACTGAAATCGAAGCTGATATCATGGAGATTTACAAGTCTCGTCCTGATATGGCGATGGTTGATTCGGATAACGGAATCACTAACCTACACGTACCCAATAACGTCATTATTGATGCTTCAATGCCAGTAGTTGTTCGTGATGGTGGTAAAATGTGGAATCCAGCAGGAAAATTACAAGATACTAAAGCATTGATTCCAGATCGTTGTTATGCTACAATGTTCCAGGTTTGTTTCGATGACTGTAAGAAAAATGGTGCATACGATGTTGCAACTATGGGGTCTGTATCAAACGTTGGTTTGATGGCTCAGAAAGCTGAAGAGTATGGTTCTCATGACAAGACTTTCATGGCTCAAGGAAACGGTATCATCCGTGTTGTTGAGTTTGATGGTACAGTTGTTATGGAACAAGCTGTTGAAACAGGTGATATCTTCAGAATGTGTCAGGTTAAAGATGCACCTATTCAGGATTGGGTTAAATTAGCTGTAAACAGAGCTAAAGCAACTCAAACTCCAGCTATTTTCTGGTTAGACGAAAATAGAGGTCACGATGCTCAAATCATCAATAAGGTGAATACTTACCTTGCTGATCACGATACTACAGGATTAGATATTCGTATTCTTGCTCCAGTTGAAGCGATTGCTTTCTCTTTGGAAAGAATTCGTAAAGGTGAAGATACCATTTCAGTAACAGGTAACGTATTGCGTGACTATTTAACTGACCTTTTCCCAATTCTTGAACTTGGAACTTCTTCTAAGATGCTTTCTATCGTTCCATTGATGAATGGTGGTGGATTGTTCGAGACTGGTGCAGGTGGATCAGCTCCTAAGCACGTTCAACAGTTCGAGAAAGAGAATCACTTACGTTGGGACTCATTGGGTGAATTCCTTGCTTTAGGCGTTTCTCTTGAGCATTTAGCACAAACGACAAACAATAAAGAAGCTCAGTTATTTGCTGATACTTTAGATTTAGGTGTGACTAAATTCTTAGAAGAAAATAAATCACCTTCTCGTAATGTAAATGAGTTGGATAACCGTGGTTCTCACTTCTATTTAGCAATGTATTGGGCTGAAGCTCTTGCAGCACAGACTGAGAATGCTGAAATTCAAGCTCGTTTTAAAGTTGTTGCTCAGGAACTTGCAGCTAACGAAGCTAAGATTACTGAAGAGTTAATCGCTGTTCAAGGAAAAGCTATGAACATTGGTGGATATTTCCAGCCATGTGACAAGCTTGCTGAAGAGGCAATGCGTCCATCAGCAACTCTAAACAAAATTATCAACGACTTAGCTGCTTTGTAAGCTAAACACGATAAATAGGACTAATAGCCTTCCAGAAATGGGAGGCTATTTTTTTGCCTTATTACGCAAATAGCAAGCCTAAAGTAGGATGGCGATAATTAAAAAAAACTATAAGTATATTTCAAAAGAGGATTTTGGGTCTGGAGAAAGAAATTAAATAATTTATATCAAATTTAGATTATTATTATTTATCAAAGTGTAATTAGATATTGTTTATTAATTTTGATTTTATTTTAACAATAATAGATTTTTAATGAAAAAAATATTGCCGATTATTTTAGTTCTTTTTTGTTTACAGATTAGAGCAAATAGTTTAATTAAGACTGATAGTAGAATCGAATCAAAATTCTCTAAAGATACTGTTAGAGAAAATATTCATTTGGAGCTAGAAAAAAATGAGATGAATGGAATTTATCCATCATTAAAGAAAATTAAAACAGTTTATACGGGAACACAACTCTCTATTCAAGAATTATTAATCGGTAAAATTGCAGGCTTAAATATAGTTGCTAACAGTGGAGATCCAGGAGCAGCTTATAAAATACAATCGCGTGGACCATCATTATTGTATGGAAACGATCACCCCTTGGTTTTTCTTGACGGAATACCTGTATTGTTGCAAGCTGATGAATATGGTAATTTTTTAAATACAATAAATCCATCAGATATAGAATCGATAGAATATTTAAAAAATGGAAGCGACATTGCATTGTTTGGCTTCGAAGCAGGCAAAGGTGTGTTGCTAATTGCAACCAAAAGAGGGAACAGTAATAAATCACTTGCAATTAGCTTTGATAATTCTGCCTCCATTTCGTACAAGAGTAATAAAGTGGATGTTTTGAATGCCAATGAGTATAAAAAACTCATGTTTGAACATCTAGAACAAAATCCGAACTCCTCCTGGAATAAAGGTAGTTCAGATACCGATTGGCAGGATGAAGTTTTACAAATGGCTTTGGGGAATCATCAATATTTGAATGTATCTGGCTTAATAGGAAAAACAGTCTACAGATTATCGGGTGGACACAACAAGCAGGAAGGAGTTCTTAAGAATTCGGATTACAGTAGATGGACAGCTGGTGTGCATTTAAACCGAAAACTGCTTAAAGATCAGCTTAAGTTGAGTTTGGCTTATAATACCTCTAAAATCGATCATGAATTTGGGAATACTGATGCCTATATTGCCGCAATTAGGTTCGATCCAACACAACCAGCATCCAGAACTGAACCAATTGATGAAAGCAATAATGGAAATGGCTTCTTTCTTATGCAAAATCCTACGGAAATACTGAATTTATCAAATAATGGTATTGATCATAGAAATTGGAATTTCAATTTTAATGCAGAGTATCAATTGCCTTTTTTAAAAGGAGGAAAAGTTGTGCTCATGCTTGGTAAAAACAAATCTCACGATAAAACAAATAAGCTAAGTGTCAGTAGATCCAATACTTATGTTGGTAAATTTTATAATTCGATATATGCCGGATCATATAATATCAACACAAATATCCTGAAGGCTGAGTTCCATTACCAGAAAGATCTAAAGGGAATTATTTCTGGTCTTAATATGAAAGTTGGCTATGTAAAACAGAAAGATAGAATAAAAACTACAACTGCAAGTGCTAGCCAGTTCACTGACTATTCCAAAATTAAGACGGATGATTTTAACAATCAAATATTATATAGTGATTACAATACTTTATCGGGAGATAACTATCAGACAAATGATTTCTCAGGTTGGAGCGGAACCCGGAAAGTAAAGTCATCGTTTGCACATGTATCTGTAGATTTATTGGAACGACTTTGTTTAAGTGGAAATTATCGGATAGATACCGGCGAAGATTGGGATGAGAGATGCAACTCCTCTTCCATAGGTTTATCTTATCAGTTACATAAGCAATCACCTGCAAATTCATATTTAAATAGTGCGATTGTTAGAGTGGGATACGCTGTAGTAGGTAAAACGAATGACGAATATGTTAGGGCACAAATTACGCGTGATCATATAAGTAATGTTGGTGTCGACATGGTATTTTTTAATCATCGTTTGAATGCAACAATAGAAGGATATATTGAGAAAAACAAAAATTTACCTTACCTTATATCTGTTCCCTCTGGATCTAGTTACAGTAATAATATAATGCGATATGATGGCGAAATGCATAATAAAGGAATTGAAGTAAGCCTGAATGCAATTCCAGTATCAACCGATAAGTTTAAATGGTCGTTAAGTTTTAATGTCAGCTTTAACGAAAACAAAATTGATAGTTTGGCTGCAAATTTGTTAGTAGGTCAAATTCTTGGTGGAACAGCTAGTATACAGATGAATCGTGAGGGGAAATCATATAACGCCTTTAATGTGCGTAAACAGGTTTATGCCAGCAATGGCAAGCCTATTGAAGGCCTATACGAAGATCAGGCTTATGATGATCGGGATTTCGATAAAAACTCTCAGCCCAAAATTCATCTCGGATTTTCTTCCAATGTACACTATAAGAATTGGGATTGTAGCTTTAGTTTGCGCGCCAGTTTAAGTCATTATGTGTATAATAACAACGATTCATTTCTAGGAAATAAACAAGCCTTACCTTATAATCTTTCAAAGGACGTATTCGATACAAATTTCGAAAGTCGTCAACTTTATTCCAATTATTACGTGCAGGATGCATCTTTTTTACGTTTGCAGAATTTGACGATGGGCTATACGCTTAATCATATTTTTAATAAAGCCATTAATGCTCGTATTTATGCAACATGTGAAAACATGTTCACTATAACAGGCTACAAAGGTTTAAACCCCGAAGTTCCCAATGGTATTGATTACGATACTTACCCCAAACCAAGAACAATTGCAATGGGGGTTAAAATTGATTTTTAATATTTATTGGCAGCTGCTTAAGCTGCCAATTTTTTCGTTCAATAATGAAGGAAAAATTGCATTATAACTTTGTTCTTATTCCAGTTCATCTGCGAGTAATCTTTATTTCTTTTTGATTCCTTTTTTTTTTGATATACAATTGGGAGAACCACTTCATTCTATTTCTTAATACTGCTACTGATCCAGAAGTCTGGA
Organism: Ancylomarina euxina; assembly: GCF_003863355.1. Classification (GTDB taxonomy): domain Bacteria; phylum Bacteroidota; class Bacteroidia; order Bacteroidales; family Marinifilaceae; genus Ancylomarina; species Ancylomarina euxinus. The sequence goes on along the minus strand of NZ_QQWG01000006.1, from coordinate 28,375 downwards.
AATCAACTAGAGGGCAAGGTTATCAACTTTTGGCAGTGCGAAAGAGCGAAACTGAAATTAATATCATATCGGCAAATCGATTGTACTGATAGAATAAAATACTTCGATGTCTGATTTGTTGATTAAATCTTTGCAACTCTTTTCAAATCCATTATTTTTGCATTTTAAATTATTCTAAATAAAAATAAAATGCAACTCCACAATAAATTGAGTAAGGAAGAAGCCATAAAAAAGCTTCATGCTGAAAACTTTACACGTAAAACACTTTCCTTTTATCGTTATGTCATTCTTGAAGATCCTCAGTCATTCAGGGATGAACTATTTATAGAGTGGGACAAACTAGCTTGTTTGGGAAGGATATATGTTGCCAGAGAAGGTATAAATGCTCAAATGAGCGTGCCAGAACACCATTTAGAGGCTTTTATGAGGGCTTTGAGTAGTAGAGCGGAATTAAAAGACATGCCGATTAAATGGGCCGTAGAAGATGACGGAAAATCTTTCTTTAAATTGATTATTAAACTTCGCCCTAAAATTGTGGCTGATGGTTTGGATGATGGCAGTTTTGATGTAACCAATGTGGGGAATCATCTAAGTGCATTGGAATTTCATGAATCCCTTGATCAGGAAGATACGGTCGTGATTGATATGCGAAACCATTACGAGAGTGAGGTTGGTCGTTTTGAGAATGCCATTTGTCCGGATGTGGATACGTTTCGGGAAGAAATTCAGATGGTCGTTGACGATTACTCAGATAAAAAAGATAGTAAGGTTTTGCTTTATTGCACAGGCGGTGTACGTTGCGAAAAGGCCAGTGCTTATTTGAAACATCATGGTTTTAATGATGTGAATCAGTTGCATGGCGGTATTATTGAATATGCCCGTCAGATTAAGCAATTGGGCGTTCAATCAAAGTTCATTGGTAAGAACTTTGTATTCGATGAGCGCTTAGGTGAGAGTATCGATGGTCAAGTGATTAGTAAGTGCCATCAATGTGGTGCCGCTTGCGATACGCATACCAATTGTGCCAATAACGATTGCCACCTTCTATTTATACAATGTGAGGCTTGTAAAGAGCAATATCATGGCTGTTGTACCGATGAGTGCAAAGAGATCATTGCGTTGCCCGAGGAGGAAAGAATTCAACTTAGATCGAAGTTTCATAACACGTATTCCAAGAGTCAAATTTACCGTCAACGCATACGCCCTAAATTGAATCATTCTTAAGAAAACGCGTCCTTTTTTTTTGTATATTGAAAACAAAAACAAAAATTATGGACAAAGCTAATCAAGATAATAATCTCAGCTTTCAGCCTTTAAATACGTCAAATTTTGGTGACTTTGAATATCTTTTTGGTGAAAAAGGGGCTTGTGAAGGATGTTGGTGTATGCAGTGTCGATTGCAGGCCGATGAATTTGAGGTAGGCAGAGGAGAGGGCAATCGTCTAGCAATGAAAGCACTGGTTGAATCCGGAAAAATTCCAGGTATTCTAGCTTATAATAATAATGAACCTGTAGGCTGGTGTTCTTTGGGAAATCGGGAGGATTTTCCAAGACTACCAAAATCTCATGAATCGCTATTAATTGATGAGCAGACCTGGATCGTATCATGCTTATTTGTTCGTAGAGGCTGGAGAAGAAGAGGTGTCAAAAGAGCTTTATTAAAGCATCTCATAGCCTATTGTAGGACTAAGGGAGCTAAAGTGCTTGAATCACATCAATGTAATTCAGATTTTAGCAAATACCCTGATGCCTTTGCATGGTCAGGTATTGAGAAGGCCTACGAAGCGGTGGGATTTGTCAAAGTTGATAGTGTGTCAGAAAAAAGACCGATTATGCGATACTACTTGTAAGTGTTTTAAATGATGTTTAACTAGATATAATATCCATGCTATTTGATATTAAGTAAATAAATTTTATCTTTAATAGAAACAGTAGTCTCACCCTATAAAATTGATATATTATGACTGAAGGAAAACAAAGTGTTTGCGTATATAAGGGATCTTTAATTGAGGTTAATTATTTCAAAGAGAGATTGGAGGAAATAGATGTTCTTTCTTTTGTAAAGGATGATTTTCAGACTGGAATTCACGCTGGTTTTATAGATGTATCTCCTGATGTTGCCGAACTTATTGTAGATGCCGATGATGCTGAAAAAGCTTTTAAGTGTATTGAAGGTTTGAAAGAATAGTTGGTGTTATCATCCCTTAATAGATATAAAAAAGTCGAGAAACATAGCGTTTCTCGACTTTTTAGTTTTTTCTGTTTTTATCGGATTAAAAGGCAGTAATAATACCCATGAAATCTTCAGCAACAAGCGAAGCACCACCAATAAGACCACCGTCAACGTCTTCGTTGCTGAATAGCTCGTTTGCATTTGATGGTTTACAGCTTCCACCGTAAAGAATTGAACAATCCTGAGCAACTGCTTCACCATATTTCTCAACAAGAGTTTTACGTATGAATGCGTGCATTTCTTGAGCTTGGTCAGCAGATGCTGTTACACCTGTTCCAATAGCCCAAACTGGCTCGTAAGCCAAAATAACTTTTCCGAAATCTTCAGCAGAAAGGTGGAATAAGCCTTCCGCAATTTGAGATTTAACGACATCAAAATGTTTTCCGCTTTCGCGCTCTTCCAAAACTTCACCAATACAGAAGATTGGTGTCAATTTGTTTTCAAGACAAAGGTTCGTTTTCTTAACCAAAATTTCATTTGTCTCACCATAGTAACTTCTACGCTCTGAATGACCTAAAATAACACATTGAGTGCCAGTAGACTCAATCATTGAAGCTGAGATCTCACCTGTGTAAGCACCGCTTTTCTCATCGGCACAGTTCTGAGCCGAAATACGAATTTTATTGCTGGTAATGGCTTTGTTAAGCTCTGTAAGGTGAACGAAAGGTGCACCAATGATAACCTCAACATCTTTGATATCGGTAGACTCAACTAGACCATTAATTTCTTTTGCTAATTCGATACCTTCTTGAAGGCTGTTGTTCATTTTCCAGTTTCCTGCAACAATTTTTTTTCTCATAACTGTCATCTGTTTTTTACAGCTAAAAATCGGAATTTAAGCATAAGGAAGCATCCGATTAAAAGCAATAAAGTTGTTGTAATACTTAAAATAACTAATCTATTAGTTAGTGTTTGATGTTGTGTTATTGAATAGGCTGCTAAATTAGCCTTTATTTCTGTTGTTTTGGGTATATCTCTCCAATGCCATTTGTTTAAAATCGTTCCATTTTGGATGAGTAGGAGGCCTGGGTTAGAACGAATCATGGTTTTGAGCTGAATTTCATCAGTGGCATAGAACTCATAGGTAGAACGATGCTTTTCTTTGAAAGCTCTTATTTCATCATCATTAGAGGCTGTCAAGCATATAAAATGATAGGCTTGATTGTCTGCCCATGATGCCAATTCATTAATCTGTTTTTGGTTATCAAGATTGATCTCATTTAAATGACGACTCACTAATAAAAAGGTGTACGACGCATCGTTTAAAACTTGATTTGTAATATCACCGACGACTTCGTTGGAGATAGAAAAATCGTGTATTGGCGCTTTATAGCCATCTTTAATCTTGATTTGCTCAACATCAACATAGACCCAGGTAGAATCTTGCCAAGGGTAATTGCTTTCATCGAATTCTTTAATTACACCATCTTTCTCATATTTAAATAGTGACTTATATTCGTCAGCAGGAGCTCCATCTGGTATGATCATACCATCTTGAATATTGGCTCCAATATGATAAGGTCTAAAATCGATGAAGGGTAAATGGCGGTATGAATAATAAGAAATTCCCAACGCAATTGCTAATGAGAAAGCAAGTGTTATATTATGCGTTATCTTAGAATTATTGTCTTTTTCTAAATTGCGAGTAAAGAACACGACAAGGGTTAAAGCTAAAATAATGATGTTTTTTCCGAAAGTTTCCCAATTAGTCAATATCAATGCATCACCAAAACAACCACAATCAGTTACTGGATTAGTTAGAGCCAATACCAACGTAAGAGGGGTAAAGAATAACATGAAAAGCAAGGCTAACCAGGAAGCACTCTTTTTATGCACATTAAAGAGGATAAGCATTCCCACACAAAATTCAAGCGCAGCAAGAACAACAGCCATAAATAAGGCTAAGCCAGCCAATGAATCCATCCCAAAAGCCATAAAGTAATCCTTGAATTTAAAGGTTGATCCCATGGGGTCAATGGCTTTAACAAATCCTGAAAAGATAAAGAGGAATCCGACTAAAAAGCGGCTTATAGTTCTTAGAAGCTTCATGCTAAAGTAAATATTGGTAGTGGGTTAAATGCTAAAGTTTATTTGCTTATTCTCCGAATTCTAATTTGATTAAGCCAAATACAGAATAGTTAATCATATCGAAGTAATTGGCATCGATACCTTCTGAAATAATAGTTTTCCCAAGATTATCTTCAATTTGTTTGGTGCGATTAATCTTCATCAGGATCAGATCGGTATAAGATGAAATTCTCATACTTCTCCAGGCTTCATCGTAATCGTGGTTTTTTTTCTCCATCAAATCTTTTGCTTCCTGAAAGTATTTGCTGTAAAGTTCCAGAGCTTTATCTTCAGCTAATGCCTCTTCAGAAGTTCCCAGCTCCAATTGAATGATTCCCATGATAGCATAGTTCACAATGCCAATAAACTCAGAACGAATATCGTCCTCAATTTTACTCATGCCTTTTTCCTCGATACTACGAATACGCTGTGCTTTGATATAAATTTGATCTGTAAGAGAAGTTGGACGTAAGATACGCCAAGCTGTACCGTAATCTTTCATTTTCTTGCTGTAGATATCTGTACAAATCTTGATAATGCGATCGTATTGCTCGTTAGTCGTCATGCTTGATTTTTGAATTTGTTCTATTGTGGTCATCCTATTGTGAGGCTAAAAGTGTAATAACTCAGTCTATCGATTATTCAATGAATAATAAAAACAGTCTTATCTCAACTCAAGTCGAGAGCTTTGACAATTTTCTTATATTTTTGTTCAGTTTTTAGAACGAAAATATTCATCACATGCAAAAATATAAAACAAATTCTTCAAATCAGAAGATCGAATCAATTATGTGTGGTAAGAATTCAATATCTTTTGATAAACCTTTGGTTATGGGGATTTTGAATTTAACCCCAGATTCATTTTTTGATGGCGGACAATATATCGATACAGATTCAATTCTTAAACGTGCCAAACAAATTGTAACTGAAGGTGCTGATATGATCGATTTGGGTGCTTATTCAACGCGTCCGGGAGCCGAAGATATTGATGTAGAAGAGGAGTGGAGAAGAATGCAACCCGCTTTAGCATGTATCCGAAGAGAATTACCTGAAACGATTATATCTATTGATACTTTCCGTTCGGAACTGGTTCGAAGAGTTGTTGGTGAGTTTGGGGCATGTATAGTGAATGATATCTCAGGAGGAACTCTGGACGATAAAATGTTTGAAACGGTTGCTGAGCTAAAGATTCCCTATATCATGATGCATATAAAAGGAACTCCACAAACCATGCAAACTCAAGCCGTTTATGAGGATTTAATGGAAGAAATCCTACAATTCTTTAAAGAAAGAGTGAATCGCTTGAATGATCTTGGAGCGAAGGATATCATCATTGATCCGGGGTTTGGATTTGGTAAAACTCTGGAGCATAATTACGAAATAATGTCTCAGTTGAAGAATTTTAAATCATTAGGGTTGCCATTGTTGATTGGCATTTCACGCAAATCTATGATTTATAAATTGCTAGGTGGTGAAGCTAAGGATAGCTTAAACGGCACAAGTGCATTAAATATGGTGGCTTTGATGGGTGGTGCACACATTCTTCGGGTTCATGATGTGAAAGAGGCTGTAGAATGCGTAAAACTCTATAATAAATTGCAGATTCAATAATTGAGCTTTTCAGGTAAGTGAATATCTATTATAAATTTTTACTTTTGTTAAGAAGGCATTATTGCCGGTGCACATTTATTACTCTCGAGCCATAATTGGCCTAATACTTTATATATGACCCTAGCTTTTATAACACTAAGCTTCTTTGATGTTCTGGATATACTCTTGGTTGCATTTTTACTTTATCAGATATACTTACTGATAAGGGGAACTGTTGCTATCAATATCTTTGTTGGTCTTTTTCTATTCTATTTGATGTGGTTGTTTGTAAAGGCATTGAATATGGAGCTACTTAGTAGTATTCTGGGGCAGTTTATTGGTGTTGGGGTTATTGCTTTGATTATTGTGTTTCAGCAAGAGGTTCGTAAGTTTCTACTTCATGTAGGGTCTCGATATAATTTTAGTCATAAATTTTCTTTCGAAAAATGGCTTACTGTAGATGAAAAATCTATTAAGGATAAGGAAATTAAAGCCATTATCGAATCTTGTGAGAGTATGTCCAAATCAAAAACGGGAGCACTTATTGTTATTACAAAACGTACCGACTTATTAAGCTTTGCAGAAACAGGACAAATTATTAAAGCACGCATATCTTCCAGTTTATTAGAGTCTATATTTTTTAAGAACTCCCCTTTGCATGATGGTGCCTTAATTTTGGATAATAATCGTATACTTGCTGCAAGATGTATTTTACCCGTTTCAGATAATCCTAATATCCCAGGAAGTCTTGGTTTGCGCCATCGATCGGGTATAGGAATTAGCCAAATAACCGACGCTCATGTGATTATTGTTTCCGAAGAAACTGGAAATATCTCCTATGTTATGAGAGGGAAGATCAAGGTGAGAATTAGCACCGAAGAATTGCGTCGTTTCCTGAATGCGGATTACTCGAGCTTTATTTCTTAATGAGAACTTATTTGTAGCCTACTTTAAGTAAGCTTTGACAAATCAGTCTTAATTCCTGTCTAATAATATAATTATTGACTAATAGATTTGAATTGTTGACATATATATAGCAGATATAGTAATTTTTATGTCAATCTTTTTTAATTTTATATTAATCTCTTACTTAACTAGGGTCAATGATTTTTAGGCTACTCATATTATTCCAGTTTATTAGTGTTCTTGGTGGAGATTCTGCTCCTAAACAAGACAAGATAAAAGCTTGGATAGAGATCGAAGGTGAGCTGAGTTTACTTTCAGTACGAGCTAAGATTGAGAATGCTAGCCAAGAAAATGTATTTCTAAATTACGAATTGGAAATGCATAGCCATAGCCGTATTAAAAATAAAAAGACTTTACAGAAAGGTAAATTATTAGCTCTAAAAGGAACAATTATCGCACTTTCAGAATACAGAATGAATGCCAGAAGTACAGAAGAACTCTGTGTGCGAATTAAAGTTCTAAAAGATAATAAAATCGTAGCTTTAGATTCCGTTGTTTTTCACGCAGCTAAATAGATTCCCCAAGGGATATTGCCAGGAAAGTTAGATTAACTCACCCAGCAATAAGCCATCCTTTTCTTCAACAATTGCCTTTATACTAACATTATAGAATGTGTTTTCCTTTAAGTCTTCAGCCTCAAACTGTACGGGGATATAATGTTCGCCATATCCTTTAGCCGTATTCCCATTGATTGTTTCAACCAGAACACGCTGCGTTTGACCAATAAATTGACTGCGATATTTAAGTTTACTTTCTTCCGCTATACCTCTTAAGACTTCGCTACGTTCAGTTTTCACTTTTTCGGGAACCTGATTTTCCATTCTCTCAGCACGTGTCCCTTTTCGAATAGAGTATTTAAAAGCGTGTACATGGCCAAATTCCATATCCTTAATCATATCACAACTATCTGTGAAAGCAGTTTCGCTTTCGTCAGGAAATCCGATAATAATATCCGTAGTGAAATTAAAATCAGGTCGAATAGTTCTAACCTTCTCAACTGTATTTTTAAAAGTCTTAATATTATACATACGACGCATTCTCAAAAGAACCTCATCAGAACCCGATTGTAAGCAAAGGTGAAGGTGAGGCGTCATTTTAGGATGTGACAACAAGCCCAGAAACTTATCTCCAAAGCCATCAGGCTCCAGAGATGATATACGTAGTCTGAAATCACCATCTAGGTTCAGAATCGCTTCAATCAGGTCGTCGAATTTATAATGCTCAAATTCATAACGACCGATATTTACGCCAGTGATTACAACCTCTTTAGCTCCATTATCAACTACGGATCTAACATTATCAAGAATGGCTTCAAAAGAGCGACTTTTAGCACGCCCTCGAACCGATGGAATGATACAGAACGTACAGAAGTTATCGCAACCATCTTGAATTTTAATCATACTACGTGTATGAAAGCCTTTTTCAGTGGCACCGTATGCAAAAAGATCTTTGTCAAGTTGAGATGGGTGTTTTAATTCCCCCTTAAAATGTGCTTCAACCAATGAAAATAAGGCTGACTTGTTATCATTTTCAAGAACATAGTTGATTTCATCTCTATTCTCTAATTCCTCCTTAGCATTATTAGCCATACAACCCGTCACGACCAACACAGAATCTTTATTTCGACGATTAGCCTGGCTGATGAAGTGACGTGATTTGTGATCGCTCTGGTGAGTAACGGTGCAAGAGTTGATCACATAGATATCAGCTTCAGTATCAAAATCGACCAATTTGTAATCGTTATTTTGAAAGGTAGAAGCTAAAGCATCTGTTTCGTACTGATTCAGACGGCAACCTAATGTTTTAAAGGCAATTGTTTTCATTGTAAATTATATTGTAAGCACTATTATTTCTAGTGCACAGGTATTCATTTTTTAATATAAAAGATCTCCTTCAACAGAGAAAGCCGTGGCTGATTTAATTTTGACGTCTACAATTTGTCCGATTAAATCTGTGTTCTCAGACAGAAAACGAACGTTAATTTTTCCTTCTGTCAAACCAGCAAGATAGCCATCGTGTTTTGCAGCCCCTCTTACCAATACTCTGAATGTTTTACCGATCATACTATCATTATAGCTTCTCGAAGTAAGTTTTAAGTCCTGAGTAAGTATTTGGTGACGTTCTTTCTTTATATCTAGGGAAACAGAATCGAACCAACGATGACTCAAAGCTCCCGGTCGTGGTGAATATTTGGCAATATAGGCCATATTAAAGTCGAATTCCTTCATAGCTGCACGAGTTGCATTGAATTGTTCATCGCTCTCACCCGTAAAACCAACAATTATATCAGTAAACAAGGTTGCTTCTGGAATTAACCGTCTAATAGTTGAAACCGATTGACGGTACTTTTCAAGGCCATGCTTACGATTCATGGCAATTAAAAGCTTGTCGTCGCCCGATTGAAGAGGCAAGTGAATTTGCTTGGCCAGGCATTTATATTGTGCGATAACTTCAATCACTTCATCCGACATATCACGTGGGTGAGGTGAGGTAAAGTATAGCCAGAATTCAGTTCCAATTTCGTTTCCAAGTTCGCCAACCTGACGAAGTAATTCTGGGAAGATAACCTCTGTATCTGGTTTATCTAAACCATATGAGTTGACATTTTGCCCAAGTAGGGTGATCGATTTATAACCTCTTTCAACCAAAGAACGAACTTCTGAAATTATTTCAGTCGATGGACGAGAAACCTCGCGACCTCTTGTATAGGGAACAGCACAAAAAGAACAAAACTTATCGCAGCCATTTTGGATAGGTACAAAAGCTTCAAAATCCGAAGCATAATCAGGTTTTACATTCCAGAACTCAGAAATATTATCATTTTGAGCATCAAATCCATTTTGAATGCCGCTAGGTGTTGTGATACCATATTGATGGATCATCTCAGGCAGATTCGGTAAATCTTTCATCTGAAAGATAATATCGAAAAGCTTTAAGAATTTCTCATGATCCGAAGGCAATACACAACCAGAAACGAAGGTGATGAGATTGGTATGATTCTTCCACTTATTCCATTTTGAAATTTTAGAATAAACCTTATCTATTGCGTTCTGACGAACTGAACAGGCAAGAATACCGATTAAGTTGGCTTCTTTTTCGTCTTCAGTCCAGGTATAACCCATTTGTTCAATCACAGTTCTAACGCGCTCCCCATCAGAAGCATTCATTTGACAACCCAGTGATATTAGATGATATTTCATAAGATGATGCGATGATGTGTTGATTAGTTAATGTAATGATACCCAAAGGTATCAATATGTCGATTTACTAATCCTAATTCCGAAAGTAAAAGCCTAAACAAAGCTCGACTTCGCTTTTCACACTCGTTTATTAAAAATAAACTTCGGTGTGAATAGGCCCTAGCTTGATACCTTGTTTCTCAAGAATATCATAAGCCTCGTAAATCATGTGACAATTGCCGCAAAGATAACAGATTGTATCAGGTGATACCGGATTTTTTAGAAGATATTCTGTTACACGACCGTTAAAATCACCTGTGTTTTCACCTGAAGTACATAAAATGTATCGATTTGGATCATACGACTCACTCTCATAGGCTTCATTTTTGTGACGAATGCCATGTAAAAGAGTGTAATCCATTTCAGGGTGGGTGTGTATAAAACTATGGATTGGAGAAATACCCGTACCGGTACTGATAAACATGAATTTCTTATTCTTTATTTCATCTTCTTTCAATGAAAAATGACCAAAAGCGCCATCCACATCCAATACGTCACCTGGCTTGCACTTTTTTAATTTTTTTGAAAGCAAACCATCTTCAACTTCTTTAATTAAGACTTCTAAATAATCGTCTTGTTCTGCACTGTATATTGAATATTCTCTACGGTCGATACTACCACTAAAACCCAATGTGATATACTGTCCTGTCTTAAAGGTGAAATCCTTCTTTTCCATACGAATGACATAGGTCGATGGAGTCAGGTTTCTAATGCTAATTACTTTATGCGAATTCATTTTTTTGTTTCTTGCTTTTCTTAAAATGTGCTTGTTTATTTACCACTCTACATTATATAGAATCGATAAAAATAAGCTTTCGCAAAATAAGATGTTTTTATCCGAAATAACAAGGCTTAAGCTAAGTTTATGACCACTTTGCTGTATGGAATGTTTGATATACGCTTAATGTTAGGAAACAATAGACTCAAAAGCAATGTTTATAAAATAGAGATCTCTTTATCGAAAACGAGATTTTCGTACTCATTATTACCCATTGAGAAAAATATTGAGGACGTTGAATGAAAGCCCATTCGATTATAAAAATCGATAGCATTCTGATTTTCGATAAAACAGGATAGCCAATAAGAGGACTGATTTCTTGAAAAAAGCTGTTTCTCAGCTTCTAAAAGCAAGCTTTTACCAATACCCTGCCCATGAAAATGTTCTGATATATATATAGCAGTCATTTCAGGCATAGGGAGTTTGCTTTCCGGGTGGACTGCCTTAAGATCTATTTCACAGTAAGCAATCATAAAACCATCTTTTTCAACAATCAGACAGTATTTGTTTTTGTCTTCAATTTTTCTTTTTATCTTATTCGGTATGAAATTATCTTTTAAATATTCAGTATATTCACTGCAAATTCCTTTGGTGGCATAGGTGTGAAGCCATACTTGAGTTTTTAAATAGACAATATTAAGAGCGTCTTTTGTTTGAGCTTTTCTAATTTGCATTATAATGGACCTATTACTTGATTAAGAGTGTTTTATTGATAAGGGAAGTCACTCTTTTTTAATTATTGATTTACAAAGTTGCACTAATATAATTGAGAGAGAAACAAACAAAAGAAAAAAATGATATATTCGCTCACTTTTTTAAAAAACATACTTATTTTATGGTGTAAATGAAGAACACATATTTTAATTTGATTGAGCAAACCTACTATTTTCCTCAGGAAGGTTTTGATTTGCGTGGAGGCTACCTTTCTTTTCATGGAGTATCTATCAAATATTTAATTGAAAAATACGGGACACCTTTCCGTTTAATTTATCTACCACGGATTGGTGAACAGATAAAAAAAGCACGTAATCTCTTTAATCGTGCTATAAAAGCCTCTCATTATAGAGGTAAATATCATTATTGTTATTGCACCAAGTGTTGTCACTTCCACCATGTGATAGGTGAAGCCTTGAAACATAACGTCAACCTGGAGACCTCATCATCATTCGATATAGATTTGATTCTAAAACTTTATGCCAAAGGGGAATTGGATCAGGGCACTATGGTCGTGCATAATGGTTATAAAACCATTGATTACCTTTCTAGAATCATGAAACTTATCGATGCAGGATTTGAGAATTGTATTATCATTTTAGATAGTACAAAAGAGATGGATCGATTGAAGAAAATAGTTGGTAATCGAAAAATTAAGATTGGTCTTCGTATGGCTATAAACGAGGAACCACAATCGGCATATTATACCTCTCGTTTGGGGATTCGTCCTGAAGAGATGATTGAGTTTTATAAGAACAATATCAAGGAAAACAAAAATGTTGAATTGAAAATGTTCCACTTTTTTGTTGATTCAGGAATTAAGGATAGTCTATATTATTGGGGAGAATTTCAGAAAGCGCTTAAATTATTTATCGATCTAAAGAAAGAATCTCCATCGCTTGATTCCTTGAATTTAGGAGGAGGATTCCCTATCCGAAATCATCTTGGATTCGAGTATGATTACGAATATATGATTCGTGAGATTGTCAATAACATTAAAGAGGCTTGCGATACCGATGGGGTTCATGAACCTGATATTTATACCGAATTTGGAAAATATACGGTAGGTGAGAGTGGGGCTATTATTTTCGAAGTGGTCGAGCAAAAGCAGCAGAATGATCATGAGTTATGGTATATCATCAACAATTCTTTGATGAACACCATTCCGGATGCTTGGTCTATTCACGAAAAGTTTATTCTATTGCCCATAAACAAATGGAACAATGAATATACTAAAATCAATATTGGTGGTATTTCTTGCGATCATTCTGATTATTACAATTCGGAAGACTTTAATCAGCAAATTATGCTGCCTAAATTTTCAAATAAGGATAAGGAACCTCTCTATATTGGGTTTTTCCATACTGGCGCATATCAGGATGCTATTTCAGGTTATGGTGGCATTAAACACTGTTTGATTCCATCGCCTAAACATGTTATTGTAGATAGAGATGAGTCGGGAAACTTTGTTGATTATGTGTATCGTAATGAGCAAAGTGTTGATGAGATGTTGAATATTCTAGGGTATAACGAATAATAAGCTTTGAATATGAATAATTTTGCTGGAATAGAAGATGAATTTGCCGCATATGGCTCTGCATCTGTCTTATTACAATCCATTCCTTACGATGGGACCAGTACTTGGGGAAAAGGTGCTGATAATGGATTTTCTGCTTTTCTTGATGCAGCAGAAAATATGGAGCTTTACGATATTGAAACCGATTCGGAAGTTTATAAAAAAGGCGTACATATTCTACCTGAACTAAAAGTCAATCATAGTCCCGAAGCTGTTTTTGAGGAAACCTACCGTGTGGCTAAGAAGATGATTGAGACAGGAAAATTCCCAACCTTTTTTGGTGGGGAGCATTCTATTAGTATTGGCGTGATTAAAGCTTTTTACGAGCAGCATTCTGATATTACGGTATTGCATTTGGATGCGCATGCCGATTTACGTTCTGATTATAATGGGACAGCATACAACCATGCCTGTGCTTTGCACGATGCTTCTAAAAACACCAATTTGATACAGGTTGGGATTCGAAGTATGGATAGCAGTGAGTTAGCTTATTTGAACAAAGAGAAATGTTTCTTTGCCGAAGATATTTACGGACAAGATGAGTGGATGCAAAAGTCTATTGATTTGATGGGAGATAAAGTGTATATTTCCTTCGATTTGGATGCCCTCGATCCGTCTATTATGCCAGCAACGGGAACTCCTGAACCAGGAGGTTTAGACTGGAACACTTGTATTCGCTACCTAAGAAAGGTATTTGAACAGAAAAATGTTTTGGGTTTTGATTTGGTGGAATTAGCACCCATAAAGGGCAATAAAGCACCCGAATTTTTGGTGGCCAAGTTGTATTATAAAATGTTATCATATAAATTCATGTTAGCCTCAAAGTAAGCTTAAAGGCAATACATCAATCAATTTATAATTTTCGAGAGAATTTAAATTCGATTATTCTTTAAAAAAATGAACACAAAAGGACCAATATCGCAGTTTGTAAAAGAGCATTACAAACATTTCAATGCAGCAACACTAGTTGATGCAGCAGCTGCTTACGAGCAACAGCTTGAGCAGGGCAATAAAATGATGATCACTCTTGCTGGTGCCATGAGTACAGCCGAGTTGGGAAAATCATTAGCTGAAATGATTCGTCAGGATAAGGTGCAGATTATTACATGTACAGGAGCCAATCTTGAGGAAGATATTATGAATTTGGTCGCACACTCGCACTACCGTCGTGTGCCTGATTATCGTGATTTTACACCTCAGCAGGAATGGGATTTATTGGAACAAGGTTTAAACCGTGTAACGGATACTTGTATTCCAGAAGAAGAGGCTTTCCGACGTTTACAGAAACATATCTACAAGATATGGAAAACTGCAGAAGAGTCAGGAGAGCGCTTTTTGCCGCATGAGTATATGTATAAAATGTTACTTTCTGGCGTATTAGAGCAGTATTACGAGATTGATCCTAAGGATTCATGGATGCTTGCTGCAGCAGAAAAGAATTTACCTATCGTTGTTCCAGGTTGGGAAGATTCAACTATGGGAAACATTTTTGCTTCATACTGTTTGAAAGGAGAATTGAATCCTTCGACCATGAAGTCGGGAATTGAGTACATGACTTGGTTGGCTGATTGGTACACTGAGAACACAAAAGAAAATGGCATTGGTTTCTTCCAAATTGGAGGAGGTATCGCTGGTGATTTCCCAATTTGCGTGGTACCTATGCTTTATCAGGATATGGAAAGAACTGATACGCCTTTCTGGAGTTATTTCTGTCAGATATCGGATTCAACAACCAGTTATGGTTCATATTCGGGAGCTGTACCTAATGAGAAAATCACTTGGGGTAAGCTTGATATTAATACCCCAAAATTTATTGTAGAATCTGATGCAACTATTGTAGCGCCATTAATTTTTGCTTATATTTTGGGCTGGTAATTCACACTTTTAATATTTTTAATCTAGTCATGGAAACAAACAAACCAAAAGTCATTCAAAACTATGAAAAGCTCTCAAAAGACATACAAGAGCAGATCAAACTTTATTATCTTGAAGGCTTTAGTGAACACCTTATTGAGTTTACAAACCCAAAAGGCGAATTAGTTACTGCTCTACCATTCGAAACCGAAGATAAAATGTACATGGTCCGAATGACTGTGCGTAGAGCTCTTGAAATTGTAGATCAAGATTCTGATTTTGATGATGATGGTGTTCTTTTGTCGAGTAGAAGAGAACGTTATGAGGAGAAATACGCCGAAGTAGACGAATTCGACGAGGATGAAGATTAGAATTTTATCTAAGCATATGAAAAGGCTGCCCCAATTTGAGGCAGCCTTTTATTTTTTTTACAGATTGTTGTTGAAAAGGATTCTAGATGAGTGAAGCGATCTCATAATAGAAGAACGACTATACGATAACAACCGTTTTTTTTTATCATGAAATGGCGTCGCTTTTTGACTTCAAACTCACCATGTCGTAGGTTTAAAGCTTAGCATATACAAATCCTTTCAATCTGGATTGAATTTTAGAGATGCCCATTAAAATTGAATCTTGACTCTCTATTTAATTTAAAAGCTAGTTGAGAAACTAATGTTTAGACCCGTATAAGCTGGTACAAATCGACAAACACCGCCTGAACAGTTCAATCCTTCTCGATTTCTGCCATAGGCTATCTGCAGGTTTTTTGAGTCTTTTGCCCATCCAAATCCTCCAGAGAAATAATGGATTTTGTCCTTATCTCCATAATTGTATTGATCGGAAACAAACATGGAAAAACCAGGGGCAATGGAATATTCAAGTAAGCCTGCCATCCAATTCTTTTTATCTTGTTTGGTCCACAGATGCTGTAATTCAGCTCTCAGAACATGTTTGGGTTTAAGTTTAAACTCGATTTCACCAGCCAGAAAGTTTGATTTTACAATAGGAGAGTCACCTCCCTGCAATTTGCTTTTATTGTAATTGATATGGGCATAAGCCAGTTTGGTTTTTAAGCTTTTCGAGAATTTCTTTGATAAATTAATGTTGAAATCCCGGTACAGTTTACTGTCACCAAGTTTAAGGAATTCGCTCTCCTTTGTTACCGTATTTTTAAGCTCTAAATCGTTATATGCCGACATATTTACTTCCAGTTTGGTTCCATATTTACCGCCTAGTAAGCTTCCTTTTTTGAATTTCTTATAAAGGTCGAATTGAGCTCCCATTTCACCATTGGCTTGAGTGATATAGGTGTAAATATTCAATAAACTGTATTTATGCTGTTTGGTGATGGCTGGTAAATAATTGACTAAGAGATTTAAACCACTAGCGGCTCTTTCGTTATAGAAACTCATCTCTTTTAATGCTCTGAATGTAACATTCATTCCAAGACCAGATTTGGCAAATGATGAATTCACAAGTAGTGCATGACCTGTGATATCTCTATTTGGACTTTCAATTCTTCTGTCATCTTTTTTCTGAACGAATTCAGTGTTCAAACTCCAGCTTTTGATACCGAGATCCAGTCGAGCAGAATAGGCATTTACCTGGCTTGGGAAATCTTCCTGAGCTCCCGTATAAGTTTCATATTTACTTAACCAGCTTCCGCCTACATTAAGGTGACTTTCGTTCAAGTCGAAATACTGAGCCAAATCAAATGTCCCATCAAGACCTCTGAGTATACCATCTGACACTTCGAAGAATTCACGTTGTTTGCCATATATGGCTTTTAGGTTTAGGTAGTCGGTAGGATTAAATCTCACACCCACACCTTCAATAGCATTGTTAATGCCGAGTTCACGATTTTCGTAGCTTCTAAAAATAAGTCCACTACCAAATTGTTCGTAGAAGTTACCCACAGTAATTTCTAGGGTCTCATCCTGATATTTCAGGTATCGTCCTTCTATTTTTTGATCTTTGTGGCGGATATCGTAACCTACTAATCGTGGTAAATAGGCTTCGTACTGCAATCCCATTGATAGTTTACCTATATAATAATCGAGTTTGAGATAAGAGTTAGATCCGAATTTGTCATCGGGTACAATAGCCTTGGTTTTATTATCTTTCTCGTAGATTTGGTTGATGGTTTCGAAACTACCACTTAGCTTCCCTTTTTTATCTTGAGCCTTTCCCATATGGCACAGACTTAGTATAATAAGCCCTAAAAGTATTTGACGTTTATTCATATTCGGTTTAAGCTTATTTTTTTGATAATTGGGTTAGTTTTTCTAGAATCAACTCTTCACTTCCGGCTTGATAACCACTGTGTTTCCAAACAACTTCACCTTTATTTATGATACAGCAAAATGGAATACCCGACACGTTAATCGCGCGTTTTAGATCAGAGTTTTCATCGATATAGACATCAAATTGCCAATCCTGGGCTTTCACCAAAGCAGAAACTTTAGAGCTGGAGCGACTGTTGTCGGTTGATATGGCAATCATTTTAAATTCCACCTCATCTTGCCATTCATCCATTGCTTCGTTAATGGCTTCGAGTTCCTGCAGACAAGGACGACACCAGGTTGCCCAAAAGCACAAAACAATGGGCTCCTCAATATTTGAAAATAAGTTTTCGGACTGGATCGTTTTACCATGTATGTCTTTTAATTGACTTCCTGAAAGTTGGGCATGTGTCAGATAAGAAAACAGGCTAAGTATTAATAACAGACTGTATTTTGTCATTATTTTAGTTTTGATGGGTTTAATAAGAGAGTTAAAGCTTACAGGTTATCAACAGAAAGAACATTGATTACCTCACCATTCTTAAACAAAAAGGCTATGGCAGATAAGTGTGCTTTATTGTATTTTGAAACGTCTGTAGTAAAGGATAGCTTATAACTTGTACCCTGAATTAATTTGTCATTGGGAATGGCATCCCCATACAAATCGGTTAAGGTTTTGCGAAGAATGTAATTGTGTTGAAAATCTTTCATTTTTTCACCCGCCTTATAAAAGGCTGAACTAGCTTCATCATTGTAGTAGTTAGATTGATCAGCAAGTTGATTATTATCGCATAGAGCCACAACAAGTTTGATGTCTGTAAATGTTTGATACGATTCTAATGTAACATCTATCTTGGCATTGTTTCCATCAAGTTGTATGGTTGATTTAATCCCAATATGACAAGATTCATCAACTAAGCTGATTAGATCATTTTCGTTAATTGCTTGAGCAATATTTCTGTTGGCAATTTTAGTTGGATAGCCAGTGATATTAAATGTAGAAAATAAGCTTTCTATTTTTGAGTATTGAAATTCATCACTTCCATGAATTGCTGATATCACCATATTCGCTGAGGTTTTACTCTTCAGTTCTTCCAAATGATACATTGATTCAGGGCAATAGCCACACCAGGTTGCTGTATAATCTTCTACCAATACATTTCGGGGCGACATATTTACACCTACGAGTAAATCGGCACTTTTAATTTCAGAATACTCTGCTCTTACTTTGTGTTTTCCGTTTGTAGATGAACTAAATGTATGTCCATCGATCAGTTGATCATCAACATAGAATTTAGTATCGGAAGTCACATTATTCAGCTTTGTGTCTAAAGCTTTGAATTCAAACTGTTCAGAACCAGAGGAGAAACTGGACGTTCTGTTGCTTGAAATATACAGCTTGGCAGTATAGTGACGAACCAAGATTTTTATACTAGTTTCTCTATTAAGATTAACTGCTTTTACTGTGAATTCACCTTTTGTTTTACTGGTATAAGTATTGCCAGAAATGGCTTCACCATTCACATAAATTTTCGATTCAGTAGTAATATCCTTGGAATTGTTGTCTTTAACCGTAAAAGTGATTTCATCCTTGCCATCAGCAAGTATTGAGGTTTTATTAGCTGTGATGCTGATACTTCCATTATCAACAATAGGCCTGCTATCGTTACTTTCGCTTTTAGAGCAAGAGACTAAATTAATAGATAGGAGAAATAATGAACTTAGAATTAAGATTAGATGTTTTTTCATAGGGGACGATTTATTTGTAAATACTTGTTTATTATACAACATCCAAGTTTTGAAATACCCTACTTTTTTCATCAATAAAAAATAGGCAAACTAAATAAACCCCATTTCTATTGAAGGAAACAATATAAATATCAATTATTTAATAGCCTTATTCATCCCAATCTGAGGATCGTCGACGAGTTTTCTTTTCAGAACCCAATCGTTTAGCTTGTAGTCGCCTTTCTCTGGCTCTATGGCTTGGTTTTGTTGGTCGTCGCTTTTTCACAGGTGTGAAAGCCTGTGTGAGCAAGTCGAAGAATTTCTCAATAGCCGATTGCTTATTCTTTAATTGAGATCGGTCTGCCTGAACCACAATGCTAAGAATTCCTTCCTGGCTGATACGTGTCGCGAGTTTATTGTAAACAATCTCCTTATCATCATCGCTAAGTAGTTGAGATTCCTGTACATTAAAACGCAATTCTACCCGGGAGCTCACCTTATTCACATGCTGGCCACCTGGTCCACTGCTTCGTGAGGTTTGAAACTTAAACTCCCTTATAAATGAATCTTGATTTGTGATGGGTAAGTGCATGATGGGTAATTAGACGTGTTGGAGAGTTTTTAAAAGGACTCAATTTTCTTGTCCTACAAATATATGATTTTAAGTCAATTCCGTCTTAAATTTTTTTGTTTATGTTCTGTGTTTTATTGTTAATAATGCATTTAAGTTAGATGTTAAGATAGAGAGCTTATTTTTTTTGCGCTTTATAATAGGGCATCTCTTTTAAATGTTTTTCGTTTTACGAAAGCTTTAGAAAGACCGGGAAGTTCCGAGCTTGTCGAGGAAATCACGCGGCCGCACTTAAGCGTGAGGCAAATAAGAAAGATATTTAAAAAGTAGCCTTGAATTTCTTTGCTTTGTTTCTTGTTTCAAGACAAGAAATGATGTCGGGTTTATTCGCAAAGCTCATGAGCTCGCAAAAAGCTCGGTTGGGGCGGAAAGCCCAATTGTAAAAATTATTTAGGACAAGATTGATTTTAAGTTAATAATTCATATCATCGAAAAAACCAACCACCCTTATTCATTAGGGTAGCTGGTTTGTTAGTTGTAAGTAACACGAAAAGAGATTTAGAGATTAAGCTGCTCAATCAGTCCTTCAGGTTTCTCGTCTTCATCTTCAGAGAAATTAATTGCAGTTTCGATAATCGCTAAATGGGAGTAGGCCTGAGGGAAGTTACCCAGCATGCGTTTCGTATCAAAATCAATATCCTCTGAAAATAGACCCAAATGGTTGGAATAGCTCATAAGAATATCAAATTTATCTTTGGCTTCTTTCTTTCTACCAATCTTAAATAGGCTATTTATCAACCAGAATGAACAAATCGTAAAGGCAGATTTGGGTGTTCCAAAATCATCCTGATTCTTATAGCGAAACATCAAGCCATCGTGTTCCAATTCTTTCTGAATGGTAAGGACGGTAGAAATGTATTTTTGATCGGTAGCCTCAATAAAGCCGTAATTTTCCATTAATAAAACCGATGCATCCAAATCATCGGAACCATAATGCTGTGTAAAAGCTTGTTTTTTTTCACTCCAGGCATTATTCATGATATCTTCTTTCACCGCATCGCGAAGAGGTGTCCACTTATTCACGTAATAGTCACTCTTGAGGAGTTTAGAAATTTTTACGGCACGATCGAATGCCACCCAACACATCACCTTACTAAAAGTAAAATGCAGACTCTTACCACGAATCTCCCAGATGCCTCGATCAGGTTTGCGCCAATTTTCATCGACCACATTCACGATGCTTCGAACAATAGTGCAGAGTTCTTCGGTGTGTTCCAATGAATTTTCAAATAATTCAAATTGTTGATGAATCAAGTCCAATAAAATCCCATAAATATCGTTCTGTTTTTGCTTGTAAGCAGCGTTACCAACCCGAACAGGTTTCGATCCTTCATAGCCTGCCAGATGATCCAATTCATATTCCGAAAGTTTCTTTTCACCATTGATACCATACATGATCTGCACTTTTTCCTTTTTCTCAGGAATAATATCCATAATGAAATCCAAGTAGCGTTGGGCCACTTTATAATGTCCCAATTGGGTAAGAATTTTAACAACCATAGAGCCATCCCGAATCCAACAAAAACGATAATCCCAATTACGAACCTCACCAATGGTCTCAGGCAAAGAAGTGGTTATTGCAGCTAATATGGCACCCGATTTTTGATAATTAAGTAATTTTAAAACCAAAGCAGACCGATTGATTTCATCTTTGTATTTCGGGTGAATCTTTGTTTTTTCTGACCAATTAAGCCAATAGGTTTTTGTTCTCTGTAAAATCAGATAGATTCTTTCATCCGTTTGTTTTAAGAGTTTTTGATTATAGGAGACAAGACAGAATTCATGTTTTTCTAAGCAAATAATGTCATGATTCAAAATTGAATGGCAGTTGAAACTTGTATATAAATAAAGAGAATCGTAAGTTCCACTAGTTGTATAGGATTTAATAAAATCAAACTGAGCATACTTATTTTGAGTGTGATTACGCGCATAATCCAACTTGGGGTTGTAGTGAATACGAAACGTTGGTTTCCCTTTTATGTGTTTAAAATATCGAACAAGATCAGGCGGTGAATAATAATCATTATTCTCGGTGATATACCGAGGCATAAAATCCACAAGTTCAAAAATACCATCCTTGCAAATGAAACGTGTATGGAGAATATTGGTGTTCTTTTTATAGTATTGAACACTGCGAATTAATTTTTCAGGAATAATCTCGAAGCTACCACCTTTTTCCTTATCCAGAATTTTAGCAAAAGCAGAGGAGGAATCAAATTGAGGTAAACATAACCAATCTAAAGAACCCTTTTCCGATATCAGAGCTGCAGACCGGCAATTTCCAACTACGCCATAATTTAAATTTTCCATAAAAAAAGATTACTTTAGTGTATAGTCACATAACAATTCTGAAAATAGCTAATTTTCACGACTTTCGGGTAATTTGCTAGTAGAATATTACTCTTGATTTTATGAATAGAATACACATTGTTTCCAACAGACTCCCAGTTAGTATTAACGTAAATGATGATCAAATAGAACTTATTCCTAGTGTGGGAGGTTTAGCCACAGGCATGCGCTCGGTGTATAAAGCGTATAAAGGAAAGTGGATAGGCTGGCCAGGCTTACCTAGCGATGATATAGATCAAAAACTGTCTGGAAGGATTGACCAGGCCTTAGAAAAGGAAGATTGTGTCTCGGTTCATCTTTCAAAAAAAGAGATTGATTTGTATTACGATGGCTTTAGTAACCGCACGATTTGGCCATTATTCCATTATTTTGCGCAATATATCGATTATGATCCTGAGCTTTGGGAAACATTTGTGCATGTGAATCAGAAGTTTGCCAATAAGGCACTTGAAACCTTGGAGGAAGGTGATACTATTTGGATACATGACTACCAGTTGTTGTTGGTGCCTGAAATGATTAAATCGAAGAAACCCGGTGTAACGGTCGGTTTTTTCCTGCATATTCCTTTTCCATCCTTTGAGGTTTTTCGAATACTGCCCTGGCGAAAAGAATTGATTCAAGGCATGTTGGGGGCTGACTTAATTGGCTTTCACACTTACGACTATCAGCGTCACTTTTTTAGCTCTGTTCGTCGTTTAATGGGCTACGATATTTCCTTCAATAGGATTCAAATAGAAGATAGAATTATCATCGTTGATGCTTTCCCTATGGGGATTGATTACGATAAATTTAAGAACGCTGCAATAGGAGTTATTCAAAAACCACTTCAAGAGAAATCAAAACTGCATCGGGAGCTAGAGAAATATTTCTTACTTTCTCCAGATCGAAAACTAATTCTTTCAATTGATCGGTTAGATTATTCGAAAGGAATTCCCAATCGCTTACAAGCTTTCTTGAAATTTCTTGAAACCTATCCTGAGTTTGTTGGTAAAGTCACCCTGATTATGCTAGCTGTACCATCACGCGGGACGGTAGAGCATTATATCAATCTGAAAAAAGAAGTGGACGAGTTGGTAGGGAAAGTTAATGGTCAATTTGGAAACATCAATTACACACCCGTTTGGTATTTTTATCGATCGATGCCTTTTGAGAATCTGATTGAATTATACAGCTCTTGCGATGTTTGTTTAGTGACGCCGGTGCGCGATGGGATGAATTTGGTTGCTAAGGAATATGTGGCTTCCAGAACTAATCGTACAGGGGTTATCATTCTCAGCGAAATGGCTGGTGTGGCTAAAGAAATGGGAGAGGCTCTAATTATTAATCCGAATAATATTAAAGAAATTGCTGATAGCATTAAGCAAGCCCTGACAATGCCACTGGATGAGCAGCGTGAACGCATGATTTTTCTTCAAGATAGGATTAAGCGCTATGATGTTTTTAAATGGTCTAGTGAATTTGTGAAATCATTATCGAAAGTAGAAAAAATTCAAAATTCGATGCATGCCAAACGAGTGAATAGTATCATAATGGAGAAGATTCGATCGGATTATCAAAATTCAAAACTGCGAGCTATCTTTTTGGACTATGATGGCACATTAACGGGTTTTAAAAAGAACCCGAATGATGCGAAACCCAATGAGGAATTGCATCAACTGCTATATCAATTGGAAGAAGACCCTCGCAATGTAATTACTATTATAAGTGGGCGCGATAGGGCTAGTCTTGAAACCTGGTTCGAAGGACATAAGATTAACTTAATAGTAGAACATGGGGTTTGGAGTAAAAAGGTAGATCGGGAATGGAAAATGCTTTCGAATGCAACGGATACCTGGAAATCGAGTATTCAACCCATACTTGAAACTTTTGTTGATAGAACACCAGGTACGTTTATAGAAGAAAAGAACTACTCACTGGTTTGGCATTTTAGAAAAGCTGAACCAGAACAAGCTGATTTAAGGGCCAATGAGTTGAAGGATGAATTAACGACTATGATAGCCAATCATAACCTAGAGATATTGGAAGGAAATAAAGTGATAGAGGTAAAGACAGGTGGTATAAATAAGGGAATTGCTGCTTTACAATTTCTTAAGAATAAGGATTTCGACTTTGTTTTTGCTGTTGGGGATGATTGGACAGATGAGTACATGTTTAAAGAATTACCTGAATCAGCTCATACCATTAAGGTTGGCTTAAAACATACAGCAGCTAAGTATAAGGTTGAGTCTGTGAGTGCGGTTCGTACCTTTTTAGCAGATTTGATAAAATAAAAAATCAATGACTGTTTTGTATTAAATCAGCATATAATTTAATAGTAAGTAATTGTGCGTTATTATTAAATGCTGTTTGAGCGTAGCGAGTTCATTTCGTTTAGCCTTTAAGTCGTAATGGGTCAGCGAATGCCGCAGTCTTGAATTTTTGGTACTTTTCTTTCAAGAAAAAAGTACAAGCCCGTCCGGCAAGGACATCAAACTGTGAATTCGGGCTTATTTATACAGCTTGTTTTACGTCATTATATATGTCGTATTAACATCAGCAATAATCATTAATATTAACAGCAAAGAACATAAAGTTGATGGATATACATTATTTCTTAGCGCTCGTAACAGTTTGTTATTTTCCTTATTAATTACTGCATAAAGGGCGCTATGCTGATTTTTTATCATGTTTTTTTGCGTTCTTAGTGGTTTAATCTTTTATTTGTTTTTTTTAATGAAAAAGGCAACAATTACAAAAGGTTGATTTGTGACATTATATTGCTCTATGAACTTAAGTCTAGCATTGAACGTCATCCTGAATTTATTTCAGGATCTCAT
Source organism: Ancylomarina euxina (assembly GCF_003863355.1). GTDB lineage: Bacteria > Bacteroidota > Bacteroidia > Bacteroidales > Marinifilaceae > Ancylomarina > Ancylomarina euxinus. The sequence continues at coordinate 3,552 of NZ_QQWG01000006.1, read as the reverse complement.
AATCAATATGTAAAGATTAACTTTCGTTGATCTCTCGAGTTCGGTACTGGAACAAGTTCAGCATGACGGATATATTTATTACTGGACACCCTCTACTTTCTGCAAGTTTCATTTATTTTAGCCCTGTTGATAAACAAAGGGCTATTTTTTTTGTTTAGCATCTTGTTTTTCATAAATTCGCGGCCGATTAAGAGATCTAAATTCATTTGTAAGAGTGAAGCTTGATTTAAACACGACTTTAAATCGTCAATAAGCTACTTTTTGTACAATTAACTTAGACCATTTGTAGCCTTAAGGAAAAATAGGAGGGTCCCATTCTCTTATTATTCTTGTCAATATTTAGGCTTCGCTACACTAGGAAAATCATTTGATACCCTATTAATCTCAGCTTTCTTTAAAAGCTGAATGATAGCTTGTATCTATTACCTGAATCCAAACCTTGGGTTCTGAAACATAACTAATAATAAAAATTAAAAATGTTTGATTCTTTCGTAATCGTTCTGGCTTTTGCTGCTCTTTTTAGTCTTATCAATTCAAAATACCTGAAGTTTAGTCCCACCATTGGAATGATGATTTTAGCACTCATCATGTCTGCATTTATTCTCTTATTAAAAGAATTTGCGCCTTCAGTTCATCAGTTTATTCCGACTTTTGAAAGAGACATTCATTTTAGAGAATTTTTGCTGGAGATTATACTTAGTTTTCTGCTTTTTGCAGGAGCCATGCATATTAATATTCAAGAATTGCAGAAGCAAAGAAAAGCGGTTTTTGTTTTTGCCATATTTGGGACATTAATATCTACTTTTCTTGTTGGCACGCTGACCTATTATGCGGCACATTTGTTTTCATTAAACATCCCATATATCTATTCCCTTTTGTTTGGCGCCCTCATATCGCCAACCGATCCTATAGCTGTTCTGAGTATTTTAAAAAACTACAGTGTGAGGAAAGATTTACAGATGAATATCGAAGGCGAATCTCTTTTTAACGATGGGGTGGGGATGGTTCTTTTTGTCGTCATCTTACGAATTATAAACCGAGGTTATGAGAATATACATGTAAACGAAGTTATGTTTCTGTTTTTCAGAGAAGCACTTGGAGGTATTTGCTTTGGTTTGTTAATAGGCTTTTTAGGTTTTCAGATACTTAAAAGAACTGAGGCTAATGCCAATGCACATGTGATGTTGACCATTGTTATGGCAGCAGGTGGTTATGCTTTAGCCGAAAATATCCATGTTTCTCCTGCCTTATCCATGGTGGCAGCTGGCTTGTATCTTGGTAAAAAGATACACAGCAAGGCGTATTCGAAAAAGAACTTGATGCAGTTGGTTACATTCTGGGATGTTTTAGATGAGATTTTAAATGGGGTACTCTTTGTGCTTCTAGGATTCTTTATAACCATCATAAAGCCCGATGTTGTCCATATTCCTTTTGCAATTATCACTATAGCAGTTGTTTTAATTTCAAGATATATTTCGGTGATGATTCCTTTTCAGTTGATCAAACATGCCAATAAAAAAGTCAACCGAAAAACCATACTCATGCTAAGCTGGGGAGGCTTAAGAGGTGCTTTAGGTATCGCTCTGGCTTTATCAATCCCACCAGAGCATTTTGGCGATTTATTTGTTTTTCTGATGTATTCGGTAGCCCTGTTTTCCATTATTGTTCAAGGCCTCACCATTGGTAAGTTGGTTGAAAAGCTAGGTTTGGTTAATCTGAAAGATGCGAAATAAGAAAAGCTGATTTTTTTGAGCTGACTAGAGCTAATGCCAAGAGCATAGCACTATATAGAGATGAGGTTTGAATACTGATCAAAAATAAGCCCCACATCTTAATTGCTGTGGGGCTTATTTTAGAAGGCTATTCATCTCGATTATTCTATTGGATTAAGAACCACCCGAATAATTTCCGATTGTTTACCCACTTTCTTTCCATCGAAAATATAGTAGGCATAGTACTCTCTTATTTCGACTTCCTTTGGGTTTCTACGAGGACGTGTGTCGGTGAATTTTGAGTCTTTTACAAGGGTTTCAAAATCGTACTCGCCACCATTAATTCTGGCATACAGTAAAATGCCATGCATTGGTTTTTTTGTGTAAGTAAGCTGTGCTAGCCCACCAACCTCGCGGCCTTTTAAATCCGGCTTTTTCCCGTTGGTCGTTTCCACTTTTTCTTCACTGTACAGCTCCAACTCTTGTCTGATCTCCGGTGTGACCAATGGGTTATTGTCTGACATGTGTTTGTATGCGCGCAATTGTGAAACAACAGGAGGATGGCCTTCGTGATAAACCACGTTTGAATCATGAGCGATCTTTTTATCTTCATTTTTTTTATCCATACGCTGCTTATCTTCGTTTAGGGCCTGAGTGAGGGCTTCGGTTTCTTCTCTGGGGAGAATACCCGCTTCGACATACTGAAATACTTTTGCGAGGAAATTGTCTCGTTTTCTAATGAAATTGGCTTCTTTAGTTTCTGGAAACTCTTTTTTAGAAATAACAGTAGGCATAATGTAGCGTTTTAATGATTAATAGAATCTTTGTACTGTATATTAAAGCTAAGAAGGATTTTTTTTTAGATGGCAAAAAAAAATAAACTTTATTTTTCTAAAATGCTTAACATCCTGAATTTACTGGTGTTTTACAGCCTACGCCTACCACTCTATTAACCTGCATGTTGGTGTTTTTTAAGTCCAATTTTCCCTTGATTTTTTTTCTAAATCGTTCTGTTAAATTTGAAATAGCCTGATTTGGGCGTTTTTTTTTATTTTGATCAAAAACGAGTGGTTTTATCTTTCTGTTTATTAGAGGTTTATTTGTTTCGTGGTGTTTTGATTGAAAAATGACATCTTGTTCAGTAGATTTGTATTGTTAAATAATCTGACTAAGGTGTTCTTTTTGTGAAGCCTGATTTTATTGGGCTTTAAGTTGAAAAGTTGGGGTTGGGCAAATAATAGACCGGTAAGCGTTTTTAGGAAAAATTCAATTTTCTGGAAAGTTTTGCCAGGCCACTTGAAAGTTTTACGGAGCTCAGATTTACTCTCAAGTGACACTTTGGGGAACATTCTGATCACTTTGGAGGGCTAAATGGGCCCATTTTGTCCTATTTACCCTCCGTAAAAACTTTCAAGGAGATCCTTAAAAGTTTTACGGAGGGTATTGAAAGTCTCGAGACGGGCAAGTTGAACTGAGAAATACCTCGTTTTTATCTTAAGATCCACTTTGGTTATTGATCATAGGATATCTATTATAAAGAGTGATTCTATTTTACATCTGTTTATTGTTTTACTTGCCTCTGGGATACTGTTAATTATTTAATTTTTATAAATTTGGTTCAGTCTTGTAGATTTATACGATGAAAAGAGAAAAAATCACCTTAGCATCTGATACGCATCGCAACAAAAAAGTTGTGACGATTGGTTTTGCCTACCTAGATTCAAGTAACCAATGCAACTTAGGTGATTATATGTAAGTTTAGTTTATGATAACTTTTACAGAACAATGGAGAGAGTATCATCTCCCCTTGTTCTGAAGGAATAAAAGTTCTTATTTTACG
>NZ_QQWG01000068.1 GCF_003863355.1 Ancylomarina euxina | reverse complement strand
AAGCATACTTGAAGTAATTCAACCAACCTCGCAGTACAGGTCGTAAATCTGAAACTAGGGTTTCTAAACTCACTGCTCTGTTACGCCTACAAAGTTTTCGAACTTTTCCTTTTAGTCGCTTCACACTGCTACTGGCAATCGTTAAACATCCTGTAGTTTGGATGGTATAAGCTAGAAATTTTGTTTGATGACTCATACAAACAAGACTCTTGTCTTCATTAACTCTCAGTTTTAATTTAGCTGTGAGATATGCGCTGATAGATTTCTTCACTCTCTCGCCTGCCTTTGGGCTGCGAACAAAAATGCTAAAATCATCGGCATATCGAACAAAGTGATGACCTCGTCTTTCAAGTTCCTTATCTAATTCGTCTAAAACTATATTAGATAATAGTGGAGATAGTGGACTTCCCTGAGGGGTCCCTTTAATGCGTTGAGATACTAAGCCATCGACCATAATTCCACTTTGTAGATAGCGACGTATTAATAACAGCAAGACACGATCCTTTATGCGACTTGATAAACGTCTCATCAATCGATCATGGTTTACTTCATCGAAGAAACTTTTCATATCCATATCAACGACGACAGACCGACCCTCATTTACATAGGTACTCGCCTGATG
>NZ_QQWG01000067.1 GCF_003863355.1 Ancylomarina euxina | reverse complement strand
CATGTGTGCTCTGAATGAAACCAATCACTAACTTCGAGTAAGTTACGGAAAGGTTCAGTGCTGTAATTAAGATGGAGGAAGGCCCTCCGCTGGCAATGTGCAGGCAAGCCAGCAAACCGCCCCACGGTGCTGTACGGGTGACTGTTTGGTATTGAGCGGTTGGGGAAAAGGTCTGGTTGGACAGATCAGGTAAGTATAGAAAAGATGAATGAAAGTGAACCTCTGATGAAGTGTCGAGAAAACGAACTTTCTGTCAAAACTCAACGGTATATGTGCGCCGGGGGATAAGTATATCGGCAACCTGTTTATTGGATATACGGCAGACGTCATTAAGGAGGCATGAGGTCTATACAGGCTTAATTATGGAACAGAGGAAGTCTTATTGATATATTTAGGGAAAAGCACAAGCAAGGTAAACACTTGCAAGGCTGAATACTGATGATTAGTAAGATGGCGGACTATCTCGTAGTAGTAATGAAACTCCTGTAATGGGAGTGGAGCGAAGGGGATAGCAGCTTAATTAATGCCATAAATGGCAACTACATGTAGTAGGAAGACCGAAGATGGTAAATAATTAACTGAGGAGCCGTATGATGGGAGACTATCACGTACGGTTCTGTGAGAGGTTTGGGGTGAAATTCCCCTTACCTACTTGACT
>NZ_QQWG01000066.1 GCF_003863355.1 Ancylomarina euxina | reverse complement strand
CTGAATACGTCGAAATATCCGAAGGACATCTTTGTTCAGGTAAGTTTTATTCTTCAATAAATAGAGAATTATTTTTTGAGAATGAACCTTTAAGAATATCAGCTTCTTATAAAGAACAACTCTTAAAATCAATTTGTATAAGTTATGACAGAATATATTTAAATGAAAAATATAAGAAAGAAGTAACTGAAGATAGCATCTCAAATTATGTAGAGTATTGCAAATCTATGCATGAAAAGCTTGTAGATAAACTTTCAAAAAAACGAAATCTTAATTGGGGAAAAATTAAAGTCCTTGTTGACCCTAGAGACCCATTTGTTTTTATTGAATTAAAATACAATGGTAGACCTAATTTTGAAGATAAAATTGAATTATAACAATATTTTATGCAGAATGAATGGGATAAATTTGTGAACATTTGTTTGTCAGAATAGGGAAAGAGTATTGAATCGTTAGGAGAATTTAAGGATGCCCAATTGGTATCTGTAATTCAAATTTTATTAGATAATCAAAGCTTAACTTGGATAAATAAAAGAATACCAGAACTCGATAATATGACCCCATTAGAATGTAGATATAATGAACGTTTATTACAGAGGTTGAAAGTCTATTTATTGAGAATGGAATAATTAAAGCATACAACAAAAGCTAAATTTCATGGGCGGTGACGTTCATTTTGAAATCTTAGTTCAATTAATAAACACCAGCAAGCCACCCAGAATTGGTTTGCTTAAAAATATAAACAAATTTATGCGGCTTGCTTCCGTGAGATTTGAAAGGTTAATTCTTTTAAATCGCCCACGAAAACTTAGCAA
>NZ_QQWG01000065.1 GCF_003863355.1 Ancylomarina euxina | reverse complement strand
AAAATCCTTTCAAACCGCGCGGAAGCAAGCCGCATAAATTTGTTTATATTTTTTGCAAACCAAATCTAGGTGGCTTGCTGGTGTTTATTAGATGAACTAAACTTTCAAACTGCTCGTCACCGCCCATAAAATTTAGCTTTTGTTACCATTTCGTTGCTTATTCCATCTAATATTTCGAATTATTTAAACAAAACGGTAAGTGTTATGTTCTTTTCACTTCCATCCAAAATCAAATTATCTGCTCTAAAATATAAATTACTTACTCTCAGAGATACGCCACCTGCTCTAGAATTTAAGTCAGCTGCTTCCAGAGTTACGTAACTTGCTCTAAAATTTAAGTTAGCTGCTTTCAGAGACACGCCACCTGCTCTAAAATTTAAGTTACCTGCTCTCAGAGACACGTCACCTGCTCTAAAATTTAAGTTACCTGCCCTCAGAGACACGCCACCTGCTCCAAAATTTAAGTTACCTGCCCTCAGAGACACGCCACCTGCTCTAAAATTTAAGTCAGCTGGCTTAGTGATTGAATAAGCTAATCCCCTGTCTTGAATTACTTTTAAAATTAATCTGTCAATAATTCTATTGTCTTATAATTATTCTGTTTAAAATCATTGACTTATTCTTAAAGTATTTCCATTTCAATATTCTGGCAGCAGATAAATAATCGTAATCACAATATCAAAAAGATTTGCCAAAAGAGCAAGAATTATGGTTAATCATTTCACTCTCTTTTCCATGGGTATTTTTAAATTCATTTGTTGAGTGCAATGAATGGTAACGGCCTAGTGTATGAGTAGTGCGGGATTTAACCCCACTAAACTTTCAAGCCGTGATAAAGCTCAAATATAGGCATTTATGTTCAAAATTTGCACGTTTCCCCGCATTACTTATGACACTTTGTT
>NZ_QQWG01000064.1 GCF_003863355.1 Ancylomarina euxina | reverse complement strand
CCTAGATTCAAGTAACCAATGCAACTTAGGTGATTATATGTAAGTTTAGTTTATGATAACTTTTACAGAACAATGGAGAGAGTATCATCTCCCCTTGTTCTGAAGGAATAAAAGTTCTTATTTTACGACCTAAATCACCACAAAATAAGTTGTGAAATGGAACGATTAACCGAGAATCAAAGGTATACAATTTCAGTTATGCTCAAAAAAGGGCATTCCAAAATAGAAATAGCTTCTTATTTAGGCCGAGATAAATCTGTGATCTATAGAGAGCTTAAACGGAATTGTGATAAACGAAGTGGAAAGTATAGAGCTGATCTGGCTCAACGTAAGTATGAAAAACGTCTCAAGGATAAGGCAAAGAGTGTGAAATTTACTGAAGAACTCAAGTCTGAGGTAGATGAACTTTTGAAAGAAGATTATAGTCCAGAGCAGATTAGTGGACGTCTCAGAGCAGAAGGTAAAGTTTGTGTTTCTCATGAAACGATTTACCAATATGTTTGGATAGACAAGAAGCAAGGCGGGACTTTATTTATGCACTTAAGATGCGGCAATAAAAGATACCGTAAACGTCCTGGTAGTAAGGATAAAAGAGGTATTCTCAGGAATCGTATAGGCATAGAAGAACGTCCAAAAATAGTTGATCAGAAAACTAGATTTGGAGATTTAGAAATTGATACTGTGATCGGGAAGAATCATAAGAAAGCTTTACTGACAATTAATGATAGAGTTACTGGTTTGGTATGGATTAGACTATTGGATGGTAAACATGCCAAGCCATTAACAGCAGAAGCCATTCAAGCACTATGGGCTAATAAGGATAAGATACATACAATCACGGCTGATAATGGGAAAGAGTTTGCTGATCATCAGACTATCGCAGAGCAGCTAGATGTGGATGTGTATTTCGCCAGACCCTATCATTCCTGGGAAAGAGGGGCAAATGAAA
>NZ_QQWG01000063.1 GCF_003863355.1 Ancylomarina euxina | reverse complement strand
AGCAAAGTCGATGTTCTAACGAACAGAAATCTGATATAAGGCTCAAATGGGAAGGGTAACCGAGCCATAGATTGGGAACGCCCAAAATTCAACCGTAATCCCATAGGGTAAATCAGATAGGACACGATGAAAGTCTATCATCTTATCCCGAGAGATCTCACCACCTGTTACTTGGTAACAAGCTGAGCGGCAACAATCAGTCATAGGTTGTTAAAATGTAAGAGTGAGAAGTCAGCAGAGGACATAGTAGTTCTGTTTTTTTTTTACAGAATGAAGGTCTAAATCGAATAATGTAAGGAGCAGTCGGATTAATCTTCGCATATATGGAGCACCAGCAATTTATCGGATATCAAAGAGATCTTTTCGTAGAGGAGGAATTGAATTCGATACGCCAATTTGAAAACTGTAATCACGTAGAGTGCGCAGGATCTATATCGGAGGGGCAAGTATTGGGAGCGATAAATCAAGGACGAGCCTTAGCCGGAAATTTAATTGGCATGGTCTGTAGCAGGTCTAACCTGAGCCAGGCCTTTAAACAAGTAAAACGAAACAAAGGAGTTGCCGGAATCGATCAGGTACCCGTGGGTGATTTTGCTCGCTGGTATCAAGATCACGGAACGGTTTTGATCAGTTCACTTCTTCGAGGCACTTATTATCCTGAAGCCTTGCGTATGGTTAAGATCCCGAAACCCAATGGCGGTCAGCGCCAGTTGGGTATTCCAACGGTAAAGGATCGAATTATCCAACAGGCTGTATCGCAGATTTTGACACCTATCTATGAGTCTGAATTTTCAGATTTCAGTTATGGTTTTCGTCCTAAACGCAGTGCTCATATGGCATTGCATCAGGCGAGTACCTATGTAAATGAGGGTCGGTCTGTCGTCGTTGATATGGATATGAAAAGTTTCTTCGATGAAGTAAACCATGATCGATTGATGAGACGTTTATCAAGTCGCATAAAGGATCGTG
>NZ_QQWG01000062.1 GCF_003863355.1 Ancylomarina euxina | reverse complement strand
TTACGCATAACTGACAGTTATCGTTTAAAACTTCGTATTCAGAGTTTAATTCTTACTAAGGAAAATAAATTTAAAGAACGTAATCAGTTAGCGAAATTCTTAGGAGTAAGTAAAAGTGCTCTTCAGAAATGGACTGAAAAATATGAAAAGTCAGGTTTGGAAGGATTATTGACAATATCAAGTGGTGGTGATCGCAAAACAATCATTCCAGAATCAGTTCATCTTAAATTAAAAAAAAAGCTGGAAGATTCAGAAAACCCATTACGAGGTTATTGGGATGCAGTGGCTTGGCTTAAAGAACATCATCAGCTAGAGATTAAATATCATACTCTTAGGGCATACTTGAAAAGACATTTTCAATCTAAATTAAAAACACCTCGAAAATCCCATTACAAAAAAGATGAACAGGCTATTAAGGCCTTTAAAAAAACTCCCTGAGCTCTTAGATGCGATTAGAATAGGTCTAAATAAAGATAAGCTTTATTCAGAGGTAAATCTTTATTTTCAAGATGAGAGCCGATTTGGACTCATGACACATATTGGGAAATCACTTACTGCTAAGGGGGTTAAGCCTATCGTCAAGTATCAACATGCCTTTAAGAACACATACCTTTATGGCAGTTTTTCTCCTATAAATGGTGACTCTTTTGTTTATGAAATCGAAGGTGTTAGCAGTGAAATATTTTATAAATACCTCCTACGGTTTTCAGAATACAAGCCTGAAGAACTTAAGATAATTATCATAGATAATGCAGGCTTTCACTCCATGAAAGAGTATACTTTACCAGCTAACATCAAATTAATTCGAATCCCTCCATATACACCAGAACTAAATCCATCGGAGAAAATGTGGCAACACATAAAGCAATATTATAAAAATAAAGTATTCGGAACATTAGACGCTGTGAAACAGTGGCTACATCTGTTTATTAGAGATAATATAAATACTCAAATCGTTAAATCAATAACTCACTCTTCATTCTTTAACGAATCATATAAGAAGTGTTTTGATATTTAATTGGT
>NZ_QQWG01000061.1 GCF_003863355.1 Ancylomarina euxina | reverse complement strand
TAGGGAGACTTGTTAATAAAAAAAGGCTTTAAAAATAAAAGTACATAACATGCTGTATGTCGGCATTGGCGATATGTACAGGATGAAATTAAAAATCGCCAACGAAGACGACATACAGCTATACGTTACCGCTTATTAGTAATAAAGAAACACTTTTGATAACCTTTTTAATAATTCCAAAATGAAGTTTAGATTAATTCTCCTGCACTTTTTGAGTCTATTAACGATTGTTTTATTGATTTTTACTGCCAATTCATGTAAAGATTATATCGGTTATGAGAGTCTAGGTGACGTAGGTTTGATTCTAGTACTAAGTCCAATTTATTTGTTTGTAATTGGTACATTAAGGCTAATTTTTTCAATAAATATTGGATTAAAGTTGATTTACAGATTGCAAGAATATATTTATGCATTACCAATATTTATGCTACTTTTTCTGATTTCTGACATTGATAGTATGCTTTGGGGATTCATATTTTCAATCATATTTTCGTTTTCGACATTAGCTATGAGTTTCTTCCAAAATTCAACTTATTTACGGACAGATTGAAAAGCTTTACTCATAAAATATCATGGATATAGATTTTTAAATAAATAACAAGCGGTAACAAAAGCTAAATTTCATGGGCGGTGGCGAGTCGTTAGAGAGTTAGAATAATAAAGAAACACCAGCAAGCTATATAAATTGGTTTGCGTAAAAATATAAACAAATTTATGCGGCTTGCTTATTTAGCGGTTTGAGAGGCTTGTTCTTTAAAACGCCCACGAAAACTTAGCAAGACCGTTATGTACAACTAAAATCTTTAAGGAGAGATTAAACCCTCTTTTTTTAGGCTGAGACAAAACGTAGGGGAAAGTTCCTTAAGGAGTAAAAGGACAAGAAAGGCAATGCCAGGCATTGTTCAAGTCTTATGCGGTGCTACCGTGAAAGATCGCTCTTTCAAACGACTGGTATCGTTAACTAAGACTTGGATAAGTTACTGCTTTTTAGAATCAATGTCAAGAGAAGAATGAAATTCGACATTGAAAAACAGTTGCTTACACTT
>NZ_QQWG01000060.1 GCF_003863355.1 Ancylomarina euxina | reverse complement strand
TAGGGAGACTTGTTAATAAAAAAAGGCTTTAAAAATAAAAGTACATAACATGCTGTATGTCGGCATTGGCGATATGTACAGGATGAAATTAAAAATCGCCAACGAAGACGACATACAGCTATACGTTGTGTGGCATACAGGTTTGATGCTGCGAAATAAGTAACTATGAAAAAAAATATTTGGATTTACCTTTGCTTGCTTAATACTTTGATTCTTATAAATAGTTGCAAGCAAGAAAGAGTTTATAAGGAATCAATAGAATTAAATGAAAGTGACTTTCAGAATTATCCAATATGGCAAAATTGCATTTATAATGGATTAGTCCAAATGAATAACGATTTGAATATTACTCCAGAAACCTATACCCCTTATCTGAATAATGAAATAATTAATCCTGAACAAGGACTTTATTATACTAAGGCAATATTTAGATTTAATGATTTGACAGAATATAATGGATATGTAATTCCGATTCAAGGTAAAGTCGATTCTTCAACAATTGGAAATTTGGAGCCAACTATCTTTTGCAACAACAAGAGACTGACTTTTTGGAATGGTATATTAACTGTTGATTCACTTGATTTAAAAGAATTCTATGAAACTATTGGGAAATCGAAAGAAGAAGTCTTCCCAATTATTTTTAGTGTAGACAATAAGATAATCGGACGGAAAATTAATGGAGTAATATCTGGAATCGGATATTGCATTGATTATAATTGCGATACGATTAGATATGTAAATTAATAAAGTACGACCACACAACAATGCATATAAAACATAAAGGCTTCAGTGGTTTATAGGATATTTGTGCGTTTAATCAAGCCCGCCAAATTTGCAATTTGACGAGTTGATTAAAAAGTTTAAATTTGTGTCTAATCGCAAATTAGGCTCAGTGCAAACATGATAGGTAAGTTCATTAAATCCCTTACGATTTCATATGCGAGCCGTTACAGTTAATTGATTCGTAATGGCACTCGCTGGCAAGCGTGTTGCCATTTCTGCTTTAATGGATTTTCCTGTTTTATTGTACACCAGTTGTTTTACTAGTTTTGACTGAGGTTTAAAACTTGA
>NZ_QQWG01000005.1 GCF_003863355.1 Ancylomarina euxina | reverse complement strand
TTAGGCTTTCTCATGCCTTAAGTTACTAATAATCAATAGCATCTCAAAATAAAACACAATTTAATCACTTGATTATTAGATGTTTGTATGAAAAAAAGAAAGAGAGTATCCATTTTTGGACACCCTCATGTAAGATATATTTGTAAATTTATTAAGCCATTAAAATCCATTATTATTAAATAGATTAATGATCAAAAAACTCATATACCTATCTGTTATATTAATCGTGCTTTTATTAACCATTAAGTACACTACAAGTTCCCCGTCGTGGGTTATTAAATTCTATGTTGATAATGGAATAAGTCAAAGCAGAACCTTAATATATATCAAAAAGGACAATATGAAAATTGTCACAAAAGATCTAACTTATCTTTACAATTCCAGCTCAAAAACAATCAGCTTTATAAATCAACAAGAAAGAATCTTTTGGTCTGGGGAAGTAAACCATTTCAGAAAAGCGGTGGCAGAATACAAAATGCAGAATGACAATGATTTTCTAATCAATGATGTTTCACTTTTAAGGAATCTAAATACTATTGATAAAAAACTTTTTGAAGAAATGATAAGTCGTAGAATTGGAAAAAACCCTCTAATTCCAGATTATAGCATATATAATAATTTCAATATAAAGAGCACGCCAAACTTTAGTTCGATAGATGATTATATCGTACGTAAATACGAAGTAATAAATGAAGGAAAAGCAATAGAGGAAATATGGATTGCTGAAAACATCCTTTCACATATGGGCTGGAATATGGATCACTTCAAGGACTTTTTAGAAGCCTTCTTTTTCCATTCTGGAATTGCACCTTATTTTAATTTGAACTCATATATGAAAGTTCGAAAAAATGGTCTGCCTGTGAAAGTTGTCATTTCCCATGATAATAGAAAAACAGTAATAAGAATGGATCATGCATCAAGAACAAAACTTACCATAGAATCTTTCTCTATTCCAGGTAATTTCAAATTAACACCTCTCAATCAAATGTTAAAGTATAATTAAAAAAGAAAGCTTAAAACTTACTTTCTGAAGCCTTCTTATTTTGACTTTGAGTTATTTGAATCCATTTCTCAAGTATAAGTAAATGATCTAGTGCCTGCAAAAACATCAATTGTGCTGATACATCTTGAGTTTCACGAAAAAACAGCATAGCTTTTTTAATCTTATCCTTCGCCTCCAACAATTCTTTAAGTTCCTTTTTTTCCGACGCATTCTGAAAACTTAGAATTACTCGTGCATATCTAAGATATTCAATGGCGCGGTTAAATTTATTTGAAGAATTCGTTTTATAAATTTCGTCAGCCATTTTTAAACATCGCTCCCTCGCACCCAACTTCTTATAAGTTTTAAGACTATCTTCATAATTATAATGTGGTTTTTGCTTTATTAGATATATATTGATCATATCGTTTCCCATATTGAAGATAGATATGGGTACAGGTGTTTCTAAAAATTGCCACATAGGAACTAGTGGCAAATGAGACAAAACAAATTCTTGTGGTTTAACCATGTAAAACTCGTTTGTACTACTCTTTATACCGGTATGTTCAAAACTCGCATAAGCCCAAGTCAAATCAAAAAAACGCCATTCATCATTTAGCTTCACAATATTCCACGAATGTGTTGCTCTATCTTGAAAGGCTCCTTTCTTTGATATATAGCCGCCAATTGTATAAGCTTCAATTCCCGATTGCTGACAAAAAAACTGAAAAAGCCTTGAAAACCCTTCACATACAGCTTTTCTTTTCTTGAGAACAGAAACTGGGGATACAGAATTATTAGACCCCATATAAAACAACAAATTTTTATCAAAAAGGAGTTCAACTTGATTTTCATACTTAATATTTGTGATGATCCACATATAGAAAATTCTTATTCTTTCTTCATCATCAACTCCAATAGAATCGAGATAGTGATGCAGATGAACAATATTATTGGCTAGGCTGTCTGGAACTCTTTTTACCTGACGATCAATAACTCCATACCTTCCATAAGTTGGTTCTTGAGATTTTGTAGAATTTAAAGCTCCAATTAAGAAAATGATAAAAAGAATATACTTCATATAGAAATTAGCCATATTCTAAAGCTAATAAATAATATAAACTAAGTCATATATATCAACCGACTTAGTAACTATTTAACAATTATTAATTAGAATAATTTCAAAATTGGCACATCGGAATTTTAAATGTACTTTTGCACAGATTTTTTGAAACTCAGCTAATTAATAAATAAAATATAACATGGCATTACAGTGTGGAATCGTAGGACTACCTAATGTTGGTAAATCCACTTTATTTAATTGTTTGTCGAATGCAAAAGCACAGTCGGCTAACTTTCCTTTTTGTACTATCGAGCCTAATGTAGGTGTAATAACTATACCTGATGAGCGTTTAATTAGATTAACAGAATTGGTAAAACCACAGAAAGTGCAGCCTTCAGTAATGGAGATTGTTGACATTGCCGGCTTGGTTAAAGGTGCTAGCAAAGGTGAAGGTTTAGGAAATAAGTTCTTAACCAATATCCGCGAAACAAATGCAATTATTCATGTATTACGTTGTTTCGAGGATGGTAATATCGTACATGTTGACGGTTCTGTTGATCCTATTCGCGACAAGGAAACCATTGATATCGAATTACAATTAAAAGATCTTGAAACTGTAGAAGCTAGACTTCAAAAAGCCGCTAAACTTGCAAAAGTTGGTAAAAATCCAGAAGCTAAACGTCTTGCTGAAGTATTAGAACGCTATAAGGAAGTTTTGATACAAGGAAAGTCAGCTCGTGTAGTTGAATTAAGCGAAGCTGAAGAACTTGTTACAAAAGATCTGCATTTATTGACAACCAAACCTGTATTATATGTTTGCAATGTTGATGAAGCTTCAGTAATAGAAGGTAATGCTTATGTTGATGCAGTAAAAGAAGCTGTTAAAGATGAGAATGCGCAAGTTCTAATTGTTGGAGCTGGTATTGAAGCTGATATTGCAGAACTTGAGTCTTACGAAGAAAAACAAATGTTTCTTGAAGATCTTGGTCTTAAAGAACCAGGTGTTAACAAATTGATTAAGGCCGCATTTAGCCTTCTTGAACTTGAAACATATTTTACTGCGGGTGTTAAAGAGGTTAGATCATGGACATATCCTAAAGGTTCTAAAGCTCCGCAAGCTGCAGGTGTCATTCACACTGACTTTGAAAAAGGCTTTATTCGTGCTGAGGTTATCAAGTTCGAAGACTTTTCGAACTTAGGAACTGAAGCGGCTTGCAAAGAAGCAGGAAAAATGAATGTAGAAGGTAAAGAATATGTGGTTCAAGATGGTGACATCATGCACTTCCGTTTTAATGTGTAAATGATCACATTCAAATATATTTAAAGGCTGTCCTACAAGACAGCCTTTTTTTTTTACGACTTCAATTCTTATCTAAAATTCTAGTTAATTTCAGCTTAGCTTGTTAATATTTCTATCTTTGTTCAAGTATCTAAATAATCACAGATTATGCTTCGAACACTTTTACTTATTGGATTAGGCGGTTTTTTAGGCAGTATTTCTAGATTTTTAATTGCATTGGGCGTGAATCGTATTTTTCAATCAGTACTACCAGTTGGAACACTTGCGGTCAACATCTTAGGCTGTCTATTAATTGGTATTATCTATTCCCTTGCTGAGCAAAAGAACATGCTAAGTCCAGAACTTAGAATATTCCTTGGAGTCGGTTTCTGTGGTGGATTCACAACCTATTCCTCCTTTGCTTTCGATAAATTTGGTTTAATCAAAGCTGGAGATTTTCTAATGCTATCTGTTTATGTAGGTGCTAGTGTATTTTTAGGTCTACTTGCTGTTTATCTTGGTAGTCAAATTCACAAACTGTTTTAATTAATTCATCCATTCTCCTTAGTGCATTCAACAAGTATGAATATCAAATATACATTCTTCGGACTTCTTCTTGCCATCAGTAGCATTATAAAAGTAAATGCCCAAACTGATTCTTCTAAACAACCTTCTAATGAACCAAAGCTTATCGTTGGTATCGTCATAGATCATCTACGAAGTGATTATTTCAGTAAATATTCACATTTATTTTCAGATGGTGGTTTCAATAAAATAATGCAAAATGGAGCCTTTAGTTCCAATACGCAGTACAATTACCAATATTCTCAAACTGGAGTTGACCATGCGACTATATTTACAGGAACTCCGCCTGCTTATCATGGAATCATTTCTCACGCTTGGTTCAATAGAATTTCTGAGAGCGCAGAAGCTTCAACCTATGACAAGAATTATCGAAAACTAGGGATCGTAGATACGGTTACCTCAAAATCGCCGCATAAACTTCTTGCTCCTACCCTAGGTGATATCATGAAATTAAATAATCCTAATTCGAGAGTCATTGGAGTTTCTCTTAATAATGAATCTGCTATCTATTCTGCAGGTCATTCAGCAGATGCAGCCTACTGGTTAGATGGTGTTCAAGGTAAATTCATCAGTTCTTCATATTATCAGAATACCCTATTTAATTGGGTAAATAATTTTAATGCGACCGATCTACCTAACAAATATCTTGATAAACCTTGGGTACCTAAAACTCTAGAAGATAATGGTAGTTCAACAGATATTATTAAAGCAAAGTTGAAATTGACCGATCATTTTTATTATGATTTAAAAAAGGAGAAAAAACAGATTGGATACCATGCTTTAAAGAATTATCCAGCAGGTAACCTATTAGTTAAAGATTTTGCTGCAACAACAATTATTAACGAAAACTTAGGCAAGGATGACGATTGTGATTTGATTACCATCAACTTTTCTTGTTTGGGAAACAATCACCGTAAGTTTTCGCCTTATTCAGCAGAAATGCTCGATTGCATAACAAGGCTAGATCAAAACATAGCAGACTTAATTAATTTCTTGGATGAGCAAGTTGGGATGGAGAATGTTCTGCTTTTTGTGACAAGTGACCAAGCAGCTAGTTTCTTACCAGAAGATCTTGAAAAACAACGTATACCACATGGCTATTTTAGTTCTTATAACGCAATTGCCTTATTAAAATCGTACTTTAACGTGACTTATGGTGCTGGACGGTGGATATCAGGATACGATTCGCAACAGATTTTTCTAAATCGCAAGCTCATTGAAGATAAAAAACTAATATTAGAAGATGTTCAGATAAAAGCTGCAAAATTTCTAGTTCAATTTTCTGGAGTATCAAAAGCAATTCCTGCTCACAATTTTATTGAAACCAACTACAGTCATGGGGTTATGAATAAAATTCAGCGCTCATTCAATCATAAAAGATCTGGAGATGTTATCATTGCATTAGAACCAGGATGGGTCAATCAAATAAAAGATGAAAGAGATCTGGTTGCTCAATATAGTCAATCAAGAAGAGTACCTCTGTTTTTTTATGGATGGAAAATTAAAAATAAGAAATTGATCCAGCAACTCGACATTGAAGATATTGTTCCTACTTTATCCACGTTCTTGGAAATCACGCCACCCACTGGTTGTATGGGAAATCCAATAAAAGGCTTAGTCGATTAGTTTCTAGATTGACAACACCAAACCATTAAAAAAGAATCAAAGATTAGGCTTTGAAATTCGTATTTCTTTGAAAAATCATTACGAATAACCTCACCTGAAAAGGTAGATTGTTTCGGGTGAAAGGGATGTATTTTTAATTCATCAATTAAGAGCACATCCTTTTTTCCATATAATTTAATCAAACACTCTTTAGCACACCAATGCTGATAAATATGAAGCTGTTTGTCTTCTTCAAAAACAGATAACATTTCATCTTCACTCATAAATCTCTTGGTGATTCGATACACTCGATCAGAAAGATATTCGATATCTAATGCTAAATCATGATTTTTACCAACGATTACCCCAACATAGTCCTTACTGTGAGAGATACTGATATCAAAATCAGAATTACTAAGTAAGGGTTTTCCATGTTCATTATTCTCTATAAAAATTCCATTACCTAGAAGTTTATGCAATAAAATACGCGTTGTAACAAATTCCTTTTTACGAGTCAAACTTCCAAATCCATCAACCCGAGCCTGCTCAGTCATATTCAAACAAACACATGCAAGCAAATCTTCAAGCTCTTCGGTAATCTTCCAAAGAGCCAGTTGACAAGTTTCATTTATTTGAATATGCTTTACTAAGGGCATGTGATATTTCTAAAAGAATGATTTTATAGAATTTATTTCCACTTTAAACTTTCCATCAAGTGCACGATATCCTTATCAATGTATTGAATGACTGGAGCCAAAGAATCTGGGTTTGGATGATTATTGAAATAAAGTGATCCTCTTAAGAAGTGTTTTAAGCTATCCGTAGCAATAAATTGTACTGAAGATGCCGCATTTCCCTGAATGCGATAAACCAAACCATATACATTCCTTTGCATGTCAACATAGTTGGTTCCATCAATTGCATCAGCTTTTATAGCATGCTTATAGACTAAACTATGAGAATCTTCCAAGTATTTCTCAAGATTTTCATTGACTTCCTTATAACTTAAATGAAGAGTTGCATTATAGTTTAGATACTCAACATTCAGCCAATATTCCTCTGCTAGTCGACTCTTATCTTTTACAACTTGAGCTCCTTTTAAATACTCAAAACTGAAGGGATAATTATGATTCCAAGTTTCATATTTTTTTTCAGGGAAATCAATACGGAAATAACCTCTAGGTTTTGGCATGGCTTTATCTTTACAAGACAAAGGCAAACATGCAAAAACAAGTAAAAGAGAATAGATTATAATACGGGAATGCCTAAGCATATAAAATCACGTTTAAATTAATAGAGCTGCAATTTGCATAATTTTCAGAGAAACTCACACAGGCAAACTCAAACAAATTCATCAGGAAGTGTTTAATTGTTAGAGCCTACTTCTTTTGAGGAAGCCTGAAACGAATTTTCTTGATTCTTCGATTATCAACCGCTTCGACTATAAACTCATAGCCCTTATATTTGAATTTTTCTTTTTTCTGGGGAATTTCGCCCTTTATCTCAAGAATCAAACCCGCAAGAGTATCTGCATCACCTTTAATCTTGTCAAAAATATCAGCATCAACATCGATCAACTTAAAGAAATCATTTAGTAAGGTCTTACCTTCGAAAAGATAAGAACCGTCCTCTTCTCGGGTATAAAAATCTTGTTGATCATCCAATTCATCCGTAATATCACCAACAATCTCTTCTAAAATATCCTCTAAACTAATAAGCCCTGATGTGCCACCATACTCATCAACCACAATAGCCATATGATTCTTCTTAGTTTGGAACTCTTCCAATAAATCACTAATTTTTTTTGTTTCGGGAACAAAATAAGGTGGACGAATTAAGGATTGCCATTTAAAAGTATTGGGTTTATGATGATGTGCTAACAAATCCTTTACATACAATATACCTCTAACATTATCAAAAGCACCATCGTAAACAGGAATACGTGAAAAACCAGATTCTATAATCACCGATTTCAGCTTACTCAAACTCATATGAATATCAACAGCAATAACATTAACACGAGCTTCCATTATTTCACTCACATTAATATTTCCAAATCGCACAATCCCCTCCAATATTTCCATCTCCTCATTAATTTCATCAGCAGTGAGCTCAAGAGCTTGCGAAAGGTCATCCATGGAAATATTCTGCTTTTTTGAAATCCCCTTATTAACTAAAGATGTTGACTTTATCAAAATGGTACCTAATGGGCGAAATACTTTTTCTAAAAATATCAGTGGCAGAGCCATATATCTAGAAAAACGAAGTGCAAACTGAGCTGCATACACTTTAGGTACAATCTCACCAAACAAGAGAAGCAAGAAAGTAACTACAACAACCTGCACAACAAAACCAACTGCTGGTGCTTGACTAAAATCAAACAAGGAAGACGTGATATAAGTCGAAAGAATAACAATAGCAATATTCACAAAGTTATTAGCAATCAGAATCGTAGCCAATAGTTTCTCTGGCATTCTTAAAAGCTTAAGCAACTTTCTATTTTTGCTTGTTTGCGCATCTTCAATCTCTCTCAAATTCTGCGGTGAAAGAGAAAACACAGCCACCTCTGAACCTGAGATCAGTGCGGAAAAAAATAACAAAAGTATCATTGCACATAGTTCTGCAATGATACTTAAGCTTATAGGTTTAAAAACAATATCAAAATTGTTTAATATCAGTAACAAATCGTTGGTTTCCAACATTCAAAATTCTAGTTCAACAATGTTTTTAGAATGGTAAATCATCCGTTTCGTCTTCAGCTGAATTGGTGACAACAGCCTGAGGTTTAGCAGATTCTTCAACTGGAGCTCCCTCCCCTTCAGAACGACGACCTAAAATCTGAAAATTATCAGCAAAAATTTCAGTCGTATAACGTTTCTTACCATCTTGATCTTCCCAAGTGCGGGTTCTTAAACGACCTTCAACATAAAGTTGAGCGCCTTTTTTTACATATTTTTCAGCAATTTCTGCCAATTTACGCCACATTACGATACTGTGCCATTCTGTTTGTGTCACCTTTTCCTCATTACGAGTATAGGATTCACTTGTTGCCAAACGAATATTACAAACAGCTACACCATTATCAAGGTATTTCACTTCTGGGTCTGCACCTACATTCCCAACCAAAATTACTTTATTTACTGACATATCTTCTTATTTTTTAGTTAACAACAATAAAGTTATAAACTTTTTACCTAGATAAAAATATTTTTATTCACATAAAGATTACTTCCCTGCTAAATACATCTCTATCGGCTTTGGCATAGGGTAATTCATAGCAACCTCTTTATCAACGCTTATTAAAGATTTAAATTTTTCAAATTCGTAATTTTCAATTCTAACATGAACAAACTCAATATGTAAATTCTGATGACTTAATTTATGTGTTTTAGTGATTTTTCGCTCGGTCACTTCTACTTTAATATCTTTCAGAAGAGTCTCCCATGCCTCAGAATTAATCAAATCTACTAATTCTATTTTATTATCAGCCTCAATTAAAGGAAATTCAAATAGGTTTCGCCAAATATCACGTTCTCCTCTTTGTTGTAATAAAAAACGTGTATCATTATATATGTATAGATAATAGAAAAAGCGATCAATCACTTTCACCTTTTTTTTCTTCGCTGGTAAAACATCCTGCTGCTTATTTATATAAGCAAAACATTGAGCTTGCAAAGGACAAACTTCACAATCTGGATTTTTTGCTGTGCATTGCAATGCACCAAATTCAATAATTGCCTGATTATAGATATGTGGTGGAGCATCTGCCATTAGTTCATCCGCTAGAGCTTGAAATTCTTTTTTTCCTTTAGGCGAGCTTGTTGATTCCGAAACACCAAACAGACGAGACAAAACTCGATACACATTCCCATCCACAGCTGCATAAGGCAAATGGAATGCAAAAGCCGATATTGCAGAGGCTGTATAAACACCTATTCCTTTTAATTTTATTATTTCATCAAACGAATCAGGAAATACCCCCTTATAATTGTCTTTAATAGACTTTGCTGCCGAATGCAAATTGCGAGCTCGCGAATAATAACCTAGCCCTTGCCAATGGTTCAACACCTCTTGTTCATTAGCTGATGCCAGAGCACTAATTGAAGGAAAACTATTTATGAAACGTAAATAATAGTCTACAACTGTAACGACTTGAGTTTGTTGTAGCATGATTTCTGAGATCCAAATTTTGTACGGATCTGAAGTATTTCGCCATGGTAAATCGCGCTTATTGAACTCATACCAGTTTATAATTTTGCTATTCAACATAGACCTAGAATGTTACACATTTTATTTTTTTTTTATTTTCACACAAAAATAGTGCTTTCGATTTCTTTAATAAAGAGAAATCATATATATTTGCAGTCTGATTTTGAGAAAAAACTGTTGTATATAATTGATAATTAAAGAATTTTTAAGAGATGACTAAAGCAGATATTGTTAACGAGATTTCTAAGAACACGGGGATTGAGAAAATTACAGTACAAAAAACTGTTGAGGCCTTCATGGATACTATCAAAGGTTCACTTGTAAAAGGTAAAAACGTGTATCTAAGAGGTTTCGGAAGTTTTATCGTTAAGAAAAGAGCAGAGAAAACTGCAAGAAACATTTCTAAAAACACAACTATTATTATTCCTGAGCACTTTATCCCGTCATTTAAACCGGCGAAGACTTTCGTAAGTAAAGTAAAAACTAATGTAAAGTAGTCTCAGACTTTAAAAACAAATTTTAATATATTTAAGTTATGCCAAGCGGAAAAAAGAGAAAAAGACATAAGATGGCTACGCACAAGCGTAAAAAGAGATTAAGAAAAAATCGTCATAAGAAGAAATAATTCTTATCACGCTTATTAGTAAGAGTATAATGTATAAACCTAAAGAACTTTTTAGTACTTTAGGTTTATCTATTTGTAAGAATTAATTATTTTTTGAATTTAATATAGGAGCTTTCAAGTGAGTAATGAACTTGTAATTGATGTACAACCGAACGAAATTGTAATTGCTTTGCTTGATAACAAGCAATTGGTTGAAATTTCCAAGGAAAAAAGCAATATTCAATTTGCAGTTGGCGATATTTATCTAGGTAAAGTGAAAAAAATCATGCCTGGTTTAAATGCCGCTTTTGTTGATGTTGGATATGAAAAGGATGCATTCCTTCATTATTTAGACTTAGGACAACAATTCCTTACTTTAAACAAATTCTTACAACAAGCCATAGCCCGAAAAGGTAAAGGCATTTCAATTTCTAAAATGAAATTGGAGCCAGATATCGATAAAAATGGAAAAATTACCGATGTATTAAAATCTGGGCAATATATTCTTGTTCAGGTTGCAAAAGAACCTATTTCCACAAAAGGCCCTCGTTTATGTTCGGAAATTTCACTTGCTGGACGTAATATTGTGTTGATGCCATTTGCCAATAAGGTGTCAATTTCCCAAAAATTAAAATCGACAGAAGAAAAAACTCGTCTCAAGCAATTATTACAAAGTATTACACCTAAGAATTATGGGGTTATAGTACGTACTGTTGCCGAAGGGAAACGTGTTGCCGAGCTAGACAAAGAACTTCGAGGCTTAATTGAACGTTGGGAAGAGTCTTTCTACAATATTCGTGAAATCAACCCGCCAAATCTTGTTTTGGGTGAGATGAATCGTACTACAGCTATTCTTCGTGATATCCTAAATTCATCATTCGAGAATATCTATGTGAACGATGCAGCAGCAGCTGCTGATATCAGACAATATATTGCAAGTATTGCACCTGAGAAAGAGAAAATTGTAAATCATGTTAAAGGTGACCTTCCAATATTTGACCAGTTAGGCATCGATAAACAAATCAAATCTTCTTTCGGGAAAACAGTTTCATTTAAAAGTGGAGCCTATCTTATCATAGAACACACCGAAGCATTCCATGTTATTGATGTGAACTCAGGTAACCGTTCAAAAGCTGGGAACGATCAAGAAACCAATGCCCTGGAAGTAAACATGGCAGCAGCTGAAGAGGTTGCTCGTCAATTGAGACTTCGTGATATGGGAGGTATTATCGTTGTCGATTTTATCGATATGCACTCTGCAGAAAACCGTCATTTGCTTTTCGAGAAGATGAAAGAAATGATGAATCAAGATCGTACCAAGCATAACATACTTCCATTGAGCAAGTTTGGCTTGATGCAAATCACTCGTCAGCGTGTTCGTCCTGAAATGAATGTCGCAGTTCAAGAAAAATGTCCAACTTGCCAAGGTTCGGGAGAAATTTCACCAGCTGTTTTACTGACAGATCAAATCGAAGATCAATTAGCAAGCCTGGTTGAAAAAACAAAGGAAAAGAAATTAACACTTAAAGTTCACCCTTTTGTGGCAGCGTACATTAATCAAGGTTTTATTAAAACATTGCGACGCAAATGGCAATCAACATATAAAATCAAATTGAATGTAAAAGCTATTCCTTCATACGATTTAATGATGTATCGTTTTAGCGATAAGGATAATCGTAGAATTAAGTAGAACTCCCAGTTCATTAAAGGCTATTAAGTCAAAAGCATTGTTAAATGCATCTCGGCACATACATTAGTTGCCAATTTCAGATCATTTAACCAACATAAAATACAACATTAAGGTCAGTGATTTATTTCACTGGCCTTTTTTTGTTCCTGTAGACAGATCATCAAAATCAATCGGGTCATCAATCTTTTCATACATAAAAAATAAAGTATAATGATTTGAATAAAATCAAAAGCTTAACTTTGTCCTGTTAACTCATATAAATCGTGTTGTTTTATTACAACATCGAACTTTCCCAAGCCATTGGGATTAAAACATAAGTTATGGACGTAGAAATATTAGCTCGAATACAGTTCGCATTTACTATCGCCTTTCATTACATCTATCCTCCACTAAGCATCGGTTTGGGTATGATGATGGTCATTTTTGAAAGCATATATGTGAGCACAGGAAAAAAAGTGTATGAAACACTGGCCCGCTTTTGGACCAAAATATTTGCATTAACTTTTGGTATTGGCGTCGCAACTGGTATCGTTATGGAATTTGAATTTGGGACCAACTGGGCCATTTATTCGAAATATGTTGGCGACATCTTTGGATCAGCTCTGGCTGCAGAAGGTATTTTCGCTTTTGCGCTTGAGAGTGGTTTTCTGGGGATTTTACTTTTCGGTTGGAATCGAGTGAGTTCAAAAGTACACTTAATTTCGACCATCGGAGTCTTCTTTGGCTCAATGTTTTCTGCTGTTTGGATTGTAGTAGCTAACTCGTGGCAACAAACTCCAGCAGGTTACAGCATCGTTGGCGAGGGCATGAATGCAAGGGCTGAAATCACCGATTTCTGGGCCATGGTATTCAATCCATCGAGTGTAGATCGGATAACCCACGTTTGGTTAGGAGCTTTGCTTGCCGGAACCTTCTTAGTCTTAAGTGTACACGCCTATTATCTTATTAAAGGCAGACATATTGAGATATCGAAAAAAGCCTTTAAAATTGCTTTAATCGCAGCTACAGTTCTTTCATTAGGTCAACTTGGTACTGGACATCATTCTGCTGAAGGTGTCGCTAAAAATCAGCCAGCTAAACTCGCAGCAATGGAAGGTCACTACGAAAAAAGTGCCCCTGCTGATATGTATATCATGGGCTGGGTGGATCAGGATAAACAGGAAGTTACCGGTATAAAAATACCAGGTGGCTTATCTTTTCTTCTGGATTACGATTTTGAAGCTCCCGTAACTGGGCTAAATGCTTTCGCCAAAGAAGATCAACCTGGACAGGTTAATGCAGTCTTCCAATTCTACCATATCATGGTTGCCATAGGTATGGCACTTATTGGTCTAACACTTTTAGCTTGTTTCTACTGGTGGCGAGGTCGACTGTTTGAACAAAAGTGGTTACTTGTTTCATTCATTTTTGCAGTGTTTCTACCTCAAATTGCCAATCAAACAGGTTGGTTTGCTGCCGAAATGGGTAGACAACCTTGGGTTGTTTACGGTTTACTTAGAACCTCCGATGCTTTTTCACAAGCCGTTTCGGCCAATCAAATTTGGTTCTCTCTTATCATGTTCTTTTTCATCTATGCACTCTTGTTTGTTTTGTTTATCTATATCCTAAACAAAAAAATACAACATGGTCCGTATGATAAAGGTGATACTGAAAATAGACCTCACACAAAAGATATTGAGCAAGCTATTATTCAAGGATAGAGTAAAGTCAAGCTTAAAGTAAAAGTGTTGCACTGAGCTTAATCGAAATGTGAAAAAACACTTAAAAAACGATAACTGACTACAAAATATAAATCAAAATTCACATCCTGGTTCAAGTCAATTGAACAGGACAATAATATAAACATATGGAAACTCTATTAGGATTAGATTATCAGACCTGGTGGTTTTTAGTTGTTGGTGGCGTGTTTTCGGGCTATGCCATACTCGATGGTTTCGATTTTGGAGCAGGAGCCTGGCATCTCTTTTTCAGAAAAGAACAAAGCCGCCGTATTGCCATGAATGCTGTTGGTCCCGTTTGGGATGGTAACGAGGTGTGGTTGGTTATTGGCGGTGGTGCTCTCTTTGCAGGATTCCCCGTTGCATATGCCAGTTTACTATCTGCCATGTATACTCCATTTATGCTCTTTCTCTTTTTCATCATCTTTCGTGCTGTGTCCATCGAATTTCGTGGCAAAGAAGAAATGAGATGGTGGCGACAGACTTGGGATATCATTTATAGCTTTTCGAGTATCATGTTAGGATTTCTTTTGGGTGTGGTATTGGGCAATGTCTTGATTGGCATTCCTATTGATGCTAATCACAATTATAATGGTGATGCTCTACTTAGCTTTCTAAACCCTTACTCTATTTTAATGGGACTAACGAGTCTAAGTTTGTTTATGTCACACGGAGCCATTTATCTTCTACTAAAAACGGAGGGCAAGCTATACGAACGACTGGTCGTTTTACAAAAGTATGCTATGGGAGCCTTCATCATAGCTTTCGGGCTTACATCATTGTATACCCTGGCATATCAACCCCACTTGAGTGATAAATTAATGGAGATGCCTGCCAGTTTAATTTTGCCGGTGCTGGTTGTTTTAAGCATTGCCAATATTCCACGACTGACACACAAGAAGAAGTTCATGCAGGCTTTTTTGTTCTCATCACTTTGCATCAGTTTCATGCTGTTGCTTTGTGCACTGGAAGCCTATCCAAACCTTCTGATTTCATCAATAAGTCCCGAGAATAACATCGATATATACAATGGAGCCTCATCACTGAAATCATTAAAAATCATGATGCTTATTGTAGCCATTGGTACACCACTGGTTTTGGGTTACACTTACTTTGTGTACAAAACCTTTAGTGGCAAGGTGAAGATTGATGAGACAAGTTATTAGAAGGTCAAAAGGTCTGAAAAGCGAAAGGTTAAAGATGAAAAAAGTAAAATAGTGAAAGTGTAAATGTGGTTTTGAGTTAATTTAGCTTTATACTTTGTTTAAGCTTTATACCGCAATATAAAAAGAGCTGCAATCTATTATGATTGCAGCTCTTTTAGTATATGTTGGACTATTAATTGATGCTTGTCACTTCAGTTTTCTGAACCGATGAGATAATGAAAAAGCCCAGAGCATCATCATCTAGAGTGTTTCCTCCTATACGCTTAATATTGCTTCTTAATGGAGCTGGCGGAGGAGAAAATTGTGTTCCTTCATTATCGCGCTGTTCTTCTGCCAAACGCAGAAAATCATATACACCTCTTGCAACAACATGTTGCTTAATAAAATACTGTTCGCCCTTTTGTGCAGCCTGATCAAACTGGGTTTCTGACTCCTCTACAGAGGTATAAACATTACTACCAAAAAGTAAATCAGAATAGGGAAAAGTATAACTCACCTTTATTGGATTTTCAGGATCACTCCAGTCTGTATATGATTCAAGTTTGAATAGCTGCCAACAGAAATAAAAATTCCCTTCGTCTGAATATTTAGGCTCAAAATTGATGTAATAGCCTTCATCTTCATCACTGAAATCATCAGCTTCCTTGTATTCAACAAAAATTTTTGGAGCGTATGGGTAGTCAATAACCATTTGAGCAGTTGACTCATATTCTATTCCATCTGTTGTTTTAATATACAGGGTATAAGAGGTATTCTGTTCCAAATTTTTTCGTATTTCATAACGCCCCTTTTGCTCATCAGCTACTTCTTTTCCCACATTTGGGTCGTAAACCATTGGCAAAGTATAAGTCAAAGGATAAGCCTGGCCTTTATCATCCTTTAAAATCACCTGAGCATCTTTTACTACAGGATAATTCTGTGTCTCGAAATAAGAAATAGATTGGGTTAAACGTACCGTATGAAGTCGTTCAGCCCCCCCCTCTCCAGGTTCACTGGTTAACCAGCCATCTACCACTAGTTTTGAACCAACCGAAGGGAGATCCAACTCAATTTGTTTTTCACATCCCATTAAGATGATAAAAGCAAGCAAGAATATATATTTGAGTTTAGTATGCATTTTTTCAATCTTCATTAGTTATGACTAAAAGCTAAAGTTATACGTGATGGTTGGAACAGGTTTGCCAATAATGGCAAATTGCCAGGCTTCGGTGCTGTTTCCTTTTTGGCTACCAGCCCAATTGTTTTCACTCTCTTTAAAATAAACCGAATAGGCATTCTGTCTGCTATAAAGATTCGTGATTCCAAAGTTCCAACTGCCCTGCCATTTCTGATTTGCCTTTTTCTGTTTACACATATAGGTAAATGATAAATCAAGGCGATGGTAAGCCGAGATACGTGCACCGTTACGATTAATGTAATGAGCATAAGTATTATCCTGGAATTCATATTTTCCATAAGGATAGGTGGCTGGTCTACCACTCATCAAAATGAAGTTAGTGGCAACAGACCATCTTTTATTCAAATCATAATTAGCGACAATCTTAAGATCATGTGTTTTGTCGTAATCAGCAGGAAAATAGTCTCCGTTATTGATTAAAGTCGTCGGATAAATCTCGCCAGTCTCATTATTCATTAGCCCCTCTACCTTCTTCTCAGTTCTCGACAGCGTATAAGCGATCCATCCCGTCAATCGTCCTTCTTTTTTTCTAACACTAAATTCCAGGCCATAAGCTCTGCCCTGTGCATCGAGCAATTCGGTTTCAATCGTATTATTCAACATCAGATGGGCCCCATACTTGTACTCAACCAAATCGTAAAATTTCTTGTAATAAGCTTCTACAGATGTTTCGAACATATTATTTCCAAGATTGTGAAAATACCCCAAAGCTACCTGATCAACCTTGGCTGGCTTAATGTGCTTGCCTGTTGGTACCCAAATATCGAGAGGAGTGGGTGCTGTCGTATTTGAAATACGGTGCAAATACTGGCAAGTTCTGTTGTAACTTGCTTTAAGCGAATTAACATCGCTAAAGGCATACTTTATCGCCAAACGAGGTTCAAAATTGAAATAGTTCTTTACAATCTCATTTTTACCATACTTCTTCGAACCCCTTATACTTGCTTTATCCTTTGGTATTCCGCTTTGGTAAGAGTTTACGGTTTGACTTCCCAGGCTCGAAAAATTGGAAAGTCTTAAGCCGTATTGTACAGTCAGGCTACTGCCTAGGTTTTGTTCCAATCCTGCATAGGCTGCCGACTCGAGACCATAGCCCTTTTCCAATTTATTAGACTCAATTATGGAACCCTTTACAGGATTTAATTCACCTGGATTAAAGATGTAGTAAGTACTTCCAAAACCAAACTTAAACTTCAGATCGGGATTAGGGAAATATGAAAAATCAGCCTTAAGATTCATATTTTTGATACTGGAAACCCACTCAAAACCTAAACTTCCCTCGGGTACACTTATAGAATAATCGAAATTACTATAGATTGCTGTAAAATTTGAAAAAAGCTTTTTATTGAACAAATGATTCCAACGAATGGTTCCTGTTGTATTTCCCCAATGAGAATCGAATTCTTTGCCAAATTTGAACACATCGTTACCGAAATAACCCGAGATAAAAAGGCGGTTGTTATCGTTGAATTTGTGATTGATCTTCGCATTCAGGTCATAGAAATAAACCGTATTATCCTTCATATCCGGATTCATACGGAGCAATACATCGGCATATGAACGCCTTCCTGCTACCATAAAAGAAGTTTTATCTTTCTTTATGGGGCCCTCAAGAGTTAATCGACTACTAACGATACCAATTCCTCCGCTTCCCGAAAAGCGTTTGCTGTTTCCCTCTTTCTGACGCACATCCAATACCGAGGATAAACGCCCCCCATACTGTGCAGGAATACCTCCCTTGTATAATTGAAAATCCTTAACCGCATCGCCATTAAAAACAGAGAAGAAACCAAACAAGTGAGCCGAATTGAAAACCGGAGCCTCGTCCAAAAGAATCAGATTCTGATCGGTTCCCCCACCACGCACGTTAAAACCAGTACTACCCTCACCAACTGAAGTTACTCCAGGCAACATCTGCAAAGTCTTTATAATATCAACCTCTCCCAGAAAATGAGGAAGTTTCTTTACGATACTCACGGGTAAACGCTCAACACTCATCTGTACTGAAGAGACATTCTGATCTTTTTTAGCAGCCGTAACAGTCACATCATTCAATTTAATACCATCGGCATGCAACTCAATATTTAGGGTAAGATTTTGACTTAAGTCTATTTCCTTAGGAACAGGCATATAACCGATAAAGCTAAACAGAACCTTATATTTTCCAGGAGCCAGAGACAATGAGAAAAACCCATATTCGTTAGTAGCTGTCCCTACCATCAGATCCTGAATACTCACTGTAGCACCAATAAGAGCTTCTCCATTAGATCCGTCTTTAACATAACCACTCAAAGTCTGTTTTTCCTGCGCCCATAAATCATGACTTATAAATCCTGAAATCAGGAAAAAAAGTAAACCTAAACAAATCGTTTTATTCATAAATTGATTATCAAATAAATTTTAATTACATATTCCACCAATTATAACAACAGCTTAATATACATACACCCTACTTTTCTTTTGAAAAAAAATAAGTTTTTTTTGAATAAAAAAAGCCATCCTAATGGATGGCCTTTTGTCATATAGTAGAATAAGAAGTTGACTTAGTTTTCACCACCTTCGAATTTTCCCGCTGCAAGAAATTCAATAGCAGCTTCGATGTCTTTATACATGACTCTATCCTTATCGTTGAAAGAAACGGCAGTTCTGAATTCTTCAAGGAATGCCTCTAAGAATGGAGATGATTTTCCTGTACGACGTAAATCAACTGCTTGAGCTGCATTCATCAACTCAATAGCGAAAATACGCTCCACGTTATCAGCAACCAATAATGACTTAGTCGCTGCATTTCCACCCATACTCACGTGATCTTCCTGCTCGTTTGACGAAGGAATAGAATCAACTGAACATGGTGTACACAATTGCTTGTTCTGACTTACGATAGAAGCAGCTGCGTACTGAGGAATCATAAATCCTGAATTCAATCCTGAATCAGAAATCAAGAACTCAGGAAGATCTCTATCACCAGAAATTAAACGGTAAGTTCTACGCTCCGAAATACTACCCAGCTCAGCTAAAGCAATACAAAGGAAGTCAAGAACAAGAGCCAATGGCTGTCCGTGGAAATTACCACCCGACAAGATCATATCTTCGTCGATGAAAATAGTTGGGTTATCAGTAACTGAATTGATTTCAGTTTCAACCACGCTGGCTACGTAGTTAATGGCATCTTTAGAAGCACCATGAACCTGAGGCATACAACGGAATGAGTAAGGATCCTGAACGTTTTTCTTCTCATTAGCAATAAACTCACTACCCTCTAAAAGACTGCGAATATTACGAGCTGTTTCAATTTGTCCGTTATGAGGACGAGCATCGTGAATTGGAGCCAAGAAAGGATCGATTCTTCCATCGTAACCTTCCAATGAAATAGCACCAATAATATCAGAATACTTCACCAATTTGAAAGACTTAAGCAAAGCATAAACTGCATGAGCACTCATAAACTGAGTTCCATTCAATAAAGCCAAACCTTCTTTAGCGCCCAATTTGATAGGCTCCCAACCAAACATTTTTAAAACCTCGTCTGCAGGGCGAATCTCATCTTCGTAAATCACTTCACCTTCACCAAATAAGGGTAAGAATAGATTAGCTAAAGGAGCCAAATCACCCGAAGCACCCAATGATCCTAAGTGGCGAACAACAGGCAATACATCGCTGTTATACATATCGATGATACGCTGAACCGTTTCGATTTGAACACCCGATTTACCCAATGATAAAGCGTGAGCCTTAAGTAAAAGCATCAAACGAATCACATCTTCAGGAATTACGTTACCCAAGCTACAAGCGTGAGACATAACCAGGTTGCTCTGAAGTTGACTTAAATCTTCTTCAGGAATAGAAATCTTACAAAGAGATCCAAAACCAGTAGTAATACCATAAATAGGCTTATCTGCTTTCGCAATAGTAGCATCAAGATAGGCTTTGCAATCAAGAATCAATTTCTTTGATTCTTCAGATAATTCAAGCTTGTATCCTTTTTCAAGAATTTCTTCAATTTTAGAGAATGTTAATCTCTCTGGGCTAATAAAATGTATGTTAGACATGTTGTGTGTTTATTTAGTATTTTTTGTATTAAATATATTTCAAAAATGAGGGTGCCTAAAGCACACCTATTCATCAAAGCGTTCAACAATGATTAAATTGTCATTATTGAGCTCCAATAAATCGCGCAAGAACTCAAGGGCAACGAATGTCGCCACCGATACTCTCAGCTGCTCTATCTTGTAATAATTTAAATATCATTTAATCCTAAATATTTTAATCACACCTAAAAGGCATGCTTTTTTAGTCTATTAATCTTTGGACGCGCAAGCTAAGCTAATTTTTCGATTAGAGCTTCAGGTGAAAGCTTTATTTGCTCACCAGAATCCATATCTTTAAGACTCACTAAGCCTTCTTCCATCTCCGTTTCACCAACCATTATCACAAAAGGAATATGTTTGTCGTTGGCATAAGTCATTTGTTTCTTCATTTTAGCAGAATCAGGGAAGATCTCAGCTTTAACGCCATTCATTCTTAAGCGTGCTAAAATTGGCAAGCAATATTTTTCTTCTTTCTCTCCAAAGTTCACGAACATCACCTTAGTGGTATTCACTGTCTCGGCAGGGAAACGATTCATTTGTTCCAAAACATCGTAGATTCTATCCGCACCAAATGAAATACCAACACCCGAAACATCTTTCAAACCGAAAATGCCAGTCAGGTCATCGTAACGGCCACCACCTGTAATACTTCCGAATTCCATATCTTTCGATTTCACTTCGAAAATAGCACCCGTATAATAGTTCAAGCCACGAGCAAGAGTCAAATCCAATTCAACTTCAGTGCTTACATCTAAATCTGCAAAGTAAGAGAAAACTGTTTCCAATTCCTCAACACCTTTCATTCCAACTTCCGAAGCGGAAAGAACATCTTTTAGCTGAGCCAATTTCTCGATATTGGTTCCCGACAATAGAATAATAGGTTGAAGCGTATCAATGGCTGCCTGAGGAATACCTTTCTCAAACATTTCCTTATTTACATTGTCCAAACCAATCTTATCCAACTTATCGATAGCAACCGTAATGTCGATAATTCTATCTGCCTCGCCAATAATCTCAGCGATACCAGCCAAAACTTTGCGGTTATTTAATTTCACAAGCACATTTAACTTCAATCGCTTGTAAACCTCGTCAACAATCTGAATCAATTCAACCTCGTTCAACAGAGAATTGCTACCTACCACATCAACATCGCATTGATAAAATTCGCGGTAACGCCCCTTTTGTGGACGATCGGCTCTCCAAACAGGCTGTATTTGGTAACGCTTAAATGGGAAAGTTATTTCGTTGCGATGCTGTACAACGTAACGTGCAAAGGGCACAGTTAAGTCGTAACGCAAGCCTTTTTCGCTAATCTTTGTGGTTAATTTGTTCGAATTGCGAGCCATTAGTTCCTCTTCTCTCACTTTAGAGATAAAATCTCCCGAGTTAAGAACCTTAAACAGTAACTTGTCGCCTTCTTCGCCGTATTTTCCCATTAGGGTAGACAAATTTTCCATCGATGGTGTTTCGATGGGCATAAAACCATAGAGTTGAAACACCTCTTTAATGGTATCGAATATGTAGTTTCGTTTCACCATTTCAACAGGTGAGAAATCTCTCGTTCCCTTAGGAATTGACGGTTTTTGAGCCATTTCTTTTTTTTTAATTGGTTAATTAGTTCATTTATTTGAGTTGATATCTCAGCTTTCTTCACCTTTCCAACTTCACAATAGCCTAAAAGCCTTATATGTTGATGAGTTCACTCATTTGATCATCTCTTCAAATTGTGATACAAAAATATCAAATATTTTTAGAGTTCCCAGCCTTTGTTTAAAAGCTCTGTCACGAGAGTTTGAAGCAAAAAAAAGTATCAGAAAACTGATACTAATATTATAAAGTTTAGACACTGATTAAAAATGATATTTTATGATTTTAAAAGTGCGTTTTCCAATCCTATACATCAATCATATCTTAATCATTTAAATCTGCGTCTAAATTATTGTTTCTTTTATATTACTTAATCCTTTAAAAGACTTCATCCAGAATTAAGAGCGATTCACTCGCCTAAATATATTGGCAAAAAAGTCAAGCAACATGCCTAATATCAATGGGTAAAACCATCCTTTCGATTCAAGTCCCATCAGGAGTATAACCGAGCAGATAAACAAAACATTAACCGTTGTTTTGGTGTACTCGAACAAACCCCAGTTACTTATTCCTTGCTTTATAAGCAGATAAAGTTGAACAATGGCGTAAGTCAGTAATCCCACCGATATAATGATATTCCCATACGAAAGATGATTGTACAAACGGTAACCACCAATAAAGATTAAAGCCAATCCGATAAAATAGATCAGCTTAAAAGTTGAAAAAGAAGCCATGAGTAATGAGTAATGAGTAATGAGTAAAATAAAAAAAACTTCGCTAATCAGACAAAAGAGCGCGAAACTTTTATTATCGAAGTCTGGATGCTGAGCGTAGCCTAAGCGCTATTGAATAAACTTGATAGTCATTGGGTATTCAAATTCTTCATCGTTAAGGGTTTTAACAACAGCCATTATAACAAAAATGAGTTGCAAAAGCCCCAGTATTACAAGGAACAAAATACCAACAAGCACAAATATTAGAAAACCAGCAATTAGCATATAAAGCGTAAATGAAATCTGGAAATTTAAAGCCTTTTTCCCTTCGCGATCAACCAAGGCCGAACTGTCCTTACGCATGCTCCATAAAATAAGAGGCACTATGATATTTCCCAATGGGATAAAATAGGCCAAGCCACCTAAATGACAAAACATAGCCCAATTTCTCTCTTCGTGTGGCGTTCTAAAATACGTCATATTATATGTTTTAAATTACTTATGTCAAAAATACAAAAACAAAGGGAAGAAAACCAATCTGGCTTCTTCCCTCAATTTTTAAGTTGGTGAAATTAATCAGCCAGTAGTTTCTTATATCGAATACGCTTAGGCCCTTCATCGCCCAGTCGTTTCTTTTTATTAATCTCGTAATCGCTATAGCCACCTTCGAAGAATTGAACATGAGAATCACCTTCAAATGCCAGAATATGAGTCGCAATTCTATCCAGGAACCAACGGTCGTGAGAAATCACAACAGCACATCCTGCGAAACTTTCTAAACCTTCTTCAAGGGCACGAAGCGTGTTCACATCAATATCATTGGTTGGCTCATCCAGTAAAAGCACATTAGCTTCTTCCTTAAGCGTTAAAGCTAAGTGTAAACGGTTACGCTCACCCCCCGAAAGCACACCACATTTCTTCTCCTGATCGGCTCCGTTAAAGTTGAATCGTCCCACATAGGCACGAGCATTAATGGTACGACCGCCAACATTAATTAAATCACCACCACCAGAAATCACTTCGTAAACCGATTTCTCAGGATCGATATCAGCATGTTGCTGATCGACGTATCCAACCTTAACCGTTTCACCCACTTCAAAGGTTCCCTTATCAGGCTGCTCAAGATCCATAATCATTCTGAAAAGTGTGGTTTTACCCGCACCATTGGGTCCAATAACACCAACAATACCTGCAGGTGGCAATTCAAACTCCAAATCTTCAAAAAGCAATTTATTTCCAAAAGCCTTAGATACTTCCTTAACCTGAATCACCTTATTACCTAATCGAGGGCCGTTAGGGATAAAAATCTCCAACTTTTCTTCAGCTTCTTTTAGATCCTGATTCATCATGGTATCGTAAGCATTCAAACGAGCCTTTGATTTGGCTTGACGGGCTTTTGGAGCCATACGAACCCATTCCAACTCACGCTCTAAAGTTTTACGACGCTTACTTGCCGTTTTTTCCTCCATAGCCATACGTTTGGTTTTCTGATCTAACCAAGCACTATAATTTCCTTTCCATGGAATACCCTCACCCCTATCAAGTTCAAGAATCCAACCCGCAACATTATCCAAGAAATAACGGTCGTGAGTAATACTAATAACGGTTCCTTTGTATTGAGCAAGGTGCTGCTCCAACCACTCTACCGATTCAGCATCCAAGTGGTTAGTTGGCTCATCGAGCAAAAGAATATCTGGCTCTTGCAAAAGCAGACGACACAAAGCCACACGACGTCGTTCCCCTCCTGATAAATGCTTCACAATAGCATCGCCTTCAGGACAACGTAAAGCATCCATAGCACGTTCCAGCTTGGTGTCAAGATTCCATGCATCGTAATGATCAATCTTCTCCTGAAGCTCAGCTTGCTCATCCATTACGGCTTGCATCTTATCCGGATCCTCAAGAACATCAGGGTCACCAAATTTCAAATTAACTGCTTCGTAAGCGTTCAAACAATCAACAATCTCCTGAACGCCTTCTTCAACAATTTGTCTAACTGTCTTGCTATCATCCAACTCTGGTTCCTGAGCCAAATAACCGATATTGTGATCCTTTGACCAAACCACATGCCCATCGAATGAAGGCTCAAGCCCAGCAATAATCTTGATCAATGTCGATTTACCCGAACCATTTAAACCAATAATACCAATTTTCGCTCCGTAGAAGAAAGAAAGGTTGATATTATTCAATACTTTTTTCTGTGAAGAGAAAGTTTTACTCACTCTCTCCATTGAAAAGATAATCTTCTTATCGTCAGCCATCTATTTAAATTTTAACTCTATTTCGAAATCATAATCAATTGAAACCAAATATAAAGCAATTTCTATTCAATATTTAAGCATCAATCTCACACAAAAATAAAAAAACTAATGGAGCGATCAATCACAAAAACCTGATAGTGTAAACAAATAAATTAATAATAAACCAAATTGAAATCCAGAGACATTACAAGCAGCTAAAAAAATTTAAGCAATAAGATTTTTAATTATCATATAAATGTCTAATTTTAATCTTTAATCAGTCAAATTTAATTTCTTACTCGGCTACAAATAAATATATGGAAAAAATCGAACGCG
This sequence comes from Ancylomarina euxina, assembly GCF_003863355.1. Classification (GTDB taxonomy): domain Bacteria; phylum Bacteroidota; class Bacteroidia; order Bacteroidales; family Marinifilaceae; genus Ancylomarina; species Ancylomarina euxinus. Next base: position 186,916 of record NZ_QQWG01000005.1, on the reverse strand, counting down.
TTTGTTGGGAAGAGAATATCGATTCTTGTATTGTCGTTAAAACGGAAGTAGAAAAGAGAAATATTCCAATCAGCGAAGCAAAAATCTTGTTAGTAGAAGATAAGCTTAGTAACAGAAAAACCATTGAAATCTACTTAAGATCAAGAGTAGGTAAGGTTGAGATTGCGGAAAATGGTAAGGAAGCTGTTGAAATGTTCGCCAACAATCAATACGATATGATCTTAATGGATTTGCAAATGCCAATTATGGGTGGTATTGAAGCCGCGCAACATATTAGAGAAATGGAAACTGACAGAAAATATCGTGTGCCAATTATCGCATTTAGTGCCAACTATTTTTCTTCAGACAAAGAAGTATCAATCGAGGTTGGTATGGACGCTTATATATCAAAGCCATTCCAATCTAAAACACTTTTCAATTTGATGGAAGAGTATATCTAAGATTGTTCTTAAAAATAGATCATAAAAAAAAGGAGTCGTTAGACTCCTTTTTCTATATATGCACGGGGCTAATAATTAGCATCCGAAAATTGCATTTTCACCCAATTCTTCTTCAATACGTAGCAATTGGTTATATTTAGCCATACGATCAGAACGACTCAAAGAACCCGTCTTAATCTGTCCAGCGTTAGTAGCAACTGAAATATCAGCGATAGTTGCATCTTCAGTTTCACCAGAACGGTGAGAAGTTACTGAAGTATAACCAGCACGGTGAGCCATTTCAATTGCATTCAAAGTCTCAGTTAAAGTACCAATTTGGTTTACTTTAATCAAGATTGAATTAGCAGCTTTAAGCTCGATACCTTTAGCAAGGTAATCAGTGTTAGTTACGAATAAATCGTCACCTACGATCTGACACTTATCACCAATAAGAGTATTTAACGCAACCCATCCATCCCAGTCACCTTCGTCCATACCATCTTCGATAGAATCGATAGGGTACTTAGAAATCAACTCAGCTAAGTAAGCAGCTTGCTCCTCAGAGTTTCTTTTAGCGCCGTTTGGCTCAAAAATACTATAGTCATATACACCGTCTTTGAAAAACTCAGAAGCAGCACAATCCATAGCGATTGAAACATCACCACCATCTTCTTTACGACCAGCTTTGTAACCAGCGTTTTTGATAGCAGTAAGGATACAGTCAATAGCCTCTTCAGTACCACCCAACATAGGAGCGAAACCACCTTCGTCACCTACCGCAGTAGAAAGACCTTTTCCTTTAAGAACTTTAGCAAGAGCATGGAATACTTCAGCACCCATTCTTAAAGCCTCACGGAATGAAGGAGCACCAATAGGACGGATCATGAATTCCTGAAATGCAATTGTAGCATCAGAGTGAGAACCACCATTGATAATGTTCATCATAGGAACAGGAAGAACACAAGCATTTGCACCACCAATATAACGGTATAATGGTAATTCAGAATAAGCAGCAGCAGCTTTAGCAACAGCCAAAGAAACACCTAACATTGCGTTAGCACCTAAATTTGACTTCGTTTTAGTTCCGTCAAGAGCGATCATCGCTTTATCGATAGCTACTTGGTTAGTAGCATCCATACCAAGAAGTGCATTCGCAATAGCGTTGTTTACGTTATCAACTGCTTTTAACACACCTTTACCTAGGTAACGAGACTTATCGCCGTCACGAAGCTCTAATGCTTCATTTTCACCAGTTGAAGCTCCAGAAGGAACACCGGCACGCCCCATATAACCACTAGCAAGGGTTACTTCAACTTCGACAGTAGGATTTCCACGTGAATCAAGAATTTCACGACCGTGAATTTTTACAATTTCTGACATAACTTACGGTATTAATATATTATAATAGTAATGATAGTAACTAATTTGTTATCAGACCTAAAGTTCACTATTAAAAATCATATATTCACATAATTTACTCAAAAAAAAGAGAGGAATCTATGCAAACGTTAGCAAATTCTTTAGGGCATTAAAAAAGGGATAAAGCTTAACTTTATCCCTCTTTTTATATGAAAAGGAAAGATTACTCTTCGCCTTTAACTTCAGTTGCTTCTGTTGCTTCAACTTCAGTAGTAGCTTCCGCAGTCTTAGTGCTTTTTCTTCTACGAGTTGTTTTCTTAACTTCAGCTTTTTTCTCAGTTACATAAGTTTCATTGAAATCAACAAGTTCGATAATACACATTTCTGCATTATCACCTAAACGATTTCCTGTCTTAAGTATACGTGTATAACCACCTGGGCGGTTCGCAACTTTAACTGAAACTTCTTTGAACAACTCAGTCACCGCTTCTTTTTGCTTTAAATAGCTAAAAACAACACGTCTTGAGTGTGTGGTATCTTCCTTACTCTTTGTAATCAACGGCTCTACATACATTTTTAAAGCTTTTGCTTTAGCTGTAGTTGTGCTGATTCTTTTGTGCAAGATTAAAGAAGAAGCCATATTTGAAAGCATAGCCTTTCTGTGGGCAGCTTTTCTTCCTAAGTGATTAAACTTTTTTCTATGTCTCATTTTACCTTATTCCTTATCTAATTTATACTTAGAAATGTCCATACCGAAAGTAAGATTCAATGATTCTAATAAATCATCTAACTCGGTTAAGGATTTCTTACCAAAGTTTCTAAATTTCAACAGGTCGTTTCTGTTAAATTGAACTAGTTCTCCTAGTGTATCTACATCAGCAGCTTTCAAGCAGTTCAATGCTCTTACAGAAAGATCCATATCTACCAATTTAGTCTTAAGAAGTTGACGCATATGCAATACTTCTTCATCAAACTCTTCATTAGCGAATTTCTCATCAGTGTCAAGAGTAATCTTTTCGTCTGAGAATAACATGAAGTGATAAATAAGTATTTTCGCCGCTTCTTTCAACGCTTCTTTTGGATGAATTGAACCATCAGTAGTGATTTCAAAAACTAACTTTTCATAGTCAGTTTTTTGCTCAACACGGTAGTTTTCAACATCAAACTTAACGTTCTTAATTGGTGTGTGAATAGCATCAATTGGAATAACTCCAAATTCCGCATCAACTGGTTTATTCTCTACAGAAGGAACATAACCTCGACCTTTATTGATAGTTAAATCCAAATGTAATTTGGCAGAGCTATCCATTCTGCAAATCACAAGTTCTGGATTCAACACTTCGAAACCGGTTAGGAACTTGTTAATATCGCCTGCTGTAAAAGTTTCCTGATCCGAAATGGTAACAGTAACCAATTCGCTATCAACTTCTTCAACTTTTTGTTTAAACCGAACTTGCTTTAAGTTCAGGATCATTTCGGTTACATCCTCAATAACACCTGGTACTGTAGAGAATTCATGATCAACACCTTGAACCTTAATAGTAGTAATTGCATACCCCTCAAGAGAAGAAAGTAAAATTCTTCTTAAGGCGTTACCAATTGTAATACCATATCCAGGCTCAAGTGGACGAAATTCGAATTTACCGAATTTGTCGTCAGCGTCGAGCATAATAACTTTGTCCGGTTTTTGGAAAGCTAATATTGCCATAAAATATTGATTAACTATTTTTATTTAGAATACAATTCAACGATTAACTGCTCCTTGATGTTCTCAGGAATCTCAGTTCTTTCAGGAATGTTTAAAAACTTACCAGTAAGTGAAGTTTGATCCCATTCCAACCAAGATGCTTGGTTGTATCTTGCAGTAGATAAAGAATCGGTAATAGCAATTAAAGACTTCGATTTTTCACGAACTCCTACGATATCCCCGGCTTTTACTGAAAATGAAGCGATATTACAAACCTGACCGTTTACAGTAATATGTTTATGGCTAACCAACTGACGAGCAGCTGATCTTGTTGGAGCAACACCTAATCTGTAAACAACGTTGTCTAAACGACACTCTAGGAGTTGTAACAATACTTCACCAGTAATACCTTTACTTCTTGCGGCCTTTTTAAATAAGTTAGAGAATTGCTTTTCTAATACACCATAAGTGTATTTTACTTTTTGCTTCTCTTTTAACTGAACCCCATATTCAGACATTTTTGATCTTCTACGGCTGTTACCGTGCTGTCCTGGAGGGTAGTTTTTATTTTCAAATGCCTTATCAGGTCCAAAAATTGGCTCTCCAAATTTTCTAGCAATTTTACTCTTTGGTCCTATATATCTAGCCATCTCTTATTAAATTTAATTTTTTACGTTAAGTGACTTAAAAAGTTATCGGTTTTAAAAGGGCCGCTGTTCTTGAGAGGATATCAAAAGAAAAAAAAACCGAACAAAATTTAAGCTGAATTTTTAATTATACTCTACGTCTTTTTGGAGGTCTACAACCATTATGAGGTAGTGGAGTTACATCGATGATCTCTGCGATATCAATTCCGCAAGAATTAACTGCACGGATTGCAGATTCACGTCCGTTACCTGGACCTTTAACGTATACTTTAACTTTTCTCAAACCTAGATCATGAGCAACTTTAGCACAATCGGATGCAGCTTGTTGAGCAGCATATGGAGTGTTCTTCTTAGAACCTCTAAATCCCATTTTACCGGCCGATGACCAAGAAATAACCTGACCAGTGTTATTGGTCATTGAGATAATAATGTTGTTGAATGATGAGTGGATGTGCACTTGTCCTAGCGCTTCAACCTTCACAACTCTTTTTTTAACTGATACAGACTTTTTTGCCATAACTTAACAATTATTTAGTTGCTTTCTTTTTGTTTGCAACTGTTTTTCTCTTACCCTTTCTAGTACGGGAGTTGTTTTTAGTTCTCTGACCACGTAAAGGTAAACCAACACGGTGACGAATACCACGGTAGCAACCAATATCCATCAAACGCTTAATGTTCAACTGGTTTAGAGAACGTAATTCCCCCTCAACCTTGAAGTTTGCATTAATTGCTTGACGAATTCTAGCAGCTTCATCATCTGTCCAGTCCTTAACTTTTGTATCGTAGCTAACACCAACTTCATCAAGGATTTGTTTAGCGGCGCTATTACCAATTCCAAAGATATAGGTTAAACTAATAACCCCTCTCTTATTTTGAGGCAAATCGACTCCAACAATTCTAGCCATAAAATTTATTTATTTATTTACAAGTTAACTTAATTATCCTTGACGTTGTTTAAACTTAGGATTCTTTTTATTAATCACATACAAACGTCCTTTTCTTCTAACGATCTTACAATCTTCAGAACGTTTCTTTACAGATGCTCTTACCTTCATTTTATCGAAATTTAATTTTTGTATCTAAAAGTAATGCGCCCTTTAGTAAGATCGTATGGCGACATTTCCACTTTAACCTTATCCCCAGGCAAGATCTTAATATAGTGCATTCTCATTTTCCCGGAAATATGAGCTGTAATCACGTGTCCGTTCTCAAGTTCTACACGAAACATTGCATTTGATAATGCTTCGGTAATGGTACCGTCTTGTTCTATTGAAGGCTGCTTAGCCATAAGTAATAATTGTATTATATGTTATTTTATTCCTCAATAAATTCAAAACTGGACAGGATTTGAGCTTGTCCATTTCTTACAACAACTGTGTGTTCGAAATGTGCAGAAGGCAAACCATCTGCCGTTACAATTGCCCAACCATCTTCATCTTGATAAACCTCTTTCTTTCCCAGATTGATCATTGGTTCAATGGCTATAACTAGTCCATTTCGCAACTTTAAACCTTGGTGTTGTTTACCAAAATTTGGAACCTGTGGATCTTCATGCAAATCCTTACCAATTCCGTGTCCCACCATTTCTCGTACAACAGAAAAAGAATGTTTCTCTGCATGTTCTTGAATGGCATAGCCGATATCTCCCAAATAGTTTCCTTCGACCGCATTAGTTATGCCTTTATAAAGAGCTTCCTTAGTTACTTTTAGTAACGATTTAATCTCCGGTTTTACTTCTCCTACACTGAATGTATATGCTGAATCGCCATAAAAACCATTTAACAACACACCACAATCGCAAGATAAAATATCCCCATCTTTCAACTCATAGAAAGATGGTATTCCATGCACAACTTGCTTGCCTACTGACATGCAAAGTGTGTTTGGAAATCCATCGTAACCAAGAAATCCTGGTATACCACCATTATCTCTTATATATTCTTCCGCAATTTGATCTAACTTAAGAGTCGATATGCCGGGGCATATCCTCTTTGATATTTCACCAAGAGTTCTGGCCACCAGCATGTTACTTTGTTCAAGTAACGCTATCTCCTCCTCAGTTTTGTAAAAAATCATTTTGCAAAGAAAGCAAAAATATTTTAATAAGCAGCAGCTCCTGCTGGAGATTTGCCTTTTATTCTTCCAGACTTCATCAAGCCATCGTAATGACGCATCAATAAATGACTCTCAATTTGTTGTAGAGTATCTAAAACAACACCCACTAAAATCAATAAAGATGTACCTCCGAAGAATTGAGCAAAACCACTATTTATACCACCTAACATTGCAAAGGCAGGCATAATTGCAACCCAACCTAAGAATAAAGATCCCGGTAAAGTAATACGAGACATTACAGTATCTAAGAAATCAACAGTCTTTTTACCTGGCTTAATACCCGGGATAAATCCACCATTCTTTTTCATATCCTCAGCCATTTGCGTTGGATTAACTGTAATTGCAGTATAAAAGTAAGTGAACAACACAATCATTACAAAAAACAAAGCATTGTAATAAAAACCAGTGTAGTTACTCAAAGCAGCAGCAACTCCAGATAATGAATCAGAACTCGCATAGTTCACAAATGCCATAGGCAAGAACATAATAGCCTGAGCAAAAATGATAGGCATAACACCAGCTGCATTCACTTTTAAAGGAATGTACTGACGAACACCACCATATTGCTTGTTTCCAACAATACGTTTAGCGTACTGTACTGGAATCTTTCTAGTACCCTGTACTAACAAAATAGTCAGAGCAAAAACTACGAACAAAATTACAATTTCAAGAACAAGTAGAATTAATCCACCTCCTTGACCTTCTAATCTTGATCCAAGTTCAGCAACAAAGTTAAAAGGTAATCGAGCAATAATACCAATCATGATGATGATAGAAATACCGTTACCAATTCCCTTATCAGTAATCTTTTCACCTAACCACATGATAAACATGGATCCGGCTGCAAGAATAGCTACTGAAGATGCAGTAAAGAAAAAGCCTTTCAAAATGAAAGCTGCTTCAGGCAAAGTCGAGTGTAGGTTTAATAGATATCCAGGTGCTTGAAGAATAAGAATGACAACCGTTAAATAACGTGTAATCTGATTGATTTTACGACGACCACTCTCACCTTCACGTTGTAAACGTTGAAAGTAAGGGACAGCAATTCCCATCAACTGAATAACGATGGATGCAGAAATGTAAGGCATGATTCCTAGGGCGAAAATTGAAGCATTCGAGAATGCACCCCCTGAAAACATATCTAACAAACCTAATACACCATCAGCAGTTTGAGATTTTAACGCGCCTAAGTGAGCTGGGTCTATCCCCGGCAACACAATCATGGTTCCTAAACGGTAAACCAATAGAAGTCCTAAAGTTGTTAAGATTCTTGATCTTAAATCTTCAATCTTCCAGATGTTCTTCAATGTATCTATTAAACCTTTCATTATCTAATCTTACAATTTAACAACAGTTCCTTCAACTGCTTCAATCGCTGATTGAGCAGATTTTGAGAACGCATGAGCTTTAACTTCAAGCTTAGCAGATAAAACACCATTACCTAAAACTTTGATTCTGTCGTTCTTACTACACATTCCTGCGTTTACTAGAACTTCTGCATCTATAGATGTAATGTTAAGCTTATCAGCTAATACTTGCAATACTTCAACATTAATAGCTTTGTATTCAACTCTATTAATATTCTTAAATCCAAACTTAGGAACTCTTCGTTGCAAAGGCATTTGACCACCTTCGAAACCAACTTTTTTAGAGTATCCAGATCTTGACTTCTGCCCTTTATGTCCCTTGGTTGAGGTACCACCTCTACCAGAGCCCTGTCCACGACCAATTCTTTTGGTTGTCTTTACAGATCCGACGGCGGGTTTTAAGTTACTTAAGTCCATAATATATTTATGCTATTAACAATTATTATTCTTGAACGGTAACCAGGTGACTTACCTTTGCAACCATTCCTTTAATTTGAGGTGTAGCCTCATGCTCAACAGTACCATTGATCTTTTTCAATCCCAATGCTTCTAAGGTTTTCTTTTGGCGAGCACTACTCCCAATTTTACTCTTAACTTGGGTAATTTTAATCTTAGCCATTTCCTTTAGTTTAACCGTTAAACACTTTATCTAATGATACACCTCTATGGTCAGCTACAGTATGAGCATCTCTCAACTCAGCAAGAGCCGCAATAGTAGCTTTCACAAGGTTATGAGGGTTTGATGATCCTTTTGACTTTGCAAGTACATCAGTTACACCAACACTCTCAAGTACGGCACGCATCGCACCACCGGCTTTAACCCCGGTACCATGAGAAGCAGGCTTAATGAAAACCTCTGCTCCACCAAAACGTGCAAGTTGCTCGTGAGGAATAGTTCCCTTAAGAACTGGAACTTTAATCAGGTTTTTCTTAGCAGCATCAACACCTTTTGAGATTGCTGTAGTAACCTCGTTAGCTTTTCCAAGCCCCCAACCTACTAAACCATTCTCATTTCCAACAACAACAATTGCTGAAAAGCTAAAAGTACGTCCACCTTTTGTTACCTTAGTAACACGATTAATTGCAACCAGTTTATCCTTAAGCTCTGCGTCGCTAGTCTTAATATTCTTATCTGCCATAATATTTAAAATTTAAGGCCACCTTTACGAGCAGCGTCCGCTAAAGATTTAATTCTACCATGGTATAAGTAACCATTTCTATCAAATACTACTTCAGAAATACCTGCAGTAACAGCTTTCTCAGCAATTGCTTGCCCTATGAATTCTGCTTGCTCAATTTTATTACCTTCCTTCTCTGCAAAATCTTTTGCAAGAGATGAAATTGATAATAAAGTCTTTCCAGTAATATCATCAATTATTTGTACTGAAATCTGCTTGTTTGAACGAAAAACTGACATTCTTGGTCTTTCAGCAGTTCCAGAAATAGACTTACGAACTCGTCTTTTAATTCTAAGTCTTCTTTCGCGCTTAGTTAAAGCCATAATTTACTGTTTTAGAAATTATTTACCCGCAGATTTACCAGCTTTTCTTCTTAGCTGCTCTCCAACAAATTTAACACCTTTTCCTTTATACGGCTCTGGTTTTCTGAAAGAACGAATCTTTGCAGCAACCTGTCCTACCAATTGCTTATCGCAACTCTCAAGAGTAATAATTGGATTAGCACGTTTTTCAGTAACAGCAGTTACTTTAACTTCCGATGCAATCTCCATATGAATCAAGTGAGAGTAACCTAAAGCCAACTCTAAGATTTGTCCTTGAGAAGTCGCACGGTAACCAACACCTACAAGCTCTTGCTCAGTCTTGAATCCTTCACTTACACCAATAACCATGTTATTGATTAATGAACGATATAAACCATGCATTGCTTTATGAGGCTTCTGATCAGTTGGACGCTCTAGAACAATAGAGTTTTCTTCTACAGTTACTTTGATTACAGGATCAACCTGTTGGGTTAATTCACCTTTAGGGCCTTTAACCACCACTGAATTATCTTTGTTTACCTTTACTTCAACTCCGGCAGGCAAAACGATAGGTAATTTTCCAATTCTCGACATTTCTTATCCTCCCTAAATTTAGTAAACGAAACACAATACTTCACCACCAACATGCTTTTGGCGAGCTTCCTTATCAGTCATTACTCCCTGAGAAGTAGATAAGATAGCAATACCTAAACCGTTAAGTACGCGAGGTAATTCAGTAGCTCCACAATATTTTCTTAAACCTGGCTTAGAGACACGTTTAAGGTCCTTAATTGCTGGAATCTTAGACTCTGGATGATATTTCAAAGCAATTTTAATTTTACCTTGCAAACCATCATCCTCAAATTTGTAATTAAGGATATATCCTTTATCCTTAAGAATTTTTGTCATTTCTTTTTTTACGTTTGATGCAGGTATTTCAACCACTTTGTGGTTAGCCATAATTGCATTTCTTAAACGTGTAAGAAAATCTGCTATTGGATCTGTCATTATTTAAAAAATTAAATTGATCCCGATTGCTCGGGACAATATTTAACAATAGTTCTTTTACAAACGTTGTTGGTTACCAACTTGCCTTCATTACTCCAGGAATAAGACCAGAAGAAGCCATTTCACGGAAAGTGATACGACTTACACCGAATTGTCTCATATATCCTTTAGGACGACCAGTTAACTTACATCTGTTATGCAATCTAACAGGTGAAGAATTTTTAGGCAAACGACTAAGACCGATATAGTCACCTTCCTCTTTTAGTTTAGCTCTTTTAGCAGCGTATTTTTCTACTAATTTTTGACGCTTAACTTCGCGAGCTTTCATTGATTCTTTAGCCATCGTATTACTTTTTAATGTTTTTAAATGGTAATCCAAATTCTTTCAAAAGAGCATAGGCTTCTTCATCGGTATTTGCAGAAGTAACAAAGGTAATATTCATACCCATAATCTTATTCACTTCATCCAAAAGGATTTCAGGAAAAATGATTTGCTCTTCAATACCTAATGTATAGTTTCCACGTCCATCAAGCTTGCTATTAATACCTTTGAAGTCACGAATACGTGGTAAAGCAACACGAACTAATTTCTCAAGAAATTCGTACATGCGCTCGCGACGTAAAGTAACAGTAGTACCAATTGGCATACCCTTACGTAACTTAAAGTTAGAAATATCTTTAGACGATAGAGTTGATACTGCTTTCTGTCCAGTGATTGTAGTCATTTCGTTCAAAGAGAACTCAAGAACTTTTTTGTCAGCAATTGCTTGTCCAACACCTTGATTAAGTACTATCTTCGTTAATCTAGGAACTTGCATTACAGACTTGTAGTTGAATTCCTTCATTAAAGCTGGAACAACTTCCTCTGTATACTGTTTTTTTAGAGATGGTGTATAACTCATTACTTGATCTCCTCCCCTGACTTTTTAGCGTATCTAACTAATTTGTTATTGTCATTCAATTTTCTACCAATACGGGTAGCTTTCCCGGTAGAAGGATCCTTCACATTCAAATTTGAAATGTGAATAGGAGCCTCTTTCTTAATAATACCGCCTTGAGGGTTAGCTGCGTTAGGTTTGGTATGCTTAGACATCATGTTAACACCTTCAACGATCGCACGTTGCTTGTCAACAATCACTTCTAAAACTTTACCTTCCTGGCCTCTAGATTCCCCTGCGTTTACAATTACGGTATCACCCTTTTTAATATGTAACTTCTTTCGCATTGTTCTAAGTTTACAAGATTATAATACTTCTGGTGCTAGAGATACGATCTTCATGTTTGTTTCACGTAGTTCTCTTGCAACAGGTCCAAAAATACGGGTTCCTCTCATCTCTTCTGCTGTATTCAACAACACACAAGCGTTATCGTCAAAGCGGATATAAGACCCATCATTTCTTCTAATCTCTTTCTTTACACGAACAATAACGGCTTTGGTTACTGTTCCTTTTTTCATATCCGAACCTGGGATTGAGTTCTTAACGGTAACCACAATCTTATCGCCAATTGACGCATAACGTTTTTTGGTTCCGCCTAACACACGGATACAAAGAACTTCTTTGGCTCCGCTGTTATCAGCTACTAATAGTCTACTTTCTGTTTGTATCATGATTACTTAGCTCTTTCAATAAGTTCAACTAATCTCCAAGTCTTATTTTTACTTAAAGGTCGGGTTTCCATGATCTTTACGGTATCACCTTCATTACAGGTGTTTTCTTCATCGTGAGCAGTATACTTCTTAGTCTTGTTCACGAATTTTCCGTAAATAGGGTGTTTTTCTTTAGTGTGAACTGCAACTGTAATGGTTTTATCCATTTTGTCGCTCACCACTACCCCGATACGTTCTTTTCTAAGGTTTCTTTCCATCACTTTTTTACTTTTCAGTTAATTGCCTCTGACGTAATTCCGTCATTAATTTTGCAATATTACGTCTGGTTTCCTTTATTTGCAAAGGATTCTCCAAAGGTGAAATAGCGTGATTTAGGTTGAATCGAGTTAATGCTGTTCTTTCAGCGTCCAACTTTTCTACTATTTCCTGTGTTGTTAACTCTCTGATTTCCGAATTCTTCATGATTAAACATTTGAATTTTCAACATAATCACGTCTTACGACAAACTTTGTAGTAACAGGTAACTTTTGTGCAGCTAGACGCAAAGCCTCTTTAGCTACCTCATAAGGTACACCTTCACACTCGAATAACATTCTTCCTGGTGAAACAGGAGCAACGAATCCTTCTGGTGAACCCTTACCTTTACCCATACGTACCTCTGCAGGCTTCTTAGTGATAGGTTTATCTGGGAATATTCTAATCCACAGCTGACCTTGTCTTTGCATATATCGGGTTACTGCAACACGAGCAGCTTCAATCTGGCGACCAGTCAACCACTTTGTTTCAAGTGATTTAATTCCAAAAGATCCAAATGCTAATTCAGTTCCGCGACCTGCGTTACCTTTCATTTTTCCTTTTTGTTGTCTCCTAAATTTAGTCCTTTTTGGTTGTAACATCGTACTAATACATTAAAATTTAAAGACTACTTCTTTTTTCTTCTATTAAAACCAGGCTTTCCACCTTTAGGAGCGCGAGCATCGCGTAATCCTGCATTTGGAGTTAAATCTGGTTTTCCATAAATCTCACCTTTACAGATCCAAACCTTGATACCTAATAAACCGTAAGTTGTTAAAGCTTCAGCTAAACAGTAATCAATATTGGCTCTTAAAGTATGAAGAGGAGTACGTCCTTCTTTATACATTTCAGAACGTGCCATCTCTGCTCCATTTAAACGACCTGAGATTTGAATTTTAATTCCTTCAGCACCCATTCTCATTGTAGAAGCAATGGCCATCTTAGTTGCTCTTCGATAGGCGATACGTCCTTCGATTTGACGAGCAATGTTATTAGCGACGATTACGGCATCCAACTCAGGACGCTTAATTTCAAAGATGTTAATCTGTACTTCTTTGTCAGTAATCTTCTTTAACTCTTCTTTTAGCTTATCTACTTCTTGACCACCTTTACCGATAATAATACCAGGGCGTGCAGTGTTGATAGTAATTGTGATAAGTTTAAGAGTTCTTTCAATTATGATTTTTGAAATACTTGCTTTTGCTAAACGAACATTTAAATACTTGCGAATTTTTGTGTCCTCAACAAGCTTCTCACCGTAGTTTTTTCCACCAAACCAGTTAGAATCCCATCCTCTGATGATTCCCAGTCGATTTCCTATTGGATTTACTTTTTGTCCCATTCTAACTATTCTTTTGTATCACTTTCGGCAGTTTTGCTACCAAGTAATATAGTTACATGATTTGATCTCTTTTTAATTCTATGTGCTCTCCCTTGAGGAGCAGGTCTTAGACGCTTAAGGATACGTGCAGAGTCTACTGAAATTTCTTTCACGTAAAGTGCGCTATCCTCTAATCTTTGACCTTCATTCTTAGCTTGCCAGTTGGCAATTGCTGAAAGCACTAGTTTTTCTACGCGATTTGATGCTTCTTTTGGACTGAAACGAAGTACATCTAAAGCTCGGTTCACCTCCATACCTCTTACCATATCGGCAACAAGGCGCATTTTGCGGGGCGAAGTCGGAACATTCTTTAAGCTAGCAAACGCTTTGCTTAAATTCTGTTCCTTTATTTGGTTTGCTTTTATTCTTTTTCTAGCTCCCATTTTTACGAATTCAAAATGTTAATTAAAACCAACGTCACGCTTAACGTTTTTTCTTATCAACGTGACCTCTAAAGGTACGAGTTGGTGCAAATTCTCCTAATTTATGTCCTACCATATTCTCGGTAACATATACTGGAATGAATTTATTTCCGTTGTGAACGGCAATCGTGTGGCCTACGAAATCTGGAGAGATCATAGAACGACGTGACCAGGTTTTAATCACTGATTTTTTACCTGACTCGTTTTGCTCTATTACTCTTTTATCCAATTTGAAATCGATAAAAGGGCCTTTTTTTAATGAACGACTCATAACAACTTAATTAATCAAATTATTTTTTCCTTCTTTCAACGATATACTTATTAGAAGCATTCTTTTTAGCTCTAGTTCTGAAACCTTTCGCTAAAACACCTGTTCTAGAGCGTGGATGTCCTCCTGAAGATTTACCTTCACCACCACCCATTGGGTGATCAACTGGATTCATCACTACACCACGAACACGAGGTCTTCTACCTAACCAGCGAGTACGACCAGCTTTACCACTTCTTTCTAGAGCGTGATCGCTATTAGAAACGGTACCGATTGTAGCTTTACAGGTAACAAGAATCATTCTAACTTCTGACGAAGGTAATTTGATCATTGCATATTTGCCATCTCTTGAAACGAGTTGAGCATATGCACCAGCACTACGAGCCATCACAGCACCTTGAGAGGGTCTTAATTCAATATTATGAATTATTGTTCCTAATGGGATATCTGATAATGGCATTGCATTTCCGATCTCTGGAGCAACTTTTTCACCAGAAACAAGTACTTGATCTACCTCTAAGCCATTTGGAGCAATAATGTAACGCTTCTCACCATCTGCATACACAAGCAAAGCAATGCGCGCAGTACGGTTTGGATCGTACTCTATTGAAACAACTTTGGCAGGGATAGTATCCTTGTCTCTTTTGAAATCGATTACTCGATATCTTCTTTTGTGACCACCACCTATATATCTCATTGTCATTTTACCAGTGTTATTTCTACCACCGGTTTTTTTCATTGGTCTCAACAATGATTTCTCAGGTTTGTCTGTAGTTACCTGCTCAAAGGTATTAAGGATCTTATGTCTTTGACCAGGAGTTACAGGTTTTAATTTACGTACAGCCATTTTCTAATTAAATATTGCTATAAAAATCTATGTTATCTCCTTCAACTAAAGTTATAATCGCCTTCTTAAAAGAAACAGTTCTACCATTAATTGCACCAGCTTTAGTGAAACGGCTTTTTGTTTTACCTTGATAGTTCATGGTATTTACCGAAACAACTTTAACGCTGTACATTTTCTCAACTGCTCTCTTAATATCGATCTTGGTCGCTCTGCGATCAACAACAAAACCTACGCGATTTAACTTTTCGCTTAGTTCAGTCATTTTCTCAGTAACGAGGGGCTTTAATAAAATTTCCATTTTTTTAAACTTAGTTTAGTTTAAACATTTCATCGAGCCCTTTAATCGAACTCTCAACGAATAACAAAGTTGAAGCTTTCATAATATCGTAAGTTGCAAGGTCAGAAACACGTACAACTTCAACATTCTTCAAATTACGAGACGACAAATATATGTTTTTATTATCTTCATTTAAAACCAAAAGCACTTTTTTATCAGACACTTTCAGATTATTTTGAAGATCAACAAACATTTTTGTCTTTACTACTTCAAAATTGAAATCTTCAACAACAACTAAAGCATTGTTTTGCGCCTTAACTGCCAAAGCAGATTTACGAGCTAATTGCTTAAGTTTTTTATTCAATTTGAAGGTATAGTTTCTTGGACGAGGACCGAAACAACGACCTCCACCACGAAACAAAGGAGACTTGATACTACCAGCACGAGCTGTACCAGTACCTTTTTGCTTCTTAATCTTAGCAGTACTACCAGAAATATCAGCTCTCTCTTTTGACTTGTGAGTTCCCTGACGTTGGTTTGCTAAAAATTGTTTTACATCTAAGTAAATAGCGTGCTCGTTTGGTTCGATGCCGAAAACTGAATCTTGCAACTCAATTTTTCTTCCTGTATCTTCTCCAGCTGTGTTTAAAATAGTTAATTCCATTACTTTTCAATAATTACGTATGAACCTTTAGACCCTGGAAGAGATCCTTTAACTAATAATAAGTTGTTCTCAGGAATTACCTTAAGAACCTGAAGATTTTGAATCTTCACAGTGTCCCCACCCATACGTCCGGCCATTCTCATGCCTTTAAATACGCGAGCTGGGTAAGATGCAGCACCAATAGAACCAGGTGCACGTAAACGGTTATGTTGACCGTGTGTCGCGCCACCTACTCCGCCAAAACCATGACGTTTTACAACACCTTGGAAACCTTTACCTTTAGTAACCCCTGCAACATCTACATACATAGTGTCAGCAAAAATATCAACTGTAATGGCTTCACCTAAAGCGTACTCTTTGTCAAAATCCGAAAATTCAACAAGTTTCTTCTTAGGAGTTGTGTTTGCCTTTTTAAAGTGCCCATCTAGCGCCTTAGTTGTTCGCTTTTCTTTCTTTTCATCAAAAGCCAACTGAAGTGCTGCGTAACCATCAGACTCTACAGTCTTGATTTGTGTTACGACACATGGACCTGCCTCAATGACAGTGCATGGAATACATTTTCCCTCGGCACTGTAAACGGAAGTCATTCCGATTTTTTTTCCAATTAATCCTGGCATTTCTCTTTTTGTTTTAAAATAAAACTAACAATACTGTCTATCAAACTTTAATTTCAACTTCAACACCACTTGGCAACTCAAGTTTCATCAAAGCATCAATTGTATTTGCAGTTGAACTGTAAATGTCAATTAAACGCTTAAATGAAGAAAGCTGAAATTGTTCTCTTGATTTCTTGTTCACGAAAGTTGAACGAAGAACAGTAAATATTCTCTTGTGAGTAGGAAGTGGAATTGGTCCACTTACTACCGCACCTGTAGCCTTAACTGTTTTTACAATCTTATCAGCTGAATTGTCAACTAAGTTATGATCGTAAGATTTCAGTTTAATTCTAATTTTCTGGCTCATATTAATAAATCTATTACGATATTAATTACAATAATTCTACTTTACCCTTAGCAGCTTCAACTACATCTTTAGCAATTCCCTTAGGCACTTCTTCGAAGTGAGAAAATTCCATAGAAGAGTTAGCACGACCAGAAGAAAGAGTTCTCAATACAGTTACATAACCGAATTGCTCTGACAATGGCACTTTAGCAAGTACTACACGAGCACCATGCTTAGACTCCATTCCTTCAATCTGACCACGACGCTTATTCAAGTCACCGATGATATCACCCATATATTCTTCTGGGGTAACCACTTCAACTTTCATAATAGGCTCAAGAAGTACAGGTCCTGCTTTAGAACATGCTTCACGGTAACCTTGCTTAGCAGCTAATTCGAAAGATAATTGATCCGAGTCAACTGGATGGAAAGAACCATCAAATAACTCAACCTTTAACGTATCTACAGTATAACCTGCCAATACACCATTTTTCATTGCTTCAGTGAAACCTTTCTGAACAGATGGGATAAATTCCTTAGGAATATGTCCACCTTTAACAGTGTCCACAAACTGTAATCCATCGCCTTCAAAATCTGCATCAACAGGACCCAAACGGAATTGAATATCAGCAAATTTACCACGTCCACCAGACTGCTTCTTAAATACCTGACGCATTTCAACATCGCGAGTAATAGCTTCCTTATATGCAACCTGAGGCGCACCTTGGTTACACTCTACTTTAAATTCACGTTTCAAACGGTCAATAATGATATCAAGATGAAGCTCACCCATACCAGAGATAACTGTTTGACCTGAATCTTCGTCAGTCTTAACCTGGAATGTTGGATCCTCTTCAGCTAATTTACCTAGAGCCAGTCCCATTTTCTCCATATCCTTTTGAGTCAAAGGCTCAACAGCGATACCGATTACTGGTTCTGGGAAATCCATAGATTCTAATTCGATCTGAGTTTCTTTTTGACAAAGAGTATCACCAGTACGAATATCTTTAAATCCTACACAAGCACAAATATCACCAGCCTCAACACGGTCGATAGGATTCTGCTTGTTTGAGTGCATTTGATACAAACGAGAAATTCTCTCTTTGTTTCCTGTTCTTACGTTATAAACATACGAACCTGCATCAATAGAACCTGAATAAACACGAGTAAATGCTAAACGACCTACGAATGGGTCAGTAGCAATTTTAAATGCTAAAGCAGCTAATGGCTCATCAACAGAAGGTTGTCTTGAAACTACTTCGTCAGTTCCAGGAACTGTACCTTCAATAGCATCAATATCAAGAGGAGATGGCAAATAAGTAATCATAGCATCCAATAATCTTTGAACACCTTTATTCTTAAATGCAGAACCACATAACATTGGCACGATATCCATGTTAATAGTAGCCTTACGGATTACTACATACATTTCATCCTCTGTAATAGAATCTGGATCTTCGAAGAAACGCTCCATCAAATCTTCATCCTGCTCAGCAACTGCCTCTACAAGATTCGCTCTCCACTCATTAGCTTCCTCTACTAATTCAGCTGGAATTTCTTCCATTCTATAGTTGGTTCCAGACTCATCTTCAAACCAAATACAAGCCTGCATAGTAATCAAATCGACTACACCACAAAACTTTTCTTCTGTTCCAATTGGAATCTGAATAGGCACAGGATTAGCACCAAGCTTTTCCTTAACCTCACGTACAGCTTTGAAAAAGTCAGCACCAGAACGGTCCATCTTGTTCACAAAACCCATACGAGGAACTTTATATTTATTAGCTTGTCTCCAAACTGTCTCAGACTGAGCCTCAACACCACCTACTGCACAAAAACATGCAACAGCACCATCAAGTACACGCAAAGAACGCTCTACCTCAACGGTAAAGTCAACGTGACCTGGGGTGTCAATAATATTAACCTGAAACTTCTCGTTATTGTAATTCCAGAAACAAGTTGTAGCGGCTGAAGTAATGGTAATACCACGCTCCTGCTCTTGCTCCATCCAGTCCATGGTAGCAGCTCCATCATGCACCTCACCAATTTTGTGAGAAACACCAGTATAATACAAGATACGTTCAGTAGTTGTAGTTTTACCAGCATCGATGTGAGCCATGATACCAACATTTCTGGTATATTTTAAATCTCTTTTTGCCATGATCTTAAAGGTTGCAATGATTAAAATCTAAAATGTGCAAATGCACGATTAGCTTCAGCCATTCTATGAGTATCTTCCTTCTTCTTATAAGCTCCACCCTCTTCGTTGAATCCAGCAATAATCTCTGCTGACAACTTCTCTGCCATAGACTTACCTGATCTCTTACGAGCAAAAAGAATCATATTCTTTATAGAGATAGCAACTTTTCTTTCTGGTCGAATTTCCATTGGAACTTGGAAAGTAGCACCACCTACACGGCGAGACTTAACCTCAACTCCTGGAGTAATATTTTCCAAAGACTTTTTCCAAACCTCCAAAGGAGATTTTCCTGTCTTTTCAGTTTTCTCCTTAACGATCTCTAACGCTGCATAAAAAATCTTATAAGATAGATTTTTCTTACCGTCAACCATTAAGTCATTTACAAATCGTGTTACCAAAACATCATTAAATATTGGATCTGGTAACAAGATTCTTTTTTTTGGTCTTGACTTTCTCATTCTTTCTTAGTTTACGAGTTATCCGTTGTAGCTGCCTGGTTCAGTCTTCAAAAATCTCACGATCATTTACTCAACTTAATAGAGAACAACACATAAACATTAACTCACAGTTTTTAAAAACTAGAATTAATTACTTTTTAGCTTTTGGTCGCTTAGTACCATACTTAGAACGACGCTGCATACGACCTTCTACTCCTGACGCATCTAGTGCACCACGAACAAGGTGATATCTTACACCTGGAAGGTCTTTTACACGACCACCGCGGATCAATACGATCGAGTGCTCTTGCAAGTTGTGTCCTTCTCCTGGAATGTAAGCATTCACTTCTTTTCCGTTAGTCAATCTAACACGAGCTACTTTACGCATAGCTGAGTTAGGCTTCTTAGGTGTAGTAGTGTAAACACGTACGCAAACTCCTCTTCTTTGAGGACAAGAATCCAAAGCTGGAGCCTTGCTTTTCTCTACAAGCTTGACACGTCCTTTTCTAACTAACTGTTGAATTGTAGGCATATTAACAATTACTTTGTGATTAAATATATTTTAACAAATTGGTTGCAAAGGTATTAATTATTTCCAAATAACAATAGGCGACCCCAGTTATTTTCACAAAAAACCCTTGAAATCAGCGTACAAAGATAGTTAAATGTTTTCACAGTTTTTTCATCTTCCTCAACTGAAATGTTACTTAGGTCAATTCTTAATAAATCAATTCATTTTTTTGATCTCTTAAATAAGTTTGAAATTAAACGTTAGAATTTAAAACAAAAAGAAAGATTCGGAATCCACTTCCAACTTGACAAACTTGACATATTAAATTATGTCGCAATTAGTCTACTTTTAAGCCAAATATATATAAACTCTTAAAACAAATCATATGTCAGATGAAAATCCAATAGTAAGAGAAGAAGCAAAGTCAAATATCCCTGTTGCTATTAGAATCATATTAGTCATATTAGGAACATTATTTATAGGAGGCTTGTTCTCATTTATAGCCTCATTAATAATAAGTGGTAGTCTCGATAGTTTACATCAAACACAAGAGATGAATCTTCGAGAACTTTTTTTTACTCAAGGGGCAGGGTTGATTGGGGCATTAGCTGTTATCTTTTTCTTTCGCAAGAATATTGACAAACGATCCATCTCATCGATGGGTTTTTCAATTAAAGGAAAAAGCAAAGATTTACTTTGGGGATTACTCTCTGCTACTGGAATTATGCTAGTCGGTACTGGCATATTATATATAAATAATAGCATTTCAATAACAAGTATCCATTTTGATACTTCTGACTTCATCTACGGCTTTCTTTTATTCATTATTGTCGCTTTAAACGAAGAGATATTATGCAGAGGGTATATTCTCAATAATCTAATGGACTCCACAAATCCTTATTGGAGTTTAATTATCTCTTCTACTATTTTCACTCTAGGACATTCCTTTAACGATAATTTGAGCCTATTCGGCATCACCAATCTATTTATTGCAGGCATCCTTTTAGGTAGCACTTATATCTATACAAGAAATCTATGGTTCCCAATTAGCTTACATCTGTTTTGGAATTTCATTCAAGGCTGCGTTTTCGATTATAACGTAAGTGGCCTAAACGTCAGCTCTGTATTCAAATTCAATATATTGATAAAAAACTCATTTAATGGTGGTGATTTTGGTTTTGAGGGCTCATGGCTTTGTACTCTTTTAAGTTCCATCACCATACTTGTTATAATATATTACTACAAGAGACAAAACACACCTGCAATTCGCAGACAAAAAGCCCCATTGATGTAAAGCATTTCTACAATTATACCTCTATGAACTTACAATCATTCTTGCAAAATCCAAAACACATTAAAGAGACTAAAATCGACTGGAGTCAATTTATTCTACTTATTTTTTTGTATTTTCTTGTTGTCACAATTATCTCTATACCTATGTCTGGTATAGCGCATCTACTTGATGCAAAACATATCACTTCTGGTCGATCAGTTAATGAAATGCTTATCAAGGCTGTCATATTAGCTCCTATAATCGAAGAGTGTTTATTTCGCCTCTTATTTAAGACCAAAGCTGAACAACCTGATCGTATTTTTACTTTTAATGTTCCCTTCAGCCATATACTCATTGTTTGAAGGTAATTATATGATCTTTACAATTTTATCAAGCATCGAACTAGTAATCTTAATGACGATTCTCCGAAACACATATTTACTTAAACTACAAAAGTACATCATAAAATATTTTCGATGATTCTTTTATTTCTCGATACTTTCTTTTGGATTTGTACATATATCGAATTTCACTTTTCCTAAAAAAAGATTTCTGGGTAATTATATGTACTCCTCTATTGGTATCACCACAAATCTTTATGGGTAGCATATTAGGTTTTATCCGAATGAAATATGGTTTTTGGTATTCAGTTTTGTTACATACCACAATCAATGGGATTATAACACTTGGCTTTGCCTTAGCATCACAAAACTAAAACAATTCAGAAAATATGATTCAAAACAAAGACTACATCCTTCAGCTTATAGAAGCAGCGGGTAAAGCTGTTGCCAAAATGATGGGTTTTAAAGAACAGGGCTCTTACTCCCAAGCTCTGGAAACATTGAATGACTGCTATTCGGAACATTTGGACAGAATTCATATCGAAAGTGAAAGTAGTTCTATCAAACTCGATTTGTATGGAAGTCTTCTCAAACAAGAAGCCGACATAAATCAGAAATTAGGAAAT
Source organism: Ancylomarina euxina (assembly GCF_003863355.1). GTDB lineage: Bacteria > Bacteroidota > Bacteroidia > Bacteroidales > Marinifilaceae > Ancylomarina > Ancylomarina euxinus. The sequence continues at coordinate 164,742 of NZ_QQWG01000005.1, read as the reverse complement.
CATGATAAAGCCAAAACTCTATTCTTTAAAGCTCTAAAATGTCTTAACAGAGCCGAAGATGTAAGTAGATCCTTCGACTTAAAAAGAAACAGCTTAATAAAGAAAATACAATTGTCTCTGACAACAGATTAGAATAAAAACAAATTACAAACACTATTTTTAATAGTATCATTAAAGACTAATGATAGGCTCTTATTGGCCAAAACAACAATCCAAACACAAACTAAACATCTCACCATCAGCTATTGGAATTGAAAAAAAAGTTCGCTAATTTGGTAGACCCATAAGTTCAGAAAGGCAAATTTACCCTAGTTTGCTGATCGAAATATTTCTTAACCCAATAAAAATTTCGAGTATGAAAGTTTATCAATCTAATGAAATTAAGAACATCGCTCTCATTGGCAATGCCGGCTCGGGTAAAACCACCCTTGCCGAGGCAATGTTATTCGAAGGCGGTGTTATTAGCAGACGCGGAAACGTGGATGATAATAACACCGTTTCTGATTATAATCCGGTAGAGCATGAACATGGTAATTCTGTTTTCTCTACTGTTTTGTATACAGAGTGGTTAGGTAAAAAAATCAATTTCATCGACACGCCTGGTGCCGACGATTTTTCTGGTGGTGTTATATCAGCTTTAAATGTGGTCGACACTGGTTTGATGCTAATCAATGCACAACATGGTATTGAAGTAGGAACCGAGATCGTTGGTCGTAGAGCGACCAAGAGGAATAAACCTTTGATTTTTGTTATCAACCATCTTGATCATGAGAAAGCTAATTTTGAACAATGCATCGAATCTGCAAAAGTGAGTTTTGGAAACAAAATCGCTATTGTTCAATATCCAGTAAATGCCGGCCTTGGTTTTGATGCTGTTGTTGATGTGTTGAAAATGAAAATGTACAAGTGGGGTCCAGATGGAGGCAAACCAGAAATACTTGATATTCCTGATTCAGAAACTGAAAAAGCAAACGAACTTCATAACGAACTTGTAGAAGCTGCTGCAGAAAACGACGAAGCTTTAATGGAACTTTATTTTGATAAAGGATCATTGACTGAAGATGAGATGAGAGAAGGAATGAAGAAAGGAATGATTGCATGCGATCTTTATCCTGTTTTCTGCATTTCTGCAAAGAAAGATATGGGTGTTCGTCGACTAATGGAATTTATCGGAAACATCGTTCCTTTCGTTACAGAGATGCCTGCTATTCCAACGGTAAGTGGACGAGAAGCAAAATGTGATACCAATGCTCCAACTTCATTATTCGTATTCAAAACATCTATTGAACCACACATTGGTGAGGTCAACTATTTTAAAGTGATTTCGGGTAAAATTAAGGAAGGTGACGATTTAACAAATATCAATAACGGCACCAAGGAACGCCTTTCACAACTTTATGCTGTTGCAGGTCGTCACCGTGAGAAAGTTTCTGAACTTGTTGCTGGTGATATTGGAGCTACCGTAAAACTTAAGAATACAAAGAACAATCATACCCTAAACTGTAAAAATTGTGATTTTAAATACAAGGATATTGATTTCCCAGAACCAAAATACAGAACTGCTGTTAATGCGCTTGACGAATCAAATGATGAACGTTTGGGTGAATTGCTTCATCGCATGCACGAAGAAGATCCAACCATATTAATTGAATACTCGAAAGAACTTAAACAAATACTTCTTCATGGTCAGGGTGAGTTCCACCTGAACACTCTTAAATGGCGCTTGAAGCACAACGATAAGATGGAAATTGAATTTAAATCTCCAAAAATTCCTTATCGCGAAACCATCACGAAACAAGCTGCAGCCAACTACCGTCATAAAAAACAATCAGGCGGTTCAGGGCAATTTGGTGAAGTATCCTTAATTATTGAGCCGTATTATGAAGGAATTCCAGATCCTACATCATTTAAAGTTGATGGTAAAGAATTCAAAGTCAATCTAAGAGGAACAGAAACGGTCGATCTTCCTTGGGGTGGAAAACTAGTTTTCTGTAACTGCATAGTTGGTGGTGTAATCGACACACGCTTTCTTCCTGCAATTATGAAGGGTGTTATGGAAAAGATGGACGAAGGTCCTTTAACCGGCTCTTATGCACGTGACATCCGTGTTTCGGTATACGATGGTAAAATGCATGCAGTAGACTCAAATGAAATTTCTTTCAGGCTTGCTGGGCGTCATGCTTTTAGTGAAGCCTTTAAAAATGCGGCACCTAAGATTTTGGAACCCATTTATAATATTGAAATTCTAGTTCCTGAAGACCGAATGGGTGACGTGATGAGTGATTTACAAACTCGCCGTGCCATGATTATGGGTATGGAAGCTGAAAAAGGATTCCAAAAGATCTTAGCCAAAGTACCTCTTAAGGAAATGGATCGCTATTCAACTTCACTTAGTTCTTTAACAGGTGGACGAGCTCAATTCTCGATGAAATTTGCTGAGTACGAGAAAGTACCTAACGATGTTCAGCAAGAATTATTAGCTGCCTACGAAGAAGAAATGGCAGAAGCCTAATCAAATATCTTAACAAAGACAAAGCCGACAGATTCATATGAGTCTGTCGGCTTTCTTATATATTATTTTTTGTTTTATTATTTATCGTGTAATAAAGTCAGCGATCCTTTTTCGGTATAATGCTTACCGTCTTCCTCTCGCCCCTCTGCTTCTATCACATAAAAGTAAGTTCCTGGAGCAGCAAGTTTTCCATTTATCTTACCATCCCAGCCCTTACTACTTTTTCTGTCAGCCAAGCCCGTTGACACGTCTGATTCCTGGAATTCATAGACCAAACGTCCCCATCGATTGAAAATTTTCGCCGAGTATGATTTCACAGAATATAATTTCAGGTGGAACTTATCATTCTTGCCATCACCATTGGGAGTAAACACATTGGGTACTTCAAAAATCGAGCCTTCAACAGTAATCTCACTTGATGTAAACACATCTATACAATTCATAGAATCGTCGTTGTTCGTTGCAATCAATTTCACAAGATATTTACCCGGATGCAAATAAGTAAAAGTCTCATTCTCTCCGATCTTAACCTCTGTAAGCAAACTATCCTGAAGAGGAACAACCCCTATCTCAACCTTAGAGTTCTTATAAAAAAACCACCGATAATCTGTCGCATTTGCATCCTTAGTCTCAAAAGACACCTCTAAAGGTGCTTCTCCTGTAGCAGGGTTAAAAGTAAATGTTGCATCAACTGCATATGTTTTTGAAGATATCGGATCTGAATGATATTCAAAATCACATTCATCAATCACTGTCATAGTATAGTCAGCAACATTCAAGAAAGCTTCATCATCTATAAAACTTTTACCAGATCCATTGTAATCTGCAAAAGTAATACGCTGAAGCTCGATCCCATTTCGCTTAAACGAAAAAATTGATGTTGTTGAAAGTTCAAGTAAGTTTGATGATGGAAAATCAAAGTATTGATATTTTGCAGCAACATAGGATGCCGAAAAATGCACACCAACACAATCCATATCTGTTTTTGTAAAACTTGGTTGATTCGTATTTTTTAGATGATTGATCACCCAAGCTTGATAAGTTCTCGTTTCGGTTCCTTTGTTAACAACAACACGATATAAACCATTACTGAGATTGCCTAACACCGATTCATCAGAATTATCTGTTTTAATTGGAGCGCCAAACGTATTAGTTCCACTATCCCATTTTGTCCAGGTAAAATCCCAGCCAGAAATTGCATCATGCGATACAGCTTTCAATTCTCCCATATCAACACCAGCTTCGTCACAGAAAACAAAAATTTCATCCTGAGTCCCTGATGTGTATTGGGTAGTAGAATTATAACTTGAGGTAGGAGCCGAAATTTGAGCGAACAAAGTTGATTGGCATAAAATTAAGGCGAAAAGAACGCCTAAAAATAATCGGAATTTATTTAAAATAGCTAAAACCATTAGTCTCATATGTTTCTATTTTTACAATACTTAATTTACAATATTAAAAAAATTAAGTCGCATTTATGATATATGTTTACAGAATAATAAATTGATTGAGATATTTACTGAAAAATTTGTGCGACTAAAATTGCAATTTGTACTTTTGGGCTAGTATTTTTGGAACCGAAAATTAGAGTAAAGAGCATATGAATTATTTAAATGACCTAAACCCTGTACAACGTGAAGCCGTTGAAAAAACAGAAGGTCCATCACTGGTAATTGCTGGTGCTGGATCAGGAAAAACACGTGTATTAACTTACCGAATTGCTCATCTGTTAAGTAAGGGAGTACGCCCATATACCATATTAGCTCTTACTTTCACCAATAAAGCTGCACGCGAAATGAAAGAGCGTATAGGGCATATTGTTGGATCAGAACAGGCTCAAGCATTATGGATGGGGACTTTTCACTCGACCTTTGCAAAAATATTACGCTACGAAGCGGAACATTTGGGATTCGATTCAAATTTTACCATTTACGATACTCAAGATTCCAAAAATCTACTTCGCAGTATTATTAAAGAGATGAAACTGGATGATAAGGTTTATAAAGCCAATGATGTTCTTAATCGAATTTCATCTGCAAAAAATAACCTGGTTACTGCAATGGCGTACTCTCAAAATTCAGCTGCGCAAGAAATTGATGCCTCAAATCGCAGACCATTAACGGCTGAAATATATAAACGATATAGTCACCGTTGTCGTCAAGCAAATGCTATGGATTTTGACGATCTACTTTTGCAGACAAACATCCTTTTTAAAAACGTACCAGAGGTTTTAGCCAAGTATCAAGATAAGTTTAGATATATATTGGTTGATGAGTATCAGGATACCAACTATTCCCAATATCTAATTGTAAAAAGATTAGCAGAACAACATAAAAATGTGAGTGTTGTGGGTGACGATGCCCAGAGTATTTACTCGTTTCGTGGAGCGAAAATTGAAAACATTCTCAACTTCAGAAACGATTACCCAAACTACCAATTATTTAAACTTGAACAAAATTACCGTTCTACAAAGATTATTGTAAATGCGGCTAACTCCGTCATCAAAAAAAATCAAGGACAGATAAAGAAAGAATCATTCTCTGAAAAAGAAGGTGGCGAAAATATAAAAGTAATTAAGGCAATGACTGACCATGAAGAGGGTTATATTATTGCCAATGATATTTTTGAGACTAAAATGCGAAATCGCCTTAAGTTTGAAGATTTTGCCATTTTATACCGTACCAATGCCCAATCTCGAATTTTTGAGGAGTCATTAAGAAAACTCAACCTGCCTTATAAAATATATGGCGGTCTTTCTTTTTACCAGCGTAAAGAGATTAAAGACTTGCTTTCGTATTTCAGAATGGCTATCAATCCAAATGACGAAGAGGCAATCAAACGTGTTATCAATTATCCTAAAAGAGGGATTGGTGCAACAACTATTGGTAAACTTCAGGAAGCTGCAACTAGCACAGGGCAGAGTATGTGGAACATCATTTGTGGTTTAAATGAGCGCCCGTATGGTTTAAATGCTGGAACAATCAGTAAATTGATGAAGTTCGCCAATTTAGTTAACGGCTTTGCCATGAAAGTTGAACATGAGTCTGCTTTCGAACTGGCAAGTCGAGTTTCTACTGAAACAGGAATTATTAAGGAACTCTATAACGATAGATCACCTGAAGGTGTTTCTCGTCATGAGAATATTCAGGAACTTTTGAATGCCATTCAGGATTTCACCCAAATTGCATTGGAAGAGGATCGTGAAAACAGACTAGCAAACTACTTGGAAGATGTCGCTTTACTAACCGATCATGATAATGAAAAAGATGAAGATAGAAATAAGGTAAGCATGATGACCATCCATTCATCCAAAGGGCTTGAGTTTCCTTATCTCTATGTGGTTGGTATGGAAGAGGATTTGTTTCCATCCAAACTATCTACAACATCCACTCATGAATTAGAAGAAGAGCGCCGATTGTTTTATGTAGCATTAACCAGAGCACAAGATCGAGTTAGCTTATCCTTCGCAAAAGCACGTTACAAATGGGGTGATATGAGTTACCCTCGACCCAGTCGTTTTATAAAAGAAATTGATCCTCAATATATCGATTTTTCTTACGAACAAGAACCTGAGTTTTCTGGCTTTGGATCGAGAATATCCGAAAGTGATAGCAGTCATGAACGGGTGGCAAGTGAGTCTCGTTTCCAACAAAAGAAAAAGCCGGGTGCACGCCCCAAGCTTTCTCAGTCAACACCAAGATTAAGATCTACTGGTCATTCAGAAACTGATAGTCATTTTGCAGCTTCAGATGCAAGTACAATTCAAGCTGGCATGCATATAGAACACCAACGATTTGGGAAAGGAAAGGTTTTACATCTGGAGGGAGAAGCACCCAATATTAAGGCTACTGTATTTTTTCAGAATGTCGGTCAGAAACAATTACTATTAAAATTTGCCAAGTTAAAAATCGTTTAATTTGTGTTTATCATTGTGTAATTATACACCTAATCAGTGTTCCATTTGCATTGAAAGAAGAAATGCAGTACATTTGCATTGAGTTCTAAGTGATTCCGTGAATAAACCCACCATACCGGTTACAATTTCATTATCGACTATTACTTCAACTGTAAGATAATAAAAAGCTCAGATCTCAAATATTAACTGATTTATTTTCGTTTTTTTTAGTAATATTGTGTTCTTCAAAAACACGTCTAAAAATCAATAATATTTTAGGGTGATTATAAAAGTAAAAAACTTGTAGAATATACATCAACAAGCTTTCCCACAAAATAAGTGATAACTGTAGACAACATCACAGTTAAAACACAACAACAAATAAATGGATTATAATTCGAATAGGGTAAAATTATTACTCCCTGAATATGGCAGAAACGTTCAAATGATGGTTGATTTTGCCATGAAAATTGAGGATAGAGACGAAAGAAATAAGGCTGCAAAAACTATTATTTCAATCATGGGTAACATGTATCCTCACCTTAGAGACGTTAGTGATTTCAGACACAAACTTTGGGACCATTTAGCTATCATGACAGATTTCGAATTCGATATCGATTCACCATACGAATTACCTACGAAAGAAAAATTAGCTGAGAAGCCAGACGTTCTTCCATACAATAATCATAGAATCAAATTTCGTCATTACGGGAAAATTATTGAATCTATGATTAAGAAAGCAATTGAGATTGATGATCAAAAAGAACAATCAGCTTTAATCTCTATGATTGCCAATCATATGAAAAAATCGTATACAAATTGGAATAAAGATGGTGTTACCGATGAAAAAATATTCAAAGATATCACAGCCTTATCCGGAGGAAAGTTAACGATTCCTGAAAACTTAAGACTAAGAGAAACTCACGACAAAGATTTTCAGAGTAAGAAAAAAACTTTCCACAAAAATGAACCTCGAAAGTTCACTAAGAAAAAATAATCTTATTGAAATTTAAAGCATATTTAAACCGGATAAATTCCGGTTTTTTTGTGTCTAATTTGAAATTCATCTTTTCTAAATTTACTGATTATTAAAAGTCCTTTTCATTATCTTTAAGCTAGAATTTTAAATATTACGATTCATGTCACTGATTCATTTTAATTCAAAAACAGATAATCTAAATATTTGCCAAATCATTCCATCATAATACCTAATGACCAAATAAATGAGCACATTCGAAATAACTGGTGGCACAACACTAAAGGGAGAACTGCACCCGCAAGGAGCAAAAAATGAGGCTTTACAAATCTTATGCGCTACTCTCCTAACATCCGAGAAAATCAGAATTCACAATATACCAAACATACTTGATGTTAACCGTCTGATTGAGTTACTTGCATCACTTGGTGTTAGTGTGACTCAGGAGACAAAGAACACTTATTGTTTCGAGGCCAAAGAAATTAATCTGGAATATTTAAATTCGGATGAATTTGCTAAAAAAGGCTCGTCTCTTCGTGGTTCTATTATGATTATTGGTCCACTATTGGCTCGTTTCGGGAAAGCATACATTCCAAAGCCAGGTGGTGACAAAATTGGGCGTCGTAGACTCGACACACACTTCATCGGTTTTCAAAAACTAGGTGCTGATTTCAAATATAAGCAAGGTGATAAATTTTACCGTCTGGAAGCTCCACGGCTGAAAGGAACTTATATGTTGCTTGATGAAGCATCAGTTACTGGTACAGCTAATATAATTATGGCTGCTGTGCTTGCTGAAGGGACCACTACAATTTACAATGCTGCCTGTGAGCCTTACATTCAACAATTATGCAAGATGTTGAATTCTATGGGAGCAAAAATCACAGGAATAGGCTCCAACTTACTTTATGTCGAAGGTGTTAAAAGCCTATCGGGTTGTGAGCACAGAATTCTTCCTGATATGATTGAGATTGGTAGTTTCATTGGCTTAGCAGCTATGACGAAATCTGAAATTACCATAAAAAATGTTGCCTATAAAGAACTAGGTGTTATTCCAGATACATTCAAAAAATTGGGGATTAAACTCGAGATTATTGGTGACGATATTTACATCCCAAAGCAGGAGAGTTATACGATAGAGAATTTTATGGATGGTTCCATCCTTACCATTTCTGATGCTCCATGGCCTGGATTAACTCCAGATCTTATAAGTATTATCCTGGTTGTTGCTACTCAAGCAAAAGGAAGCGTACTAATTCATCAAAAAATGTTTGAATCCCGCCTTTTCTTCACGGATAAATTGATAGATATGGGTGCACAAATTATTCTATGCGATCCTCATAGAGCAACTGTTATTGGTCTTAATCAAGAATCACAACTTAGAGCAACCAAAATGGTTTCACCTGATATTCGAGCTGGGGTTTCTCTTTTAATTGCCGCCCTATCGGCTGAAGGAACGAGTACCATTCAAAATATTGATCAAATAGATAGAGGGTACGAAAATATAGATCTTAGACTAAATGCAATTGGAGCCAAAATTAGAAGAATCGACAATTAACTATTTATTAACAGTCTAAATAGAAACAATTAACTAGTTTTAGTCTTATAAATAAACCATGAAGCAATTACAAACGTAATTGCACTTAAAAAAAGTTAATTTGCTATGAAAAAATTAAATCTAAGTATACTAATTACACTCTTAGTTATTTCTTTTTCTGTATTTGCTGGAGAAAAAGATGTTAAAGAAGGTATAAATATTGGGGATAAAATCCCTGAAATTTCGGCGAAATCTCCTGATGGCAAAATGATCAACCTAAGCGATCTAAAAGGCAAGCTTGTTCTTGTTGATTTTTGGGCTTCATGGTGTGGACCATGTCGTGACGAAAACCCTTGGGTTGTTTCTGTTTATAACAAATTCAAAGACCAGGAATTTAAAAATGGGAAGGGATTTACCGTACTCAGTTTTTCTTTAGATAAACAGGTTAGTAGCTGGAAAAATGCCATTAAAAAAGATGAATTAACATGGGACTATCACGTTAGTGAACTCCAGGGATGGTACTCACCTACCGCTGTGAAATTTGGTATTAACTCTATTCCATCGAACTTTCTTATCGACGAGAATGGCACTATTCTAGCAAAGGATTTAAGAGGTCAAAAGTTGGAGTTGATTTTACAACACTACTTAAAAAAATAGATGCTATTTCTAATAAATAGGCTAAGAGTTGTTCTGAAAATGAACAACTCTTTTTTTATGCTTCCAATTCACGAATAGCTGTAAGTAATTTAATTAAACATGTCTTGTCATGAAAAATTGCCATTAAGTTCTACAAAAAACTGCAAACTTAACCGACAAGTTTTATCTTTGTGCCAATTTGTCGGAAATTAGGGCATTGGCAAACATTTTGTAATTGAGATGCCTGTAATTTTAGCAGCAATGCAAACCAGATATTAAAGTTGATAATTACTGACAAACAAATAGTGAAACTAAAGCCCAGAGTAATTTGGCATTTATTAGAAAAATAACGAGATGACAAAAGATAAAAGCAAGTTAGACAAAGAAGATTTGGAAGCAAAAGAAGCTGTTACTCCTGAAAATGATACTGTCGAAGAGGTGAATGCTACGGAAGAGAAGGTCGAAGATTTAAAGACAGAAGAAGAAAAAAAAGCTGACGAAATTGAGGCACTTAGAAATCAGCTTAATGAAACAAACGACAAGTATATGAGATTATCGGCTGAATTCGATAATTACCGTAAACGTACCCTTAAAGAGAAGATGGAGCTGACAAAATCAGCAGGTGAAAAGATATTACTTAATGTTCTTCCCGTGATGGATAACTTCGAACGTGCCTTAAAATCTGTAGATGAGTCTAATGATATTAAGGGCGTAAAAGAAGGCATTCATTTGATATATACAAACTTCAAAGATTTTATGATCCAACAGGGTGTGAAAGAAATTGAGGCTACAAACCAGGCTTTCGATACCGATTTACACGAGGCTATCACTAAGATTCCTGCTCCTAGCAAAAAATTAAAAGGAAAAGTAGTTGATTGCGTAGAAAAAGGATATTTCCTAAACGATAAAGTGATTCGCTTTTCAAAAGTAGTCGTTGGAGAATAATATTAATCAAAACAAAGCTGAATTAAGATGTCGAAAAGAGATTACTATGAAGTACTTGGTGTATCAAAAAATGCTACAGGACCAGAGCTAAAAAAGGCTTATCGTAAGAAAGCTATACAATTTCATCCTGACAAAAACCCTGATAATAAAGAGGCTGAAGAAAAGTTTAAAGAAGCAGCTGAAGCTTATGAGGTTTTAAGCAATGATCAAAAACGTCAGCGTTACGATCAATATGGACATGCTGGTATGAGCGGTTCAGCTGGAGGTGGTTTCGGCGGCGGCGGCATGAACATGGATGATATCTTCTCTCATTTTGGTGATATTTTCGGTGGCGGATCTTTCTTTGGAGGTTTCGGTGGCGGCGGACGCAGTTCACAGCGTGTGAACCGTGGTAGCAACTTAAGAGTAAAAGTTAAGCTGACACTTGAGGAAATTGCAAGCGGCGTTGAAAAGAAAATCAAGGTTAAAAAGCATGTTGAGTGTCACGATTGTAGTGGTTCAGGAGCTGAAGGTGGTTCTTCACACTCTAACTGTTCACAGTGTCATGGAACGGGGCAGGTAACACGCATTCAGAATACAATCTTAGGTCAGATGCAAACCAGTGCAGTCTGTCCATCATGTAATGGTGAAGGAAAAATTATCACCCACAAATGTAAATCCTGTGCTGGCGAAGGTATCGTAAAAGACGACGAAGTTATCACAATCAATATTCCTGCGGGTGTTGCTGAAGGCATGCAACTATCGGTAAGCGGACGAGGCAATGCAGCTCGTCGTGGTGGAGTGAATGGTGATTTATTGATTTTAGTTCACGAGGAAGAACATCCAGAGCTTATTCGTGATGAAAACGATTTATTATACAATTTATTTATTAGCATTCCTGATTCAATATTAGGAACAGCTGTTGAGATTCCAACTATCGAAAATAAGGTAAAAGTTAAAATCGATGGCGGAACACAACCAGGTAAGATTCTTCGCTTGCGCGGAAAAGGATTACCTGATATTAATGGTTACGGACGTGGAGACTTGTTGGTTAAAATAAATGTTTGGGTTCCTAATAAGGTTAGTAAAGATGAACAGAAACTTCTTGAAAAACTTCAGGCTTCTGAATCATTTAAGCCGAATCCAAGCTCACAAGAAAAAAGCTTCTTCAAAAAAGTTAGAAACTTCTTCGACTAAAAAAATAGTCAAGCGTAAATCCCTCAGAAATATCTGAGGGATTTTTTTTGTCCTTATTTTTAAAGGTATAATCGCTAACTTTCACCTTTATATCGATTTTATATTAAACAGATGTAACTTTTAGGTATTTTGTACACTAATTAGTAAACACGATATTGAAACTAACTATTAATCATTAAAACCCCTTTAATTTATTTATACATGATGTTTTTCGAAGCAAAAAATATAGTAAAACAATATGCAGGACACACAGCTCTAAAAGGTGTAAGCATATCGGTTTCTGAAGGAAGCATATTTGGTCTACTTGGGCCTAATGGTGCTGGTAAAACAACTCTAATTCGAATAATTAATCAAATTACTGGCCCTGACTCAGGCGAGGTTTTCTTTAATGGTGAACCTTTAAAAGCAGAACACGTACACCATATTGGTTATTTACCTGAGGAGCGTGGCTTATACAAGAAAATGAAGGTTGGTGAGCAATCTATTTACTTGGCTCAGTTAAAAGGGATGAGCAAGCAAGATGCAACTGCTAAACTACAAGCTTGGTTTAAGAAATTCGATATTTTAGAATGGTGGGATAAAAAAGTTGAAGAGCTTTCTAAAGGAATGGCTCAGAAAATCCAATTCATCACAACCATTCTTCACGAACCTAAACTTCTAATATTCGATGAGCCTTTTAGTGGATTTGACCCTATTAATGCAAACCTTCTTAAAAAAGAAATATTAGAACTACGCGATAAGGGCTGCACCATTATTTTCTCAACTCACAATATGGCATCTGTCGAAGAAATTTGCGATCATATTGCACTTATTCATAAGTCTGAAAAAATACTTGATGGCTCTTTTGAAGATATCAAAAAAGAATACCGAACCAATACTTATAATGTTTCTTTCACTGGTGATCAAGAAAAGCTAAAGGCAAATTTATCAAGTGATATTGAAATATTAGAACATCAATCAGGTAAGGAATTCGAATCTTTAAGGTTGAAATTAAATAATGGAACAAGCTCTAATGATTTGTTAAATCAAATACTCCCTCATGTCGAGATTGTTTCATTCAACGAAATTATTCCAAGCATGAACGATATTTTTATTCGCGTTGTGAACGAAAAAAATCTTAGTCTTGATTTTGAATAATCAACTAAATAAACAAATAATAGAATTCATTTTCATTCCGATCTCATCGGACTTATAGATAAATACAATGAACAAGATATTAATCATTATTCAACGTGAATATTTATCACGAGTTAAAAAGAAATCCTTCTTACTCCTAACATTTCTTACACCTATTCTAATTGCAGGTATATATGCTTTTATGATATGGATGATGATGAAGGACGATACCGAAAAAAGAACCATTGGGGTTATCAATGAATCTGAACTGGTTAGCCCAGTAGAATCAAAAGATTTCACCACCTTCGAATATTTAGAGAACACAAGCTTTGATGAAGCTAAGAAAATGTTGGATACCAAGGGGTATTATGCACTTCTTAAAATTCCGAAAGACATACTAGAATCACAGTCGACCGAGCTATTTTCGTTTAAGCAAGTGACCATAGAAGTTAAATCAGAGGTTGGATCGCAAATTCGTAATCATATAGAAACGATTAAGCGTTCGAAAATAATTGCAGAAGCTAATATGCCTGATTTGGAGCAAAAATTAGCGGCAACTAAAACTCCAATATCGGTAAAGACCATAAAATTTGGTGATGACGGAGAGATTAAACAAAGCTCAACTGAAATTGCAATGGGACTTGGCTTTGCCATGAGTTTCATTATCTACATGTTTATTTTCATGTATGGTGTTCAGGTGATGCGAGGGGTTATCGAAGAAAAAAGCAACCGAATTATCGAAGTGATCATTTCATCTGTTAAGCCTTTCCAGTTAATGATGGGTAAAATCGTCGGTGTCGCGATGGTTGGCTTAACTCAATTCTTAATGTGGGTCATTCTATCAGGAGCAATTATCATGATTGGTAGTGCTATTTTCTTACCAGGGCTTGATGCATCGAGCATACAACAAGCTTCCTCTATCAGTCAATTGCCAAGTACAGGACAAGCAATGAATCAGGCTCAGTTAAATATGATGCAGGATGTTCTTGGAACTTTCGACATGGCCTATATTATGAGTATATTAGGAGGTTTTATCTTCTTTTTTCTAGCTGGTTATTTATTGTATTCAGCCTTATTTGCTGCCGTTGGTTCAGCCGTTGATAACGAAACCGAAACTCAACAGTTTATGTTGCCAATTTCATTGCCTCTTGTTCTTGCTTTATATATTGGAATGGCAGCAGCCAAAAATCCCGAAGGTGCAATCGCTTTCTGGGGATCTATCATTCCATTGACATCTCCAATTGTTATGTTGGTACGTATACCTTTTGGGGTTCCATTATGGGAGTTACTACTATCAATGGGGTTACTGGTTGCATCATTCATATTTGTAACTTGGGTAGCTGCAAAAATTTACCGTACAGGTATTCTAATGTATGGCAAAAAAGTTTCTTACAAAGAGATATGGAAATGGTTACGCTATCACAGATAATGTGGTGATATGAGGATGTGATGATGTGATGATGTGATGATGTGATGATTTAGAGATTAAATAATTATCGCAATTATCATCAATAAAACCTTCTACTCATAGATTTTAATCAATGCCTCGTTTTAAACGGGGCATTTTTTATGAATCACTATTCAAATTTTGATATTTTTGCAAGATGATAACATACGACGAACCCCTTTTCAGACCTCCAAGTGAGGCCTATTCTCTTATATTACAAGTTAGTTTAGGCTGTGCCTGGAATAAATGTGCCTTTTGCGAAATGTACAGTAACAAGCAATTCCGACTTAGACCTGAAGAAGAAATCTTTGCCGAAATTGACAGTTTATCATCTCAAGCTGATCAAATCCGAAAGGTATTTTTGGCTGATGGCAATGCCATGGTTATGTCCTTCGATAAACTAAGTCGTTTATTAGATAAGCTAAATGCAACCTTTCCAAAACTTAACCGAGTTTCAGCCTATGCTTTACCTCGGGATATTGAATCCAAAACCGATGAAGAACTGAGAATATTAACCTCAAAAGGTTTAAAATTACTTTATGTTGGAATCGAATCTGGTGATGATAAATTACTACAGGTCATAAACAAAGGAGAAGATTTTAGTAGTACAAGCAGTGCTTTAAAGAAAGCAAGACAGGCTGGTATCAAATTATCAGTCATGATATTGAATGGTTTGGGTGGACAAAAATATTCTGAGCAGCATGCCATCAATTCAGCAAAAGTTGTGAACGAAATTCAACCCGAGTTTTTATCGACACTGGTATTGAGTTACCCATATGGAGAAGATCATTTCAAACAGAAGTTTAATGATGAATTTATTCCACTAAACACCATTGAACTGATAGCTGAAATGAAAGTGTTTATAGAAACGCTGGAACTCGACAATACCGTCTTTCGTAGCGATCATGCCTCGAATTATCTAATTCTCAAAGGTAATCTCAATAGAGATAAAGAAGAGCTCCTAGATCGTATAAATGGTGTATTTGACGATCCCGCAAATGCAAAACTCAGACCCGAATGGATGAGAGGACTTTGATGTGAGGATGTGAAAAATAAAAAAACAAGAATATAAAAAAAACGATCAACAATTAAGTTGATCGCTTTTCTTTGTTTTATATATCGATATTCAATATTACTTACTGAACTCCTTTACAATTTCCAGGAATACATAGACAATAGGAGCCACAATCAAAATCGCATCAAAGCGATCTAAAATCCCACCATGTCCAGGTAAAATTGAACCTGAATCTTTCACTTTAATGCTGCGCTTAAAAAGAGATTCAACCAAATCACCTAAACCACCAGCAACAGCAACAATAAGTCCTACTGAAAGCCATAAAACCAAACTTAGCTCCTGACTAAAATATGAGCATCCCAAAGCAGCTAGCAGGGTTGCAATACCACCGCCAATACTTCCTTCCCAAGATTTCTTAGGAGAGATACGCTCGAATAATCTATGCTTACCAAAATTAACACCAACTAGATAGGCAAGCGTATCATTTACCCAAATCATAATAAAGATACCCATTACAATATCAGGTCTGAACTGCTCAACTCCATTCTGAAATACAAGATAAATCAGTAAAGCGAAAGGCAAAGCCACATAAATAATTCCTAATAAAGTATAGGCTATATTAGCAAAAGGATTATCCTTCTTACGATAAAGCTCAATAATAAAACTTAAAAATACAAGTAAGAGTAATAAGTGAGAAAAGATTGCTTTCCCATAATAAATATGTGACGTTACAGCAGCAAATAATAACACAACGGCTAATAGTCCTGTACTGATCTGAGGTGACGCATTAGCCTTTTTTATTAGGCCATAAAATTCATAGTTGGCTAAAAGTGCTATTCCCAAGAAGGTCGCAATAAAGCCTACAGGATGAAGGTTGATCCCTGCAATTAAAATAATTCCGAATAATACTGCTGTTAAAGCTCTTTTTATAAATTCCCCCACTATGAATATGAATTAATACAACCCAACAAAATTAAGCCGCCAATTTAAACAAAAAATAGCTAAGTTGTCAACTCTCATAGACAACTTAGCTTTAATAAATATCTGGTACAAGGAATTAAACAGCCTTAGAGTTGTTCTCTTCTTCTGATCTTTCTTCTTTCTCAGGAACATCTACTGGAAGTATTTTGGACTCTTCAGTACCAAAATCTCTCTTTCCAAATATAGCCTCTAAATCTTCACTGAATATCACCTCACGCTCCAATAACAATTGGCTCACTTTTTGGTGACCTTCCATATTATCCTTTAGGATCTGCTTAGCTCTCTTATATGAAGTCTCAATCAATTCTTTAACTTCCTTATCGATAAGCTCGGCAGTTTTCTCACTATAGGGTTTAGAGAATCCATAATCAGACTGTCCTGATGAGTCGTAATAACTTACGTTACCAACTTTTTCACTCATTCCAAAGATAGAAACCATAGCCATTGCCTGCTTAGTTACTTTCTCTAGATCATTTTGTGCACCTGTAGAAATCTTACCAAAGGTTAATTCTTCTGCAGCACGTCCTCCAAGAGCAGAACACATTTCGTCTAGCAACTGTTCTTTTGTTGTAATACTTCTCTCTTCTGGCAGATACCAAGCCGCGCCAAGAGCTTTTCCACGTGGCACAATGGTAACTTTCACCAAAGGATGAGCATATTCTAACAACCAGGAAATAGTTGCATGACCAGCTTCATGATAAGCAATGGTCTTCTTCTCATTTACTGAGATAATCTTATTTTTTTTCTCTAAACCTCCAATAATTCGGTCAACTGCATCAAGGAAATCTTGCTTCTGAATAACATTCTTCTTTTTACGAGCAGCGATCAAAGCCGACTCGTTACAAACATTAGCAATATCAGCTCCCGAGAAACCTGGTGTTTGCTTCGCTAAAAATTCACTCTTAACCGATTCATCAAGCTTGAGTGGACGAAGATGTACATTGAAAATTTCTTCACGCTCATTTAAGTCTGGTAGCTCAACGTGGATTTGACGATCAAAACGACCGGCACGCATCAAAGCTCTATCAAGAATATCAGCACGGTTAGTTGCCGCAAGAATAATAACCCCCGAGTTGGTATCAAAACCATCCATCTCGGTCAATAACTGATTCAATGTATTCTCACGCTCATCGTTAGCTCCCATATTTGGATTCTTACCTCTAGCACGACCAATAGCATCAATCTCATCGATGAAAATGATACAAGGTGATTTCTCTTTAGCCTGCTTAAATAGATCACGAACACGACTAGCACCAACACCGACAAACATCTCAACAAAATCAGAGCCTGACATACTAAAGAAAGGTACGTGAGCTTCACCAGCCACAGCCTTAGCCAAAAGTGTCTTACCTGTTCCCGGAGGGCCTACCAGCAATGCTCCTTTAGGTATTTTACCACCTAATTGAGTATATTTCTCAGGAAACTTTAAGAATTCTACAATTTCTTCTACCTCTTGCTTAGCCTCAGCCAAACCTGCAACATCCTTAAAGTTTGTTTTAATATCAGACTCTTTATCAAAAACTTTAGCTTTTGATTTTCCAACATTAAAAATATTTCCTCCGCCAGCACCTCCGCCAGCACCTTTGCTCATTCTCTTAAATACAAAGAACCAAATAGCCAGAATAATCAGAATAGGAAATAAAAATCCTATAATATCACCAAAGTAATCTTTGTGATCAACATATTTTACGGCAACTCGATCAGCTTCAGGCATAGATTCTTGAGCACTTTCCAAATTTTGCTCAAAGTTCTCGATAGAACCAATTGTGAAGAAGTAATGCGGTCCGGCCTTAGATGGTGAATCAAATGAATTTGAAAATAAATCTGGATACTTTTCTAGATTCGCATCTTTTATATAAACATTAACGTTACCCAGGTTACGTACAATCTCTATTTTCTCAACATCATGGTTACGTAACATTTCAACTTTCACTTTATGCCAACTCGTTTCCTTAGGGTTTTGTTGGTAAGTAAAATATTGAATGGCTAAAAATGAAAGAGCTATAATTCCATAGATCCAATAAGCATTGAATTTAGGAGCTTTCATCATATTATTTGGGCTCTTTCCTTTCTTATCTGAAGGAGGAGGCGTGTTAGGCGATTTCTTTTCTGTCATTATATTTTGTATAATTCTATTTCTACTGATTAATGAACGTCAGGGATACAAGTTATATTAGCATCAGCCCAAAGTTGTTCTAATTGATAATAATCGCGATATTCTTTTTGAAAAACGTGAACGACAACATCGGCATAATCCAAAAGCACCCATTGAGCATTTTGTTTACCTTCCACCCTCCACACTTTTTCATTTAATTTTTCTAATGTTTCGTCTTCTACATTATCTGCAAGTGCTGAAACATGTGTATTTGATGTTCCGTTACAAATAACGAAATACTTACATACAGCGCCACTTACATTTTTTAAATCAACACTTACAATATCAACCGCTTTTAAATTCTTTAAAGCTTCAATAATCGTATCGACTAATTTTTCAGGTAAATGTTCTCTTTTTTTAGTCATATATTAATTTTAATCTTACAAAGATAATTTTTTTTTAAGTCTATTATAATAAAGCAAACTTTAGATTTAGGTCTAGATGATAAAAACAGAGTTTGATGTCTTAGAAATCGAAATCTTCGTCTTAATTTTGCACCAAATCAAATTTGAATCCACCCTATGCCAAATTTATTTCATTCCGAACGTATTATTAGAGTCGAACAACTTGACTCAACCAACTTGCATGCGCTCCAACTGATTAAAGATACCAATCCGTCAGGTGGCACTGTCGTTATGGCATTAAATCAGACAGAAGGCCGCGGACAGCAAACAAATGCTTGGGAAAGTGAAAGTGGCAAAAACCTTACCATTAGTCTGATACTTCGCCCTGACTTTATAAAAGCACAGGATCAATTTCAGGTTTCAATGATTGTTTCACTGGGAGTAAAAGATTACTTAGACACTTATTCTGAGGACGTTTCAGTGAAATGGCCAAACGATATTTATGTAAGTGACAAAAAAATTGCTGGAATCTTAATCGAACAATCTATTATGGGAGCTTATCTGTCACATTCGGTATGTGGTATTGGGCTAAACATTAATCAGAAACGGTTTCTTTCAGATGCACCCAACCCTATTTCACTTCATATGCTAACAAATGAAACTTATGATCTTGAAAAGGAGTTGATAAAACTGTTAGCCTCTATTGAAAATCGATATTTCCAATTACTAAATGGAAAGGGCTACGAATTAAAGGATGATTATCTTAAAGCGATGTTTTGGATGAAGGAAGAACATACATTCAAGGATGAAGAAGGACAGTTTAAAGGACAAATTGTTGGTATATCTGAATTTGGTCAACTACTAATTCAAGATGAAGAGAAGGTGGTCAGAACCTACAATTTTAAAGAAGTTTCCTTTATCAGATAGACTTCACCATATCAGAAAGGAATCTATTGATATTCATTATCAAAACTTTTAAAAAATATACCTGTGAATAAATAATCTCTGTGACTTCCGTCTCGTAAACGCTAAGCTCTTTTTTCAACATTTACGCATTCGACGGAAAGATAGGATGCCATTTCTTCATGATTTTATAACAGCTATAAATATTACGCGACTCTGTCGCTTAATAACAAGTTTAGTTAAAAGTAATAAGTGTCTAGAGTTCGTGTTCTGTTTGACTAAATATCACTTCATTCTTTTAACTTTTCAACTTTCATCAATAAATATTTCCTTAAATTAAAAATGTAGGTATAGGTGCAGAGCATCTTAATATCTGTAGAACACATACCTGATACAGGATTGGGGTGCAGAGCACCGTCATATCAATTTAAAGAAATATCTGATGCGAATTTGACAAATTTGAATATTGACACCTACAAAATGACGAGAACTTTCTAATATTTATATAAAACAAAAATAGCCAAACTCTAAAGTCTGGCTATTTTCATCATCAGATCATCTAATTTGCACATCAACAAATCATATTTACCCGATATTCTGAAGATTTTGATAAGGAATTTGGGTCATTCCTTCAGCCAATTGGTCAATTCCTTTTTCCAATTTTTTCTTCAACATCATTTTCATCATGGCGTTCAACTCGGCATGAACAGTTAATCGAAGCTTTGTCTCATAAGGTCCTTGCTCTATGAGCTGAATCCACATATAAAACTCAAAAGGACTTCGTCCGTATCCTGTCAATTTCAGGCTTTTGTTTTCCTCTTTATCAACAAACTGCAAACCTGCTTCACCAAAACCTTTAATTACAAAAGAACAATTGTCTTCGGTAGCTTCCCAATGCTCAATTTGATCCTTGAAATTCATCTTCTTATTAGTTTGCTCTTCGATTTTCGCTTGCACTTCAGGGTTTTCTGCAGCCAGTTCAAAAACTTTAGCAATTTTTCTAAAATCAGATAAAAAGGAATAAATACTATTCACATGATTTGGAATAATTTTGATATCACTTACAATCTTCGTTGTTGACATATACTTTTCTTTTAGAATACAAAAGAGGGTGCCTCATGATAAGACACTCTCTTTTGATGTATTTTTTATTGGCTATTTCTAGCTTTTATTTCTGCATCCAAGTTGATGGATCTTTACGCCATTCTTTTAACTGATCAACATCTTCGTTCTTAATATATCCAATCTCAAGAGCACGATCGATCATGATGTTGTAATTACTCAACGTTTCTAATTCACATTTGGCTTCTGTGAAGTTATCTTCAGCTGTCTTGAATCCGTATGTGAAAATTGCAAACATTCCCATAACATCACATCCTGCTTCACGAAGAGCCTCTACAGCTTTCAAACTCGACCCACCTGTAGAAATCAAATCTTCAATAACAACAACCTTCTGTCCAGCTTTTAAATCGCCTTCAATCATATTTGTCATTCCATGAGCCTTAGCCGAAGAGCGAATATAAACCATTGGTAAATTTAGTTCATCAGCAACCAATGCACCAAGAGCAATAGCGCCAGTTGCAACACCTGCAATAACTTCAACATCTGGATATTTTGCTAAAACAGCCTTAGCAAATGCTTTTTTAATATCGTTTCTCACTTCTGGATACGATAAAGTTTTACGGTTATCACAATAAATTGGCGACTTCCATCCCGAAGCCCAAGTGAATGGGTTTGTTGGTTCTAGCTTAATTGCTTTTATTTGCAAAAGGTATTCAGCGATTTGTTTTGCAGTACTTTGCATAGGACTATTGGATTAAATGGTTCAAAATATGAGTTGATTAAACAAAACTGAGTGTAACACTCAAGCTTATACCACAGTGATACAAACTTTTACACTACAAGTCTCTTAATCTGAAATCATCCGCAAATGTATAAAGTATTTTTTAAAGATCGTGCAATTTTCTTAGGCGATAAGGCTGAAAGTATGAATTTTCCATACATGGTATATCTGTGGACTGAAGGAGATAATCTTGAAGCTATCGTTTCTGATTTTGACCATGATGAAAATAAAGAGTCTCTTTTTTTTGCAGCTGCAGATGTGGAAGCTCTTTTCTCAGAATTCAAGAATCAATTTAAATATATAGAAGCTGCTGGTGGATTAGTCTTCAATCAGGAAAATGAGATCCTGGCCATTCATAGACTAGGAAAGTGGGATTTACCTAAAGGGAAAGTAGAAAATGGTGAAACGATAGACGAAGCTGCACTGCGTGAGGTTGAGGAAGAATGTGGTATTAGCAATCTACAAGTCGACGAAGAACTGGAGTCGACATACCATACCTATTGGATGAATAATTCATGGATATTGAAACGTAGCTATTGGTTTAAAATGAGCTATTCTGGCAATGAAAAACTAGTTCCTCAAACTGAAGAAGACATTGAAGATGTAAGCTGGATTCCAACCAATAAACTAGACGAATTCAGAGCAAACACCTATGCCTCCATTTTAGAAGTCATCAAAGAAATAGCTTAAATTTGATATGAATCAGGCCTTCTACTTTTTCTGAGAATAGTTTTTGCGAAGCAGATTTCTTTGAATCTTAACAAAGATTTTCTCCACCCCATCGTGTGGGCCTCTTGCAGGGTATTGATATACTTTACCTTCGGGATTAATAATAATATAAGTTGGAAATACATTTATCTTAAAATCCGCTAGAATTGAGTTTTCTGAATCAATCTGGACCATTGGCCAAGTGATGTCTTTTTGTTTCAATCTATTCGTAAAACGAGCAGTATCTAAATCGCTAGCAACACTTAAAAATTCAATATCCTTACCAAAGGCTTCATGCAGTTTCTTAAGCGATTCGAGATCATTCTCCCAAACCGAATTCGTCGTGTTACAAAAATTCAGATACAGATATTTGCCCTTATAATCTTCTAAAACAATATCTCCAAGTTTAAAATTTGGAACATCTGTGTTTTTAAGTAGATGAGATAAGTTTACCAAATAATTCTTTATCAACTGGCTTACTCTTGAGTCTGTCGAATTCTCATTTATCTTTTGAAGGATTTCTATTGCTTTACTTCGAGAAAGAACTGCATTCTCTGTTCCATTAAAAACGGCCTTAGCCAAAAGTAAATCTCTAAAAGTTTTGTCCTGATAGACAGTATAGCTTTGCATTACCTTACTCAAGTTGGAATAAGGATCAGAAGATTCAAGAGCCTTATTAAATTTCGATTTTTCTTTTCGATGAAAAGCTGAGGATAAAGAATTGTCGTAAATTTTATTGAACAAAGTAGTATAAGCTGTATTATTCAACTCTAGTGCTTGCTTCGTAAAGTATTTACTCTCCAAGCTGATATAGGCCTCTGGAGAGGCTAAATAATCCAGAAAACCCAAACGATATTTTAGATAAACTTGAAAATAAGTATTCGTCACCTGAACATAATCGCTCTTCATTTGTTTTGCAAACCCAACACCAACAGAACTGGAACGCTGATTGTAAATATCATCGAAATTTTGATTAATAAAGTTGTCAAACTGATTATCAAACTCTCTAATCAAACTATTCAATCCATCTTTATCAGTATTTCTAAAACCTAATAAGACATCCTGAGGTTCAAAAAAAGGATCGATTCTCTGCGATGGAGATAAGTCTCTCCTTGGGGGTAAACTCAACTGATATTCTTTACCAGTCTCTGCAAAAAAATATCCTCGGAACACACCTAAAGGCAAAAACACCATTTGCGTTTCTGCTATTTCGAATTCAACAGAAAACTGACCTTGCCTATCGAGTTGCAAAATGGCTAACTCCTTCTCCGTTTTCGAAAAGGCATCATCGTAACAAAGCACCTTTATTTGCGCATTGGCATAGGCTGCATGCTGCCCAAACAACTTAACTTTTTTCGCAAACGAACTTTGTACTCCAAGAGTCAATATCAGTAAAAGAAATAGTGATCGCATATTCTGTTCTTATCTGTGAATTTCAAAACAAAGGCTATTCAAATCAGATTGCCTAATATGAATAGCCAGAATATTTAATATCTTACAATTTATAAGCCTCAGGATCTAGTACCTTAGGCACAAATTGTGATGCATCACCACCATGACGCATAATATCACGAACAATGGTTGATGTAATCGGGGTATGTTCAGGAGTCGTCAGTAAGAAAATTGATTCCAAATCGTATTCCATTTTCTTGTTGATTTGTGCAATGGCACGCTCATATTCAAAGTCAGCTGCTGTGCGCAAACCTCTCAAAATAAATTGAGCCCCTTTTGCCTTGCAGTATTCGACTGTAAGGCCACTATATATTTCAACCTCAATTCTAGGATTGTTGTTGAAGGTTTCTTTTATCCACTGAATACGTTTCTCTACTGGAAAAAACTGCCTTTTCTCAGCATTGTAACCTATGGCAATTATGATCTTATCGAACAATGGCAATGCTCGAGTAACAATTGATTCGTGTCCCACTGTAAATGGATCAAACGATCCTGGAAATATGGCTATACGTTCCATCTATATTTCTTATAAATTAGTCTGAGATTATCCTTTTCATACAGGATTCACTCTTATTTTGATAACTCTATCGATGCAAATTTAGAAATAAATAAAAGTTAAATTGATATCCAATCAACATTCAAATTTCTATTTGATCTTAATTTTCTTGTAAGAACTCACAAAAAGAATATTACCCATATCGTCGAATCCGGTAAACATATCCAATTTATCTCGATCTACATCTTCTCTGTTGAAGCCCAAAATTGTTAAATCTGCATCCATCGATTTGTTCATGATCTCCTTCTTCTTATCAGTATGATCAATTCCAATTAATTCAATATTACTAGAAGAAATAGGCAATTGTCCCGAGCGGATTAGACTTAATAATTTGCCTTGTTCCACTTCCAGATCTTTCTCTGGATACATGGCAAAAATCTTAATCATACTCTTCTTCCAGTCAGGATGCCCTTGAATGATATAGGCCAAAAGAATCATAAGATTGGCATTCTCGTAATCCTTAGAACCAATCCAAATATGAATTTCCTTGTGATAACCAAAACCCTTATACGAGGTATTCAAAACACAAACATCAAATTGAGTTGACTCAATCAATTCGTAGTTATCAATCACATAATTCAACTGCTTAGGTTTAGTACGCGAATACTCAAATAAAATTGAATTATAACCATGTCCTGATATACCAGATAGTTGCATCACCTGTGCAATGGCTGAGGTCATAGAAGGACTAATAATCGTATCTAAGAAAACACGATTACGACTTCCCGATGCCAGATGAATCAAGCGTTTCATTACATTTTTAGACTCATCATTCGTTTTCTCATTTAGAAAACCTTCCAAATAATGAATATAGGTTCCGAAACCATACTTATATGAAATCCAGCGCAGTAAATCAAAAGCTGAACGGCGCTTAAAGGTATCTTGAGAAATACAAATTGCAAAGGGTCTCCAACTCACTTCGCGATCTACTTTCTCAGCTCGTTGAGCAAAAATTTGCAGGTATCGACTCAATTGAAAAACCACACCGCGGAAAAGTTTAGCTAAACCTCGATGTTCCTTATTACTTACATTTATACCATAATAAATCACTCCCATAATCAGTAATGAAACAATAGCATAGACCATATTCATTTGAAACATGATCCAAAATGAAAGAATGGCTCCCATTAAAGATAGATACCAGCGAGATCGGAAAGTTGGTCGGTAAGATGGGTCAGCAGCAAAATGCTCCAGAAATGAAATCATACAAATGGCACCATAGGTCACCATAAAGAACATTGAGATAATCTGTGCAACAAAATCAACATCGCCAATCAAGATAAATATAAATGCAATAACGATAGAGATGACTGAAGCATTTAGAGGCTCTGTCGTTTTTCGATTCTCCTTTTTCAGCCATTTATTTAAGCCTTCCTGTGGGAAGATATCATCCATCCCAATGGCTTGCAAAGTACGAGGTGCTACCATAATAGATCCCAATGCAGATGATAATGATGCGGCAGCTAAACCTATAGGAATAATTGGTCCCCAAATAGCAATATTACTCATGATAAGCTGGTTGCTATCTAAGTCCTCAGGGCTAGCAGACACTGTAAATTTATAGGCAGCAAACAAATAAATGATCAAACCACCAACGGTTGCCCAAATCGTTCCACGAGGAATTGATTTTTTTGGATTCTTAAGCTCTCCAGACAAGCCTAAACCAGCTGCAAGTCCTGTAAAAGCAGGGAATATAATTGTAAACACGTAGAAAAAGCTTTTAGGATTTTCGATAGTTGCATCCAAAACAATATCCTGAGGTGCATCGGTAGGTGAGCCAATAAAAAACATGAAAAGTGAAATGGCTAATGTTCCAACAACCACATATAACACTTTCATTCCCACATTTGAACCTCGCCATAGAAATAAACCAGACAGAAGCATCATAGCAGGCACAGAAATCGCACGTTTATCGTAAATAAGCCAACCAAAATCATTGGCAACCCATTGTATAACCGGATCAAACGCTTCGGCAAATGCTATAATATAAAAGGCTACCGATATGGCTTGAGAAAGATAAAGTGTAATCCCAATTGCCGCTCCAATATTCAAGCCGAAAGATCGAGAAATAATATAGTAGGCACCTCCCCCCAGTACTTTTTGGTTTGTTGCAATTTCAGCAACTGCCATAGCTGTTGGGATGGTAACCATATGTCCAAGAATGATAATTCCAATGATACCGATAAGACCAACATTACCTACTGCCCATCCAAAACGAAGGAATAATATGGCTCCTAAAATAGTAGAAATGGCAGTCATAAAGACTGGTAAAGTTCCAAAAGTAGCACTCGATTTAGTAAAATTATTGGCCATATATTAATAATCAATTACAGTTTAAGAATAGTGTGTGTGTTTAGCTTAAAGCTTGAATGGCTCAACAGCCCTTGTATATATACCTTGCACGTAAGCAATCGCCAAGCCGTAATTACTAACTGGAATTCCAGCTTCAATAGCAGGCAAAAGTCGATTATGAATTTGCTTTTTTGTAATCATACACCCTCCACATTGAATCACCATCGCATAATCCTTAATCGGACGTTGAATGGCATCTAAACCTGAAACGATATCAATATCTAATTCACAATCGCAATATTTTTTCAACCATGCAGGTAGCTTAAATCGTCCAATATCTTCACATGACACATGATGTGAACAAGACTCAAGAATTAAAACTCGATCACCACCTTTCAAGTCGTCAATCTTTGGTGTTCCTTTTAAATAGTTTTCAAAATCACCTTTCTGCCTTGCCAAAACAGTACTAAAACTTGTCAGTGGGATATCTTTAGGGACCAATTGTCCTGCCAAATCGAATATCTGACTATCAGTAATCGCTAGTTTCGGCTTTACATTGGTGGTTTTAAAAAATTCAGTCACCTGATCTTGTTGTAGAACAATATTGATGCAATGATTATCCAATACAT
Organism: Ancylomarina euxina; assembly: GCF_003863355.1. Classification (GTDB taxonomy): domain Bacteria; phylum Bacteroidota; class Bacteroidia; order Bacteroidales; family Marinifilaceae; genus Ancylomarina; species Ancylomarina euxinus. The sequence goes on along the minus strand of NZ_QQWG01000005.1, from coordinate 137,624 downwards.
CTCTAATGAGTTGTACTTGTGGCAAAATCATACGTCCAGATGGAGCTTCAGAATCAATTGGACAAATCAACATTACCACATCGTTAGGTTGAATTAAATCACCAATTATCGTTTTAAAAACTTTTGAAGATTCTGGTGCTGTTCTCTTAATCAATTCAATAACCTCATCGAAATTATCAGGATTAACTGTAGAAAAATCAATAACAGACGTTTGATAATCCTTCTCAAGCTTGGCTTTTAAAGGCTCATCAATTTTCGTCTCATCGGACTTATTGTGAATGATGAAAAATGGGGTTTTATAATAATTGAATTTGCTAATCAAATCTTCTTCGAAATTTCCAAAAACATTATCAGCAATCACGAGAATAGCCAAATCAATGGTCGAAATAGAATGCAAGGTCTTTTCAATTCGCTTAGCACCCAATTCGCCTATGTCATCAATTCCGGCCGTATCAACCAAAATGACAGGTGCATAATCTAATATCTCAAAGGATTTTTTAACAGGATCTGTTGTTGTGCCAGCCGTTTCTGAAACAATAGCAATTTGTTGATCAGCTAAAGTATTAATGATGGAAGATTTGCCGTAGTTTCTACGTCCGTAAATTCCTATATGGGTTTTATGATCTTTCGTTTTCATCCTCAATAATGGCTATTAATAAGTCATCGATTAGTCTCTGTTTGCGCCAGCATACAGCTTAATATCTTGTTGTGTAATTTCTTTATCGCCCAAAATTATTAAACGCTCTATGATATTTCTAAACTCTCGAATATTTCCGGTATAATCCAGTTTTAATAATTCTGCAATAGCATCTTCAGCAATAGATTTAGGAGGTAATCCCATCTCTGAACAAATAATATCGATAAAATGCTGAGCTAATAAAGGAATATCTTCTAATCTTTCGTTTAGGGCAGGCACTTTAATTAAAATCACACTTAATCGATGATATAAGTCTTCTCTAAACTTACCTAAGACAATCTCCTCAGAAAGGTTCTTATTCGTAGCCGCAATCACCCTTACATTAACCTTAATTTCTTTATCTCCACCTACTCGAGTAATCTTACTCTCTTGCAGAGCTCGCAAAACCTTAGCCTGGGCTGACAAACTCATATCGCCAATCTCATCTAGAAATAGAGTGCCACCATCTGACAATTCAAATTTTCCTTTACGTTGCTTATGAGCAGATGTAAAGGAACCTTTCTCATGACCAAACAACTCACTCTCAATCAATTCAGAAGGGATTGCCGCACAATTAACCTCTACAAAAGGTTGTTTTACTCGATTACTTTTTTCATGAATACGATGAGCAACCAATTCTTTACCCGTCCCATTTGGGCCAGTAATTAAAACTCGGGCATCAGTAGGGGCCACTTTCTCTATCATATCATTTAACTCCATGATAGCTTTAGATTCGCCAATCATGTCATATTTCTTATTAACTTTTCTCTTAAGAACCTTTGTCTCAGTCAGAAGAACAGCTTTATCAAGCGCATTTTTAATTGTGATAAGAATTCTATTTAGATCAAGTGGTTTCTCAATAAAGTCGAAAGCCCCTTTTTTTATCGCTTCTACTGCTGTATCGATATTTCCATGCCCTGAAATCATAATAACAGGGACATCAAATGCAATTTCCTGCAACTTTTCCAAAACCTCAAGTCCATCCATTTCTGGCATTTTTATATCGCAAAGAATCACGTCAAATTCATTCGCTCCAACCATTTTAATGGCTTCCATTCCGTTCTCAGCTAGACTCACTTGATAGTTTTCGTAAGAAAGAATATCTTTCAATGTATTACGAATGCTTCTTTCGTCATCGATGATTAAAATTTTTGACATGCTGTTGATATTAAAATAATGACTTAAATATTTTTATTTATCCGAAGATATCGATTTTTCTGATTGACTTAATGTCTTAAGGTAGTCGAAAAGTGCACCTTCTTTCAATGCGTAAGAAGACTGGAATAATATTGACAACTCACTTTCTTTCACAAGAAAATTGATGAAAATACTCGCAAGCACCATAAGATGTACCCTTGCAGAATCCATCCCTCCCATTTGCATTCTCTCTTCTAAAGTCGAATCTAAAAACCGTTTATGCAAGGTATTAAAATCTTCGAGGTTGATATTGTAATGGGTTTCTTCAGGTTGAAATTCGGTTTTCTCTTCAGCTAAAATAACCTGACGCAAAGTAGAGAAAGAGCCTGATGACCCTATCAATTTCTTTACTGAGAATTTTTTCAAAGCTATAATTAAATCGCTCAATTTATCTTTTAAGAATTCTTCAATATCCTGAAGCTCATCCATTTTTATTGGATCGGAAGGTTGAAATTGTTCCAACAAACGAGTCATGCCTATTGGATAAGATTTCTTCCAAAATATCTTTTCCGAATTGGCAATAATGATCTCGTTACTTCCTCCTCCTATATCAAGTATCGCTACAACCTCATTGTCTAGGCCTACCGCCTCACGGGTTCCATAATAAATTAACTCAGCCTCACGATTCCCAGATATAACCTGAATATCAATATCAAAATCCTGACGAATTTGTTTTACAAAATCTATTCCATTATTCGCGGTTCTAATAGCAGATGTCGCAAATCCAAAAGTTTTCACTGTTTGGTAAGAATTGATAATTTCTTTCATTTCGACAAAAGCAAGATGTGCACGATCTTTAGCCTCATCCGTAATATAGTTCTGGTTGATTCCACCTTCACCTAGCTTTACAGGATATTTAGAACGATGAAGTATGTTAATTTGCTTATCAGCTGAGATATCAGCTACAAGTAAATTAAAAGTATTGGTACCTAAATCAATAATTGAGATACGCATAGGTTGATTAAGTTTCAGTTAGAAAAAATAGCTTACACAAAATATCGAAAGTAATGAAATTTCGGGGCATTACAAGTTATAAAGATTTAAGAAAATTTGGTATTCAAAATCTTGAATCAGAATAAAAAGAATCAAAATAAACTTTAAACAACGCTCTCTTTATAGTCTTAATAATTTAGTCGAAAGCATATGAAAGTGAAAACACATTAGAATATTTAGAGATAGATTGATCTCCAATATCAGTTAGAGCATAATCTAGCCTAAAGTTTTTATAGTGGATACCCAAACCTAGGTTAGGTTGAAAAACTAGTGATTCCTTTTGTTTAAAATCAGTCTCTCGTTGGATATTACCAAGGCCCATTCTAAGATAAATCAAATCTTGATATTGAAATTCTAGTCCCATGTGTGGATCGATACTTATGGGATCTCCTTCAATTAAAGTATGACGTTTACCATCAAAGGTTATATCTGCATCCAACTCAGCTAATACCCTAACTTTATCGCTTAATCTAACTTCACGACCCACTCCTAAAATCAACCTAGGCAAGGTAATCTCAGTAGAATTCTCAGGAATTTCATTTCCCGTTGTATTATAGACTTTTTCAAGGTCATCAGTCTTAAAAACCCAAGCGTTAAACGTTGAACTGGCATCGCGGATTACAGCTCCCATTTGCCACTTTCCTCGTTTGTATTTTATGGCTGCATCAATTCCAAACCCATAGGCTGAAGCAAATTCTCCAGTATGACGATAAATTATCTTGACATTTCCTCCAATAGACAAACCTTTAATCTTTGTTTGCTTGGCATAGGAAAATAGAAAGGCATAATCAGCTGCCGAAAACGTTGTGACTAGGTCGTATCTAATATTTCCATCTTTGTCAATTAACTCAAGCGTATTTGGAATATCATCAACCCCATATCGAATCACACTTAAAGCCAAAGCACTTTTCTCATCCAATTTAATACCAAAGCCCACATAATCGTAGGCTGCCATTCCTGCAAAATATTCGGCGTGCATGGCTGAGATTTCATATTTCTTGTTTAAATCAACCAAACTTGCAGGATTCCAATAAGCTGCTTCAACTCCTTTTTGCGAGGCAACTGCAACATTTCCCATAGCAAAGGCTCTTGCCCCCACTCCTACAGATAAGAATTCATTGCTGTATTTTGGTGCCGAGGTTTGAGAGAAAAGGCTCAAGCCAGAAAAAATAAAGAATATCAGAGTTAAGTATTTTTGCATCTTTTAGATTTTGGACGAAGCGTAAAAATACAATGCTTTTTTTATTCAACGACATTCTCTATGAAACTTTTCAGTCCATTCCGATTTTTAGATTAATTTTGCATGACTCACATAGCTGAGCCATATTTATTGATCAAAATAATTCGATACGATGTCAATCACAAAACATATCCCAAATGCCATTACCTGTTTAAATATTCTATCAGGTTGTATTGCCAGTTTATTGGCTATTGAAGGTTATTTATACCCTGCTGCTCTTTTAATCATTCTAGCCGCAGTATTCGATTTTATGGATGGACTCTTCGCCCGATTGTTAGGTGCCTATTCTGAAATGGGTAAAGAACTGGACTCATTAGCAGATATGCTAAGTTTTGGTTTTGCACCAGCAACCATAGCCTTTTCATACTTACGCTTTGCCGTTCTGGGAGATTCTGCTGCGGCTTTCACTCCAGAAAACTTAAGTTATTCGCAAATAGCCATTTTATTATCCGCCTTTATCATCTCCATTTTCTCAGGACTTCGATTGGCTAAATTTAATGTCGATACGCGTCAGACTTCTTCATTTATTGGTGTTCCTACGCCTGCAAATGCCATGTTTTGGGCTTCTTTACCCATCATCTTTCACTTTGGAGACTACCCAATGATTGAAGGCTTACTTTCTAACCAATGGTTTATTCTAGCAGCTATACTCATCACCTCATTCCTGTTAGTATCTGAAATACCCATGTTTGCTTTAAAAGTTAAGAGTCTTAAGTGGCGAGAAAATCAAATTCGATATTTATTTCTAATCACCTTAGTGGTTTTAGCAATCCTTCTAAAATGGTTAGTTATTCCGCTAATTCTATTTGTTTATATCTTCTTCTCATTAATAGATTACCTGAGAAAATAAACAGATATAACTGACAATATTACAAAGCCTTCATTTTAACGAATGAAGGCTTTTTTGTTTCAATTTTTTTCAAAAAATGCTTTATCTAAAAAACACTTCCAATTAATTATGAAATATATCTTTCCTTTTATATTATAAATAAAATTCGCAGATCATTCAATATCCTATGGCAAGCCAAGAGAAATTAATCTATAGAAAAATCAGTATTGATATTCTATATTAAAAAAAACTGAAAGTTAAACTGTGATTAATTAAGTAAAATTTTTAACTTGTAAGACGAGTACAATTAACTAAGAATTAAATCATTCCAGATCTTCTAAATAAAATCTGGTTTCTTATCGAGAATATAGACATCATATTTATATAAAGCATTTGTAAATCATTCTACCATGAGTAAACTTTACCTATTCTTTTCTATAGTCTTTTTTCTACTGACAAGCTCCCCATCTTTTTCCGAGAATCAAAACACACAAAATCACGATAAATCTGATCACAATTTCCTCGAATCATCAAAGAAGGGTGAACGTATTTTTAAGGGCTTAGTACTTACAAAAACTAAATTAAAAGCTTGCATTAGCTGCCATAATATCAGTTTTTCAGATACGCTTAACTGGAATCCTTCAGCATGGGATATTGCTCATCGTTTTTCGAATAAAGAAATATCTGATTTTAACTCTGTTTTAAATGTACCTATTGCAAAGCTTATGTCTGAAGTTCATGCTGGATACGAATACAGTGAAGAAGAACTCAGCCATATCAAGAATTATCTACTCAAATTAAAGAACCAAGGTACAGAACAACCAAAACCAATTGTTAACAACCTTATCCTCTTTCTATTTTTAGGTTTAATCATTACACTTGCTTTAATAGACTTACTCTTCACTAAGAAGATAAAATACAAATTCATCACAATTCTGATCTTATTTTTGGCATTAGGTTATCAAATAAAAATGTTAAGTGAAGATGCAATGGCACTTGGACGTCATGAGAATTACGCTCCCGATCAACCCATAAAATTCTCACACAAAGTACATGCTACTGATAATAAAATAGATTGTAGGTATTGCCATACAGGTGTCGACAATAGTAAATCTGCAGTTATCCCCTCTGCTAATGTTTGTCTCAACTGCCATTCAATAGTTCGAGAAGGTCGAAATTCAGGCAAGTTTGAAATAAATAAAATTCATGCTGCAGTTGAGAACAATAAAGCAATAGAATGGGTCCGTATTCATAAACTTCCTGATCATGTCTTTTTCAGCCATGCACAACATGTGAATGTGGGAAAACGTGAATGTCAGGAATGCCATGGAGAAGTTGAACAAATGCATATCGTGAAACAAGTTGAGGATTTATCAATGGGTTGGTGTTTAGATTGCCATGATAAAACAGCTGTTGATTTCAGTACGAACAACTATTACTCTAATACATTCAAAGAACTCCATATTAAACTTGCAAAAGAACAAATCGATAGTGTTCGAGTTAAAGATATTGGGGGACGAGAATGTGCCCGCTGTCATTACTAGACCAAGCAACACTTATTAACCTAAGTAGCTAACTGAAAAAAACACCCAATATGAAAAAATACTGGAAAAGCCAGCAAGAAAAAAATGAGAGTCCTGAAATTAAACAAGTAAAACACATCCCCAAAGGTAATTTGGAGCAGGTTCTCGATATTTTTGAAGATGGAACGGCTGAAACTAAGAGTAATCGTCGAGATTTCTTAAAGCTTTGTGGTTACAGTTTAGCTATTACAACTGTTTTATCAAGCTGTGAAAATGCGGTTCAAAAAGCAATTCCATATTTGAATAAACCAGAGGAAATTACCCCAGGCATAGCCAACTATTATGCTTCTACTTATATAAATGGCAGTGATTATGCCAGTATACTAATCAAAACCAGAGAAGGTCGCCCCATAAAAATTGAGGGCAACAATTTATCTCCAATCAGTAATGGAGCTTGTTCTGCTCGCACTCAAGCTTCAGTTTTAAGCTTATACGACAATAGTCGTTATCAGTCTCCTCAAATTAACCAAAAGCAAGTTCCATGGGCTGAGTTTGATGAATCAATATTAAAAGCATTAAATTCCCAAAAAGATAATCAAATCGCTTTATTAACACCGACTATTTTCAGTCCGTCTACCCGTAAAGCCATTCAACAGTTTACTGATACTTATCCAAATATCAAATGGGTACAATACGACACCCAATCGGCTAGTGCAATCCTAAGAGCACAAAAACTTTGTTTTGACAAAAATGGATTACCTAATTATCGATTCAACAAAGCTAATTTGATTGTTAGTTTCGATGCCGATTTCTTAGGAACATGGCTCAACCCTGCCGAATACATCAAAACATATTCGGATACCCGCAAACTTTCAGGTTCCCTAAATAAGATGTCTCGACATATTCAGTTTGAATCGAGAATGAGTTTAACGGGAAGTAATGCCGATGAAAGACACGCGATAAAACCATCGGAACTAAACCTTCTGATTGCTCAACTTTACAATGAAATTCTCATATTAAAAGGCCAGCAAAAAAATAATGTTCCAGAGCCAACGAAAGTTATTAAAGAGCTGGCAAAAGATTTACTTGATCAAAAATCACGTTCATTAGTTGTTTCCGGAAGCCGGAATTTGAATGCACAAATTCTGATTAATGCCATTAATTATGAACTAGAGAATTTCAATTCTAGCATTAATATGGACACTCCTCTTCTCAATCATCAAGCCATTGATGAAGATATGGATCAACTTATAGACAATTTAGCATCTGGACAAATAAAAGGTCTAATATGCTATCATACCAATCCAGTGTATTCTCATCCCAAAGGAGAAAAACTTAAGAAAGCGATTGAATCTCTTTCATTCAGTTTATCAATTCATGAGACGCCAAACGAAACCACATCGTTGATGAAATACATAGCTCCTGATAATCATTATCTGGAAAGTTGGAATGATGCAGAGATCAAAAAAGATTCGTACAGTTTAATGCAACCTGCTATCCATCCACTATTCGATACCCGCCAGTTTCAGGCATCTCTTTTAAAATGGTCCGGTGAGGATGTCGATTACCATAAATTTATCATGAAACATTGGGAAGAAACACTTTTCCCAAGTCAAACACTTTACACAAACTTTAAATCCTATTGGGAGCATACCTTACAAGAAGGCATCTTTCAAACGAAGGCTGTAACAGGTAACAAACTAAAGTTTGCTGAGCTTGATATTATTAAAATCCTTGAGGCCATTACTCAAAAAAAGAAAACGAATAGGATTGAACTCCAGGTATACGAAAAGGTAACCATTGGGGATGGCAGTATGGCTAATAATCCATGGTTGCAAGAAATGCCAGATCCTATAAGTAAAATTTGCTGGGATAATTACCTCAATATTTCACCTAAGCAAGCCAAAGAACTTGGTCTTGAAACCGGGAATATGGTTAAACTCAATGGTGATCTTGAATTACCAGTCTATATTCTGCCTGGTCAAGCTTATAACACTGTCTCTATCGCGATAGGGTATGGAAGAACTATTTGTGGTAAAGTTGGTAAAGATGTTGGCTTTAAAGCAAGTCATCTAAACACGAATCAACATTCTTCAGTCAAGCTTGAAAAAGTTGAAGGACATTTCGATTTTGCGATGACTCAAACTCACCATTCTATGGAAGGTCGAGCAATCGTTCGTGAAGCAAATCTGGATGAATATAAGAAAAACCCCAAAGCAGGAAACGATCATAAACACGAGTATAAGAATGCAGGGATTTATAAAGAACCCGAATTTCCGAATCATCATTGGGGATTAGCAATTGATTTAAATGCCTGCATTGGGTGTGGGGCTTGTACAATAGCTTGTCAGGCTGAAAACAATGTCCCGATTGTAGGAAAGAAAGAAGTTATTCGCGCTCACGAAATGTCGTGGATCAGAATTGACCGTTATTTCTCTGGTGATGAAAACAAACCTGGCGTCGTTTTCCAACCTGTTATGTGTCAGCATTGCGATAATGCACCTTGCGAAAATGTTTGCCCTGTAGCCGCTACAAACCACAGTAGTGAGGGATTGAATCAAATGATTTACAACAGGTGTATTGGAACTCGCTATTGCGGTAATAACTGTCCCTATAAGGTCAGACGTTTTAATTGGTTCGATTATACCCAAGCTGATTCAATTCCAAATAACCTTCACGATCCAGCTGGAATGACTTTAGATTTAAGTCGTATGGTACTTAATCCTGATGTAACCATTAGGGCTAAAGGTGTGATTGAAAAGTGTTCGATGTGTGTTCAGAGAATTCAGGAAGGTAAACTTAATGCGAAGCTTGAAGGACGAAAAGTTAAAGACGGTGATATCAATACGGCCTGCCAACAAACCTGCCCTTCTGGAGCCATCCTATTCGGAGATCTAAATGACAAGGCTAGTGACTTATTTAAAGTCGCTTCCAGTGATAGAAACTACCATTTATTGGAAGAAATTCATACACTTCCTTCGGTTAGTTATCTAACCAGAATCAGAAATAAAAAGAGTTAAACCACTATAATATCAAGTTATGTACGTATCTCCAATTCGAGAACCTCTAATAAAGGGAAACAAAACTTATAGCCAAATAACTAAGGATATTGCCGCTCCTATTGAGGGCAAACCTGGAAAAGCTTGGTATATGGGGCTGACCATAAGTTTATCAGCCATGTTTTTTGGTCTTGCCATGATGGGTTATACTGTATGGGAAGGTATAGGAACTTGGGGACTCAATCGAACCATTGGTTGGGGGTGGGGAATCACCAATTTTGTTTGGTGGGTCGGTATTGGTCATGCTGGAACTTTTATATCTGCTATTCTTTTACTCTTCCGTCAAAAATGGAGAACAAGTATCAACCGTTCTGCTGAAGCCATGACCATATTTGCAGTTATGTGTGCTGGTCTCTTTCCATTAATTCATATGGGACGTCCTCTATTGGCATTTTTTGTTTTTCCTTATCCTAATACTCGTGGTCTTTGGGTGAATTTTAATTCGCCTCTCTTATGGGATGTTTTTGCTATTTCGACCTACCTTTTAGTATCCTTACTATTTTGGTATATGGGTCTAATCCCTGATATCGGAACCATGAGAGACAGAGTGACATCTAAAGCAAAGAAATACATTTATGGCTTGCTTAGTTTCGGATGGACAGGATCTGTAAAACACTGGCAACGTCACGAAAAACTCAGTTTAATATTAGCCGGTCTAGCTGCACCACTGGTTCTTTCGGTTCATAGTATTGTAAGTTCTGACTTTGCTACCGCGATAATTCCGGGTTGGCATACGACTATTTTCCCACCCTATTTTGTGGCAGGTGCCATTTTCTCAGGCTTTGCGATGGTACTAACCTTATTGATTGTTACACGTAAGGTTCTCAATTTGGAAAACTACATCACCCTGTCACATATTGAATCGATGAATAAAATCATCATTGCAACAGGGTCAATCGTGGGAATTGCATATATGACCGAACTCTTTATCTCATGGTACTCTGGTGTAGAATATGAGCAATATGCCTTTCTTAACCGTGCAACAGGACCATATTGGTGGGCTTATGCAATCATGATGACTTGTAATGTCATATCACCACAACTCCTGTGGTTCAGAAAACTGAGGCGAAATCTTGTCTTTACCTTTATTCTTTCAATCTTTATCAATATTGGTATGTGGTTCGAGAGATTCGTGATCATCGTTACGTCATTACATCGCGACTACCTGCCATCGAGTTGGTCCATGTACTCACCAACCATTGTTGAAGTTGGAATCTTCATAGGTACACTTGGCTTATTTTTCTCATGTTTTCTATTATTTATTCGGGTATTTCCTGTGATTGCTATTGCTGAGATTAAAACGGTTATTAAAAGCTCAGGTGAAAAAGAAACTAAAAACGAAACGCTATGAGAAGCTATATTTCAGCCTATTTCACAGATGAAGAAGATCTTTTGAGGGCAAGCAAAACATTAATGGAAAAGAAAATATTGATACTCGATGTTTTAACGCCTCTTCCGGTACATGGCTTAGATAAGGTTTTGGGTTTAAAAGAATCCAAACTACCTACTGTTGGTTTTATTGCAGGAGCTATAGGAACACTTTTTGCTTTCGGTTTTCAAACCTGGACATTTGTAGTTGATTATCCCCTATTTATTGGTGGGAAGCCTCATTTTTCTATTCCATCCTTTATACCCATCACCTTTGAAGTTACCGTGCTATTTGCTGCCGTCGCCATGGTATTCGCTTTCCTTTTCAGATCAAAATTGGGATTAGGAGCTAAGAATAAAATTCACGATGAAAGAATAACTGATGATCGTTTCGTCATCATTATTGAAGCAAACGAAAATGATGAACACTTCAATAATGTTAAGGCCATCTTAGAGCAAGAGGCGGCACATGAGATTCAACTCAAAGAGCATAAATAATTAATTCAAAATCATAAGCTGATGAACACGAATTATATCTTATCAAAAAAAACAAAACAGGTATTTTTATCCATTTCTGTTATTGGTAGCCTACTGATTGCGCTTAGTTTTCTTTTAGAAAATCCCGATAACAAACAAGTTTGGATGAATGTTTTGCTTAACAACCTATATTTCCTGTTTCTTTCTCTTTTTGGAGCCTTATTTATCGCGCTCCATAAAATTGCACATTCGGGCTGGCATGTGAGCTTAAAACGAATACCTGAAGCTCTAAGCACTTTCCTGCCCTATTCAGCGGCATTGATGTTCTTGCTAATTTTTGGCATGCACGATTTGTATCACTGGTCACATCATGATCTACATGACCCAATCATTAAGGGAAAATCCGCCTATCTTAATTTGCCTTTTTTCTTTATTAGAATGGCTGTTTATTTTGCAGGTTGGATAGGTCTAAGTTATTTGCTTCGCAAAAATTCAATTTCTCAGGATTTATCTGATAACTACAAATTCCACAAACAAGGAAGGATTCTAGCTGCTTTATTTATGGCCTTCTTTGCTATCAGTAGTTCTACAATGACCTGGGATTGGATCATGTCGGTTGATCCACATTGGTACAGTACACTTTTTGGCTGGTATGTCTTTATTGGTTTGTTTGTTTCAGGAATTGCCGCATTTATTCTGATTATAGCCTTGCTTAAATCTCAGGGATATATCGATTTTGTAAATAAAGAACACCTTCATGACTTAGGTAAATACCTTTTTGGATTCAGTATTTTTTGGATGTACCTCTGGTTTTTCCAATACATGCTAATTTGGTACAGTCATATTCCTGAAGAGACCGTTTACTTCGCACAAAGGTTGAATGGTTTCCCTATCTTATTTTTCGCCATTCTGGTTCTAAATTTTGTATTTCCATTCCTGGCTTTGATGACCAGGAACTCAAAACGTAATATCAAATGGTTAGCCATGGTTGCTGCAGTGGTTCTAATTGGGCAATGGCTAAATATCTATCTTATGCTAAGCCCTGGCATATTGGGAGAGACAGCTCAAATTGGTCTAATTGAAATAGGTTCGGCCTGCTTATACCTTGGAGGCTTCCTATTTGTAGTATTCAATGCTCTTTCGAAAAAACCTTTATTATGCAAAAATGATCCTTTCCTTGAAGAAAGTTTCCATTACGAAACCTAAACGTCTTATAAAAAGTCCATATCATGTTTAAACCTGCTTCATATATAAGTCTATTATTTTTGGCGATAATCTTTCTCTCGGCCTGTGATAGAAATCGAAACCATCCTGGTCATTCCTATTTCCCGGATATGGCTAATTCCAGAGCTTATGAAAGCTATACGGCGAATCCAAACTTTGCTGATAACTTAACAGCCCGCTTGCCAGTAAAAGGAACTATTCCCAGAGGGATGATACCATACACACTTGAAAAATCGGATGAAAATCGTGAGTTAACAGGGAAAAACTGGGATAATCCGTTAATCATTAATGAAGAAACCCTTATAGCTGGCAAAAAAAAATACGAGGTATTTTGTATTTATTGCCATGGAGAAGTAGGTGATGGACAAGGTTATCTTGTAACCAGTGGACGTTACCCTTATCAAGCAGCAAACTTATTATCAAATAAAATGAAAAAAGTCCCGGATGGAGAAATTTTCCATGTGATTTCAGTAGGTTGGGGTATCATGGGAGCACATGCCTCTCAGATCAGTCAAGAAGACAGATGGCGTATTACCGCATACGTTAAAAACAAGCTGCAAAAAATAGAATAATTTTTAACACAAAATTAAAAAGACATAAAACCCAATAGGTTTTATGTCTTTTCGTTTGAGCATTTATCTTAAAAGAGGCTCAGTAATTTCTATTGTAAGACCTATTTCAGAGTCTTCATAAATTCAATAATTTCATTTATATCCTCTTCCTTTAATTCATTTTTATAAGATAGCATTAAGCCTTTTTTAAAACCCTTTACGATATCATCGTTCGGATTATAAATAGAGTTTAAAACATAGGCACTGTCAACAGTTAACTGTCGTTCTACTCCATCTGTCACAACTGTCTCTTGAGTGCCAAACAAGCCTTTCCAGGTTGGACCGACAATTTTAGATCCATCCAATGAATGACAAGCCAAGCAGCCATTCTTTTTTACAATAAGCAATCCTAGTGCTCCGGGTTTATCAGAAATAAGTGGAGCAACAACAGTGGTATCTATATACCACTTATCGAACTTGTCTTCTGCCATAACAACTACTGAGGTCGTCATTGAAGAATGAGACAAGCCACAATATTCTGTACAAAACAGATCATAATCACCCTCACGACCAGCGATAAACCACATAAATTGCTCTTTCCCAGGAACCATATCCTGTTTGAGTCTGAATGCAGGAATATAAAGGCTATGTAAAACATCTAAAGCAACAAGGTCAAGCTTTACTGCACGATCTTTGGGTACATAAAGCGTATCGGTTATCTTACCGTTCTCATATTGAAATTGCCAATTCCACATGCGGCCAACACTTTTAATTGTAAAGGCATCATCAGGCACTTCTTTCATCGGTTTATAGCCCATCCAGCCATAATAAAACATGACCATCACCAGTACAGTCGGTATTAGAGTCCAAATGATCTCAAGCGTATTGTTACCATGAATTTGTACTGCTTGGGGATGTCTTGATTTTCTATATCTAAAAACAAAATAAATCATAGTCGCAGTAATCCCAATAAGGAAAAAAGAGATTATTCCGAATATAACCATAAATGAAGTATCTACTCCCTTTACAAAATTGGATGCATCAGCCATTTCATTTGAAAACATAAGCTATCGGTATAAATAATCTAAAAACGTAACAAAAATAACAGAGGCTAATAAGAGAACAATTCCAGCCATCATGATGGCATAAAATTTCTTATCAAACTTAAGATGCATAAAATACATCAAAACAATAACCGATTTTATTGATGCAAAAACCAAAGCTGCTGTTACTGAATAAACCCCCAATTCTAGTTGAGTAATTGCAACAGAACTAAAAGTGAAAATCAATAAAATAAGTAAAACCCAAGCAAAGGTTTTATATTTTACGATATGAGTATGTTGACTGTTATCCATGATTTCAGTTTTAAGTAATAAGATAAAACAATGGGAATAAGAAAATCCAAATCAAATCGACCAGGTGCCAGTACAAAGCACTATTCTCAAGAATGACATAATCATCATGTTTGACGTCATCTGTTTTTACCAGCCACATAACGTAGCCAATAAAACCAACTCCAACAATAATATGCAGAGCGTGTAAGCCAGTCATGGCATAATACAAACCGAAGAATAAGATCTCGCCTTGACTGCTTTGATGAAGAATCTCGCTACCAGGGAATATACCATGTGAAATTTTCCCAGTCCACTCAAAATATTTGTTCACCATAAAGATGATTGCTAACAAGATGGTCACTCCCATCAAAATGAGAGTGAGTCCTTTCTTTTTCAATTGAATGGATGTAATAGCCATGGCAATTGTCATACTACTCACTAAAAGGATTACCGTATTAACTGTCCCCAGAAAAACATCCAGTTCTTCCGCAGCTAAATGAAAAGCCATAGGGTTTAAATAACGATATACTGAATAGACAATAAAAAGTCCACCAAAAAGCAAGAGTTCTGTGAAAATAAAAATCCACATACCTGTTTTAGCACCTTCATCGTCTCTATGTTCGTCAATGTGGATGTGATTAGTCATATTTATAAGGATGATCAGTTACAACAGGAATTTCTTCAAAATTTTCAAGGCTAGGAGGGCTATCAACCGTCCATTCCAAAGTCTTACCTTTCCAAGGATCTTTCTCAGCTTTAACACCATGACGAGTTGATCTAACCAGATTTGTAATAATAATAATCAACCCAGCTATCATGAGCATAGCCCCCAAAGAAGAAATGATGTTTGGTCCATGAAATTTTTCAACATAGTCATAATAACGACGAGGCATCCCCGTCATTCCAAGAAAAAACATGGGTAGATAAAGCGTATTAAAACCAGTAAAGAAAATAGCCAGGCCAATATTTGCCCACGCCATATCGTACATACGACCAAACATTTTAGGGTACCAATAATGCAGAGCTCCAAAGAAAGCGAAACCTGTACCACCAAAAACAATATAATGGAAGTGAGCCACCACAAAAGCGGTGTCATGCAAATGTACATTTGCTGAGAGTGCTCCCAATACCATACCCGACAGACCTCCAATCATAAAGACAAACAAGAAACATAAAGCCCAAATAAAAGGCGTTTGAAGATTAATAGAGGCCTTATGAAGGGTAGCAACCCAATTGAAAATTTTAATAGCACTAGGAATAGCTACAAGAAAAGTCAATATTGAGAAAGTATATAGTGCAACACCACTCATTCCCGAAGTAAACATATGGTGTCCCCACACAAAGTAGCCAACAAAAGCGATGGCTAATGTTGAAACAACAATAGCCGTGTACCCAAATATGGTCTTGCGAGCGAATGTTGGTATGATCTCAGAAATGATGCCCATCGCAGGTAGAATCATAATATAGACAGCAGGATGGGAATAAATCCAAAATAAGTGTTGGTATAAGATTGGATCACCTCCTAATGCTGGATCAAAAAATCCAATTTGAAGTGTTCTTTCTAATACCACCATTAATAAAGTAACACCAACAATAGGGGTTGCTAGCACTTGAATCCATGAAGTTCCATATAGAGCCCAAGGGAATAGTGGCATTTTCATCCAATTCATTCCTGGAGCACGCATTCGGTGCATGGTTACAATAAAATTGATACCAGTTACAATAGATGAAAAACCTAAAACAAAAGCTCCGGTTACAGCTGGTAACATATTCGTTCCTGTTCTGAAACTATAGGGCGCATAGAATGTCCACCCTGTGTCAGGAGGTCCATCGCCAAAGAATTGAGCAGACAAAGCAATAAAAGCACCTACAATATAAATCCACCATGATAAAAGATTCAATCTGGGGAAAGCAACATCTTTTGCTCCAATCATGATGGGAAGGAAAAAATTACCAAAAACTGCTGGTAAGCCAGGAACAACGATCAGAAAAATCATGGTAATACCATGAAGCGTAAAGAAGCTATTATAGGTTTGAGCACCCATAATGGTTTTTCCAGGAGCCATAAGCTCTAACTTCATCATTAATCCAAGTATGGCTGCCACAGAGAAAAAGACCAACATACTATACAAATACAATAGTCCAATTCTTTTGTGATCGGTAGAAAAGATCCAACCCATTAGGCCTTTAAACCTACCTTTGTAGTCAAGGAAACTGGGGTTCGAATCCTGAATTAGTGTTTCTATCATAGTTTAGTTCTTAGGATCGTTTCTTCTTCGTGGTTTGCGAATGATTAGTAATAGAAATACAATTAATCCGAGGGCCAGTATCAAAGTACCACTCACTCGGGTTACATTCAAAACGTAGCTTTGTCCCACCGGGTCGTAGGAATAACAAAACTGAAGAATCTTGTTTATTGTAGGACCAGAAAGACCTTTAGATGCTTCAAGTAGAGCTAATTTGAATTCAAAGGGTAAAAAATAGGTTCCATTTAGATATCTGGTAATCTTGCCATCGGGGCTTAAAATAATCACTGTAGCCGCATGGGTAAAGTCTTGCCCTGATTTGATATATTTAAAACCTAGTGCATCCGTCACTCTGGCAATATTAGCACTATCAGATGTGAAAAAACGCCAGCCATCCTTTGTGTTCTTATTCGTGATAAGCCCCTCGTAGTTTTTTTTCTTTTTGATGGCTAAATCAATGGTTTCACGGGGATCGAAGCCAACAGTTAACACTTGATAATCCTCAGAAAGATTCATATCAGATTTCTGGATCACATCAGCCAATCCATCCATTAATGGACTACAAATTCCTGGGCATCGGAAATAAACAAAAATCAATGCCGTCGGCTTATCAATTTGATCTTTAAGATTGACAATTTCACCAGCTTCATTCATCACCTGAATATCCGATGGGACAAATTCATCAAGGTGTTCAATTATTCCAACTTCCACATTCTTCTCAACATCCTGACTAAACAAAATCTGCATTTGCAGAAAACATGCTAAAAATAAAAAAAGTGATAATTTCATTTGAACTCCTCCTTGTATTAATACTATGAGATAATCAAGTTAAAACTGAACACCTTTAAATATAATAAATAATACTTGCAGGTGGAAAATAATTCACAACTACTTACCAAACAATACATAAAATAAATCTAAATCCCATGTAAAATAATAAATACAGGACGTAATTTGAACTAAGAATAATATTGAATTTTTATCAGAAATAGAGACAACTAAACTATTTATGAACGTTTTTCACTTTGAACAAGAATTTCAGATTAGGTTAAAAACAAATAAGTCGACTTTGATATAAACAGAATTGGACCTATTTTTAGAATATAAACCAAAAACTAATGAGACAAACCCTTATCATACTGTTCATTTTGTTTCTACTTGTATCTTTATCTTGTACAAGTTCAGACAATAAAACTCTTCTCGTCAAAGGAAAAATTCCCAAAAATGAATTAGAAAAAGGCAGTCAAATTTATAGAGCTAAATGTATGACATGTCACCGAAAAAATGGAGAAGGATTAATTCGAGTTTATCCTCCACTCGCTAATTCTGATTATTTAAAGAATAAGTTGGAAGATGCCATTAGAATGGTAAAGTATGGTAGTGGGAAAATGATAAAAGTAAATGGTGAAAAATACAACGGCTACATGCCTGCTTCGGGTCTTAATGATAAGGATCTTAGCTTGGTATTTAATTACATTTTAAACTCGTGGGGGAATGAATATGGACGTATTGATAATGAAATCGTAAATAAGATTAAAGAAAAAAAATAGGTTAGAATCTATCCAACCTATCTTTTCTATTGTTTTATTTGTCTTGTAGCAAACTACCCTTGTATAACAGTCGCTTTAAATAATTCGTGATCTTTTCTAATTCTTTTAATAGTTAAAACTTTAAAAGTTTCTTCTCCAGTTAATGAATTAATCTTTCGAACAGCACGCTTACTTGACTTTGAATGTTGAGGATAATGACAAATTTTATACTTCTTACCACTGTTGCAATAACACTTCTCGTTACGTTCAAATTTGACGTAGTAAAAATCTTCTGTGTCTGAACGGAAAAAATTTAATATCGGATCTAATAAGTTCATAAGCACGGGTTGTTGGTTAAATGATTTCTTTAAGTTAACAGTAATCTTTTAGAAATCAAATTTAAAAAAAAAGCTTAATTGAGATTCTCCATTTTAACTCATTTTTCATCTGGCTATATACTAGCTTAATGACAACAACTGGGCTTTGCCTCCTCAGTCTTTTCGACTGGAACTGTCATCGCTTTTTCAGGTGGACTTAGGTAAGGAATACCAAGACTTAAACCTCGAAGAATAAATAGAACACCTATGAAAACAATAGCATAAGGAATAACACGTGTTAACTTCTTTCTTAGCTCTAGCGTAATCATATTTCCAATAAGAGAAACGGTTAATAGCATGGGAATTGTTCCTAAACCAAAAACAAACATGAATAAACTACCGCTATAAACAGAACCTGTCGCTATAGCTCCTGCAATAGCAAAATAAACCAAACCACAAGGTAGTAAGCCATTCAATAAACCGATCAGAAAAAGTGCTGAATGACTGCTTTGAGTGAAGAGCTTTCTAAGTGATATTTTTACTTTTCCAACAAAGCCAAAAACAGATTTTTCGGTATCAAACCTGTTTTTATATAAAGAAGGTGCCAGTACAGAAATGATCATGATCGCTCCCATAATAATAGAAACCCACTGCTGAAAACCACTCATTACAAGACCTTGACCTAATAGACCAAATACAGCACCCATTATAGCATAGGTAATAGCACGACCAAGATTATAGATGACTCCACCTAAAATTCTGAGTAACCAGGAATCTGTCTTAAGTGGAATTGCCAAAGCAATTGGACCACACATTCCCACACAGTGAAAGCTACCTAATAGACCTAGAGTTAGAGCGGATAAAAAGATCATTTTTTTATATTTTTATTATTCGAAATGTTACTTTGATAAGTAAATGGCTTCCTCCTGATAGTAGCCTTCACCTTGATGCTTCCAATCAATTTTAATGGCATATCGTCCATTAATAAATTTATCTGACTCAAAAACCTGAAGTCCTGCTGTATCAATATTTATATCTGAACGCAAATCATTATCAGAATTAGATGGACGATAAAAAATAATACTTCCACTAACTCCTGATCGCATTCCTTCCGGGAATTGAACTTGTATAACACCTGCTTTCTGAGAAACAAGAACTTTCTCTTTTAAAGTTTGAACATTCTTAATCTTATCAATTTTAGATTGATATGCAATGCCTTGAGGATAATAATCCTTCGAAATCAGATTAATATCCTGAGTTGTACTAAATCCTACAAAAACCAAAATGCCAATAACATATACAGAGGCAAACATGGCAAGTTTTGTACCCCAACTTAATTTTTTCATATTTAATTTTCTATCTACTAATTAGGTCCAACAAAAGTCAGATTAACTTTTTCAATTAATCTCTCTTTGGCATAAACACCAATTTGTATTTGTGTCTTATCTGTTAAAATATAGGCCTTAGGAAACTTCGCAAAAAATGTTCCTTCATGAATAGAACTTGCTGCCGCATTAAAGGTTTTTCCAATAATCTGAATCTCTCCTTCTTTATCAAGTATTTTAAATTGAACAGGTAAATCTTCCGTTGTCTTGTTCACAATTTTAAAGCTGTACATATTGCTAATAATTCCTTCAGCTGGTTCTTGATACATCAAGCCTGGTGTGCGAAGAATAATAGCTTCCAAATCGGATCGAGATACAAACAAACCCACCACAACACCAAGTAAAATAATAAGAACACTGGTATAAGCTACCTTACGAGCAGGCCATTTTTTCTTAATTCCTTCTGCAATATTCTTGTCAGAATCAAAACGAATCAATCCCTTTGGTTTACCCTGCCAGGCCATTACTGAATTACAAGCATCGATACAAGCCGTACAGTTAATACATTCCAGTTGAGTACCATCTCGAACATCAATACCAGTAGGACATACATCAACGCAATCGTAACAATCAATACAATCCCCTTTGTTATCAGCTTCTCTATCTTCTCCTGCTTCCAAAGGAGCTCTTTCTTCTCCTCGCTTGTAATCGTATGCGACAACAATAGTGTTTGAATCTAATAAAACACCTTGCAAACGACCGTATGGACAAATCATAGCGCATACTTGTTCTCTCAAGCGAGAGAAAACAAAATACATCACTGTTGAAAAAAACAATAATGCAATAAAAAGAATAGAACTACTTGATGGGGTTTCCCATAGGTTTAATACAAAATCAACACCTCTTACATATGAAAGTAGAGCACTAGAAAGAATTAAACAAATGATATAAAACAACACATGTTTCGTCGTTTTCTTCCAAAACTTCTCAAAATTCATCGACTGAGTTTTCAACTTACGTTGCTCCTGAGGCGTTCCTTCTATTAAATATTCTATTCTACGAAAAATAAATTCTAAAAAAACAGTCTGCGGACAAGCCCAGCCACACCAAATACGACCATAACTTACTGTAAAAAGCACAATGAATACAAAAAGGGTAATCATCGAAAACAAGAAGATATGGAAATCTTGAGGCCAAAAATGTACCCCAAAAAGAATAAACTTACGCTCAATAACATTGAGTAAGATTAAAGGATCACCATTTACCTTTATAAATGGAGTTACAAGAAGAATTGTCAACAGAAAATAGCTGACAAAATTTCTGTAATTATATAGTTTCCCTTTAGGTTGTTTTGCATACACCCATTGTCTTTTGCCTTTTTTATTTAAGGTTGCAAGTTGGTCTCGATAAGTATTATCAAAGTTTTGGTTGGGCATTTCGCTGTATTATCTTTTATTTTTCTTGTTTATACAATTCACCTTGTGCTGCTTTAGCATTAGGAGGGTTCGTTCCAATCAGAGTCATCACATAGCTGGAAACCTGCAACATTTGTTCCGGTGACAACTGATTTTGCCAAGCTAACATACCTTTTAGTGGCTTACCTATTTTTATGATTTTATAAACATCCTCAAGACTACCACCGTTTAACCAATAATCATCAGTTAGGTTTGGACCAATAGCATTTCCTTCTCCTAACAATGCATGACATGCCACACAATTTTTATCGTAAATTGCTTTACCAGCCGAAATATCACTAGCATTGGTCATCAATACAAGTGATAATTCGTCGAATGTTGGCTTTGGCTTGTTTGCTGCAGCAAGAGCCATTTCCTTTTCATATTCAGCAATCTGAAGATCATCTCCGAACACGTGGTAACGAAACATATAAACAGCTGCAAACACAATAGTCACATAGAATAAATAACGCCACCAAGTTGGCATCGGATTATCTAACTCACGAATTCCATCGTAATCATGATCACTGATTAGGTGTGCATTTTCTTCAAGGAACTTATCTTTTTTTTCCATTACAGAATCTTTTTAATGTCTTAAACAATTTTATATCTCAGAATATAGGCTACAGCTATTCAGGCATTCTCTGGTTTGAGTTTGACTCTGCTCCTTCATCTTCGAGAGCATAGCTTTCCATATCTTGAAAGTAGCTTCTGTTACTCTTTTTAAATGTCCACCAAATCATCCCCATGAAAAAACTAAAAAAGATGATTAGGGAGATGCTGGGATAAAGACCAACATCTGATATACTTTGTAAATAATGACTTACTAGTTTCATACTTAATATGGTTAAAGTATAAAGGAGTAAAGGCTAAAGTAAAATGTATCAAATTACTTTATCCTTTAACCTTACAACTTGATTTTATTCTTTAACAGATATATCGCGACCCAAACGTTGTAGGTACGCAATAAGAGCAATAATTTCTTTTTCACTTGCGACTTCAACACCATTCTCCTTTAGATCAGTAGCAATTTCATCTGCCTGCTTTTTTAAATCATCAAGAGCAACAACATCATAATTCGCTGGGTAAGGAGCTTTGTCATAAGGAACACCTAATTTAATCATAACGCGAATTTTCGCTGATGTATTCTTAGTACTCAAGTCATCCTTTATCAACCAAGGGTATGCTGGCATAATCGATTGTGCATTCATCTTTTGAGGATCAAGCATATGATTATAATGCCAAACATTCGTTTTATACGTCTTCCCTCCAGGCACACCTTCACGAGCTAAGTCTGGACCAGTACGTTTCGATCCCCATAAGTGTGGATGATTGTAAACCAGTTCACCAGCTTTAGAGTAGTCACCATATCGCTCTGTTTCCGATCTAAAAGGACGAATCATTTGCGTATGACAGGTATTACAGCCTTCGCGAATATAAATATCACGACCTTCTAACTCTAGTGGCGTATAAGGTTTCACACTCTCAATAGTTGGAATATTTGACTTAACAAGGTAAGTTGGAATAACCTCGAAGGCTCCACCAATTAGGATTGCAACAGTTGCTAAAAGCATAAACTGAACAGGACGACGCTCTAACCAACGATGTAAACCTTCACCTTTAGCGCGCTTAGGTGATGTAACCAATGCAAAAGCAGAAGCATTTTCATTATCAGCACAACTACCAGAAGCAGCTGTCTTAAGAAGGTTATAAACCATTAATATTAATCCTACAAAGTAGAAGACTCCACCTAAGATTCTCACATGGTACATAGGAAGTATCTGGGTGATTGTCTCTAAGAAATTAGGATAAGCTAACAAACCATCTGGCGTAAATTCTTTCCACATTAAGGTTTGAACAACTGCTCCCCAATACAATGGAAGAGCATAAAAAATGATTCCTAAAGTTCCAATCCAGAAGTGAGCATTTGCTAGTTTATCAGAGTACAATTTAGTTTTCCACATTTTTGGGAATAGGTAATACAACATACCAAAGGTTAAAAAACCATTCCATCCCATGGCACCAATATGTACGTGAGCAATATTCCAATCCGTATAATGCGTTAATGCATTCACCCATTTCAAGGACATCATGGGTCCTTCAAATGTTGACATACCATAAGCAGTAACGGCTACAACCATAAACTTAAGGGTTGCATTATCACGAACCTTATCCCAAGCACCTCTTAGAGTCAATAAACCATTAAACATACCACCCCACGATGGAGCAATCAGCATAATAGAAAATACAACTCCTAATGATTGTGCCCAATCTGGTAAAGCCGTATATAATAAATGGTGAGGTCCAGCCCAGATATATAGGAAAACCAGGGCCCAAAAGTGGATAATTGATAATCGATAAGAGTATACCGGACGATTTGCTGCCTTAGGTAAGAAATAATACATCAAACCTAAATAGGGTGTTGTCAAGAAAAACGCGACTGCATTATGACCATACCACCACTGAACTAATGCATCTTGCACACCAGCATAAACAGGATAAGATTGCAACCAGCTATATGGAATCTCAATCGAGTTACCAATATGAAGCACAGCAACAGTCACAAAAGTGGCGATATAAAACCAAATTGATACATATAGATGATCTGCTCTTCTTCTTAAAATTGTTCCGAACATATTCCATCCAAAAACAACCCAAATAATTGTAATTGCTATATCGATAGGCCACTCAAGCTCCGCATATTCCTTACTGGTAGTAATCCCCAACACAAAAGTTACGGCAGCCGAAACAATGATGGCTTGCCATCCCCAGAAGTGTACCCAACTCATTTTATCGCTAAACATACGAGCCTTTAGCAGACGCTGAAGCGAATAATAAACTGCTGCAAAAATTCCATTACCAACAAAGGCAAAGATTACGGCATTAGTATGAACGGGTCTGATTCTCCCAAAAGAGGTGTAGGCCAAATTAAAATTAAAAACGGGGAACGCCAATTGTAAAGCAGCCAGAAGACCGACCAACATCCCAACTACACCCCAAAGAATGGTAGCATAGGCAAAATATTTTACGATTTTATTGTCGTAAGAAAAATGTTGTGTTTCCATGTATGTTATAGCTTTATTAAATTACGAATGAATTCTTTTAATTTTCCTGAGAGGATTTTGAATCATCCTCTTTTTTATCTTTATTTTCACTTTCTTCTTGTTTAGACGCACGCCCGTGAGTCTCTTCGTTTTCCTGATCTTTTATTTCTTGGTCATCGAATAAAATCCGGACCGATGGTGAATAATGATCATCATACTGCCCTTTCTTTACAGCCCACAAAAAACCGATCAAGAATCCTCCAGCTACAACCATACTCACCCCTATTAAAACAAATATTACACTCAAGTTTCAATTTTTTAATCTTGTATATAATCAAACAGCCTAATTGAGCTGTACACGTTTCTTACTTACTTTTCCAATACTTGGCAAAACATCGTTCTTTTTTAAAATTTGTTTCCCCTCCTTATTTCTGGCAAAATAACTCGTTGTAAAACTTGCAAAAGCTACAACGGATATTGAACTTATTGGCATTAATAGAGCCGCTAGAATAGGAGATAAAATACCTTGAACAGCAAAATATAAACCGAATATATTGTAGGCAAAAGATAATAGGAAACTTAATTTCACTACCCACATCCCTTTCTTCGATATGCTTAAGAAGCGTTTCAACTCCTGGAATTTCGATGCCTCTAAAATAGCATCACAAGCAGGGGAAAAATTGTAAATATCATCTGCTATTGATATACCGACATCACTCACTTTTAGCGCTCCGGCATCATTCAAGCCATCGCCAATCATTAATATTTTACGTCCTCTACTTTTTAGAGTTTGTATATATTCCAACTTATCCTTTGGGGATTGATTGAATAATAGACTAGAATTCTTTGGAAAGATTTTAGCCAAGTTAGATTTTTCAGCATCATTGTCGCCTGAAAGAACATGTAAATCATAATTTAATGATAGAGACTCAATTAACTCATTTAAGCCTGTGCGATATTGATTACTCATGATGAATCGCCCTTTCACTTGACCATCTATAGAGACATACACTTCGGTAGAACCCGATAAATTTTCAGCTTTAGAAGCTAAAATGAAACTGGCCGAACCTATTTTCACCTCTCTGCCTTCAATATGCCCAGAAAGACCTAAGGACACCATTTCTTTAAAATCATGAACCTTTCTGGAAGTCGACATTTTTAAATGATCGTAAAGTATCGTACTTAAAACATGAGATGAATGTCGGGATAATGACTTGACTGCATCCAAATCTTGTTCGCTTAATGCTTCACCTTTATACTTAACTCTAACGGCATCAGCCTGTGTAATCGTTCCTGTTTTATCAAAAACAATGGTATCAACTCCACTTAAAGCTTCGACGATATCAGCCCCTTTCAAATAGATCCCTAATCGTCCAAACATTCGCATCGTATTACCCAATGCAAACGGAGATGACAAAGCTAAAGCACATGGGCAGGCGACAATCAATACTGATGTAAAAGCAAATACAGCTTTTGATGTGTCGTGCAATAACCAATAAAAACCAGCTAGAGCACCAATAACAATTATTGTAAGTGTGAAATATTTACTTATCTGATCAATCAAAGAATTCAACTTTGAAAAATAAATTTCTTTCTCTTCTGACTGATTCCAAAGTTGCGTCAATCGAGATTGAACAACCTCCTTTTCAATACACATTTCGATGGCTCCTCCCACTTGCTTGCCGCCCGCAAACAAGTGATCGCCTATTGATTTTAAGACAGACCTGGATTCTCCTGTTACAAAACTATAGTCGATTAAAGCTTCACCTTTGGTCAGTATAGCATCAGCAGGTATCAATTCCTGATTTCTAATTAAGATCACATCACCTTTTTTCAGTTTATTGATCTGTGTGCTTTCCTCTTCACCCTCTATAATTTTACTGACAGCAACGGGGAAGTATGAACGGTAATCACGTTCAAAAGACAAGGCCTGATAGCTTTTACTTTGATACCACTTCCCAATAAGTAAAAAGAAAATCAAGCCAGCTAGGGAATCCATATAACCAGAACCTGTGCTAGTAAATATTTGAAATGAAGATTGAACAAAAAGCGTAATAATACCTAAGGAAATGGGCACATCGATATTAATAAATTTGTGTTTTAATCCTTTGAATGCAGAAATAATATAATCGTTCCCACTATAAAACAGAACAGGCAAAACAAGAATAAAATTCATCATTCCAAAGAATGATTTGAAATGACTTTCTAGATATTCTGAACCTGGCACATACTCAGGTAAACTAAGTAGCATAATGTTACCAAAGCTAAAACCAGCGACTCCTATTTTGTATAAAAGTTTCTTATTAGCATCCTGATTCTTTTTTTCTTGTAAATCATCAAGTGTAATTTCAGGAATATAATGGATAGAAGCTAAAAGCTCAACCAGCTGACGAAGACTTAATTCATTTGAATCAAAAGTAACCGTAACTTCTTTTTTAACGAAGTTCACCGTTGACTTAAATACAGCCTTATTTAAAACATTAAGATGCTCAAGCAACCATATGCATGAGCTACAATGTATACCAGGCGTGTACAAACTTACTTTACGTATGGCATCCTCTGAAAATTCGTAAAGTTTTGAACTGATTTCCTCATCATCAAGAAAAGCAAACTTCTCTTTAAACTTCCCCTCTTCAATTTTGATCCCTGGTGTCGATTCAATATTGTAATAGGAACACAGCTCATTTTCGTTCAGGAGTTGAAAAACGGTAGAACAACCTGAGCAACAAAATGGCTTACCATCCCAAATTACAGGATGTTTACCACAATCGTCACCACAATGGATACAGGCTTCGTTTTTTGTATCTTCAGCTATATTCGTCATATTGCAGACTCATTAGTCTTAATCGAAAACAATGTTCTCAGATTCAACTCTTATTTATATAATTGCAGGTGTTACTCTTGCACACTTCCTATTTGGGATAGGCTATTTACTTTATAAGTTAGGCTTTGCTCCCAAAAAGAAAAAAGATGATGAAGAGTCAGAATAAGTTATAACCTGATTAAGATTTAACTCTCATTTTCGACAATTGAAACACCTGGAATAGAACTAGAAAAATAACACTCCAAATACCAATTACTCCCAATACATAACTTGCAATAATCCAAATTGGAGCATTTGCTCGCGTCCCCCACATGGCTCTTTCATCAAGAGGGTTTTTAGGATTTGTTGGAACCGCAATTGATAAAACTCGTTTTTCTTCTACTGGTCCGTAATTATCTTCATCAGTCAGTTTAACCAAAAGATCAACCTGTCCTTCTCTATCGCCAGGAAGATCAGTTGGGAATTGAATTAACAATTCACCATTTGCATTGGTATAAGCTTCTTCACCTGATATATCTAATTGTCCAAAGGTTCTCTTAACGAGAAAGCTCATTTCAATACCTTCCAAACCAACTCGTTTCCCATCCTTTTTCAAGCCAGTCAATTGAGCTCTTAGTTTCTTGTTATCTGCGTCAACATTGAGTTCAATCTTAACATCAATCACTTCAGGATTCACAACCGCTTTTGCAACCACTGCTTTCTTTTTATTCTTATCGAAAGAACGCAAATAAGCAATAACCATCCACTTACTTTCATCATTCAATGTATTCTCGAAAGTCGGCATGGCCCCTTTACCAGTTTTAATCTTGTGATAAATTTCACCATCAGATTGAACTAAGAAATTCTGAGAACCTAAATCGGTTGGAGCAGGAACCAAAGGCAACATATTTGCCTTAGTCGGATCGCCATGGCATGATTTACAATTGGTTTGATATACTTTTTTCCCTGAACTAATATTCTTCTTGCTCAGTTCGTATGGGTTAAGTTTCTTTTTTGCAGTAGCAGATACTTTCCAATCCTCAGCAGATGCCGAATTCATAAAGGCAAATACAAGAACAAGAGTCGCTAATATAGTGGATAAGTTTTTCATTTATTTCTTGATTTATTATTCCTCAATTTTATAATCAATTCCCTTCTGATCAGCAATCTCGCAAATAGGTACAACTGGAAAGATTTTTGCCAAAACGGTGATAATTAAAAGTGCCAAAGCGAAACTCAATACTGTAACCGAGATTTCAATTGACGATGGGAAATAATGTTTAAAATGATCGGGAACATTCTGAACAGGAAGGTGTGGGTGTAACATAGTAGGAATTACAATCACATAACGCTTAAACCAGGCACTAGCAATCACAAATAGAGAAATAATCATAATTGGCATTGGCTTTCTGAAACGCTTATTCACCATCAATATAATAGGTAATATATTCCCAAAAAGCTGTGAAGACCAAAACATAATTGCCCATGATCCGAAAAACAATTCCTTAAGGTGAACGCTATCTCCTGATTTCATTTTATATCCTGGAACCAAAAACTCATTCACATTAAAGTATAAATAAACCAAACAAACCGCAACCATCAACTTACCCATCTTATCAAAGTGTAGATCGGTAATATAATCTTGTAACTTATAGTTAACTCTGAAAAAATACATGGCAACAACAAGGGCTGCAGAACCTGCCACAAAAGCACCTGCTACGAAATAAGGTCCGAAAATAGTTGTATCCCAACCATTACGAAGCGTCGCTGCAAACAACCATGAAGTAACTGTATGAATTGCTAAACCAACCGGAACAATTAAAACCATCAAGGTTCTAATCATCTTATGCAGATGTTTGTGTTGTTCTGGTGTATTGGTATATCCAAATGATAGAATATTATAGACTTTCTTTAAAATAGGAGAGGCATTCTTCATCTCTTTTTTGCAGATCGCTAAATCAGGAATCATAGGCAAGATCAACAACAGAGTACTGATTACTAGGTAGGTGGTAATTACAGTAACATCCCACAATATTGGAGACTGAAAACGCCCATGAATCAGAACATTAACCACTCTATCAGGACGACCCATATCTAAAATAATCACCAAACCTGCCACCGCAACGAATGCAACAGCAATAATTTCGGCGATCCTAGAAATTGGAGTAATCCAATCAACCTTCAGTAATCCAAGTATCGATGAGATTAACATCCCAACCAAACTAACTGCAACAAAGAATACAAAGTTGGCGATATAGAGTCCCCAGGATACATAGTCTCGCATTCCAGTTACGCCAAGACCATCGCGAAGTTGAACGTAATAAGCCCAAGTACAAACAGCAATAACTGTAACCAGGAAAACAATCCATAATTCAAGTCCTTTATGATTTTGCATCGGACGAAGGATATCTTGTTTTAATTTTTCAAAGGAAAGTATTGTTTCTTTCGATTTTGTATTGTCATTCATAAGTAAAATGATTTTTCTATGAATATATAATGTATCGTATCTTTATGATTTCAGATTAATGAAGGTTTTCCTCATTCAATAAATCTCCATTGAATTCAAACGCTCTATTCTTAGGAGGTAAATAATAAACTCTTGGCTTGGTACCAAGTTCTTCCATCAAAGTATAACCTGCATTATCCTCAATCAACTTCGAAAAACGAACGGTTTCGCCACTGGTTCCGTTAGTTACTGCATCTTCATTCCTATCTCCAAAATAATAAACGCCATTAGGACAAGCAGAAACACATGATGGCAACTTATCTTCACGTAGACGATCGGCACTAAATAGACATTTACTTACCGTCCCTTTTTTCTGAGGAACGTTCGCCTCAATATTATAGGTTAAATCTTTATACTTTTCGGCATCCTTTGGTTCTGTCCATTGGAAAATACGAGCCGAGTAAGGACAAGCCGCAATACAAAAGCGACAACCAATACAACGCTCATTGTCAATCAAAACAATTCCATCCTGACGCTTAAAAGTTGCATCAACAGGACACACTTTCGTACAAGGTGGGTTATCACAATGCTGACAAGGCTTAGGCATAAAATAAGGTGCAGTATGATCAGAATCCTGCATCTGAAGGACATTAATGTGATGCTGCTCTGGTCGTAACTGATGATGGTTTTGACAGGCAGCCATACACTTTCGAGCATTTCTACATTTACTTAAATCGATAACCATTACGAATGACTTACCAGCAATGCCCTCACGGCCTCTCCTTTGTAACTCATTAAGAGGCTCATTAACCGTCGGACGAAGTTGGTTTTTATCAACCTGAACTAATTGTCCATCTGCTGTAAGCAAATTAACCATCTCTTCTGGTTCCTGAGCTGCGGCTTTAGCTGCACCTAATAGTGAAAAACTACTCACAACGCCTGCAGCGCCAACTGTTACTCCAAAGCTTTTCAGAAAATTTCGTCTACCCTTATCGGAAGTTTTTTGTGTCATATCTCAAAAATTTGCTCTGTCACGATTATGGAATACCACATATTGATCTACCTTATCGTATTTATAAAATGTGCATGAATACACTTTAAATATTAAAGTTAAAATCCTGAAAACATGGCTCCATTCTTATCCGGAACCGTTTGCAAAACATTCAAAGATAAATAATATTTTCAGTTTTTTTAACAATTACTATCTCGTGATAAAAAATAAAATATGATAATAAAAAACAATCTAACAATCTGGCATTAGGCTATAGCACTGTGCATTACAAACACATCTCACTCTCCATAAACTCGCTAATAAAATAAATACTTAAACATACAACTAAATCATTACAGATCCGCTACTCTTAATTATCAACCATTTACGTGCAATATTCAATCAAAAATTAGTCCAGCAGTTTAAGACAAAAAGCTTTATTGATTTTTCTAAACAACTCATAAAGCATATCTATCACGTAAAAATAATGCAGCATATTCATATCGATAAAACACACAATCACTGAAACTTACGTCGATCCAGACAAGGCCTATTAAATTATCAATCATGTTTTACAAGACATTATGCGAATCAGTTGATTTAGAATTTCCTTAAAACAATTAAAAGCGTAATTTTGTGCGGATCTTTCAGCCGAGAATAAACCTATACATTTGGCTTAACTTAAGACTATGAACGAATTAAACAATTTGAAACCCATTAATGAGTGGTTTAAAAAATTAGACAGCCGTCCTATAATAATTAGTGGACCTTGCAGTGCTGAATCCGAGGAACAAGTCTTAAATACTGCTCGCCAATTAAAAGAAATTGATCAAGTTAAGGTTTTTAGAACTAGAATATGGAAACCTAAAACTCAATCAAATAGTTTTGAAGATAGGGGGGACAATGCTCTTAACTGGTTAAATCAAGTCAAACTAGAAACTGGCTTACTAACTATGGTTGAAGTTGCATCACCTAAACATGTAGAGATGTGTTTGCGTCATAATGTTGATATTCTTTGGATTGGAGCCAGAACTACATCCAATCCATTTTCTATACAAGAACTTGCAAGTGCACTTCAAGGAATGAATGTACCTGTCATGATTAAAAACCCTCTTAATCCAGATATTAATCTTTGGATTGGGGCATTGGAACAAATCAACAAAGCTGGCATTTCAAAACTAGCAGCTATTCATTGTGGCTTCTACCCTTTTGAACAAACTAGTCTTCGTAATATTCCAAAGTGGGAAATTCCAATTGAATTAAAATCCCGATTTCACAACCTCCCTATGATTTGCGATCCAAGTCATATTGCTGGTGATAGAAATTATATTCGGGAGATTTCTCAAAAAGCTCTCGATCTAAACATGGATGGATTGATGATTGAAAGTCATTTTAATCCAGACACAGCCTTAAGTGATGCTGAACAACAATTGATTCCTTCAGAACTTAATACTATTTTAAATAGTCTAATTTGCAGATTAAGTATTAAAGATGGAGAAGATTACAATCCACTTGATCAATATAGAAATCAAATCGATTCTATTGACGCGCAGATTATTGAACTTCTTGCTCAGAGAATGAATACGGTTAGTGAAATTGGTGAATACAAATCTGAAAAGAACTTAAATATTCTTCAATTGAAAAGATGGGAAAAGGTTAGAGAGCAAGGTACTGAATTAGGGAAATCCTTAGGTCTATCAGAAAAATTCTTAACTCAATTACTTAGAATGATTCATAAAGAAGCCATTCTCATTCAGAACGATGTTATGAATGATAAAAAATAAAAACCTTAATAAAGAATAGTAAAAAAGCCAGTAGATATTAATCCACTGGCTTTCTTATTAATATTCTAATTTGAGATTTAGCTTTTCTGTCTAATTTTCAATTTTTGTCCAACTTTTAAACTACCAGCATCCGAAATGTTATTCATTTTCATGATGTCAAAGTTTGATATACCTGGAAATTTTTTTGCTATTGTCCAGAAGTTATCATGCCTACGAACGGTATAATAAACGTAATCACCGCCATCTTCAGACCTAGATGTTTCAACGGTACTTGGCTTTTCAACACTTGCGACATAGTTCTTTCCTAAAGTGGCTTGTTTTTGGGTTCTAGACATCGAATTGAAGGATTTATAGAACGAAACCTTTGATTTAGGAACATAGACAGCTAAATTCTGTCCAACTCTAATCATATTCTTATGAATATTATTCCAGTATCTAAGGTCGGAAGGTCTAACATGAAACCAAGATGCAATTAGACCAACAGCATCACCTGACTTCACCTTATAATAGACCTTTGCTTTCCCATTAGGTGCAACATGGGCAAATTTTTGGTATCTGTCACGAGGATTAACAAGCTTATCCTTCAAGTTGAAATAATACTCTTTTTTATAAGATGTAATTGAGTCTTGATTATCAATAAAGGCCATAGCAGACTCAAATGGCACCTTTAAAGAGTAAGGCTTATTAAAAGCTGGAATAATATCAGCTCGATACTGAGGATTCAATTCACGCAATTTCTGTTTTGAAACTGGAGTGAACTGTGCTATTTGATCAAAGTGTAATTGTTCCTTTATCATTAAAGTATCGCAAACCTCTGGAAATTGATTCGGTCGTGGATACAGTCCATGTTCTTCGTGAAAGTTGAAAGAGTATAGTGCAGCAATAAAAGCCGGCACATACCCTCTTGTTTCTTTAGGTAATCTGTAATAAATATCCCAATAATTCTTCTTTCCTCCACTTCGGCGAATAGCCTTATTTACATTTCCAGGACCACAATTGTAGGCAGCAATTACCAAAGGCCAATTACCATACATCTTATACAAATCCTTTAGGAACTTAGCAGCAGCATAGGATGCCTTTATAGGATCACGTCTTTCATCAACAAAGGAATTCACCTCCAACTTATACATTCTACCCGTAGAGTACATAAATTGCCACAAACCCGATGCGCCAGCTCGAGATAATGCTTGAGGATTAAGTGCAGACTCAATAATTGGCAAATATTTCAATTCCTGAGGTAAACCTTCTTTATCAAGAATTTCTTCAAAGATTGGGAAATAATATTCAGACATTCCCATCATAAGTTCAACTTGCTTTCTTCTTCGCTGGGTGTAAAGCTCAATATAATTTCGTACAATTTTATTATATGATAAATCAAACATAGAAGGGATAGATTGCAATCTCTTGATGTAAACTGAGTCGGCTAACTGTTCCTTTATATATTTTGTCTCAGGGCCTTCATAGGCTTCTGTTTTAATTGCATTTTCGGCATACCAGGCATTAACTAACTTATCTAAGTTGCTCTTGAATTCTGGTTGTATACTATCATTTAAATCCCATCGTACATCAACGGGATTGATTTTCAGAAAAGCTAAAGAATCTTTTTCGACTGCAGGAGTCATATCCTCTTCTTCAATTAGCGGATTTTCAACTTCACTTTCCTGAGCAATAAGCTCAGAAGAATCAACTACAGCAGACGAATTGTCTAAAAGTGTTTTACTCGTAGAGCAAGCCATACTTGCAATAAGAGCAAATGAATAAAGGGAATATTTAAATTTCATATTTGCTTTTTTCTTTTCTATTTTTTCTAAAATAGTGCCTCGTGCACTATCTACTCTTGATTATACGCATTCAAGCAAAATATATTGCTCCACAAATCTTAAAAAAAAGTATAATCACCAACTACTGTAAAATATCGAATAAGGATTCAACCAACCAACTCTTACTATTCACTTTGATATAGTTCTCCTTATCTATTCCTGACAAGCCTAATTGTACTGCATCCTGATTCAAATTGAAATACCTTCTAGCCTCTTTTGCAATTTTTCTTTTCTGAGCATTATTTAAAAGTTCAGGCTGAAATTCAGGCCAGCCAGAAGCCGTATCCAAATCGATATCTAATGAATCTTTCTTCTCAATAAGAGACTTAAAATACCTAACAAGCTTATCAACATGCTTCGAATTCTCTTCAACATCCTCTTCTTTAATATCCACAATCTTTAAATCCGAAGCAGAAGTGATATACATCACGTATTTTCCGTTCTCAAAATGGATAGTTGCAGAAGTGAAATTCTGATCTAAAATATCTGAAAACAATAAAAACTCTTGCTGCTCTCTCTTATCTATTGTATCACCAACAACTGAGTGTAATACAATTAACTTATCCTGTGCGATTACAGATAAGTTTACGATAACAATAAAAGCAAGGCTTAAGATTATTCTCATATATTTCTGGTTTTGAAATTATAAGTTACTAAAAATTAATCCGGCAGGAAAGACCTAAGGTACTACCACTTACTGGGGAATAATTCATTTTAGGCTGAACGGTCATCGACAAATCATCGTTGATATTGAAATTGGTAAAATGAGCATCAACAGTTGCATCGATAATATTAAGGACATAAACACCAACCAAAATAATATAACTTAAATCTCTATCTCGCTTATATTTATCCTTACGATTCTTTAATTGAGTCTTAAACCAAGTATCAGTATTCTTATTTTTAAGAGACAAATCATAATTCAAAAATTTCTCATAACGTTTAGAAGTTGGCTCCGTAAGAGTACCTCCCTCTGGCTGATATCGGTAATCATAAAATTTTGAAAAATCAACATAGCCATTTTTGTAATCATTATACTGTGTGGTATTCCAACCAATGGCATAAAGGGTCACACCAATACCTCCGTACAAAATGGGCAGTTTCCAGTATTTCCGATTATAAATTTGGCCCAGACCTGGTAAAATAGCCGAATAGATTGTGGCTTTATGTGGCGAATGTTCCTTTACTTTTATCGGCGTATAAACAGAATCAGATTCTATTTTTTGTGCTTCAGCATTCTGTCCGGAAACCAGCACAACAAAGCACACTACTACGAATAAAAAGAGTGTTTTAAAATAATTCAAAATCGTATTTTTTTGAGTTTTATTTATGATTTCATCTGGTCGAGAACGCCTAAGATACGTTCCAAATCATCATCCGATTTAAAAGGAATAATAATCTTCCCATTTCCTTTATCACTGCGTTTCATGTCAATTTTAGACCCAAAATGCTTTGATAAATGCGCTTTAAGACTTTCATACTCTTCAGCTAAACGAACTGGACTGGTTTTCTCTTTTACGGGAGTGCCATTATTGGCTTCACGCACCATTTCTTCAATTTTCCTTACTGATAATTCCTGATCTGCAGCCATTTTAAAAATGGACAGCTGATACTCTCTATTATCAACATTTACAAGAGCACGAGCATGTCCCATAAGAATTTGCTTCTCGCGAATCCCTTTCTGAATTTCAGCAGGAAGTTTCAAAAGACGCAAATAGTTTGATATGGTTGATCGCTTTTTTCCAACGCGATCACTCAAACTCTCTTGTGTTAAATCACACTCGTCAATCAGTCTCTGATACGAAATTGCAATCTCAATAGAATCTAGATCTTCACGCTGAATATTTTCAACTAAAGCCATCTCAAGCATTTTATCGTCCTCAGCAAGACGAACATAGGCTGGAATCTTTGTTAATCCAGCAATTTTAGAGGCACGTAAACGACGCTCACCTGCAATAAGTTGAAATGAATTGCTATTGAGTTTGCGAACAGTGATAGGTTGAACAATTCCAAGTTCTTTAATCGATTTGGCTAATTCATTTAAAGCTTCATCATCAAATTTGGTTCGAGGTTGAAAAGGATTCACCTCAATTTTCGATAGCTCAATTTCATTACTTAGTTCATACTCCTGACGTGATGGACGATTTTGAAAATCATCTCTATCATCAATCAAAGCTCCTAAGCCTCTACCTAATGCACTCTTTTTAACCATAACATATCATTATAAAATATGAATTCGACCAGACTTTTAAACCTAATCGAATTGCATTTTCTTATTTCTTATTTTCGTTTTCTTGATGCACTTCTTTAGGCTCAGCATTATTCTCGACAAGCTCTCTTGCTAAATTCAAATAATTAATAGCTCCATTTGATTCTGCATCATATAAAATAGCAGGCTTGCCAAAACTTGGTGCCTCTCCTAGTTTTGTGTTTCGTTGAATAATCGTTTCGAAAACCATATCCTGAAAGTGCTTTTTAACTTCACTGACCACTTGGTTTGAAAGGCGCAAGCGACTATCGTACATCGTTAATAAGAAACCTTCAATTTCCAATTCAGGATTCAATCTACTTTGAATAATCTTAATGGTATTTAAAAGTTTACCTAAACCTTCTAATGCAAAATATTCACACTGAACAGGTATTAAGATTGAATCAGCAGCAGTTAAAGCATTTACAGTGATTAATCCTAATGATGGAGAACAATCGATTAGAATATAATCGTAATCATCACGAATCAAATTCAAAACATTCAGTAGAATTCTTTCACGATTAGCTAGATTCAACATCTCAATTTCAGCTCCAACCAAATCGATATGAGAAGGAAGAATATCCAAGCCTTCCATATCTGTTTTAAGGATTGCATCTTTAGGATTTGTACCATCAACAATACACTCGTATAAGCTATTTTCAATTGCACGAACATCAAAACCATAACCCGATGTTGCATTAGCTTGGGGATCAGCATCAACGATAAGAACGCGATGTTCCAACACGGCAAGACTAGAAGCTAGATTGATAGCTGTGGTTGTTTTTCCAACACCACCTTTTTGATTTGCAAGAGCGATTATTTTAGCCATAAACAATTCCTATTTTAATGAGAGAAAACGAATATGATCCGCCTCTCTATTGTAGATACAACACTTACCTTCAGCACAAGTAGAACATTGATCGAAGCCAGCATAATCTCTTATATCCTAGTCTTATCAGTTCTTAATTTCGCTAGTTTCAAAGATAGTATTTTAAAAGACATTTAAAATTTAGAGCCCCCCAGACTTATTAAAAATAAGCTGAAAGTTATAAACAATTTTAAATGGACTTAAGCCTCTGCATAGAGTTTTAAACTCTCAGCCAACAACTGCGCCTTATCAATAGGAATAACAACCGGAATCTCACAAACAATACCCCCTGCAAGGTTTGATATTGCTGCGATTTCTGCAGCGTTCATACCAGCAGCCAAACATAGCGTAGCTACTGAAATAACGGTATCTCCTGCTCCTGATACGTCTGCAATTTTCCTAACAACGGCTGGAATATGCTCGAATGTATTTTCATTACTGATAAACACACCTAATTCCGAAAGTGTAATCAATAACTTTTCAACGCCCATTTCAGTCTGAAATTGCTTCGCGGCTCCAAATAAACCTTCTATATCGCCTTTTTTTAAACTCAAATTGGAACCTTCAAGAAATTCTTTAAAGTTTGGTTTAAATAAAGTCACATTTTTATAGTCCAAATAATGACGTTTTTTAGGATCAACCGAAACAGGAATTCCAAGTTGTTTAGCCTTACTCGTTACCGTCTCGATTAGCTTCCTAGTGATTAGTCCCTTGTCGTAATCTTCAAAAACGATAGCATGAATGGTTTGATTCGTCATCAAATCAAGAACATGTTCAATAAATGACTTTTCCGTTTCATCAGCCAATTCATGTGTATCCTCTTCATCAATTCGAATCACATGCTGATTGTTGCTAATAAATCTGGTTTTAACAGTTGTTCTGCGATGAGAACTCACAACAATGCCCGATTGCTCTTGCTGAATCTCAGATAAAAGTTTGACAAAATCTTTACCTCTATCATCATCACCAATTACAGAACACAATATGGGATTAGCTCCAAGCGATTTAATATTCAAAGCCACATTAGCAGCACCACCCAGTCTATTTTCGCGACTTGAGCATGAAAAAATGGGCACTGGTGCTTCAGGAGAAATACGATCGACCTCGCCCCATGCGTAGGCATCAACCATAACGTCACCAATAATAAGAATATTGTAATCGGAGAAGGATTCGAAAATACGATTCAATTCAGATTTATTCACAAGCGGTATTTTTTTTTGTTTGCCCAACAAAGATAAACAAATTCGAATCTTTAAAAATAGGTAGATGTAGCTTTAGATTTTTTTAAGACATCGGTCATTTGTCATCAACCCAATTAACATCTATTCAATTTCTTTCTTTGTATTAGCATTCACAAATAGAATATGACCTAAGCTCTCATACCCCTTAAACATTTCAGCTCCTTCGTGCTTGATGATATCACCTCTAAAACCGATCAAGGTTAAACCTGCATGTTCTGAACGTTCATTAATAAGATCTTTAGGAGAAACATCCTCTTGCGCTATTAACACCTCAACATTCGTACTTATAATAGGTAATCGACCCGAAGCGATCATTTCATCAAGACTCTCTCTAACCTCCTGAGCCTGTTCGGCCTTGCAAATATTAAAAATCTTAATATCGGCCTTTTTCCAATCGGGATGTCCAGCAATAATAAAGCTCAATAAAATCATCAAATTTGCATTATCCGCATCACTGGGTTTAATCCAGATATGAATATCCGACTTCAGTTTAAAACGACGGTGCGAAGAAGCCAAGACACAGAAATCAAAATTACCTGCATTAGCTAAAGCATAATTATCTATAATCTCACCTAAATTCTCAGCATTCTCTTTGTCGTATTCGAAAATCACCATATTATTTTCCATACCTGCAACACCAGGTAGCTGTATCGCTTGAGCAATAGCCGAAGTATATGACGGTGAAATAATGGTGTCCACAAAAACATGATTGCCCACATTTTCAGAACGACTCACCAATAAATCAAGTTCCTGTTTTGCTTTCTCATGCGTTGCTCTGGAATAGTATCCCTCAATTCGATGCAGATAAGTTCCAAAACCATATTTGTAGGCAATCCAGTTTAATAATTTAAAAGCCGTATCCCGTTCAAAAGAATCCTTTGATATACAAATGGCGCTTGGTCGCCACTCCTGCACACGTTTTTTCCCTGCTTTTTGCAGAAACACTTGTACATTCCTATGGAGCTGATATAATGAATTCAAAAAAATTGAGGCTAATCCATGCCTATCTTTATGATAGTAATTCATATACAAATAGGTCAAAACCATCAGCATAATTGCCAATAAAGCATATATCGTATTAATCTTGAACATGACCAAAACCGAGACAATAAAACCTAGCAAAGACAAAAACCATTTCGACTTAAAAGAAGGTCGGTAACTAGGTGATGAACCAAAATGATTTAGAAAAGATATTAAACAAAGCGCACCATAGGTTACCATGAAAAACATAGATATAATCTCAGCAACAGCGTTTATATCACCCAGGAATACAAAAAACAGAGCAATCAAGCACGTCACTATTGAAGCATTTATCGGTTCTCCATCATTTTGACGTCCTTTTGCTAACCACTTATTCAGCCCTTTTGATGGCAAAGATCTATCAACCGAGAGAGCTTGCAAAGTTCTTGGTGCCACCATTACTGAACCTAAAGCCGACGAAATGGTTGATGCAGCCAAACCCAAAGGGATTGCAATAGCACCTCCAAGGGCAATTTGCCCCATAATCAGCTGATTATCCAACAGATCCTGAACACTAGCATATTGAGCTAATTTATACACAACTAAAACATAAATGATCATACCAATAAATGTAGCAGCTGTTGTGCCCCAGGGAATCGATTTGGCAGGATTTTTAAGATCTCCTGAAAGTCCTACACCAGCAGTCATCCCGGTGAAAGCTGGGAAAATAATGGCAAATATGACATAAAATTGATCTGCATTTCGAAACTCGGCTTTAAACAAAGAAAAATCGGAACCCGACGCATGAGCTGTATCCCCAAGAAAAAATAAGAGAAGTGATCCAAAAAGAATGGCCGCTACAAAATAAAGAGCCTTAACACCCAAATTAGCCCCTTTTTTTAGAATCAAAGCCGATAAGATTAACATGGCAGGGACAGAAACGACTTGCCTGGGCAAAGACAAATCGTAAGTTGATAAAACCCAATTAAAAACAGGTTCAAAAGCTTCGGTAAAAGCAATGACATAAAAGGCAACCGAAATGGCCTGTGAAAAGAATAGAGCCAGACCAATTGTGGCTCCAATATTTAAACCGAAAGAACGTGAGATAATAAAATATTCCCCCCCGCCTTCAACTCGCTTATTGGTTGCAAGCTCCGAAATAGCAAAAGCTGTTGGTATGGTAACCAAGTGCCCCAGTAGAATAATTAAAATCACACCCCAGAAACCAAGGTTCCCAACAGCATAGCCAAATCTTAAGAATAAAACTGCTCCTAAAATGGTTGATATCGCTGTAAAGAAAACAGGTGCCGTTCCGAATTTCCGTTTTTCTAATCCCTCTTGCATAGCTTCTTAATGTTTATTTTAACTTTCCTTTTGTACTAAAATTAAACTTTTTATTTGGTCATACTAATCTTTCATAACAAAACTTCTAGGTGAAAACTCGAATTTTAAATACTTAGAGACTTAATCTGTTCAACATTTTTAAGTGCTAATACAGGAAATTATTACTATTTTCGGCTTTAATTATCACATCAAGATTTTTAACAATATAGCTTTACTAAATATTAGCGACAGACATAAATAAACCAATATTAATCTGTTAATTAACAAATAAGCTATATTTAAAAGACATAAAAACG
This sequence comes from Ancylomarina euxina, assembly GCF_003863355.1. GTDB lineage: Bacteria > Bacteroidota > Bacteroidia > Bacteroidales > Marinifilaceae > Ancylomarina > Ancylomarina euxinus. Next base: position 96,437 of record NZ_QQWG01000005.1, on the reverse strand, counting down.
AAAAACAATGAAGAAACTATTATTTGCACTTCCTCTATTACTTCTGTTTGCATGTAATCAGGAACCTACTGTTAAAATAAAAGGTAGCATTAAGAAAGGTGAAGGAATTACTCTGTATCTTGACAAGCTTCATACAGCTCGCGTAGAAACAATTGATTCAGTTAAGCTTGACAAGAATGGTGAATTCAGTTTTAAAACAAAATCGTCACAACCTGAATTTTATTTATTGCGTTTATCTAATGGTAAATTACTAACCCTTTTAACAAGTCCTGACGAAGAAGTTGAAGTAAACTCAATTTCTACTCATATGAACCAGGCTTATATTGTTTCAGGTTCTACAGGTTCAGCTTTTGTTAAAGACTTAAATGATAAGCTAAAAGAAACCAAGGATAGTCTAGCTGTTATCAGAAAAGAATTACAGGAGAAAAAAGCAGATCCAAACTATTCAAGTATTTCTCAGAATTTGTTGGCTAAATATATTGAAGTGATTCAAGATCAAAGAGAATTCTCTGCCAACTTCATCATGAAAAATGCGACTTCTCTTTCAAGTTATTTAGCACTTTATCAGAAAATTGATGATAACACCTATACCTTGAATGAAAATGACGATATAAAGTATGCTAAGGTTGTTGCTTCATCGATGAGAGCCTTATACCCAGAACACGAATACACAAAAGCTGTGTTGGCAAATCTGGAGACCATGCAGAAAAGCTTGGATAACTTGAAAATTAAAAACCTGATTAAAGAGAAAGGTGCAAATTATCCGAACCTTAGTCTTAAGAATACCACAGGAAAAGAGATTAATCTAAATTCTTTACATGGTAAATTGATTGTTTTAAGTTTTTGGGCATCACAAGATGTTAACTCAAGAAAGCAGAATATCACGCTAAAGAAAATCCACGCAAAGTATAAAAACAATGGTTTAGAAATCTATCAAGTTTCTGTTGATCAAGATGCAAAACTATGGAAAGAAGCTATTGAAAAAGATGGTTTAAATTGGATAAATGTTTGTGATACTGAAAATGGCAGTGCTTTAGCTGTCCGCAACTTCAATGTTCAACAAATTCCTGCAAACTACATCATCAGTAAACAAGGTGATATCGTAGGTAAGAACCTTTACGGATTAGCTCTTGAAGAGAAAGTTGCTCAATACATCAAATAAGAAAATAAAACATTGAGTCTGGAATTCAACCAGACTCAAAACTATAGCTTAATTAAGCAAACGTATGACAACTGGGAAAAAGATATATTTTGCTTCTGATGTTCACTTAGGTGCTCCAGCCTTAAACAACAACCTTCAACGTGAAAAGTTGTTTGTAAAGTGGCTCAATCAAGTGAAAGAAGATGCTAAAGCCATTTATTTAATGGGCGATATTTTTGACTTCTGGTTTGAGTACAAAAGAGCAGTACCCCGAGGATTCACAAGAGTGCTTGGGAAGCTTGCTGAGATATGTGACTCTGGAATAGAAGTGCATTTTTTCACGGGCAATCATGACATTTGGGTTTTCGATTACCTACCACAAGAACTAGGAATCATTGTTCATCACAAAGAATTCAGGACGGAAATTGAAGGTAAAAAATTCTTTCTGGCCCATGGTGATGGCCTGGGACCATACGACAAAGGTTATAAAATGCTTAAGAAAATATTCACGAATAAATTCTTGCAATGGTGCTTTGCCCGATTACATCCCAACTTTGCAATTGGCTTAGCTTTAAAATGGTCTTCGCACAGTCGACTGAGCGATGGCAAAGTTGAAGCAGATCAATTTAGAGGTACAGCAAAAGAATGGCTGGTACTCTTTGCAAATGATATTCTAAAAAATGAAGATTTCGATTATTTTGTATTCGGACATCGCCATTGGCCTTCAAATATAGAACTAGACAAAGGAGCTCGTTACATCAACACTGGTGATTGGATTTCGCACTTCACTTATGCTGTTTTCGATGGAGCAAATATGGAGCTCATGAACTTTGAAAAACCTGAAGCCTAGCTTTATTCTCATACACAGATTTTACATCAAACTCAATTAAATTCTTATTATGGAATTTTTATATATCGCAATCGGAATATTAAAAGGGATGCTTATTGCCTGGCTGATATTAAGGAAGAAATTAAATTTTGCCGCTGCAACACATCGGGAAGAACTTTTGATAAAAGAGAATGCTTTTATTCTTGAAAAGAGTGAACTGGACCAATCTAGAATGAGATTCGAAGAAAGAGCCAACAATCTCCAGAATGAAAAACAAGTCCTTCAAAACGAGATTTCAACGGAAAGAGAAAAGAACGAGAAATTAAATCGTTCGATTTCCATATCTTCTACTGAGCGCAAAAATCTTGAAGAAAAACTTGAGAATCAGAAAATAGAACTTGAAGAACTTCAAAAGCGATTCACAACCGAGTTTGAGAATATTGCAAATAAAATTCTTAAAGAAAACTCAAAAGAATTCACCAGTTCGAACCAAAAGAACATGGATGAGATTTTGAGTCCAATCAAAGAGAAATTAATCTCATTCGAGAAGAAAGTAGAAGAGACTTACGATAAAGAGCTACGTGATAAAATTAGCTTACGTGAGGAAGTAAAAAAGCTTTACGATTTAAACACTAGAATTTCTGATGAAGCCAATAACCTTACAAAGGCACTTAAAGGTGATGTAAAAAAACAAGGTAATTGGGGTGAGGTTGTTCTTGAGAGAATTCTTGAAAGATCAGGCTTAACCAGAGGTCAGGAATACGATAGAGAAGTTGTCATGAAAAATGGTGATGGACAATCAATTCGCCCTGACGTGATTATTCGCCTTCCTGAAGAGAAACATATTATTGTTGACTCAAAAGTATCATTAGTTGCTTACGAAAGGTTTGTAAATGCAGCTAACGATGAAGAGAGAGAGCATTTTCAGAAAGAACACATTATTTCTTTCAAAACTCACATAAAAGGATTAGCAGATAAGCACTATCAAAGTTCAGACTCTATAAACACACCTGATTTTGTATTGATGTTTGTTCCTATAGAATCTTCATTTGCTGTGGCCGTACAAGCCGATCAGGAACTTTTCGGATATGCTTGGGACAATAAGGTGGTCGTAGTAAGTCCATCTACGCTTCTTGCAACTCTTCGCACCATTTCATCAATTTGGAAACAGGAAAACCAGAACAAAAATGTGATGGAGATAGCCCGACAAGGCGGTGCCCTTTACGATAAATTTGTCAGTTTTGTAGAGGATTTAATTAAGCTTGGCAAGCAAATGGATGGCTCCCAGAAACTGTATCAGGAGTCTATGAAAAAGCTTTACGATGGAACAGGTAATTTAGTCGGTCGTGCTGAGAAGATTCGAACACTGGGTGCAAAAGTCAAAAAGAAATTACCACAAGCTTTACTGGATAGAATAAGTGAAGAAAAGGCTGTAGAATAAGTCCTTATTCGGCTTATTATAAAATTATAATTACTCGCCCAAGCCTTTGGTGGAGTCATTAACAAATAATAATACCCTTCTTTTTGTTTAGGGAAGCCATTAACAAACATTAATTACTCGCCCAAGCCTTTAGTGGAGTCATTAATAAATATTAATGACCTTCTTTTTGCTTAGGGAAGCAATTAACAAACATTAATTGCTCGACTAAACCCTTTTTAGAGGCTTCAACAATGTTAATTGCTCGCCCAAGCCATTAGTGAAGCAATTAACATTTACTATCGACCTACCTTATTTTGAGTCATTTTCATCAAAACACCTATATTTACTAATACAGGAGGTTTTTATGTCGAAATTATTATTAATAAAGAAATGACATATAAAAGGCTGTTTCGATTGAAACAGCCTTTATTATATCTTAATTTTCTACTTAATCTTCTCAGTCAGCTTCCTAACAAAGCGATATTTATTGAAAAACTCCTTGGCAATCACACGGAAAATGGTGTAGGCTGGAATCGCCAACATCATACCTAATATACCTGACATGGAGCCTGCGAAGAGTATTACTAAGAATATCTCCAGAGGGTGAGCATTCACACTATTCGAGTAGATAAGGGGTTGAAAAAGGATATTATCAATCAGCTGAACAATAAAAAAGACCAAAGCTGTATAACCTAGGAGAGGTACGACTTGTGTATAAAAGTCTACATCGAGATTCGTCGCAATACCAATAATTAAACCAAACATAGTCCCAATAATAGGCCCAATATAAGGGATGACATTTATAAGTCCAGCAAACAAACCAATAACAACGGCGTGACTAAAACCCATCCCCACAATCGATAATCCAATAGTCACCATCGTACCAACAAGTATCACTTCAAAAAAGAGTCCAACAAAGTAGCGCATCAACAGATTTTTGATTGAATCAAGTACATGACGGACGCCCTCTTCGTTTTTTTCGGGCACAAACAAAACCAACGAATCAACAAAAAGACTACTGTCCTTCAAAAAGAAAAATGTGATAAATGAAATGGAGAATAAGGCAATAAATAAGCCACCAACAGTACCTGCCAAAGATCCAAATATGGACGAAATATCAGAAAACTTAAGCACAGAAGAAAGATTCTCTGTTATTACGGCTTGAATCTTGAAATCACCGCCTTCGGTAGAATACTTCGAAATAAAAGCTTCAATATTCCTTATGGGTTCATCCAAACTACGAACAGCAGATTGCACATCGATATTCGATAATTGCTTGGCCTCTTCAACAATCATGGGAATAAAAGTTCGAAAGAATACAACCATAACCAACCAAAGCAAGGCCAAGGTCAAACCCGCTGAAACACTAGTCGGAATTGGATGTTTTTTAATGGTCGCTTTATTGAGGAAATCGACAACTGGACGTCCTATAAATGAAAGAACAACTGCAATTCCAATATAGGCCAGTATGGCAGAGAAATACCAAAATATCAAACCTAAAAAAAGCAAGCCGACAGCCGCAATTAAATATTTACCTTTTCCATTCATATCAGAAGGTTCATTTTACAGTAATAGACAACGTGTATAAACTACAAAGAAGCGAATTTCACTTTCTTAATTCGATTAAAATTAACAAAAATATTAAGCAATCGAATATAAGACAAAAATTAAGGGCTATCGAATAATTTCGACAGCCCTTAACAAAACAATATAGGTTCAAGATCTATTTAAACTCGAACCATTGAGTCTTAAATCAAGACTGGTTCTTTAACTTTTTGCTTCATCAAAGCAATTGCCAGAACATCCATCACATCTTCTACATAATGGAATTTTAGTCCCTTTAAGTAGATGGGTTTAATTTCTTCGATATCTCTTTCATTCTCGTGACAAAGAATAATCTCTTTGATTCCGGCACGTTTTGCAGCTAAAATCTTCTCACGAATTCCTCCAACTGGTAACACTTTTCCTCTCAAAGTTATCTCCCCAGTCATAGCCAAATTCTTCTTAATCTTACGTTGTGTAAAAGCAGAAGCGATAGATGTAATCATTGTAACACCTGCGGATGGTCCATCCTTTGGAATAGCCCCCTCTGGAACGTGAATATGAAGATTCCAATTATCAAAAGCTTCTTGTTTGATATCTAGTTTCGCAGCATGAGCTCTTAAGTATTCCTGAGCCAATAGAGCCGATTCTTTCATCACGTCACCAAGATTACCTGTAAGGGTTAATTTGCCTTTACCTGGGCTTAAACTCGATTCTACATAAAGAATCTCACCCCCTACTGATGTCCAGGCTAAACCGGTCACAACACCCGCAAACTCGTTCCCCTGATATTTATCGCGATTGAAACGCTCAGCACCTAAATAGGATTTCAGCTCATCAACTTTTATCACCCTCTCGTAACTATCTTCCATAGCTACTTTCTTAGCAATACCACGCATCAGTTTTGCAATCTTCTGATCTAAGCCTCGCACACCCGACTCACGAGTATACTTCTCAATAATCTGAACAATCACTTCATTTGGCACTTCAACATGCTCTGCTGTCAATCCATGATTCTCCAATTGCTTAGGAATAAGGTGACGCTTAGCAATCTCTGCTTTCTCTTCAGTAATATAACCACTCACATCAATCATTTCCATACGATCGCGAAGTGGTGCTGCAATTGCACCGATATTATTTGCTGTAGCCACAAACATGACCTTAGACAAGTCATAATCTACATCAAGGAAATTATCGTGGAACGCACTATTTTGCTCTGGATCTAAAACCTCCAATAAGGCTGATGAAGGATCTCCTTTATGATCAGAACCTACCTTATCAATCTCATCCAAAATAAAGACAGGATTCGACGATTTAGCTTTTTTCATACCCAGGATAATTCTTCCTGGCATGGCACCAATATATGTTTTTCTATGCCCACGGATTTCAGCTTCATCATGCAAACCACCTAATGACATTCTCACGTACTTTCTATCCAGAGCACTAGCTATAGATTTCCCTAAAGATGTTTTACCAACACCTGGAGGGCCGTAAAGACACAAAATTGGGGATTTCAAATCACCCTTTAATTTCAAAACAGCTAAGTGTTCGATGATACGATCTTTAACTTTCTCCAATCCAAAATGGTCAGCATCCAATACTTTCTGAGCATTTTTCAAATCGAAATTATCCTTAGTAAACTCATTCCAAGGTAGGTCAATCATCTCCTGCAGGTAATTCAACTGAACTGAATATTCAGCTGCAGCAGGATTCAAGCGCTGTAATTTTTTCAATTCTTTTTCGAATACTTCAGCAACCTCATCGCCCCAAAGTTTCTCAAGAGCTTTCTCTTCAAGCTCCATCACATCTTCTTCACCCGGATTTCCACCCAGCTCATCCTGAATGGTTTTCATTTGCTGATGCAACAAATACTCACGCTGTTGCTGATCCATATCGGTCTTCACCTTCGATTGAATATCATCTTTCAATTCCAAGATCTGAACTTCAGCAGATAAAAGCTCCAAAAGTCTCATAGCCCTATCTTGCAACGCACCTAGGTCTAGAAGACCTTGTTTCTTACTCAATTTCATTTCCGAGTTACTCGAAATAAAGTTGATCAAGAAAGAAGATCCTTCAATATTTTTAATGGCGAATGTTGCCTCGTTAGGAATCTGAGGACTCAATTTAATCACCTTAATTGCAATATCTTTAATTGATCCAACAAGAGCCTTAAATTGATTATCCTCATTTTCAGGACGGATATCCTTAAGGGTGTTTATTTTTGCAATATGGTAAGGGTCGTTTGACACCATTTCTTCAATTTCGAAACGTTTTTTACCCTGCAAAATAACCGTCGTGGTTCCGTCAGGCATTTCCAAAATCTTAATGATTTGGGCTACGGTACCAATCTTATTCATATCCTCAACTTCAGGATCTTCAACCTCATAGTCTATTTGAGAAACAGCTCCTAAAAGGCCTTTCTTTGCATAAACTTCTCTGACTAGTTTTAAAGATTTCTCTCTGCCAACTGTGATCGGAATAACTACTCCTGGGAATAGGACAGTATTGCGAAGTGGCAAAATTGGCAAACTGTCAGGCACTACAAATTCATCGATGGCGCTCTCATCCTCATCCGCTATAATTGGAATAAAATCGGAGTCCTCATCCATCAAATTCGTTAGACCTATGCTTCCTATATTGATTTCTATCTTACTACTCATATCTATCTTAGTCTTATTTCTGTCAAAAAATGCAAGAATGCCATACTATCACACAGTTTGTGACATATTGACGCACCCTTACTCTACTTTTATACTACACGGCTAATAGGCAATACCTATGCCAAGAAATAATCAACTAGAACGATTTTCGATACTTAGCTGTTATCTCAAACACATGATCCATAATCTCTTCTTCAACTTTATCGAATTCTAAACCTCGGCGTTGCATGACCAGTTGAGCCACTTCATGAGCAGCCTTTAAACGGTACTCCTGAAATCCATGATTCCCCCCCATTGAGAAAGATGGAATAAAATTACGGGGAAAACCTGCCCCATAAACATTGGCACTCACTCCAATTACAGTTCCTGTATTCAACATGGTATTAATGCCACATTTGGAATGATCCCCCATAATTGTTCCACAAAACTGCAAGCCTGTTTTATCGAATCGGTTCGATTTATAATTCCAAAGCTTCACTTCGGAATAATTATTTTTAAGATTCGAGTTATTGGTATCAGCTCCAATATTACACCACTCACCAATCACTGCATTCCCAAGGAATCCATCATGTGCTTTGTTGGAATAGCCTAGAAAAACCACATTACTCAATTCGCCTCCTGACTTACAGAACGGACCTAGAGTTGTAGCACCATATACTTTTGTTCCCATCTTTAATGCTGAATGTTCACACATGGCCAGTGGTCCACGAACAAGAGAACCTTCCATAATTTCAGCATCTTTACCGATGTAGATTGGGCCTTCATTGGCATTAAGAGTTGCAAACTCAACCTTTGCACCCTCTTCAAGAAAGATATTTTCTCCGCCAAGCACATTAACCGTTTTACTAATAATTTGTGATTGTCGCCCTTTGGTCAAAAGTTCAAAATCATCGCGAAGAGCCTTATCGTTAAGCTGAAAAATATCGTAAGCTTTTTCAATTCGAACCAATTCTCCTTGAAAAATAATCTTCTCTGCATAGTCTGGTAATGAAGTATCAAAATCATCAAGCTTATCTTCACTTACCGATACCGCGATTAAAATACCTTCATGAACTAAAACCTGCCCTTGAGATAATGACTGAATGGCTTCAATTAAGTCTGAATTTGGCAGAATACAAGCATTAATCAAGATATTTTCACCTGCCTTTTTCATCGGATATTTCTTCGAAAGATAATCCTGAGTCATATAACTAATCTCCTGATTAAGGAATCTATTCCATTTTTCAGAAATCCTTAAAATCCCTAATCTGATTTCAGAAATGGGACGAGTAAAAGTTAAAGGCAAGAAATTCTGCCAGCTCTCATTATCAAAAAGAATATAGTTCATCGTGTGTTTTATTTCGTTTGGATTAACAAAAATAAAAAAAGCTCCGATAAATCGGAGCTTTTTTTATATTCTAAACACAATAAGATTATTTCTTAATGTGATTCTTGTATTTGTTCTTAAACTTATCGATACGACCTGCTGTATCGATTAGAGTCATCTTACCAGTATAGAAAGGGTGAGAAGTGTTAGAGATCTCAAGCTTCAATAATGGATACTCTACGTTATCAATCTCGATAGTTTCTTTAGTTCTAGCTGTTGACTTAGTAACAAAAACAGTCTCGTTTGACATGTCTTTAAAAGCAACAAGACGGTAATTTTCCGGATGTATTCCTTGTTTCATTTTATTCTCTTTAAAATTTCTTATAATCTTCTTCCAATGGACTGCAAAGGTATATATTGTAATTTATTTTGCAAAGAAAAGACCAAAGAATCTAACTTTTATTGCATTTATTCCTTGGATGCCTTACTTACTCTGTTTTCCAGAGGGATAATAGGTGTTCTCTTAAAGGGTGCTTTAGGGTCAAATAAGAAACGATAGGTATGATGCTTCTTCATTCTTACCCCTCCTACCGACTCATAAATTGATATCATTTTAGGGTTAAAATCACCCACCCATGATAATTCAACTTCAGTATATTGCTTCTTTGCTTTAATCGCCTTATCCATTTGCCAAAAAATTGCCGACTCAATTCCGAATCGTTGATATCTTGGCAAAACACCCATAACCGTAATACGAGTTCGAGTAATGGTTTTACGTTTCAAGTAATAGAAAAACTTCAACTTATTCCAAAAATCAAGCTTCCCATTCAATTTAATCAGAATCTGATTGATATCAGGCATTGCAACAAAAAAACCGACTGGTTTACCCTCGTGGTAGGCGAACCAAATAAATTCTTCCTCTAAAATCCCCTTACCTTCACAGGCAATCTTTCGGATATCTTCAATATCAATAGGCGTAAAGTTATCGTGAAACTTCCAGGCTTCATTATAAACTTCTATGATATCTTGAATATATTTCTCAGAATTTGAAAATTGAAAATGCTCAAATTCAAAACCCGGTTTCTTAGATATCCATTCTGCAATTTTTGCAAAACGCTCTGGGAAAGGTTTTGTTCTATCAACATGATAGCTGTACTGTTCAAAGAAAACTTGAAAACCATAAGATTCAAAAAATTCCTGATAGTAAGCTTTGTGATAAGGCATACCAAAACCCTGCGGCATAAACCCTTCAACTAACAAGCCCCAATGATTATCGTTCTCACCAAAGTTGATAGGGCCATCCATAGCCTCCATTCCTCTTTCTTTCAACCAATTTTTGGCCGTATCAAAAAGTAGAAAAGCAGCGTCCTTATCTTCAATACATTCAAAAAAACCACAACCGCCAGTAGGCTGATCAAAACTAAAAGCTTTATTGGTATTTATAAATGCTGCTATACGTCCAATCACCTTTCCATCATCATCGCTTAGAATCCAACGAATCGCTTCACCATGCTTAAAGAATGAATTCTCCTTAGGATCAAAAATCCCATTTATTTCACCATCCAAAGGACATGCAAAATTAGGATCGTTTCTGTAGAGGGTACGAGCAAAATCTAAGAATGATTGCTTTTGACTTTTATTTACAACTTCAATTATATTCATTTGATATTTTAAATGTTCAGATTGAAAAACATGGTTTTTTAAAGATTAATTGCGACTTGAAATCTTAGACAACAATCTTAAGATTTCAAGATACAACCAGATTAATGTTACCATGATACCAAAAGCACCATACCATTCCATATATTTTGGAGCACCCTGCTGAGCACCTTTTTCAATAAAATCAAAATCTAACACCAAGTTTAATGAAGCAATAGCAACCACGAATAAACTAATTCCGATACTAACTAAACTATTCCCAAATGCAAAACCCATATTCACGCCAAACATGCCTAGAATCCATGATACCATATAGAATATAAAGATTCCTCCTGTAGCAGCAATAATACCTGTCCTAAACTTTTCATTCACCTTAATAAGTCCTGACTTATAGGCAAAAAGCATCATGAATAAGATGGCAAATGTTAGACCAACGGCTTGCATCACAATCCCGGGATAAATAGCATTAAAACTAGCAGACAATCCTCCCAGTAATAATCCCTCGCACACTGCATAAATTGGTGCTGTAAATGGTGACCAAACGGGTTTAAAAATTGTGACTAATGCTAATACAAAACCGGCAACACCACCACCAATCATCCATGGCATAATGGCAGTAGATAAGCCTCCTGTTTGTGCCGATTCAAAATACATCCCCCAGGTATAGCTTGCAGCTGATACAACCAAAAGCAACATCAGTGCAATTTTATTCACTGTTCCACTCACAGTCATCACATCCTCGTAGGCCTCATATCTTGCTTTTGCAAAGATTTTATCTGTAAATGCTGGGTTTGAACTCTTTGTAAAACTCATAATAATTTATTTTTTTTTCTGACACGAATTTAAACAATATCGTGCAGTTCATTATACAATTTTATTTGTCTCCTATTTTGGTTTGAATACACAAAATAAAAATTCTTTATTTTTTGAAATTCAAATTTAGGGAATATTTCACAATTCGGTTATTAGAATTAAGTATTTAATCTCAATTGATGTCAGGAAATTCTGCCTGTAATTCTTCATAAACTTCAAGCCACTTATCATCAGCCTCTTTTAACTTTTGAACATTTGAAAACACAAGTTGCTTTAACAATTCATTTCGACGAGCAATCTTCCCTAAGGCTCTAGGCAACTGCTTAATCAAGTAGCTATGTTGAAGATGAATTGGCAATCCATTTATATAGTTTTCAAAAATCGCATTCCCTCTTTCCTTGTCAACTAAAGCTAAACGTCCAATAGTCATTGTCGCACAAATCGACTCTTTTTCTTCTTCAGACTTCATCCAAGTTAGCACTTGAGTATTCAGGTTGGGCAAAGCAACCAACAAATTCATACACATCTGCTCAAGCAATTCGTTACTATCTGCCTCATCAATCCACCTTTTCACTTGCTGCTCACTTACTTCTTGAGGCTTCTCCAAAAGGCTTGCCATAATTCGACTTTCGCGAAATCCTTTTCCCCACATTTTTTGAGCGAGCAAATGATTCGATTCATATCGCTTTGCTAGTTCCTTCAAATTAACAACCGAAGCACCCAATGCTTTCTGATAATTCAAACCATATTTTTTCATTTCAGAGTGCACTTCACCATTTCTAAGCTGAAGAACTTCCTTAAACAATTCCTGAAATTGCTTCTCTATATTTTCATCGTCTATAAAAAACTCCATAATTCGTCTGTTTAGTCTAAAATTCCTACAAAAAAAGCCTTGTTTTTCGTTCCACAAAGGAAAACAAATAATTATCTGAAAAAAAAATATATGTCTAACTAATTGCAAGGCAATAACAACAAGTCGTTCATGAAATATTTTCTTATTTTTTTTTCAAATAGGTTTGGAAGTTAACTTTAGTTTTTCATATCTTTGCATCGCAAAAGGGAACAAATGGTGGTTGTAGCTCAGTTGGTTAGAGCGCTGGTTTGTGGTTCCAGAGGTCGCCGGTTCGAAACCGGTCTCCCACCCTACATTGCAAATGTCAATAAAAATGCGCCTTCCGGCGCATTTTTTTTATGCCTAAAATTCTAAACTTATTACACCGCGAACATTTAAGCAAACATTATTTTTCTAATGTGCCGCAATATACACCCCCGGATTTTCCAAAAATTGTCACTTCAAAATCCGTTTCCTCTTTTACTGAATTAGAAAAAAAAAGAGAGTCTAAATAGATTCATTAGGTCCTAATTCTATACCGATCCCTACTTTTCTTAGTCGATCTGTCAGATAGCGTACAAATCCATTTAATAAAAACTCCTAATTCGCTAGATTAATAAGCCTTTTAACGAAGGGTGTCACCCGTTACGAGATAACATAAAACACCCCTTTCAAATAGACTTTAAGGCTTTTAAAGGAGCTATAGAAGTCAATACGTCCAGATTTTAATCGTTATGACTATACATAGAGAAAAATTTCTAAACACCATGTTTTTCATTTAGTACTAAATCCCATTGCTTGCATAATCGTTCATATTCATTCTACAACCCCCATTTCGTATAGATTTCGTCGGCACCTACTTTATTTTTTTCTCAATGTATTTTGAGTTTAATATCCTGAGAGTCCCCATATAATCTAATTTAAATTCAATCAAATCACCAACTTTATATTTCTTTTTATTTTCGTCAAGGTCAATTACAATCATATCTGAACTCGCTCCAGCTATTTTTATCGTTTTGTCAACTAATTCAAGATGATCAACGTCTACATCGAGTAATCCTATGTCAATAATTGCCCTATTTGAAGTTTCACCAATATTAGCTTGATCAAATTCAAAGTCTTCACCCTCAACATTAGTCCCGAGCACTCCTTCAGGAACCATAGGTTTTTCGGTCAATTCAATTATCTCTGAATACAAACTAAATATATCAGAATGCATTTTTTCAAAAGGTACATTATTATAAACATCCGTACCTAAAAAAAGTGTTTCACCCACTCTAAAATGATTGATTCCTTTAGGCAGTAAATTTTGAAAAATCAATGGAATTGTAACAGATGAACCTCCTGAAACAAATTCAATTTGTCTGTCAAATTTAGCCTCAATCAGTTGTTCGTATAAACTCAATTGGATTAATTTATCGTGATTTGGCAAAACACCATATAAGCAAGTTAAATTAGTTCCAATTCCAACAACTTTAATGTTTTTTAATCTGAAAACACTTTTGTAAAAAGCCATAAAATCATCACCCATTACCCCCTCACGAAGCTCACCCAATTCAATCATAATTATGATTTTATGGATTTTGCCCTGCCTTTTTGCTTCCTCTGATAACATTCTGATAGTTTCAAATTCAGTATTCAAGCTGACATCGGCATATTTAACAACGCCTGATATTGAGAGTTTTGCAGGGGGCTTAATATATATCGTCTCGATTAGAGGGTTTATAGATTTAATCATCTTCAGGTTAGATACTCGTGAGTCGCATATCTGATTGATGTCAAATTTTAATAATTCTCTTAAATAAATTTCATTTCCACTTAGTATTTTCGAAACAACAGACCATTCAATCCCCTTCTTTTTAAAAAGTGTATTGAGATAGTCGAAATTTGATTTGAATTTGTTTTTATCTAATGTTACAAATGCCATAATTACTGTTTTATTACTGTTCGTACTATTGATTCTGATAAATGTGCTAATATTTCGTAATTCAGCTCATTACTAATTTCGCTAAATGCACTTACCTTTATTTCTAAATCGTTTTGTTTTCCTATTAAAACAACTTCATCTCCTACTTTTGCATTATCAACATGCGAGATATCTACTATTATCATATTCATATTTACAACACCTATCACACTGCATCTCTGACCGCCAATAAGCACTCGCCCCTTATTACTTAATGAACGACTGTAACCAAATGAATACCCAATGGGTACCAATGCGGTTATAATATCAGTCTGAGCGAGATAAGAAATGCCATAACCTATAAATTCACCACTCTTGACTTTTTTTATCGCCATAATTTGACTGTTCCATCCAAGTATCCTTTTCAAAGGATTAATTTTATTGTTTTTATGATTGATATATTGCACATATACTTCGCTACTCGACCAAAAACCATAAAGCATAATTCCTATCCTTACCAAATCCATTCTCGCTTTTGGATAAACAAATGCTGCTGCAGAATTAGCGACATGTCTATATTTTGGAATCAAACCATTGGCTCCAAGAGTCACTAACATTTTATTATATTTTTTTAACTGACTCTGTATCCTTACATGATTGGAGATACTTTCGGCTCCTGCAAGATGTGTGCAAAATCCAACTATCTCAATACAATCAGCATTCTCTTTTATTTTTGTAATCGCATTTTTTAATTCATCGGCATTTAAGCCTGAACGATTCATACCTGTCTCGGCTTCAATATGAATTTTAGCCTTTGAATTAAGCTCTTTGGCATATTTTATAGCAAAATTGAGTCGTTCAATATTAAAAACAAAAAACTCTATCCCTCTTGCAATTGCACCTCTGACGCTTTCTTCGCACAACCATCCCATAACCATTATTGTTGCCGGTTTAGAGAGACTATCAAAAACCCGAATAGCTTCGCTATAATAAAAAACCGAATAATGATCAATTCCATACTTCTCGAAAAGTGGAACAATTTGCTCAATGCCGTGTCCATAAGCGTTGGCTTTTACAACGGCTGATATTTTTACTTTATCACCAAGCTTCTTTTTAAGAAAGGCAATATTGTTTTCAACCGCATTTTCATTTAACGTTATTAGTGAATTATTAATCATCGCTTAATGCTTTTTCATAAATGGCATAAAATATATTTATTCCGGACTCTATGATATCATCAGGAAAATCGAAGTCTGGATTATGAAGCTGTGGCTGATCTTTACCCGAGCCTAAACCAAAATAACAAGCATTATACTTTTCAGTAAAGTACCCGAAATCCTCGGACCATTTAAACGGCTTTTCAATATTTTGGATATCTAAACCAATATGCTTTGCTGATTGTTCAACGACACCAACACAATAATCATTATTCACTGTCGCAGGAAAATCTTCGCTATATGAAATCTCACAGTCTAATTTTTCTGACCTCGATATTTCTCTTATTGTTTTTTCACATTTATCAGTTAGCACTTCCATATCTTCATTTTCAAAAGCACGTAAAGTGACTCTCAATTCAGCATAACCAGGAGAAGTGCCAAAAGATATTTCTCCCAATTGAATATGAATGATAGTAAGCAAAACGAAATCTTTAAAAAGTGTTTTGTCATCTCTGATCACATGCAATTCTTTTATAATATCCGAAATTGCATCTGCAGGACTAATACCATCTTGCGGTTCGGCGGCATGAACTGTTTTACCAGTAAGTTTAATGGTCATGCCCTTTGATGCGGAAGCAAAACTTCCCTTTTTAAGCACTATAGTGTGCTTTTCAAATCCGGGCACATTGTGAAGCGCAAATAGATAATCAGGCTGAATATTAATAAATTTTGGATTTTCAACGACATCACAAGCACCTTGTTCTACTTCCTCGGCAGGTTGAAAGAGCATGACAACCTTTCCTCTTACTGGACGATTTTTAGAGATCACCTGAATGAGTCCTGTCAAAATTGCCATGTGTCCATCGTGTCCACAAGAGTGTGCAATATGATCATTTACTGACGCGTATTCAACACCTGATTTTTCTTTAATCAGCAAAGCATCCAACTCTGACCTGAATACAACTGTTTTCCCTTTCTCTTTTCCATTAAAAATAAATGCGACTCCTGTTTCTCCCAGTTTAATAATCTCGTCAGGATTGAATTTCTTGACATAGTTTATTATCCGTTCAGAAGTATGATACTCATCATTGGAAACTTCCGGGTGCTTATGTAATTCCTGTCTTAACTTTATTATTTCCTGATTCATCTATTAAGATTTATAATCATCATTATAAAATAAGCCCTGATTTCAAAAAAAATTATCTCTTATGGAATGATTGTATTAAAACAAAAACAACTGCTGAAAATGTTATCCCAAAGAAATTTGCATCTAAACCAAAAGGCAAGGTCATTTTGGTTAAAATAAGAATCAAGGTGGTTCCTCCACCAAATAGCATTGAATAAAGTGCTCCTTTCGCAGAAGGATTTTTTAAAAACATAGTACCTAAAACAGGGACAAATAATCCTGAAACCATAAAAGCATAAGAATACAACATTAAATCAAGTACATTTTGCATCATTGTAGCGAGAATGATAGCCAGCATTCCAATGACCAATGTTGCGAGTTGTGAATATTTAATACTCTTACTATTTTTTTTGGACAGCCTTAAAATATCTGTTGTAAAATTTCCGGATGCCGCCATCAAACAACTATCAGCCGTTGACATTATTGCAGAAAAATATGATGACATAAGCAAGCCCATTAACCCAACGGGAAAAATATGCGTTAGAAGTAAGGGCAAACCAATTTCTTCATCAATTGGACTTCCTGGAGCATATCCAAATTCAGTAAACACACCTTGTTCAAAAGCCACTCTGCCTAATAAGCCCAAAGAAATTCCCATAAAAGCCATAATTGGCCACTCAAACAAGCCAGCTATAAACCATGCTTTTTTTGCTGTTTTTTCATCCCTTGAGGCATAAATTCGTTGATATAGGGTCATACCCACAAACCAAATTGGAACAATCGTAATTAGCCAATTAATAAATTGGACAAGATTAATATTGGTAAGACTTAGAAAACTATTGGGCAAATAAGTTTTTATGGCTTCCCAACCTCCAACTTTTATGTAGCCTAAGGGTATACCGATTAATATCAGACCAACCATTAAAATAATCCATTGAATCGTATCGGTATAAATAACGGCTTTCAGTCCGCCAAGTACTGTATAGGCAATTACCACAATTCCCATTAATAAAACGGCATCGACAATAGTTATTGAAGGAAATGTTGCGGCGGCTAATTTAGCACCAGCTAATACTTGAGAACTGGTAAATCCAATATAGCCTATCAACGAAATAATGCCCGCAATAATTGCAACTTTACCATTATAGTAATGATTAAGAACTTCTGGGAAACTTAAGAAGTTATGTTTTTTAGCTAAAGGATATATTTTGGGAATGAGCAAAATAGCACTCATCCATGCACCGATTATACCTGTAAACAGCATCCAGCTACCCGAGAGACCTATTAAAAAGCCTAACCCACCTAATCCTATTGAAAAACCACCCCCTACATCAGTGGCAACAACCGACAATCCTATATGGAGCGAGGTCATTTTACGACCACCAACGTAATAGTCTTCTTGCGATTTATTGCGTTTTAAAAAATAGACACCAACAATAAGCATCGAAATCATATAAAGGACAAATATCGAAATGTCAATTATCTGAATTTGCATGCCTTTACTTTTTAAGTCTCATTTCAATATATTTGCTACTAAAACCTACTTTTTCATATAAAAATCGTGCTGGATTTTCGGGCTCAACATGTAGTGCAATGCTACCTTCGGTCAAATCAATGGCTTTTTTCATTAACTCTTTCCCGATACCTTTTCCCCTGTGGTTTTTGTGAGTTGCAATATAAACCAAGATATTTTCTGGAATGTAGTCTTTCATTCCAGTTTGGTTTACAATTACTACACCCGATATTTCATTTTCTAAATATGACACTAAAATAAAGCCGCCAAAAGATGTTGTTTCTTTCAATGCGTAATCAACACATTTTTCTATATCCGATTTTGGGTCTCCATATTCTTGCAAATTGTCAAATAAGAAGTCAATTAGGCTTTCTTTTTCTTTTAAACTCGGTTTTATCGCAGGATTAAATACTGTTGTTTGAATCATAAAATGATTTCCCTTTTAATTAATAAATAAATTTAAGACCCCATTATAATATTATTATTGAGATATGCAACTTTTTCACAAATGATAACTAACTCGTTTAAACTAACCATATGGTTATTATTTCTGATATATCTTTTTGAAAAAGATCTTATTACACAAGCATAGTTGATGTATAACAGCACCTAATTATGATTCGTTTCAGGCACCATACATTAAACAGTACTTAAATTCTTACTAAGGTAATAAATATAAGCTAAGATCCATACTGTCAGATCCATATATATGATCACACTAACAAAATGCACTTTAAAGAGGCCACTAGATCATAACCAGTCTCCTACCCCAATACAAAACGCAGATGCTTCTTATTAAGTATCTGCGTTTTTCATACCCTAAATTTCAAATAAATCATTCCATCCTTTTCATTACTTTTGACCTTCAATAAAATTCAAACACGACAGAATGAATCAAAAATCTTTACTTGTATATGGCAGTCTAATTCTAGCCATGCTATTTTGGAGCTTTTCCTTTATATGGACTAAAATAGTCTTCTTGGTTTACAATCCAGTCACGACAGTGTTTCTACGTCTTATTATTTCATCCGTCATTTTATTTGCTTTAGGTAAAGGATTGAAAAAACTAGGTACTATCGATAAAAAAGATAGATTAAGCATTTTAGCTTTAGCCTTTTTCGAACCCTTTCTATATTTCTTAGGCGAAAGCTTTGGTTTAAAATATGTTTCATCTACTATTGGAGCCGTTATCATTTCCACCATCCCCTTATTTTCACCTATAGCTGCTTACTATTTTCATAAAGAAAAATTAGGCAAAATGAATATTTTGGGGATTGTGATTTCAATTATCGGAGTAACCATCATCATTTTCAACAAAAGCCTTTCCCTTGTTGTATCTCCAATAGGCTTAATTTGCTTGTTTATAGCTGTTGGGGCAGCCGTCGGTTATTCTGTTGTACTAAAAAAACTAGCTACAAAATACAACCCAATCACACTGGTAACCTATCAAAACAGCTTAGGCTTACTTTATTTTTTACCCTTATTTTTAATTCTAGATTGGCAGCATTTCATAAAAGCTGTCCCAACACAAGAGGTTTTAACCGCACTGCTTTTATTAGCCGTATTCGGATCGACGCTGGCATTTATTTGTTTCACCTATGGCTTAAATCATTTAGGGATTACTAAGAGTAATATATTTATTAATGTCATACCCGTATTTACAGCCATATTCGCCTATTTTGTAATCGATGAGATTCTAAGCTTTCAAAAAATTGTTGGAATGATGATTGTAATAGGTGGTTTATTTTTATCACAAATAGAATTTAAGAGAAAAACAGTCTAAATGATGACAACATACAAGATTGATATAGAAGCTTTAAAGGAAAAAGCTAAAAACACAGAGGCTGAAACTAAAACATTCTTTGCAAAGCTAAAGAAGAAAAAGCCAAAACAACTTGATGATATCACGCATACACTTCACAACGAGGTTTTTGAAGAGATCGATTGTTTGGAATGTGCCAATTGTTGTAAAAGCATCAGCCCAATTATCATCGATAAGGATATTGAGCGTATGGCAAAACAGTTGAGAATAAAGCCCTCTGCCTTTATCGATCAATACTTGAATTTGGATAATGAGAACGACTATGTTTTCAAAGAGGCTCCTTGTCCTTTCCTTATGCCCGATAATTATTGTATGGTTTATGAACAAAGGCCCAGAGCATGTCGTGAATATCCGCATACAGACAGAAAACGCTTTTATCAGATTTTAAATCTAACTCTAAAAAACACACACTATTGCCCTGCTGTTTACGAAGTTGTTGATCGTTTAAAATTACAGAAGGACAATCTCTAGACCGTAACTTAAATCAAGCTAAATGGTGATCTAAAATCACCATTTAGCCGCGATCCGGTTTCTACTTTTGATAGTCACAATCGCCAGGCTTTCACCTAAGAAATTTACACCTCTCATTTCCGCTTCATCTACTTCAATTCAAGTTATTTATAGACTTCGTCAAAATATCTTGTCAGCAAACTCCTTATTGCAATCGTTTACAGAAAAAATCAGAGGTGTCAAGCATCAATTTTGCCCATAGATTCTAGTCTTTTCAAGGATTTTCTTTATACTTTTGTTCGAGATATCACAAAATATATCGACAACAAAACACAATGAACACAACAAAACGCAAACTTATTATAGCCGTAGATGGGCATTCCTCATGTGGGAAAAGTACTGTGGCAAAAGATTTGGCAAAAAAAATTAACTACACTTATATCGACAGTGGAGCCATGTATCGCGTGATTACGCTTTTTGCCATGCGTCATAACTTGATAGACGGTGATAAGCTTGATGAAAATAAATTAGCTCATCTGATTAACGACATCAATATTACTTTCTCTTATAATGACGAATTAAAACGCCACGAAACCTTCATGAATGGTGAATTAGTCGAAGATGAGATTAGAAGCCTTGATGTATCGAATAATGTGAGTTTGATTGCGACAATTAAGTTTGTACGTGAAAAAATGGTAACACTTCAACGTAAGCTTAGCGAAGCTGGTGCCGTTATTATGGACGGTCGTGATATAGGAACCGTCGTATTTCCTAATGCTGATTTGAAAATATTTATGACGGCTGATGTGGAAGTGAGAGCCATCAGAAGATATAAAGAGTTAAAAGATAAGGGAGATGATATTTCTTTGGATGCTATTCGTGAGAATGTAAAAAAAAGGGATTTCATCGATGAAAACAGAGATGAAAGCCCGTTACGTAAAGCTGATGATGCCATTGTTTTAAACAACAGTCATATGACTAAGGAAGAACAACTGGAATGGATAGTTGCTCGAATGGCAGAAGTTGAATAATTTAGATCTGAGACATGAGATTTAAGACTTAAGATGATTCTTAGAAATTCAAAAACAGAATAATTCTAATATCATTACATGCTGTAAATAAATCTTCTATCTTAATCCTATAATCTAATGGCTCTAAAATATGATTATTGAAATTGACCCAAATTCAGGCTTTTGTTTCGGTGTTGTAAACGCCATTGAAAAAGCAGAAGAAACTCTTGCAAAAGACAAGACTCTTTATTGTATTGGCGATATCGTACACAATAATATCGAGGTTGATCGATTAAAAGGTCAAGGCTTGAAAACAATAAACCATGATGAATTCGAGAAACTTTCAAACGCGAAAGTTTTATTCAGAGCTCATGGTGAACCTCCTGCAAGCTATATAAAAGCGAAGGAGAATAATATTGATATAATCGATGCGTCGTGTCCGGTAGTTTTAAATCTTCAGAAAAGGATTAAGAAAACCTATTGGGAGACTCTAGAGAATGGTGGACAAATTCTTATATACGGAAAAAAGGGGCATGCTGAAGTCAATGGTTTGGTAGGACAAACCGAAGGCCATGCAAAAGTTGTTGAACGTGTTGAAGATTTAAAAGAAATCGATTGGAATAAACCTGTGGTTCTATTTTCACAGACGACCAAGACGATATCTGGTTTTGAAGAAATTACAAAAGTTCTGAAGTTGAAATGTCAGAATGAATTAAAAATAAACGATACTATTTGCCGAAAGGTATCAAACAGAATGCCCAATATTCGTGAATTTGCAAAAAAGCACGATGTGGTTGTTTTTGTAAGTGGCCAGAAAAGTTCAAACGGCAAGCTCTTGTTTGATGTATGCAAACAAGAGAACTCTCAAAGTTATTTTGTGTCTCATCCCGATGAGCTTGAAATGACTTGGTTTACTGAAGCCAAATCAATTGGAATAAGTGGAGCTACCTCTACCCCAAGCTGGCTGATGGAACAAATAGCAGAAAACATCAAATTAGAAATTAAATAAATTATTAGCATGTCGAGAATTAAAAAAATAGGTGTGCTTACATCAGGAGGGGATGCACCAGGTATGAATGCCGCTATCCGCGCCGTCGTGAGAACAGCCATTTTTAACAATTTAGAAGTTGTTGGAGTAAAACAAGGGTATGAAGGCTTAATTAAGGGTGATTTCGAAACTATGAAATCATACGATGTAAGTAATATCATACAAAAAGGGGGAACAATTCTTTGTTCTGCAAGAAGCGAGGAGTTTAGAAGTGTAGAGGGAAGAAAGAAAGCACACGAGCAAATGCTTGCTGCTAAAATTGACGCTCTTGTTGTTATCGGTGGAGATGGTACATTCTCCGGAGCACGTATCTTTACGCAGGAGTATGATATTCCAGTAGTAGGTATCCCTGGAACTATTGACAACGACCTTTTCGGAACAGATTACACCATCGGTTTCGATACGGCTTTAAATACCGTTATAGAGGCTGTGGATAAAATCCGTGATACGGCAAGTGCACACAACCGTTTATTCTTTATCGAGGTAATGGGACGTGATGCTGGATTTTTAGCACTAAGAAGCGGTATTGCAACTGGAGCTGAAGCGATTTTAATCCCTGAACGTCAAACTCATTTAAAGGATCTTGAGAAATATCTGGCTAAAGGCTACAAGGGGCATAAGAATTCGGGTATTGTAATTGTTGCCGAAGGTGATAAATCGGGTGGCGCTTATACTATTGCTAGAGAAATCGAAAAGAAACATCCTGAATACGATATTAGAGTATCGGTATTAGGGCACATGCAACGTGGTGGCTCACCATCGGCATTCGACCGTGTAACGGCGAGTACATTAGGTGTAGCTGCAGTAGATGCTTTGCTTGACGACCAGAAGAGTATTATGGTAGGAATGGTAAACGGAGAAGTTTCACACGTGTCTTTCAACAAAACCATTAAAAATAAGAAAGTCGTAAAAGATTCATTATTGACGCTTAACGATATCTTATCAATCTAATTGATCTTTAATTTCTGCAAAAGGACGCTGCGTCATCAGTATATTTTTTTTGAAAGTTTTCCCCCTCAAGTCTTGAGATATTCATCACAAGACATAACTTTGAGAAAAATGTCAGATTTATGAACGCAGGCTCCCTTTTTGCAGATCTTATTTTACCTCTTCCACTGGCTGGATTATTTACCTACTCAATTCCTTGGGAATTGCAATCTAAAGTTGCTATTGGCAAACGAGTGGTTGTTTCTTTCGGAGGCAAAAAGATCTATTCGGGTATCGTCAAAAACATTCACAATAATCCTCCTGAGGATTACGAAGTGAAGGATATTATTGCCTGCCTCGATGAAACACCTATCATCAATCACCTACAATTTTCATTCTGGGATTGGATTTCGGATTATTACCAAAGTAATTTAGGAGACGTCTACAAAGCTGCTATACCTGCAGGTTTAAAACTCGAAAGTCAGACTAAGATTTCCTATCGCGAAGATTTTACAGCAGAAGCTAGACTCTCAAAAACCGAAGAGTTGATTATTACTGTGCTTAAAAGCTCGAAGGATGTCAATATTCAAACATTAACTCAGGCAAGTGGTCTAAAAAATGTGCTTCCTCAGATAAAAAAACTGTTGGAGAAAGGTGCCATAGAGGTTGAAGAAAGGATTCTTAGTTCCTATAAAGAAAAGCAGATTAAATACGTTAGGCTACACCAAAGTATCAAGGAGGATGAAATTGGGGAGAAGCTAAACAGTCTTAATCGAGCCAAAAAGCAACAGGAGATTCTGTTCTCATTCCTCAATCTTTCTAAGATTGGCATTGCAGAGGTTCCAGAAAAAGTTACGGCAACAGAACTCTTGCTAAATTCAGATTCAACCTCGTCCATATTGAAAGCTTTGGTCGATAAACAAATTCTAGAAATATATTTTGAAAGTACCGATCGTTTAGATTTTTCCGATGCCGAAATCAATCCTCTAAAGGAATTGAATCAACATCAAGCACAAGCCATAAAAGAAATACGTGAGGGTTTTGAATCGAAAAATACCAGTTTGCTGCACGGTGTAACTTCGAGTGGGAAAACTGAGATTTATATTCATCTGATAAAAGAACAGATCGACCAAGGCAAACAGGTTTTATATCTACTGCCAGAAATTGCCTTAACAACTCAAATCATCACTCGATTAAAACACGTTTTTGGCAATAAGGTTGGTGTATACCATTCTAAATTTAACGATGCCGAACGGGTTGAGGTCTATAATAATATTCAACAAAACAATCCCGATAAATCCTATCAGGTGATTCTTGGAGTTCGCTCATCTATTTTTCTCCCTTTTAGTAATTTGGGACTAATTATAATCGATGAAGAACACGAAAATACATACAAGCAATTCGATCCAGCTCCGCGTTATCACGCTCGCGATGCAGCCTTATTTTTAGCGCATTTGCACAAGGCTAAAACGCTTTTAGGCACTGCCACACCAGCCATCGAAACCTATGCCAATTGCAAGCAAGGCAAATATGCCTTGGTGGAATTGATGCACCGCTATCAGGATATTAAAATGCCTGAAATATTGTTGGCCGACTTGAAAGAAGCTAAGCGTAAAAAAAGGATGAAATCGATTTTCACCCCTGAGCTTTACGAGGAAATAAATACCGCTTTAGAGAAAAAAGAACAGGTTATTCTTTTTCAGAATAGACGGGGTTATGCACCCTATTTAGAGTGCAAATCCTGCGGATGGGTTCCTCATTGCGAGAACTGCTCGGTGAGTTTAACCTATCATCAATACAACAATCAGCTAACTTGTCATTATTGCGGACACAGCACGCAACCACCACAAAGCTGCATGCAATGTGAATCGACAAATATGGTTGATAAGGGCTTTGGTACAGAGAAAATTGAAGATGAATTGCGTATTTTTTTCCCACAGGCTAGAATAGCTCGAATGGATCTAGATACTACACGCAGTAAAACGGCTTACGAAAAACTCATCTATAAATTCGAAAACCATGAACTCGATATCCTTGTAGGAACTCAAATGGTTTCGAAAGGATTGGATTTTGATCACGTTTCTCTGGTTGGGATTCTCAATGCCGACTCGATGCTTAACTTCCCCGATTTTAGAGCTCACGAGCGCAGCTATCAGTTAATGGCTCAAGTTTCGGGACGAGCAGGGCGTAAAAACAAGCAAGGCAAAGTTATTATCCAAACTCACGAACCCAAGCATCCCATAATTCAATCGGTCATTCAAAACGATTATGTTGGTATGTACCAAACGCAAATGAGCGAAAGGGAAGAATTCATCTACCCACCTTTTTATCGACTCATTAATATTACGCTCAAGCACAAGAATAATGGTTTGCTTACACAGGCTGCAAATATGTTAGCCCAGTCGCTTCGAAAAACATTCGGTATTCGGGTATTTGGTCCGCAGGCACCCGTCATCAATCGCATACAGAACTATTACATTGTGAATATTCTCTTGAAAATTGAGAAGAAAAGTTCACCTGCAAAAGCCAAATGGATATTAAACCGAGAAGCTAACAACCTAAAAGCCATTGAGCGCTTTAAAATGGTGATGGTGCAATTCGATGTTGATCCTATGTAATTTGATGATGAGCTAATGTGAGGATGTGATGATTGGATGAGTTGGTAATGTGAGAATGATATGAGAAACCTTCCTGCACTCGGCGACAACAAACCGCAGACTTGCGAAACCTTCCTGCCCTCGGCGGGAACAAACCGCAAACTTGAGAAACCTTCCTGCCATCAGCGGGAACAAACCGCAGACTTGCGAAACCTTCCTGCACTGGTGCAGCAAGGTTTCTCAAACTTACAGGACCATACTGATAAAGGGAAACATGAATTTTCGAATACCGCATAGCTTCAGCGCAAGAGAACTGGTCAGTTTAAATGAAAAGAGCCATACATCAATCGTGCATGGCTCTTAAATATTTTACTAGAATCCTATTACTAACTCGAAGCTTGCAAGTGTTCTTTAAAGCCTTTTAACTCTTCTTCAAAGCTTAGCTCTGGGCTCGTATATAATGCTAAAATTGCTTCGTCAGCCTTTGCAATATGGTTTGGCAATTCAAGATGATTATTGGTGAATACCATTTCCATATCAGGATTCAACGCTTTCAGTGCATCAATTAAATCTAATACTGATTTTTGATCATCAACCAAATTGTAAATGCCTCCTTCAAGTTCATGATCGAGCAGGTTAGACAGAATCTCAACCGTTTTATTCAAAGAGATAAAGGATTGCTCTTGCTTACCATTCCCCTGAATAGAAATTCGTCCAACAAAATGAGAGTCGAACATATAAGAATTCAGAATGCCATCCATATTCAGACTGGCACCATAACCAAACACTTCACCCAAACGAAGGATATGCGTTTTTATTTTGTCACCTAATCGTTCAATATGCTGTTCCCCTCTTCGCTTAGAATTACCAAATGAAGTGTTAGGTTCAACCATAGATTCAGAACTCTTTTCGCTTTTAGAATCCCCATAAACCGCTACAGAACTCAGATATATAACTTGCTTAACATGACTTGCCTCAATCGCATATGTCAGTTCAGCTGTTCCCCAATTATTCACCTGCTCATGCAAATGATGTAATTTCTCATCATCTTTATTTTCAGCAGCAAAATGGTAAACCACATCAACATCCTTAACCACCTTATCAAGACTTCTTGAATCAAGTAATTCTGCTTTCATAAACTTAAGTTTGCCTGGCTTTATCTGCGAGTGCAAAAATAAATTATAATTCCCTCTGCTAAGATTATCTAAAACTACAATTTCCTTAACCTTAGGATTTTTATTCAGTTTGATACATAATTCTGTACCAATATATCCTGCACCTCCTGTAATTAATACTTTCATATGATTACAATTTTATGTTTTTGCCATCCCAATAGCTATCGGGAGAAACTTGCCAACTTACATTCTAAATAATGCCAAAAGACAGGTTGCATATATTGAATTTTTAGACTGATAATCTATTATTTCTTTACAACCAAATCGGTATTCAATCCACACTCTGTCTTTTTCATTCCAAACCATCGGCTACCTCTATCATCACCTATAGTCATCTTTCGTGTACAAGGTTCACAACCTATACTGTCGTATCCTTGAGCTTCAAGAGGATGGCGTGGCAAATCCCACTCCTTAAGATATTGGTAAATATCTTTCTTACTCCAATCGAGCATCGGATGAAAACGAATGACATCATGGGGTGCCGCTTGCTCAATTTCCATCGCCTTACGCACAGCCGATTGATCAGCTCTTACACCATTAATCCAAACATCATTATCTGCCAAAACGCTATCTAAAGGCTGAACCTTGTTAATATGGCAACAATGGTCAGGATCAGATGTAAAAAGAAAGTTTCCATTAGCATCCTTCTGTAAAGATTTTGGAACATCTGATTTGGTATTAATAATATTCAATCCAAATTCTTTTGCTAATTGATCTTTATAAGCTATCGTTTCTGGAAACAAAAAACCCGTATTGATAAAATAAATAGGAATATCCTTATCGATACGACTTATAATATGAAGCAAAACAATACTATGTGTTTGAAATGAAGAGCTTGCAAACATACGCTTGCCTTCACGTTTATATTGTTCAAGTTTTTTCTTGATATTTTCAAAATCCATTCTCTGTATTTTTCTTTTCTTAGAAGATAAAGATACTACAAATTAGTTAAAACTGACAGCAGTAAAATTCACAACAAAGCTTAATTAATCTCTATGCAAAAGGTCTCAATCTTATTATTTATTTCATATAAAACAAGAGTTACAGCTCTACTTCACAACGCCTGGTCTCATCAGTCGAGTCCGTTTTAAACTTCTTCGTCTGAATTGAAATAAGCCATGAAGAACAACAAGTAGTAGGGGAAATAAGAAATTGAAATATTTGATAAACAAAACTCTAGAATCAGATAATTCATTTAATGGGCGAGCTTGCACACCTTTGGTTCTTAAACTCATTAATCCGGAATCGTCACTCAACCAATCAATGGCATTTGCAATGAAATTAATATTATCAGGTTGAATAGTAATTCTTTGTTCACCTACTCCATTCACAATAAAGTTTCCATCACCAATGACACACAGCCGTGCTTCCTGATCACTTACAATAGGACCATGAACAGCTGCTGCAACAACTTGCCTAGGAAACAAGAAATCGCTAGGTCGCCAAACCTGACCAATATTAAAACTAACTGGCACTTTCAGCTTACCTGACATATCTGATGTCCAGGCTAACTCATGATAAGATAAAATCGAATCACCAACATAGGTTATCGGACTGGCAAATTGTAAAATCATAGCTTCTATACCATCAGTAATGTTATGGTCAGAGAACTCAGTAATTAAAGGCAAGTATGGAAAGTTAACTTGCTGTGGATATGAAAAATAGCTCTTCTCCTGTACCGTTACAGTACTGCACTTTCTATCAACAATAAAAGCATCTTCAACTAAAATCCCTTTTCCTTCAAGCCAAGTTTCAAGATTCGTGTTTACACCAACCCCAATACCATGATTCAAAATACCATTCACCCGATCGATACCAACAAAAATACTACCTCCAATACCTAAGTAATTATCCAAGCGATTAAACTCCATTTTCGTAATTTCTTCAAAAGGCGATAAAATAATAATAGCCTTAAAGTCACTCAAATCCATTCGCCTGTTCAGGTTAATAACTTGCAAGTCGTACAATACCGAGAGTTCTTTAGTCATCTGATCTAAAGTTGCCAATACAGGTTCACCATGTCCGGTGATATAACCAATCTTAGGTTTATTTTGAATTGTTAATCGTTTAATCAAAGTAGAAAGATTGTACTCCATTGCAATTCCAGGTTGAATCAGAGGAATTGTTTCCGTTTTATCCCCAACTTGAATAACAAGTCCTAGGAATACCTTCTGAACTTTCACCTGATCCTTTTCTCTTACTTCTAAAGGGACGGGATGGATACCAACCTCAATAGCTTTCATCTCTATCTCCTCACTTGAATTGGGGTTAACCTCCTCAATCTCGATGCGCTTCTTACTATGCTCATTATATTCGGTGAGTAAATGCTTAAAATCGCGTATGGTTCTATTAATATCAGGGGGTAAATCTTTTGACACATACAAGGTAATAATGATAGGATCTTTTACCTCTTGCAAAATTCGTTTCGTTACCTTATCGAGTGTATAACGCTTATCTGCAGTAAAGTCAACACGAAAAAAGAAATAAGACGACAACACATTTAAAAAGATTAAACATGATAGGACTACTACTAAGCGGAAAATAACATTCTCTTTAAATCTCATCTATATATACAGTTAAGCTTTCAAATTACGGGATACTAAAATTTCTTTAGAAGCATACAAGCCAAAAATGATCATCGAAAAGAAAAAGATAAAATCCTGAAGATCAAATATTCCTCTAGATATCGATCCAAAATGTGTAAACATACTTAAAGCACTAAAAATACTCCCTGGTATACCCAAACTTGAACTTGCTATCGTTTCAAAAATCTGATGAAAAAAAATACCAATAAACAAGGTACTTAGAAGCGCAATAATAGGGCTATCACTTATGCTAGAACAAAATATCCCCAAAGCAATATAACTCATACTCATAAGCAGCAAACCAATATAGCCTAAAATAATTGCCGGATGATCAACTGAACCAATAGACCACAAGCTGATATAATAAATTATACTTGGAGCCAAAGCCATTGATATCAGGATAACAGTAGATGCGAATTTTCCCAAAATGAGTTGCCAATAACTAATGGGTTTCGTTAGTAATAATTCTAGAGTTCCACCTCTTAGCTCACCCGTTAAAGATCTCATTGTAAGAGATGGGATGAAAAAGAAAAGGGACCAATAAGCTACCTTAAAAAAAATATTTAGGTTTGCTTCGCCTATAAAAAAGATATCATCACCATAAATCCAAGTAAAGAATCCACTAAAACCCAGAAACATGATGATTAAAACATAGCCCATCAGCGAGTCGAAAAAACCTGCTAGCTCACGCTTAGCTATTTGTATAATTTGATTCATATTGAAGATTCGGTTTAGGTTTTATTTTTAAGTTTTATTAAAATTGAGTAGACTAATGGGTTGTTAGTTCTCTAAAAATATCTTCGAGTTTTGTTTCAATTGGTGTCATCTCAGTTATGTAGTAATTATTGGCTACACAGGTGTCAAAAATATCCTTCACCGATGATGTATTAGGGTACGATTGAACTTCCAAAAGTTGACATTCAAAATCAAGAAAATCGACCGTTTCAACCGTATCAATTTCCATAATTTTTTCAAAGATATCGTTGATATCACCCCCTGCTACACCAAGCTTTAGGATTTCATTCCCTTGAGCCTGTTTTCTTAATTCCTCTGCAGTCCCATCAACAACAACTCTTCCATTATTAATGATCAAAATCCGGTCACAAGTAGCTTCAACCTCAGCTAGTATATGAGAACTTAAAATAACGGTTTTCTCTTTTCCAATTCGCTTAATTAATTCACGAATTTCAACAATCTGATTGGGATCTAATCCAGTAGTAGGTTCATCAAGAATTAAGATATCAGGATCATGAATTAAAGCTTGAGCCAAACCAACTCTCTGCTGATAGCCCTTTGAAAGTTCCCTTATCAACTTATGCTTTTCACCTTCAAGCCCACACACCATAACCATATCAAGTAATCGTTCTTGAATCAAGTGTTTAGGTATTTCATGCACTTTGGCAATAAACTCAAGAAAATCGATAATGTTCATATCCTGATACAAAGGGTTGTTTTCAGGTAAGTAACCAATATGCTTTTTGATTATTTCAGGATGCTCTCGAATAGAATAGCCACCTATTTTAACATCACCTTCTTCTGGTAATACAAAGCAAGAAAGAACTTTCATAGTTGTTGTCTTCCCAGCTCCATTAGGCCCTAGAAAACCTAAAACTTCTCCTGCCTTTACCCTGAAAGATATGTTGTCGACCGCTTTTTGTGGTCCATAACGTTTGGTCAGATGTTCAACTACAATATCCATAAGAAGTATAAATGATTTAAACAAAAATAAAAAATTACCCTCCGCATCAACATTTAGCGCCTATGTTTTAACATAGATTAACGGTGTAATTTATTCCCCAGTTAAATAGAAATGATAGAATATGTATGAAAAGTATGCAATATAATCAAATCATAAATACATAAGCTCTTGTCATGAATTTTAGTGCTATTTTTACGAACAATTAGAATCAACACAAATAGAATGATTAAGGCTGTAATTTTTGACATGGATGGGTTATTAATTGACTCAGAACCCTTTTGGCGTATAAGTCAGAAAAATTTATTTTCGAAACGAGGCATCGATTTGAATGAACATGATTTTGAAAGTTTTATGGGAAAACGAATTGACGAAGTTGTAGCCATTATTTATTCCAGATATCCTAATCAAGCTAAAACACAAGCAGAAACTGCAGTAGAAATTGTTGATGGTGTTATTAAGCTCGTGCAGGAAAGAGGACTTGCCTTGCCAGGGGTACTAAAAACTCTAGAAACACTGCAAAAACAGAACTATAAAATTGGCCTTGCATCTTCCTCCAACCTTAGGATTATTAAGTCGGTTTTAAAGAAACTCGAGATTGAATCTTATTTCGAGGTGGTTCATTCCGCTCAGTTTGAAGAATACGGCAAACCTCATCCACAAATTTTTATCTCAACAGCTAAAATGCTAAATATATCACCGTCAGAATGTTTAGTTCTTGAAGATTCTTTCCATGGGGTGATTGCTGCTTTGGCTGCCAACATGAAATGTGTGGCAATTCCTGATGTGAAAGCCAACAATCTAAAACGATTTGTTATTGCAGATAAAGTTTTGGAGAGTATGGAAGATTTTTTAATTTCAGATCTGAATAATTAGAATCCATAATCAACTATAAACAAAAGAGCACCTGATTTCTCAAGTGCTCTCTTCTGTGATTGTGAGTCAGATAAAAATATTTTTATTAAAGCTGCTTCAATAAATTAGCCATTTCGATGGCAGATACAGCCGCTTCGAAACCTTTGTTTCCAGCTTTAGTTCCTGCACGTTCAATAGCTTGCTCAATACTATCAGTTGTTAAAACACCAAAGATTACTGGCACTTCCAGATCTAAAGAAACAGATGCCACACCTTTAGTCACCTCTCCTGAAACGTATTCGAAGTGTGGTGTAGAACCTTTGATAACTGCACCTAGACAGATAACCGCATCATATTTTCCAGACTTAGCTAATTTCTTAGCGATCAATGGAATTTCAAATGCACCTGGTACCCAAGCAACATCAATATCATCTTCAGAAGCACCATGACGTTTAATAGCATCAATAGCTCCTTCTAGAAGTTTACCTCCAATAAATTCGTTGAATCGTCCAGCAACAATACCAAACTTTAAACCTTCAGCAATTAACTTTCCTTCAATTGTATTCATTTTCTTGAGATTTGGGATTAGAGATACTAGATTGGAATGTTCCAATCTAGTATCTAAAATTCTATTGTTTTTTATTTATTTACTTGATTCCATTTTGCATCCTGATGTAAGATGTGTCCCATCTTCTCCATTTTAGTATGCATATAAAATTCATTCTTTTCGTGGCAAGTCATTTCAATTTCTTCACGACCTACAACTTCAAGATTATATCCTTTCAAACCAGCAATCTTAAGAGGATTGTTAGTCATCAATCTTAATTTCTTAACTCCAAGGTCAGACAAGATAGCTGCACCAATACCATAATCACGCAAGTCAGCTTTAAATCCTAGAGCTAAATTTGCTTCTACAGTATCTAAACCTTCATCCTGTAATTGATATGCTTTAAGCTTGTTCATAAGTCCAATACCACGGCCTTCCTGACGCATGTACAATAGAATACCGTGTCCTTCTTCTTCGATACGACGCAAAGCTTCTTGTAACTGATCGCCACAATCGCAACGCATAGAACCAAAAGCATCACCTGTTAAGCATTCTGAATGTACACGAACCAATACCTCATCTGCAGCTTTCACATCACCTTTCACAAGTGCAACATGATGCTCACCTGTAATTTTATTGACGTAACCATGAGCTCTAAACTCACCATGCTTAGTTGGCATCGCTGTTTCAGTCACTTTCTCTATCATCGACTCAGTCTGACGACGATATTCAATTAGATCAGCAATAGTGATCATTTTCAAGTTATGCTTCTTAATGTAGTCCTGCAACTGAGGCACACGTGCCATAGTACCATCCTCATTCATGATTTCGCAAATAACACCTGCAGGATACAAACCAGCCAAACGTGCTAAATCAACAGCAGCTTCAGTGTGACCCGCACGAACCAAAACACCATTTTTTCGCGCAACCAATGGAAAGATATGTCCCGGACGAGTAAAATCCTCAGGTTTTGCATTTCGATCAAAAACCAATTGAATGGTGTGAGCTCTTTCGTGTGCTGAAATACCAGTCGTACAATCGGCAGCATCAATACTTACGGTAAAAGCAGTTTGCTTAGCGTCCGTATTCTTCTGAACCATCATATCAATATTCAACTCATCTAAACGTTCCTGAATAATAGGCATACAAATTAAGCCTCCAGCCTGACGGGCCATAAAGTTAATTGCTTCTGGTGTTACCATTTCGGCAGCCATTAACAAATCACCTTCATTCTCGCGATCCTCATCATCAACCACCACAATCATTTTCCCGGCTTTGATATCTTCAATCGCTTCTTCAATGGTATTAAATTTCATCTTGTATAGAGTTATATTGCAATATTGTAATTTGATTATATCTGAAACTAGCTTAAGGCTAGATCCTTGTTTTTTATTTAAAAAAAGCCATTCTCTTTTAGGAAATCCATACTGATATTACTTTCCTTCTTTTCATCATCCTTATGAAACATGAACTTCTCAATATACTTAGCAGTCATGTCACATTCCAAATTCACTTGGCTCCCAATTTTCTTTGAAATAAGTGTTGTATCATCCTGAGTCAAAGGAATGATTGAAACCTTAAATTGATTCTCATCAACATAGGCTACAGTCAAACTAATACCATCAATGGCAATTGAGCCTTTTTCAATTACATATTTCAGAATATTTTTAGGAGCTGAAATACTGACCCAAATGGCATTATCATCCTTAGTTTGTGAAATAATTTCTCCAACACCATCAATATGTCCACTGACCATATGACCGCCCATTCTATCACCAACTCTAAGAGCTCTCTCAAGGTTTACTCGAGATCCCTCTTTTTGCTTATGAAAGCTTGAACGATTCATTGTCTCTGGCATCACATCAGCAGAA
The DNA here is from genome assembly GCF_003863355.1 of Ancylomarina euxina. Lineage (GTDB taxonomy): Bacteria > Bacteroidota > Bacteroidia > Bacteroidales > Marinifilaceae > Ancylomarina > Ancylomarina euxinus. The sequence continues at coordinate 61,950 of NZ_QQWG01000005.1, read as the reverse complement.
AAACTCTTTGAATCGAAATCAACAACCGTTAAACAAATGCCATTGGTTGCGATACTATCGCCCAGTTTTACGTCGTCCATGATTTTATTCGCAGCAACCATCAAACGAATTGAATTGCTGCCCTTTTTCATGGCTTTTATATATCCTATTTCCTCTACTAGTCCTGTAAACATCTTCTTTAGTGAATTTGTGAAAGAGTAAAACAATTTATGAGTGAATTTTGGGCTCAGACTTGTCCTTTAACCTTTCTCCTTTTTACTTTTAAAATTCCAGTCTTTAATAAACCACATCTCCAATAATTAAAATATCATCGGCTATATTTTCAAAACGAATATTTTGCAAATTCACAGCATCTTTCATCACCTGAATTCCCTCACCTCCTACTGGTGTTTTTGCATCTTTCCCTCCAATTATCTTTGGCGCAATATAAGCATGTACCTCATCAATTATTTGAGCCTCCAAAGCAGCATAATTAAGAGTCGCTCCTCCTTCTAAAAGAATGCCATCTATACCCTTTTCTCCCAAAACCTGCATAAGTTGGTTCAAATCGACTCTTCCATCCTTCTCTTTTATAATCAATACTTCATTTCCTAGAGCATTAATCTCATCTAACTTATTTTGCTTAGCTGCTGATGTTACCGCAACAAATGTTTTTGCGTCATTCGCTGTATTCAGTATTTTAGAATCTAAAGGAATTCGAGCCTGAGTATCGACTACAATTCGAATTGGGTTTCTTCCTTTTTTATTTCCTGCCAATCTAGTCGTTAGAATAGGATCATCAGCAATAACAGTATCAACGCCTACCATAATTCCTATCAACTCGTTTCTAAGCTCATGAACTCTCGCTCTGGATTGCTCATTGGAAACCCAACGAGAATCACCTGTTCGGCTCGCAATTTTCCCATCAAGAGTCATCGCTGTTTTCATCACGACATAAGGCTTCTTGCATTGAATAAACTTTAGAAACACACGATTCATTTGAGATAATTCTGCGCTTAAAAAGTCAGACTCAACGTCAATACCGTGCTCTTGCAATAATTTTACTCCTCGACCAGAAACAAGAGGATTCGGATCCAACATTCCAATCACCACGCGAGCAATCTTATTATCAACAATAGCTTGAGCACATGGCGGTGTTTTTCCATAATGAGAACAAGGTTCCAATGTAACGTATATGGTCGCACCTTCTACCGATTCCTTAGCAGATCGAAAGGCATTTACCTCAGCGTGTGGTCCACCATAAATTTCATGGTAACCTTCACCTATAATTCTATCATTTTTTACAATAACCGCACCTACTAAAGGATTAGGGTTAACACCACCACATCCCTTTTGAGCCAAATTATAGGCTAACTGCATGTATTTATAATCCTGATCTGTTCTCAAAATAAAATCTGCTTTAAGCAAAAAATAAAAAAGCCCCGAATAGCATAACTATTCAGGGCTTAATAATATCATCAACCAATGGGAATACCCCCAATGGAAACATCAACCAAATTGGATGCTTGTTTTCTTCTTCCATCCAGACTCTACTGTCGGTACTGGAATCACACCAGTTCAATCTTTCGATTCGCGGACTATCACCGCCGGTCGGGAATTTCACCCTGCCCTGAAGAAACAATAAATATGTTGAAACAAACTATTACGTCTTGCTTCGATGCAAATATATATCTAATTGATTAGATTTCACAATAGAATAATAAATTTGATTTTAATATTAAGAACGCTTTTTATAAATTAAGATCAATCGTTTTTTTACTTTTTAACAAAGCTTAAGTCTGCATATCATTCAGATGTACTATATTCGTGACTTAAAATATAATTCAACTCTAAATTCTTATTCAGTGACTGATCGCATTGTTATAATTCCAACCTACAACGAGAAAGAAAATATTGAAGCCATTATCAGAAAGGTTTTCACTCTTGATATTGATTTTGACATCTTAATTGTAGAAGATAATTCTCCTGATGGAACGGCTGATATCGTTAAGAATTTACAGAAAGAATTCGCACAACTTCACATTCTTGAGCGCAAAGGAAAACTTGGCTTAGGCACTGCTTATATTGATGGTTTCAGATGGTGTTTAGATCGTCATTACAACTATGTATTTGAGATGGATGCTGATTTCTCTCACAACCCTGAAGATTTGATTCGCTTGCATAATGCTTGTGCCAGCAAGGGTGGCGATATGTCTATTGGCTCCCGATACGTTTCTGGTGTAAACGTCGTAAACTGGCCAATGGGACGAGTTTTGATGTCCTATTTCGCTTCGAAATATGTGAGATATGTCACAGGCATGAAAGTTCACGATGCCACAGCTGGCTTTGTTTGCTACACCCGGAAAGTACTGGAAACCATCGAGCTTGAAAAAATCCGTTTTATCGGTTACGCTTTCCAGATTGAGATGAAATTTACAACATGGAAATACGGTTTTAATATTATTGAAGTACCTATCATTTTTACGGATAGAACCGAAGGGACTTCGAAAATGAGTGGTGGTATTTTTAATGAAGCTGTTTGGGGTGTTATTAAAATGAAACTCCGCAGCTATTTCAGAAAATACAAGAGATCTTAAAAATCTAATTTCAACTATTAACTTTTAAAGCCAAACACTTCTTCTAATAATTTATTGAAGAAGTTATTTTCACATCTGATATTTTGAGATGTCCTAAAACTCTTAAATTCGATAAATAGTGATTTTCATTCCGAAAATTCTTAATTTGCATATTATAATTTTGACACTATAAACAACCAAAATGATAAATCTACTCATAAAAAATGCCTTGATTATAAATGAAGGCAAACAATTTATAGGATCTGTATTAATTAAAGATGACCTAATTGAAGAAATTTACACAGGCTCTCCCGATAACATTCAAGAAGATTGGAAAATAATGGATGCATTTGGGAAGTTATTGATTCCTGGTGTCATCGATGATCAAGTACATTTCCGCGATCCTGGTATGCCTCAGAAGGGTGATTTATTTACCGAATCGAGAGCGGCCGTAGCTGGAGGTACGACTTCGTTTATGGATATGCCCAATGTAAAACCTCAAACTTTAACACAGGAATTGCTTGAAGAACGATACAAGCTTGGAGCGGAGAAATCGTTGGCAAACTATTCCTTTTATATGGGAGCCTCAAATACCAATTTGGAAGAAGTGATTAAAACGAATCCGAAAAATGTTTGCGGTATTAAAATATTTATGGGGTCATCAACGGGTAATATGCTGGTTGACGATATAGATACCCTATCTCAGATTTTCGAAAAAGCACCTCTTCTTATCGCAACACATTGCGAAGATTCGCCAATGATTGATGCTAATCTGGAGACTTATCGTGAGAAATATGGTGATGATATCCCAATGGATTATCATGGTGAAATTAGATCTGCTGAAGCTTGTTATAAATCATCTTCAAAAGCCATAGAGTTAGCTCAAAAGTACAATACCCGACTTCACATTCTTCACCTTTCAAGTGGAATGGAAATGGATTTGTTCGACAACAAGCTACCTGCAAAAGAAAAGCGAATTACTTCTGAAGTTTGTGTTCATCACCTTAGATTCAACGACACCGATTATGCCAGTCGAAAAGCAAGAATCCGTTGGAATCCTGCTATTAAAACTGCTGATGATCAAACTAAAATTTGGGAAGCCTTACTTGACAATCGCTTGGATGTGATTGCCACTGATCACGCACCACATACTATTGAAGAAAAAGATGGCAACTACATGCAAGCAGCTGGTGGTGGACCTCTGGTTCAACATTCCTTGGTATCAATGCTTGAGTTTGCTCACAAAGGTAAGTTGAGTATTGCTAAAGTGATTGAGAAAATGTGTCATGCTCCTGCTGATGTTTTCCAAGTTGAAAAAAGAGGTTATATCCGTAAAGGTTACTTTGCCGATTTAGTTCTTCTTTCTGAAGATGAATGGACAGTAAACAAAGAAAATATTCTTTATAAATGTGCTTGGTCCCCTTTCGAAGGAGATAGTTTCCATTACAAGGTAAATCAAACCTTTGTCAATGGTCAGCTTGTTTATAACGAAGGCCAAATTGATGAAAATATTCGTGGGAAACGACTTACTTTCAACAGATAATATCAACTTAAATATAGGCGATGATAATTCATGAGAATTATCATCGCCAAATCTTCCATCTAATTTTTGTTATACACCAATATCTTTCATTATGAATAAGGCAAACTCATTAATATTAATGGCTCTGTTTGCCTCACTCGTTCTTACATCTTGTGAGTCTTCTGGTAGCCAAAATCCTAAAAACACATCTCCAATTCAAGGTCTAAATATTGCAAATCCTATTACTTACGAGGTTCTCATAAAAAACCCTGATGTTGAAGATGAATGGCAATCGAAATGTCTGGAAAACACAGACATCAAATTAATGTCAAGAGATGTTATCAACGCAGTTATGGGTGGACGACTAAAAGCCTATGATTATTTTGACGATCATCTTCTCTCAAAATCTGAAATAAAAGCGATCCTTAAAAAGAATGGTCAAGAGAACAATATTGGTAACATCCAATTTAAAGAGGAATGGTATTGGGATAAGGATCAATTGCAACTTCAGAAAAAAGTAAAATCCTTGATGTTTGGCTACGAAATATGTGGCGAGAACAAAAAAGTTAGAGGATATAGAGCTAGTTTTGTGGTGAATTTAGATTAAAAATTAAAGGGTGTTTTATTTTGAGGATATAATGATTCATCAAAGTGAACTCCCATTAAAACATCAACAAAAAAAATAACCACAGAAGAATTTAAGCTAAAATGAGCAAAGAACGACTAAGAGTTTTATTTATAGATTCGACACACCCACGATTATTTGAAATGTTGGAAGAGGCAGGTTTCGACTGCCAATATACACCCGAATTGAATAAAGACGAAATGCTTGCAATTTTCGATCAGTTCGATGGTTTTATTATCAGAAGTAAATTCAAATTGACCAAAGCCGAGCTTGACAAAGCGACTCGCCTGAAATTTATAGGTCGTGTGGGAGCTGGCCTTGAGAATATTGATGTACCCTATGCTGAAAGTAAAGGCATTAGCTGCTTTAATGCTCCTGAAGGAAATCGTGATGCCGTAGGAGAACATGCATTGGGTATGCTTCTTTGTTTGTTCAACAATCTTTGCCGATGCAATGCTGAGGTAGGAATAGGTATGTGGCGAAGAGAAGAGAATCGTGGTCTGGAAATTAAAGGCAAAACGGTTGGAATTATTGGTTATGGGAATATGGGGAATGCTTTTGCACAACGTCTTAAAGGTTTTGGTTGCAAAGTAATTGCCTACGACAAATACAAATTCGATTACTCAGACGAATTCTGTGAAGAAAAACAGCTTCAAGTTCTCTTCGATCAATGCGACATTCTAAGTCTACATATTCCTCAGACCGAAGAAACCATGTTTATGGTGAACGATGACTTCTTAAGCAAATTCAAAAGACCATTTTTCTTAATTAACACGGCCAGAGGGAAGATTGTAAAGATATCTGACTTGGTGAAACACCTTAAATCAGGACAGGTTCGTGGTGCATGTCTCGATGTTTTGGAGTATGAAAAAACATCTTTCGAAGATTTACATGCCAACGAATTACCTGATGATTTTAAATACTTAATTGATGCTGACAATGTACTATTAAGCCCACACGTTGGTGGTTGGACTCACGAATCAAACATCAAACTATCTGAAGTCACTGCACAGAAAATTATCGATAAATTCGCTTAATATACATTCTCGCTGATCTCACGGATTTGCACAGATAAAAAAACTCGAATTTATATCCCAGTTCTATTCTCTGGGATATATAGAGTTCACTGTCCTTTTTTTTGTTTAATCATGTCAGCGGAAATCGTTTTGATCTGCGAGAAAAATATTTCATCAGCAAGAAATACAAAACTTAGAAAAAAATAAAGCACCCTTAATTAAAGGGTGCTTAAGTGCTACAACTACACACTAAATATTAATTCCGAATCAAACTTCTTCAGACACAACAACCTGATTTGACTTTTCATTAATAAGCTCTTCTGAATTCGCTATATCTGCATTAGGTTTAGACTTTCGAACCTGCTTTATAATGTGGCTAAACTTATACCCATCACATTTCTGTTTATCTGATTTCATTAAGAGTTTTCCAGTCTCTGAAAGATCTTTTAGGAAACACCAAAGAAGTGTATATTCAGTCATATTATTAACAACCAATTGTTTCTTTGCTCTAATTTTCTCTTCCTGTAACAGGTTAAGCTTATATGCTTTTTGAGTCATGTCAATGAGCTCAGTACCTAAAGCCTCGGTATATCCTCTCTCTTTCAAAGCATCTAGATTATTCGTAATATTTTGCTCCACAACCTTGACTTTGGTGCAAACCCCTTCAATATTCCTTTTACGAATTTCTTTCTTAGCCTGTGCCACACCAAAATCTGTAGCTTTAACTGTAAGAGCAGCATTAGCTCTTTTAGCATAAGCTGCTATCAAGTCCAGAATGGGAATAATCTCATCTACACACTGGTATAAATCTGACGTCTTTCTCTTTATCTCTGCCCTCAATGTTGGCGCTTGGGTCATGTTTAAAACCTTTCGAATCTGGTTCACAACTATCTCCAAAAATTCACCCTTATACTCAGGAGAAAACTTCTCAAAAGCACCCCGGTCACGCTCAAACATTTGCAAGAGTAACTCTCCCACTACAGGAAGCTCTTCTTGTCTAAATTTATAAAATGAAACACCCATTTAAAATAATTGATTTGAATTATACTACTTTAAATAAAATCAATAATACCTGATAACCAACTACTCCCGTCAAACATCATCGTTTCCAAGATATTAAGATACGCTTAAAATCGAATTTTGTATTCACAAACAAGCCAAACACAAACTCCGACAATAGATTTAAATACTCCGATAAGCCTTAATTGGTATCAGATATACACTTTTGATGGTCGGACCTATAACTAAACTAGTCCGACTAATATTTAATTTCATATGGCCAAGACTTAATGGCCTCCGATGATAACTAAACAAGGTCCATCACTCAATCTTCGCCATCCGACCTAACTCTTTTATCCTCCACAAATCAGCTTGATAACTACATTTATCAAATACTATCTTCTCCTCTTGAAAAACAGTCTTACGACAAACATGTTTTCATCTCCGACAAGCAAAATAAAAATTCAGATTAAGACCTTATAATCTCCGCAAACTGATTTCTCAACAAGAATAACTAACATTTCACCTCCCTTAAAAAAGAATCAGGATAGGGTTATTCACATAAATACTTCCAAAACTCTTATTATCATAAGTAGTCGTGGAAGTACAACACAAACATAAGAAATCTATTTTAATAAGTCTAATTATTACTTTAATAAAAGCTTGGAAACACCACAATTACAAAGGATTCCAAATAGATCACAAACAAACACAATCCGAATCAACACAAAAAAAGCATACCACCAAACATCAGGATAATAGAATCCAATTACATATTTACAATAAATGATATGGCACGTGAAAAAAATGTCATATAGAAAATATATAAGGAAGAAATAAACTGTAAAAAAGAATATTTAAAAATAAGATCCATTAATATCAGAGATTGTATTCAATCAAAAAACCGTGAATTCTATTTTCACAATTGAAACAGAATTCACGGCCTTAGTCTTAAAAAAAAAATTTCTTTTATAGACAAATTAGAAGATTACCTTAGCAATATCTCTAACACAATTACTTGCCATAAAAGAATAAAAATGCAGTGACGGTACCCCGTGTTTTATAAGCTCCTTACTCTGATGAATACCCCATTCGGTACCAAGCGCTTTAACCTGTTCATTCGTTTTGCACTTTCTAACTTCGGCAGCTAATACTTCAGGAATATCAACTTTGAAAACCTGAGGTAATAAATTTAATTGACTAAGAGCAGAAATTGGCTTTATTCCAGGAATCAATGGTACGGTTATACCTGCCGCACGAATCTTTTTTTCAAACTCAAAGAACTTTTGATTATCAAAGAACATCTGCGTTACAATATAATCAGCTCCTGCGTCTACCTTTTTCTTTAGAAAATAAATATCTGAATCGAGATTAGGAGCCTCTTCATGCTTTTCTGGATAACCTGCCACTCCATATGAAAATGGAGTATCGAAAGCCTCAGTATGTGTTCCATCCAGGTATTCTCCTCTATTAATCTGATTAACTTGTTCGATAAGATCGATAGCATAATGATGTCCCGATTCCTTAGCCGCAAACTCATGACGTTTTGATGAGTCCCCTTTTAAAAGAAGAAGATCCTGAATATCCAGAAAATTTAAGTCAATTAGAGCATTCTCGGTCTCCTCTGGTGTAAAACCCTGACAGATAACATGAGGCACAACAGTAACTTTATATTTATTCTTTATCGCTGCAGCAACAGCAACCGTCCCAGGTCGTTTGTTGGTCAGTTTTTTTTGGAAAGTACCATTTGCTGATTCAGCAAAAATCACTTCGTCGCAATGTGATGTAATGTTAATATACTTCGGGTCGAATTCCTTAAGCTTATCTATGGTATCGAATACCTTATAAATACTATTCCCTTTGCGTGGAGGCAGCAGCTCGAAAGAAAAATGTGTGGTTCTATTTTCTATAGCTTGGTTGATATGGTCTATTACTTTCATTTCTTTTGTCAAAATATCAAGATGGTAGTTTTAGTTTGCGGTTCTACCATCTTGATGGGTTAATAGTTAATGTTCAAAATTTTATAATGATCTCAGATATTGTTGAGCTTGCTCTTCAGCCATATGACGTCTATTTGCATAATCTTTAATCTGGTCATCTTGAATTTTACCTATACTGAAATAAAGTGCATCGGGATGCGCAAAGTACAGACCACTTACCGTTGCGGTTGGATACATGGCAAAATTCTCAGTAAGAATTGCACCAATATTTTCCTCCACATTCAAGAAGTCCCAAAGCACTTGTTTTTCGGAATGTTCTGGTAAGGAAGGATAACCAAAAGCAGGTCGAATCCCCTGATACTTTTCTCGTAGTTTTTCTTCAATAGTTAGATCTTCATTGGGAGCATACCCCCAATCTTGCCTTCTGACTCTGTCGTGAAGCAATTCCGTATAAGCCTCAGCTAACCTGTCTGCAAGTATCTTAATCATGATACTCTTGTAATCATCCAAATCCGCAGCATATTTTGCCAAACTTTCTTCGATTCCCAATCCTGCAGTGGCAACAAATGCACCTACATAATCAATCCGATTCGATTCAACCGGAGCAACAAAGTCTGATAAACAAAGGTTACTCAATTCTTTAGGGAACTTTTCTTGCTGACGCAGATTGGTAAAGCGAGTCAGTTCCGCACTTCTCTTCTCATCGGAATAGATAATAATATCATCGCCAAGAGCATTGGCTGGGAACATACCGAAAACGGCAGCTGCTTCAATTAGATTCTTTTCTTCAATCTCATCCAACATCAAATTGGCATCGTCGAATAACTTTTTAGCCTCATCCTTATATTGAGGATCCTCCAGGATTTCAGGATACATGCACTTAAGCTCCCAAGCCACAAAAAAGAAAGTCCAATCGATATACTGACGTATTTCGCTTACTGGAAAATTGCGTTCGACCTGCAAGCCAAGTTTATTCGCCCTATAAATTGGAGACGTCTTCCAATCAATTTTCTCCTTATTAGCACGAGCTTGTTCTATCGTAAAGTATTCTGCCGATTTTTCTTTGGCATAAGCCTCACGAATATCTTCGTACTTATTGTGAATTTCTTTCAGATAAGCTTCTCGTTTATCTTTATTGCATAAGCTTTTGAATACGCCAACCGATTTTGAAGCATCGCTAACATATACCACGCCACCCGAATAGTTTTGTTCAATTTTAACAGCCGTATGCAACTCCGATGTAGTTGCACCTCCCACAACCAAAGGAATATTTAGGCCCAAACGTTCCATCTCTTTGGCTACAAAAACCATCTCTTCAAGGGAAGGTGTTATCAAACCACTTAAACCAATGGCATCGACATTTTCTGAAACAGCCACTTCTAATATTTTAGAACAGGTCACCATAACACCAAGGTCAATGACCTCGAAATTGTTGCAACCCAATACAACGCCTACAATATTTTTACCAATATCGTGAACATCACCTTTAACGGTAGCCATCAGAATTTTACCTGTATGACTAGCGGCTAATCCTTTTTTCTCCTCCTCGATAAAAGGTTGAAGGTAAGCCACTGCTTTTTTCATCACTCTGGCAGATTTAACCACTTGCGGCAAAAACATTTTTCCTTCTCCAAAGAGATCACCAACAATATTCATCCCGTCCATCAAAGGACCTTCAATCACTTCGAGAGCTCTCGGATAATTCTGACGAGCTTCTTCTGCATCGGCATCGATATAATCGGTAATTCCTTTTACCAATGAATAAGACAAACGCTCCTTGCAAGATTTCTCTCTCCAAGCATCAATCCTCACCTGGGTTTTGCTTTCCAACTTTACACTTTCGGCAAATTCTATCAACTGCTCAGTTGCTTCGGGATGACGATTGAGAACAACATCTTCGACTCGCTTTAATAGTTCAGGTTCAATCTCATCGTAAATCTGCAACATGCCTGGATTTACAATACCCATATCGAGACCTTCCTTTATGGCATAATAAAGAAAGACAGAATGCATGGCTTCTCGAACCATATTATTTCCTCGGAACGAGAACGATAGGTTACTAATACCACCACTTATTTTCGCATATGGCAAGTTGGCCTTAATCCATGTCACGGTTTTAATAAAGTCGACCGCATAATTATTATGCTCCTCGATTCCTGTTGCAATTGCCAACACATTGGGATCAAAAATGATATCTTCAGGAGGGAAATTGACAACTTCTGTTAATATTTTATAAGCTCTTCCGCAAATTTCAATGCGTCTTTCATAAGTATCAGCCTGTCCTCTTTCGTCGAATGCCATAATAACAGCCGCAGCACCATATTGCTTTATTTTACAAGCCTGTTTGATAAATTCAGCTTCACCCTCTTTCATCGAAATGGAGTTAACCACGCATTTACCTTGTACACATTTTAATCCCGTTTCAAGAACTGACCATTTTGATGAGTCAATCATGATAGGCACACGAGAAATTTCCGGTTCTGACACAAGAAGCTTCAAGAAAATTTCCATTTCGGCCTCAGCATCCAACATGGCATCATCCATGCTCACATCAATAATCTGAGCTCCATTCTCAACCTGATGACGAGCAATAGAGAGGGCTTCCTCATATTTCTTTTCACCAATTAAACGAGCAAATTTTCTTGATCCCGACACATTGGTTCTTTCACCAATGTTCACAAAATTGGACAGTGAATTGATTCTTAACAATTCAAGTCCACTCAAACGGGTTTCTGGTTCTATAACAGGTAACTGACGAGGCTTTTCATTCTTTACTGCTACAGCCAATGCGCGAATATGCTCGGGGCGCGTACCACAACATCCTCCAACGATATTAATCTTCTCACCCTTCAAGAGGACATGAAGATCAGAAGTCATTGTTTCTGCCGTTTCGTCGTACTCGCCTAATTCATTGGGTAAACCTGCATTCGGATACACACTCACATATACTGGAATCAATTTATCCAATTGTTCAATATAAGGCACCAGATCCTTTGCTCCAAAAGCACAATTCAAACCTAAACTTAATAGTCTATCCGATTTCATTGATGTTACAAAAGCCTCGAGTGTTTGACCAGAAAGTGTTCTTCCACTATTATCCGTAATGGTACCCGAAAGCATTATAGGTATATCAAGATCTCTTTCGGTTAGGATTTCATCTGCAGCAAAAACAGCAGCCTTCGCATTCAGCGTATCGAATATGGTTTCAATCAATAAAACATCAACACCACCATCAATCAACCCATTAATTTGCTCTGCATAAATCTGAACCAAATCATCAAAATTCACATCGCGATAACCCGGATCTTCGACCTTTGGCGACATAGATGCTGTTTTATTGGTAGGACCAATTGCACCTGCTATCCAACGAGGAGTCAAAGGATCTTTCTCCAGAATTTCTTTGACAACTTCTCGAGCATTCTTAGCTGCTTCAAAATTTAATTCGTAAGCCAAATCTTCCAATCCGTAATCGATAAGAGAAATCGCATTGGAATTAAATGTATTGGTTTCGACTATATGCGCTCCTGCTTTAAGAAAATCTCGATGAATCGATTTGATGATTTCTGGCTTCGTCAGTGTCAGCAAATCGTTATGCCCTTTCTGATCAAAGCTAGAATTGGCAAAACGCACTCCTCTAAAATCTGATTCAGATAATTCAAAAGCTTGAACCATGGTTCCCATAGCACCATCTAAAACCAATATTTGATCCTTTAGTCTGTCCTTAATCGATGTCATCTTATTGTCTTTTTTCTTGTAAACAGCAACAGTCCTCAAGAGGGATTTCCTGAGTTCCTTGACTTAAAAATATAGCAGTGTTCTTATTTTTTTGCTCAATTAATATCTGATGATTTTCAGTAATCTCAGCAAGCGTATCAGGTGAATAATGTCTAACTGTTATCAACTCCAAACCATCTTCACGCTCTACATCGTATTTCAGTTTCAAATCATCAATAAGTCCTTCTATAAATCGAAAAGAGTGATTGACACAGAAGACAAAACTAACCGCAGTATTCTGCGTAAAGTTCAGCTTCACACCATACTTATTGATTAGAGAAAATACGAAAAATAAATCGTTCTCCCCAATGAAAGAAAAGTTGTGAGATTTAATACTGATCAAAACCTGCTGCTTCTTTACTATAAAGTTAGGCAATAATGGTTGAGGTAAATCACCCTTTGTGATTAAAGTACCTTCTTCTTTAGGCTTGATAAAAGATTTCACCCATAAAGGAATTTCTTTTGCCTGAAGAGGCTTGATTGTTTTAGGATGGATCACACTCGCACCATAATAAGAAAGTTCAATCGCCTCGTGATAAGGAATCAAATCGAGCTTAGTTGTATTGCTAAAATAATCGGGATCAGCATTTAAAACACCCAATACATCTTTCCAAATAATCATCTTTTCAGCATCTAACAAATAAGCTAAAATGGCTGCCGTATAATCAGAGCCTTCACGTCCCAGAGAGCAAGCATTCCCTTTAGAATCAGAAGCAATAAAGCCTTGTGTGATGAACAGATGATTGGCATCTGGTTTAAATATATTCTTCGCCTTTTCCTCAGAGCTATCCCAAATAATGTTAGCATCGCGATATTTATCATCTGCATCCAAACAAGTCCTGATATCAACCCACATATTTTTTTGCCCGATATGGTTGAAATACGCAGACACAATGGTAGTTGACAAAAGTTCACCATAAGCAATCATCTGATCGTATTCATAATTAAAGGATTGACTAAAAGGCTTAACAACTCGAGCTTCCATTTCAGAAAACAGATTCTGAATCTTAGTCAGTAAATTCTTTGGGAATTTATCAAAAAGATCAAGAATCAGAGTCAGATGTTTCTGCTTTAGATCCTCCAATAACAGCTTCACATTTGCCTTCTCCGAATAATGTGCATCAATAATTTCTTCCAACAAATTGGTACTATTATCAATTGCAGAAACCACAACAGTGAGCGGTTCATTAACCTCTCCTATTATTTTACTGATATTTTTTATGGCCTCTGCATCTTTTACCGATACCCCACCAAACTTATATATGATCATGTTAATGTGATAATGTGTGAATATGTAAATGAGTAGAAAAGTAAATGTGCCATCTGAACTTATCAGATGAATTCACATCATAGCTAATTATTCATCTGATAATTATTAACAAAAAAAACTATTCGTCACCCAAATAAGCCAAGAAGATATCCTTATCAATCAATTGATTTTTAATCTTTATCAAATCTGATAGATTAATATTACCAATCACATAATTGAAATCTTTACCTGTTAAAGCCTCAGTAACCTCAGTGAAATTGAACAGAGCTAAATCTTCTTTTTTAGAGTATCTGAGATAAATTTGAACTGGCATATCATTGGTATATTCCAATCCGCCATAATATTTCAACTTCTTGTACTCGTACTTATAGTTATAAGCTAAAGCGGTAATATCTGAAAGAACTGCCGATCCTGTCGGATGCGAACCTGCTCCTTTTCCATACATAAACTGATTGTCGTAGAAATTACCTTGAATTAAAACACCGTTATAGTGATCTTCTACGGTATAAGCGTGCTCTTTTGGTTTCACAAACTTAGGTGCAACCAATAAATTCACATGATTTCCATTCACCTTAGTCACTTTACCAAGCAAGCGAATTTTGTATCCTTTTTGAGAAGCCAATTGAATATCCTTATCCGATAGTCTTGAGATTCCAATATTAAAGACCTGATCAGGGTGAACAAAAAGTCCAAATCCATGAACGGTGAGGATAATCAGCTTATAAAGCGTATCGAATCCTTCAACATCTGAAGTTGGATCACTCTCGGCAAATCCTAAATCCTGCGCTTGCTTTAAGGCAACTTGATAATCAAGATTCTCATTAAAAATCTTAGTCAAAATATAATTTGAAGAACCATTTAGAATACCACTTACCGATTGCAATAAGTCATTGTCGTAATATTCTTCCAGATTACGAATAATAGGAATACTACCACAAGCTGAGGCTTCGTACAGGAATGACACCTTGTTCTCCCATTGTAGTTGAATCAATTCTTCTATATGGTAAGCCAACATTTTTTTGTTAGCTGATACCACATGCTTCCCATTCTGAAGAGCTGTTTTAACAATACGATAGGCTTCATCAGCATCATCAATCAATTCAGCAACAACATTAATTTCAGGATCACTCAAAATATCATCTGGATTCAAAGTCAAAACCTCAGGAGATAACTCGCGTTCCTTAGACGGATCTTTCACACAAACCTTAACTATTGAGGCATCGAGCCCCTTAGAGTTTTTCAAAACATGAGCCAAACCAGAACCCACAACTCCAAAACCAAATACACCAATTTTTAATTTCTTACTCATTACAATGTTCTATTTATAAAATGATTGAATAACCTTTGTTAATTGTTTTTGCTCCAATAAAAATCCGTCGTGTCCATACAAAGAACGAATCTCAGCGTATTGAGCTCCAGGAATATTTTGAGCAATAAACTTTTGTTCTGCTATCGGAAAAAGTAAATCAGACTCTACACCAATAACCAGAGTCTTCACTTCAATCTGACTGAGTGCATTTTTTGATGAAATTCGCCCTCGTCCTATATTATGCCCATCCATTATTTTTGACAACTGCCAATAGGAATAAGCATTAAAACGATTTGCCAATTTTAGTCCTTGATAGTTCTGATAAGAACTGGCTTTAAAATCATCCTGCTTATCCGGTTCTGTTTCGCTTTGCGTATCCTGATAGGTCTGATAATTCCGATAACTCAATAAAGCAATCGATCTTGCCGTTTTCATTCCTTCCAAACCAGCATTTTTATTCGACTCTTTCCAAGTTGAATCAACTGAAATAGCCATTCTTTGCGATTCGTTAAAGGCAATTCCCCAAGCTGAATGTTGTGCATTACTGGCCAGAAAAACCAAATGTTCCAAGTGTTCATTCAAGTTGTAAGCCCATTCTAATGCTTGCATACCACCCAATGAACTCCCAATCAGTGTGTGGATTTTATCAATTCCCAACTCTATTCGTAATAATTCGTGAGCTGCAACCAAATCACGAACCGTCAATTGTGGAAACTCATGGTAAAATAGTTTTCCTGTATTTGGATTTTCACTTAAAGGACCTGTGCTGCCATAGCATGAACCCAAAATATTGGCACAAACAATAAAATGCTCCCTGGGATTAAAGAAATCTTCTTGGCCAAACAAACCTGCCCACCAATCAAAAACATCAGAATTGGCTGTGAGTGCATGGCAAACCCATATCACATTATTCTTCTGAGGATTATACTCCCCATAAGTATGATAAGCAATGGTAATATCTTCTAGTCGGTATCCAGACTCCAAGATTAAACCGTCTTTATATTTGAAATGTTTTGGATTCACGCTTTCTATGTTTGTTGTGTTTGTCTAATAGATTATTGATAATCGCTTAATCAGTAGGGCAAAAGATAATTCAGTTAGTCTGAGCTTAAGGAATACTCAGACGAACTAAAATTATTGTCACTAATCAGCTATCTCTAAAATGGCCTTCTCAACAGATTGCTGGATATCAGCTTTAATATCATCGATATGCTCGATACCTACTGAAATTCTTAATAGGCCTGGTTCAACTCCAGAATCTTTTTGTTCCTCTAAACTCAACTGTTCATGGGTTGTGGAACTTGGATGAATGATTAAGGTTTTGGCATCTCCCAAATTGGCTACATGCGAAAGTAACTCCACACCATCTACCAATTTGTCAGCAATATTTTTTCCTCCTTTTACTTTGAAAGTCAGAACGGATCCAGCTCCTTTTGTGAAGTATTTCTTTGCTCTCTCGTAGTATGGACTCGATGGTAAACCTGGGAAATTCACTTTTTCAACCCAATCTTGTTCCTCTAACCATTTTGCTAAAGCATATGCATTCTCAACATGACGATCAAGACGAAGTGATAATGTTTCTAATCCTTGTAACAGTAAAAAAGAATTGAATGGACTTTGTGAGCAACCATAATCTCTCAAACCTTCAACTCGAGCACGAATTGCAAAAGCTATATTACCGAATGGTCCATCTGATCCAAAAACATCCCAAAATACCAAACCATGATAGCCCTCAGATGGCTCTGAGAATTGGGGGAATTTTCCATTGCCCCAATTATAATTTCCACCATCAACAATCACTCCACCTACAGCGGTTCCATGTCCACAAATCCACTTGGTTGCAGATTGCACAACCACATTGGCTCCGTGATCAATCGGACGAAAAAGGTAACCTGCTGCTCCAAGTGTATTATCCACTATCAGTGGCAAATCATACTCTTTGGCAATAGCTGAAACCTTTTCAAAATCGGGAATTGAGAATTTTGGATTAGGCAAAGCCTCCACATAAATCGCTTTAGTATTCTCATCAATCAAAGGCACAATTGTTTCTGGCGCATCAATATCTACAAAGCGACACTCAATACCTAAACGCTTGAACTGAACTTTGAACTGATTATAAGTTCCTCCATAGATTTGGGCAGCACTCACAAAATTATCCCCACATTCAAGGATGTTGGTTAAAGCTAAAAACTGTGCTGCTTGACCTGAACCGGTCGCAACTGCTGCAACACCACCTTCAAGAGCTGCAATTCGCTTCTCAAAAACATCGTTAGTAGGATTCTGTAAACGAGTGTAAATATTCCCGAAAGCTTTCAAACCGAAAAGGTCTGCTGCATGCTTCGAATCGTTGAATGTATAGGCTGTTGTTTGATACAAGGGTACCGCTCTTGAATTTGTAGTTACATCAACTTCCTGACCTGCGTGCACTTGCAATGTTTCGTATCTTAAATTTTCAGACATAGCTATCTTAATTTTTGGATAGAGTATTCCTCTCTGGAAATATCACTTTCCGTGGTTTTTAATATGGATTTGAAAAAATAGTGTGAGTCTGGAACCATTGACTCAGCTTGGCACAAAACATTAATTTTCTGAGGTACAATACATCTAAGATGACTATCCTATTTCGAAATAGATTGTACAATTCCCTTGCTCTGAATAAAAATCAGATACAATAAATCACAAAAAATAATGGTTTTGAGTTCCCTTATCGGAGTTGTTTTATACGCACCGGCATCTAAAAAAGGGGAAATTTTATAGACAGAATGCGTTACAGCATACGCATCATCATTTGCATTCGCATTACCTTAGAAGATATGCTTTGAAATTGCAAATGTAAACTCAGCTCCTGTGGAGCTACCTGATGGATGTAATGATTTTCTGTCTTCATAGTTTCTAATTTATATTCACCAATCACTTGGTCAGGATTTGACACCTTTCGGTTGTGGTACCGCGGTTGTCAGAAGGTCATCGAGCCTGTTCTCTCACTTCTTCTGTATAAATTATGGCCTCTAAAACGAGGTTTCTTCTCTTATAACTGTGAGCAAATGTAGAGATGTTTTTTTAATATCCAAATTTCAACCTTATTATTTTTGTCTAAACAAGAATATAATCCAAACCAACAAGCCTTGAAAATCAACAAATTAAACTCTCACGTTATTTTTTCAACAAAATTATTAATCTAGCAACAATGGAATTTCTTATCTCAAAGCTTAAAATCGTAATGCTAAAATATAATAATCAAAGTCATATTTTTTCTATTCCTTCTTTCGTATATTTATCGCAATTCTGAACCTTAAATATCAAACGATGAATATTCAAATCCGCCCTGAACACAAAAATGACATATCTACCATATCAATGATAAACGACATGGCATTTGGACAAGAAGCCGAGGGGAATTTAATCGTAAAGCTACGCAAGAAGAAAAGCTTTATTAAGGATTTATCCTTAGTTGCTTGCATGGGAAATGAAATAATTGGTCACATTCTATTCAGTAAAATCACGATTAAAAATGACACTGAAGAATTTGAATCACTGGCTTTAGCGCCAATGTCTGTTATTCCTGAATTTCAAGGCCTTGGAATTGGCTCTCAATTGATAAAAAAAGGTTTAGAGAAAGCCGCAAAACTAGGTTACGAATCGGTCATCGTTTTAGGTCATGAAAATTACTACCCTCGATTTAATTTCACACCTGCAAGTCGATTTCAAATCTCTTGCCCATTCGAAGTTCCAGATGCCTCCTTTATGGCTCTTGAATTAAAAAAAGAGAGCCTTGGCAGCGTTTCTGGCTGTGTGATTTATCCCAATGAATTCAATAATTTATAATTTACAATAATTACTTATTAAAGTAAATAGTTTATCTAACAATACACTTTTGCTTTTAAGAATTAGGTCCAATATTAAATAAGCTTCCTCAAAGAGTACGAATCCGTACACTCCTTGTTCGTAGACGAACAAGAATAAACAAAACCCAAAAACTACTAACGCCTATAATTGTGTACGATACAATTTATGGCACAGTATGTGATAGTGAATCGAATCTGCAATCTATTTTTCTTTAAATAAATTGCTTTTGACTCTTTATTCAAACTAACAAACTGAGACATGATAAAAAAGTTATTTTTCATTACAACTTTCTTAGTTGCACTGGCAAAAAGTCTTTTAGGAGCAGAATCTCCAACCTGGCTTCGTTATCCTGCAATTTCACCAGATGGTACAACTATCGTTTTCCAATACCAAGGAGATATCTTCAAAGTAGACGCAAACGGAGGCATGGCAACTGCCATTACATCTAATTCTGCATACGATACACAACCAGTTTGGTCTCCAGATGGTAAGACTATTGCATTTGCATCAGATCGTTTTGGGAACTTTGATATCTTCACTATTTCTATTGAAGGAGGAAGCCCCAACAGAATTACCTATCATTCTGGTAATGAAAAGCCAAGTAGCTTTACTCCTGATGGGAAATACATCTTATTTTCAGGACTTATTAGTGATACACCTAAAAATGCTATGTTTCCATCGGGAGGCGTACCCGAATTGTATAGCATCTCAGTAAATGGTGGTCGAGAAAATCAGATACTGACTTCTCCTGCATTAAATGCTAGTTACAGCTCGGATCAAAATTTATTGCTTTATCAAGATCAAAAGGGTTACGAAAACCAGTGGAGAAAACATCACACCTCATCAGTAACTCGCGACATTTGGATTTACGATGTAAACAACAAAAAACATCAAAAATTCTCTTCATTTAAAGGTGAAGATTTAAATCCAATATTCAGCTCAGACAATAAAGACGTCTATTACCTTTCTGAAAAAGCAGGAAGTATGAATATTTGGAAAGCTCCTGTAAATAATGCCTCGGTATTAACTCAGGTTACCCATTTTGAAAAACACCCTGTTCGTTTTATAACGATTGCTAATAACAATACTTTAGCATTTTCATATAATGGTGATATTTATACTCAAGCCGCAAATGGACAATCAAATAAGGTAGAAATTAGAATCAACGCTGATATTAAAGAAAATCCAATTGTTTATAAGCAAATGAGAGGTGGAGCTGGTGAAATGTCAGTTTCTCCCGATGGAAAAGAAGTTGCATTTATTGTTCGTGGTGAAGTCTTTGTTACTTCTGTTGAATATGGAACAACTAAAAGAATTACCAATACGCCAGAACAAGAGCGTGGTGTCAGTTTCAGCCCTGATGGGAAAGCTTTATTATATGCTTCTGAAAGAAATGGAAGCTGGAACCTTTACCAAACTAAAGTGGTTCGTGAAGTCGAGACAAATTTTGCAAACTCAACACTACTAAAGGAAGAAGTTGTTTTAGAGTCGACACCTGAAACCTTCCAAGCTAAATTCTCTCCCGATGGAAAAGAAGTTGCTTTCCTTGAAGAGCGTGTTATTCTTAAAGTAATAAATCTAGAAAGTAAAAAGGTTCGCACGATCCTTGAAGGAAAATGGAACTACTCATACAGCGATGGCGATCAGTATTACGATTGGTCCCCTGATGGCAAATGGTTCTTAGTCAATTTTTACCCTCATACTTTATTCATGTCTGATGTCGCATTAATCGATGCTCAAGGCAATAAAACGTTAAAAAACATTACAGAAAGTGGTTACTCCGACAACTCTGCAAGATGGTCTTTAAAAGGTAAAGCAATGATTTGGTTCACTGACAAGCGTGGCTTTAGAAGTCACGGCAGTTGGGGTTCTCAAAGTGATGTATACGCGCAATTCTTTACGCAAGAAGCCTTCGACGATTTCAAATTATCGAAAGAAGAACGTGAGATAAAAGAAACCGTTGAGAAAGAAGCCAAAAAGAAAAAAGAGGAAGCTGAGAAAAAAGAAGACAATAAAAAGAAAGGTAAGAAGGATAAGAAAAAGAAATCTGAGGAAAAAGATGAGAAAACAGACGAAGCTTTAAAAATCGATTTCTCTGGTTTAGAAGATCGTCAAGTTTGCCTTACAATTAATCCTTCTAGGCTTTCAGATGCTATTCTTACTCCTGATGGAAAGAAATTATTTTACCTAAGCAAGTTCGAAGATGGATACGATCTTTGGGTTAATGATTTGGTTGAGAATGAAACTAAAAAAATTCTAGATCTTAAAGGTGGTGGTGGTGCTATGCAATTCGACAAAGATGCTAAAAACCTCTTCTTAATGTCTGGTAAAAGTATTATTAAAGTTGATGTTGCAAGTAATAAGCGTAAAAACATCAGCTATAATGCTGAAATGTATCTTGACAAAGCTGCAGAACGTGACTATATGTTTGAACACGTATGGCGTCAGATGAAGAAGAAATTCTATGATCCAAAACTACACGGTGTAGATTGGGATTTTTATAAAGAAGAGTACAAACAATTTCTACCACATATTACTAATAACTACGACTATGCAGAAATGCTAAGTGAGTTATTGGGTGAATTAAATGCATCTCATACAGGATCTGGTTACCGAGCAAGCTCACCTAACGGTGATAATACAGCGAATCTAGGTGCTTTCTTCGATTGGAACTATAAAGGTGACGGTCTTAAAATTGCTGAGGTTCTTGAAAAAGGGCCTCTTCATAAAGCAGATTCTAAAATTAAAGCTGGTGTTATCATTGAGAAAATTGATGGTGTTAGCTTAAATAAAGATAAGAGTCATTATCCTCTTCTGAATCACAAATCAGGTAAGCAGGTATTATTGAGTCTATACAATCCAGAAAGCAAAAAGCGTTGGGATGAAATTGTGAAACCGATTTCTTACACTGGTGATTTATTATACGAACGTTGGGTTAAGAACTGTCAGAAAGAATGTGACAAGTTATCTAATGGACGTATTGGATACGTTCATGTAAAGGGAATGAACTCGGCTAGTTTCCGTAAAGTTTATTCTGAGATGCTAGGGAAATACGGTACTCGTGATGCGATTATTGTTGATACTCGTTTCAACGGTGGTGGTTGGTTACACGATGATCTTATCACTTTATTGAACGGTAAAGAGTATGCTAAGTTTAGCCCTCGCGATCAGTTAATGGGATCAGATCCTATGTCTAAATGGAAAAAACCATCAGCTGTATTGATTAATGAAGGAAACTATTCTGATGCTTGTGCTTTCCCATATGCTTACCAATATTTAAAGATTGGTAAACTTATTGGTATGCCTGTTCCTGGTACAATGACTGCAGTTTGGTGGGAAACTCTTCAAGATGAAAGCCTATATTTCGGTATGCCTCAAGTGGGTATCAAAGATATGAAAGGTGATTATATCGAGAATCAACAAATTGAGCCAGATATTAGAGTTGAGAATAATTTTGAAATGGTAACTGAAGGTAAGGATCAACAACTACAAAAAGCTGTTGAGCACCTCCTACAGAATCTTAAGTAAGTATTAGTTTGTTTAAACAGCCATGTCTTCTCTTGAAAAAGAGGAACATGGTTGATTATAAATGAAAAACGGTTAATAAAAAAAATGGCTAGTCAGAAAGACTAGCCATTTTCATTTATTAAAATTTCAGTCTTATTCA
This sequence comes from Ancylomarina euxina, assembly GCF_003863355.1. Classification (GTDB taxonomy): domain Bacteria; phylum Bacteroidota; class Bacteroidia; order Bacteroidales; family Marinifilaceae; genus Ancylomarina; species Ancylomarina euxinus. The sequence goes on along the minus strand of NZ_QQWG01000005.1, from coordinate 39,427 downwards.
AGCAACTGTCTTAAGTCCTCAAGCTTTAAACCATTCACATTAACACTTAACTGTGCCTGCTGATAAAAAGGTAATCTTTCACTAAGATGATTGGCAATATAGGCTTCAAGCTCATTTTCAGGAATAGCCTTTACGATAGGGCGTTCTCCATTAGATTTTAGAATGTTTTGCTTTAATATCAATGGGCTTGCTTCCAGAAAAAGAGTCTTACCCATAACATTCATTTTACCCATATTATTGTGAAAACAAGGAACTCCTCCTCCTGTTGAAATTACAGCGGACTGTTTCAAATTCTTAACTGAATCAAGAGCTGCTTGCTCACGAACACGAAAAGAAGATTCTCCAAACGCTTCAAAAATCTCGGGAATACTTAACCCCTCTCTCTGCTCAATCAATTCATCCAAATCGATAAAATCGTAATTCAATGAATCGGCCAAGAGTCTACCCCAGTAGGATTTTCCACAGCCCATATAACCAATTAGAAAAATGTGCATAATTGTCGTTTGATTTAATCCACTAAGCAATTTAGGCTTCAATATTTACCTCTATATCATCTGGCACATTAGTATCATCTACAAGCTCTGCATCTTCAAGTTCTTCACGAACTAGCGGCTCTATTTCTTTAATTTTAGCCACATCATAAGTGGTTAAACGCTTACCTCTAGCCTTGAATGATTTCACCGTAATAAACTCTTCTGCATCTATTATATCAAGTGGTCTATCGGCCTGAGAACCTCCATATTTAATTTGAAACTGTGGGTAAACTTCATCAGATAGACAAACAAGTTTACTGGCCTTATTATCGCCAATAAAACTTTGTGTTTTCGAATTACCATCCATCGTAAAACGCTTCAAGTAATAATACCCTTGATCTGCATCGAAGAAAACAGCAGTCCAGACCTTATTCATATCGAATTTCTCAATGATGCTAATCTGGTCAGAGTAATGATTGCTTAAATCGAAACTACTTAAATAGAACGTATTATTTCTAAGAACAACCAATATCTGATCTTCTCCTATAAACTCGCCTATAAAGTCACCACGCTTTTCAGTATTCAAGCGTAATACATCTGGATCGAACCAAACTTTTCTTCCTCCTAAGGTTGATATTCCTTCTTGTTTCAACGTGATTTTCTGAACAGGTGTACGGCTTAAAATATTCCCCATTGATGCACGTCCCTTAATTAAGAGGTCAGCAAAATTGTATTCAAAATTCAACTTTTTAATTCTGCCTTGAGGTTTCAAGAGGACGCGAATAATTTCAGCTTCACCATTGGGGTTAGAACTAAAATATATAATTCGAGAACCAAGTGTTTCCTTGGTTAGATTATATTCCTTATCGCGGGTTAAACCTGTAACATTAAATCGTTTTGCATAAGTAACACCCGCTTTTCCATCACGATAAACCACATTATAAATGGTTCGCTTATCGTTTTTACGGAATATGGATATATGCACTATATTTTGTCCAATAAATAATTTATCGGTAACCTTAGTAATGAAGTATGAACCATCCTTACGGAAAATAATCACATCATCAATATCTGAGCAATCGCATAAGTATTCGTCTTTCTTCAAGCTGGTTCCCAGGAATCCTTCAGCATAATTTACGTAAAGTTTTTCGTTAGCAACTACAACTTTACTGGCAACAATGCTATCGAAACTTCTAATTTCTGTCTTACGCTCTTTTCCTTTTCCATACTTTTTCTTAATCGATTGGAAATATCGAATAGTAAAAGGTATAATATTGGCGATATGAACTTTAATTTCTTCGATCTCATCCTCGATAGACTTAATAAAGTCAGTCGCTTTATTAATGTCAAACTTAGAAATACGCTTAATCTTGATCTCAGTCAATCGAACAATGTCCTCTTCATTTACCGCACGCATCAAATGCTTGGTATGGGGCTTTAATCCAATATCAATGGTTTCGATTACTGATTCCCAGGTCTCACACTCTTCAATATCCCTATAAATTCTATTCTCAATGAAAATACGTTCGAGTGATGCATAATGCCAGGCCTCTTCAAGCTCTGCTTTACGGATTTCAAGCTCTAATTTTAAAAGATCAACGGTTTTATCAGCTGAGCGTTTTAGAATCTCTTGAACACCAATAAATTTTGGCACATCATCTTCAACAACACAGGCATTCGGAGAAATAGAATACTCACAATCTGTAAAAGCATATAAAGCATCTATGGTTTTATCTGAAGAAATACCACTGGCCAAATGAATCAAAATTTCTACATCAGCAGCTGTATTATCATCAATTTTCTTAATCTTAATCTTCCCTTTATCATTGGCTTTAATAATCGATTCGATCAAAGTCGATGTTGTTTTACCAAATGGGATTTCAACTATCTTAAGGGTTTTATTATCAACTTTCTCAATACGTGCTCTCACCTTCACAGCGCCACCACGCAGTCCATCGTTATATCGACTCACATCAACCATACCTGCAGTTGGGAAGTCGGGATAAATCTCAAACTCTTCGTCTTTCAAGTATGCGATACAAGCCGCTATCAATTCATTAAAGTTGTGTGGCAATATTTTAGAAGCCAAACCTACAGCAATACCTTCGACACCCTGTGCCAAAAGTAGTGGAAACTTGACAGGTAAAGTTATCGGCTCCTTATTTCTTCCATCGTAAGATTGTTTCCAATTAGTTGTTTTGGCATTAAAAAGAACCTCTAAAGCAAACTTCGATAAACGAGCTTCTATATAACGAGGAGCAGCAGCAGAATCTCCGGTAAGAATATTCCCCCAGTTTCCTTGCATATCAATCAACAAATCCTTCTGTCCCAATTGCACCAAAGCATCACCAATTGAAGCATCACCATGGGGATGATACTGCATGGTATTACCGATAATATTAGCAACCTTATTGTATCTGCCATCATCGAGTTTTTTCATGGAATGCAGAATCCTACGTTGTACGGGTTTTAGACCATCGTTCACATAAGGTACGGCACGTTCAAGAATTACGTATGAGGCATAATCTAAAAACCAATTCTCATACATCCCCGAAAGATAGGTCACTTTTCGTAAGGCTTCAGAACCCTTCTCTTCATTGTGTCCATCTTTTTCTTCAGGAGTTTCCAAACCATTAGTCTCGTCGATACTCATTGATATTTAGTTTTATTTATGCTAGCCTAAAAAAACTAGATTTTTGTATTAATTATTTTATCTATTGACAAACCTACATTTCAATTATCATCCGTTGATCTCGTCACGCTCAACATGCAAATTCTCAATAATAAATTCTTGTCTGTCAGGTGTATTTTTACCCATGTAAAAGGATAGCATATCAGAAACAGAATCCTCTTTCTTCATCAAAACAGGATCTAATCGAATATCCTTCCCAATAAAATATTTAAATTCGTCAGGAGAAATCTCTCCTAAACCCTTAAATCGAGTAATCTCGGGATTAGCTCCCAACTGTTTCATTGCTCTTTCTTTTTCTTCGTCAGAATAACAATATTTTGTCGTCTTCTTATTTCGAACTCGGAACAAAGGGGTCTGTAAAATATACAAATGTCCACTTCTGACTATATCGGGGAAAAATTGCAGAAAGAAAGTAATCAACAACAAACGAATATGCATACCATCAACATCGGCATCCGTGGCAATAATCACATTATTGTAGCGTAAACCCTCAAGTCCATCCTCAATATTCAAGGCTGCTTGCAAGAGATTAAACTCCTCGTTTTCATAAACAATCTTCTTCGTCAGTCCATAAGTATTCAAAGGTTTCCCTTTCAAACTAAAAACGGCCTGCGTATTTACTGATCTGGATTTTGTAATCGATCCACTGGCCGAATCTCCCTCGGTAATAAAAATACTAGTCTCTGATTTATTTTCATGAGTCGAATTGAAATGAACTCGACAATCGCGTAGTTTTTTGTTATGTAAGTTCGCTTTTTTAGCGCGTTCCTTAGCAATTTTCTTAATCCCCGATATGGCCTTACGCTCCTTCTCCGACTCAAGAATTTTTCTGTAAATCGCATCAGATACTTCAGGGTTCTTATGCAAGTAGTTATCCAGATTGGAGGTCACAAAATCCATTATAAAATTTCGAACCGAAGGCCCATCGGGACCAATATCTTTAGATCCTAGCTTCGTTTTCGTTTGAGATTCGAAAACAGGCTCTTGTACCTTGATACTGATTGCTGCAATAATTGAGGTTCTGATATCTGAAATATCAAAATCCTTTTTGTAAAAATCGCGAACAGCCTTTACAACTGCCTCGCGAAATGCCGCTAAGTGTGTACCACCTTGTGTGGTATGCTGACCATTAACAAATGAGTAATATTCTTCGCCATATTGATGTCCATGAGTCATAGCCAGTTCGATATCCTCACCCTTAAGATGAATAACCTCGTAAAGACTTTTACCATTCATATTCTCATGTAACAAGTCAAGAAGTCCATTTTTAGATAAAAACTTCTTGCCATTAAAATATATTGAAAGACCTGCGTTCAAATAAACGTAGTTCTTAAGCATGGATTCAATATACTCGCTTATGAAACGATAATTCGAAAACATTTCAGGATCGGGATGGAAAGTGATTCTAACCCCATTATCTTCTTCGCTTGTCCTAATTTCTTCTTCACTAGTTAACTCACCTCTTGAGAAAACAGCTTTTTTCATCTCTCCCTCACGAAATGATTCTACGATAAATTCATTGGAAAGCGCATTTACAGCCTTAATACCGACACCATTAAGTCCTACTGACTTTTTAAATACAGAAGAATCATACTTGGCTCCCGTATTCATTTTCGATGTTACATCGATAACCTTACCCAAGGGAATTCCTCGTCCAAAATCTCGAATACAAACGGTTCGATCCGTAATATCAACATGAATTGATTTCCCAATCCCCATCGCAAATTCATCGATAGAGTTATCGATAACCTCTTTAATCAGGATATAAATACCATCATCATGAGAAGAACCATCGCCTAACTTTCCGATATACATACCAGGTCGTTTTCGAATATGCTCTTTCCAATCGAGAGTTCTAATTGAATCTTCTGAATATTTAGCTGTCATTTATTGAAGCGCTCAAAATGTTAACAAATAAAAGGTCTTTTATTATCGAGGACCTTAACCACGAAGAATAGGTTTGAAAAAGTGAATCAGCTTATATTAGTAACCTACACCCCTAATTGACCAATTACACTTGAATTATTATTATCTCTTCATGTGATTTCTGAGTTCAAAATAATCCTGAAAAATCAGCCACCCACAAATATAGCTAAAAGTATGACTTTTCCGAAAGTAGTTTATCAACAGCTCATAAATTGGAAACTTTATAAAGAGCTAAACACAACTTGAATAGGGAGCTACAGACTCATCCGCAAGCAACATACGTTGTTAAGAAATAGATTTCACAAAACCTAAAAGGTAAAACAAAAACACCTAAACAACGCTGGAATCTTTAGCATTGATCGACTCCGCATCTCAACTTATACCAAACATAAAACCCATTTACAGTCGCAAACCATTGCATAAAAAAACATCAATTACTTGCAACTCACACAACAAGCTCTTCATTATTTATATACATTTGCAATCTTAATGTAGAGCTTTATGAATTTAAAATTTGTCCTAAACATCATAGGACGTATACTCCTCATAATCGCTGCTTTCATGATGACAATCGTACCATGGGTCATCTACTTTCATGAAAACAGCATTTTATTTGCAATCGAAGAATCAATAGCAATCCCATTAATTACAGGGTTAGTATTGATTTTACTAACTAAAGGCTATAGCAAAGAAATTGGAGCCAAAGAGGCCTACATTTTAGCATCTTCAGCTTGGATAATCATGGGAGTTGCAGGAAGCTTACCCTTTTGGCTAAGCCATACAACAAATAGCTTTATCGATGCACTTTTCGAATCAATTTCTGGCTTTACAACAACTGGCTCCTCCATATTAACTGATATTGAAGCGGCACCAAAGGCCGTATTATATTGGCGAAGTCTAACCCACTGGATTGGAGGAATGGGTATTATCGTATTAACAGTGGCCATTTTCCCTTCACTTCGGGTTGCATCCTACCGATTATTCTCCAGTGAATCATCGGGTATTGACTCTAGTAAACTGATGCCCAAAACCTCATCGATGGCAAAACGCTTATGGGGCATATACATCAGCTTAACAGCCATCATGACCGTGATACTAATGCTAGGAGGCGTCAATTTTTATGAGAGTATCTGCCATGCCTTTGCTAGTATTGCAACAGGTGGCTTTTCTACTAAAAATGCCAGTGCTGGTTTTTACACGCCGTTTGTACAGTATGTCATGATGTTTTTTATGCTGATATCAGGTATCAACTTTGCTTTGCATTATGGCTTCATAAAAGGGCGATTTAAAGATCTAATCAACAATATTGAATTAAGAACTTATCTAAGTATTATTTTCTTAGTGGGAACTACAATAAGCTTGATGCTTTATTTTAAGATAGGCCTACCTTTTGAACAAGCTTTCCGCGATTCCTTTTTCCAAGTTATTTCTGTGATCACAGCTACTGGATTTGCATCTGCCGATTATTTAGAGTGGAATCAAGTATCGTGGCTGCTTATATTTTTATTGATGTTTGTGGGTGCTTGTGTCGGTTCTACTGGCGGCGGTATAAAAGTCATCAGACATGTCATCGCAGTAAAAGTAATTTTCAGATTATTTCTTCAACAAATACACCCATGCCGAGTTAAATTAATTCAAATCAACAAAAAATCGATTGATGAAAATAAGGTACATTCCATTGTTACTTTTATTTTCATCTATCTCTTTATTTTCTTTATAGGTGGAATGTGTTTATTGGCCACAGGACTCGATCCTGCTTCCGCTTTCAGTGCATCAATTACGTCCATGGGGGGAATAGGTCCTGGCTTAGGAACAGTAGGTCCAGCATCTAACTTTGCTCATCTATCTGATGTTGCAAAAATCATTCTGCCCATCCTCATGATTATTGGTCGACTAGAAGTATTAAGTTTTCTTGTTATATTCACTCCTAGTTTCTGGAAAGGGAATATTAAATAAAGAGGTCGTAATGTCTAAAGGTCGGACTAATAAAATGTATATCCCATAAATCAGTCTTCCGCAGATTATATGAACTAGTGCAGAAAGTAATACATCTCGCCAGGCACACCATAATAATTTCGCTCATGCAGATAGCATATCTGAAGATTTTGAGTTGGGGATATGCTATCACCTAAACTGCAAATCAACTCACATTTATTCCTCATTATTTTAACACCTACTGTGCATCCTCCAGCGCACACATATACATAAACATCTGTCATCAAGATTATTGACTTCATAAAGACAAATATCCATTTAATTGTTGCATCTTACCCATTAGTGTTTCTACTTACTATTTCAAATAGAAAGATCTGTTTAATAATTTACTATTTAAATGAGTTCTGATATGTGTTTTTCACCAGAAGCTAGTTTTGCAGGGGGTATTATCATTTCGACTATAGGAATTGCAACTGTTAATAAAATTCAGAAACCTTCTCAACTTGTATTTGCGAGTATTCCCCTATTTTTCGGGATTCAACAAATTGCTGAGGGATTTTTGTGGCTAACATTACCCTTTCCAGAATATATTGGTATTCAGAAAATTTGCACTTATATTTTCTTAGTAATGGCTCAGGTTCTCTGGCCCGCGATAATTCCTATATCAGTAATATTGATGGAGGAAAATAACAGAAAGAAAAAAACACTAAAGATTCTGCTGACACTGGGTATACTATTGTCATTGTATTATGCTTTTTGCTTGCTATCCTTCAATGTAAATCCACAAATTATGGATTATCATATCCATTATAATATCGATTTTCCTAAATCTTTAAGAATGTTGGCATTTACAACTTACTTAATAGTAACCATTGCCCCCCTCTTTGTCTCTACTGTAAAAAAAACACATTTATTGGGCGTATTGATGTTCCTTTCATGTGTAGTGACGGCAATATTCTTCAGGCAATACCTCACATCAGTATGGTGCTTCTTTGCTGCCTTGATAAGTGGGGTGATTTATTGGATTCTAAAAGATACGAAGAGAGATTTTATTAAAAAATACGTTCAAACCAACCATCTCATAAATGAAGAAGATGAAAATCTCTTATAGACTTATGATAAGGATGGCATACCTTTTATTAATAAAGCAATAAAAAGAGCAATTAGAACTACAAACCAACAACAACTGGATAATTTTGTACAGCCAGTATACTTGCTTGTTTGACTTGTCTTAAATCAAGGCAATTAAAACGTACCGAATTATCTCCCATTTCTTCAATAACTGATTGGTATATGGGCTGACAAAACAGTAATATTTTAAATAGGACACAACAGCCCGCTTATTTGTATCGTCTTATCATCCAGACCTACGAAGCTCTCATAGGAACTAAAAGAAACCTAATCTCAACAGTTTAAGGATCACAAACGAAATTGTTACCATTTCTAGAGCTACAACTGCAATCAAAATACCTGCACCGGAATTCTCCAACACCTGCTTATAACGTGCAAATTGTTTTTGTGGATATAAGCGCGACACCCACCAGCGTGTGATTCTATAAAAGAAATAACCCACTCCTAAACCTAAGACTATTCCTCCAAGAATATCACCTGGATAATGCAGACCTAAATACAAACGAGTATAAACAATCAACAAGGACCAAATCGAAATAAATAAGCTATAAATATTATTTTTAAAGAGCTTTGAGGTGTAGATGGCGAATGCAAAAACAGCCGTAGCATGTGAAGATACAAATCCAAATTTATCGCCTGTATAAGCTTTCACTAAATTAACGATACCGGACAAAGCTGGTTCATGGCTCGGACGCAATCTCTGAAGAATGTTCTTAAAAAGATAAGTTGAAATTAAATCCCCAAATAATATCAATAAGGAAAGTCCAATCAGCCACCACCACGCTTCTTTTCCTTTGTACTTAAATATTTGGTAGCCCACCAGAATATAGAAAGGGATCCAAAACTCAATTCGAGTCAAAAACATCATTATAGCATCCCAGAATGGGCTATGCGAAGAATTAAACCAAATTAAAAGTTCTGTATCGAGCTGAAGTAAAGTTTCCATAGTAGGTTGTAAGTGAGAATCTCAAATGATGAGTGTAAAAAGGACAATATGACAACGCAAGAAAACAAGCTTTTATTGCACCTATCTCAACATAGTTAGTATAATATTGTCAATTAATTTAGAGCAAAAAATAGGCTTGGTTTATCACCAAGCCTAAGTCAAAAAATAAATATTTGAAAGATTTACTCAGCCTTTTCAGCTATAGCATTATCTTCATTTATAGCAGCCCAAAGCATATCTTTCAGCTCAACAAGACCTTGCTGGGCCACCGAAGAAATAAAAGTACTTGGAATATTTGGTAAATCTTTACGAATCTCATCCTTCAATTCCTCATCAAGCATATCAGATTTTGTGATAGCAAGCAATCGCTTTTTATCTAGCAACTCGGGATTAAATTCTTTTAATTCATTCAAAAGAATTTTATATTCCTTATGAATATCATTACTATCAGCAGCTACCATAAATAGAAGAACTGAATTTCGTTCAATATGACGTAAGAAACGTAGACCTAATCCACGACCTTCGTGCGCTCCTTCAATAATTCCAGGGATATCGGCCATTACAAATGAACGATTATCACGATAACCAACAATACCTAAGTTAGGCACTAGGGTTGTAAATGGATAATCAGCAATTTTTGGTTTGGCAGCAGATACTACAGATAGTAAAGTTGATTTTCCAACACTTGGGAAACCTACCAAACCAACATCAGCTAAGACTTTAAGCTCCAAAATAACGGCACGCTCAACACGTTCTTCACCTTGCTGAGCATAACGAGGAGTCTGATTCGTTGACGATCGGAAATTCCAGTTTCCCAGACCTCCTCGACCACCTTTAACAAGAACTTTACTCTCACCATCCTCAGTCACATCAAAAATCACTTCACCTGTTTCAGCATCACGAGCTACGGTGCCTAATGGTACTTCGATAACCTCATCAGCACCTTCGTATCCTGTACTTCTACTCTGTCCTCCAGAACCTCCATCTTTAGCGAACACATGTCGGCTAAAACGCAGATGGATCAATGTCCAAAGTTGTTTATTAGCTTTGATAATAATGTGACCTCCACGACCACCATCACCCCCGTCAGGTCCACCTTTCATGGTTAACTTATCTCGGTGAAGGTGAGCCGATCCTTGCCCTCCTGCTCCAGAGCGACAAAATATTTTAACGTAATCTACAAAATTAGATCCTGCCATGTTGTATTGATTTTTAGCCTAAATAACAAGCTGCTATTTGCTATGAGTTAAATACAACAGATGCAAAATAACAAATGCTGTATCTTTAAAATTCGTAACTAGTTATACGATATTGAGTTTTTGATTGGAGAAAGTTTGCTCTACGAGAGCTACAATTCTTTCAAAAACCTCAGAGAGAGATCCCATGCCATCAAGAGCATAGTACAGGCCTTTCGTTTTATAATAATCGGCAATGGGAGCTGTTACGTCATCGTAAATTCTCAATCGCTTAAGAATAACATCTCTTCCACTATCATCAGGACGACCTGACGATTCGCCTCTTTTAAGTAATCTCTGAATTAAAATTTCTTCTTCAACTTTCAATTCAATTACCAAATCAACAACTCCTTTTCTTTCTGCCAACATTTCGGCAAAATGATCGGTTTGTCCGATATGACGAGGAATACCATCGTAAACTATTCCTCTAGCATCGGAATGCTGATCTAAAAATTTTTCAACAATTCGATAGGCTAATTTATCTGGAAAGAAATTACCTCCATCAATTAACCTTTTAGCTTCTAAACCTTCGGGTGTTGCAAATTTTATTTCTTCCCGACAAACATCACCAGTTGATAAGTGTATCAAGTTGAATTTATCTTGCAATAACTTAGACTGAGTACCTTTCCCAGAACCTGGAGGTCCAAACATGATGATATTCACCATAGAAACTGAATGCTATTATAAAATAAAACACTTCTTCTTAAAATCCAAGAATGAATTATAAAAAGAAGTTTAATTCATATATAAATCATCGGAGAAATCGAAAACCGATTGCTCACAAATAAATTTAGTCAATAACTGTATAAACATCAGGCAGATTTCTTCCAATACCATCGTAATCTAAACCTCGACCAACAATAAAATCGTTAGGAATATCAATACCTACATAGTCAATTTTCACATCACGCTTCAAAGCGTCAGGCTTAAATAACATGGTTGCAACTAAAATCTCTTTAGCCTTATATTCTTCAATTTGAGCCAAAGTGTTTTCCATTGTAATTCCTGTGTCAATAATATCTTCAAGAATAACAACTGTACGATCTTTAAGGTCCTCAGTGAAACCCATCAATTTTTTCACCTTACCTGTTGTTCCCATTCCTTTGTAAGAAGTTAAACGCATGAAAGTAATCTCAGCATTTTCAACAGTTATTAGCTTCATCAAATCGGATGCAAACATGAATGATCCATTTAGAATACAAATAAACATTGGATTCTTTCCTGCTAAATCCTTATTCATCTTCTCAGCCATTTCTGCAATAGCATTATCAATCTTCTCAGCCGGGATAGATACCCTAAACTCTCTATCAAGAAGTTTTACCGTTTTCATCTGTCTATAATTTTATTTGCCTTCCCTATTCTTTTGGAAAGAGTTCGCCTCATAAAATTCCAAATGGAATTAAATTAATGCTTCCGTTAGGTGATTATTCTTTTAATTTTATTCCCAAGTAAGCCATTTTATTTTCATTAAAGAAAATAAACGTCCAAGATTCATCACTCTGTAAACACCAAGTTGCATCCAAGCTACACAACAGCCGTAAGCATATCAAAACAAAGCATTTAAAGGATAAAAAAAAAGTTTTAAATCCATAATGTAACATCCATATATTTTTTCCATTTTTGCCTTAAGCAAAAGCAACCATATGTTTGTTGATCATATAGAACTAAAACAATTCTTACTTGGCGACAAAAGTACAATTTTTTGTTATTAATTTTATAAATCCACCAATTAAAACACGATGAAAGCGAAAGTTAGTATTATCATGGGAAGTACTTCGGATCTTCCAGTTATGGAAAAGGCCGCCCAAATTTTAAACGATTTTAAGATTCCATTCTCAATAAATGCCTTATCGGCACACCGTACACCAGAAGAAGTTGAAGTTTTTGCGAAAGGCGCAATGGATAATGGTATTAAAGTAATTATTGCAGGTGCAGGTATGGCAGCACATTTACCAGGTGTAATTGCAGCTATGACTCCACTTCCTGTGATTGGTGTACCCATTAAAGCGAGTCTGGATGGCATGGATGCCCTACTTGCTATTGCACAAATGCCTCCTGGAATTCCTGTTGCAACAGTTGCTATAAATGGTGCAATGAATGCTGGTATTTTAGCTGCTCAAATTATTGCATCGGGTGACGAGGCACTTCAAGCTGAAGTTATTAAATTCAAAGAAAGCCTAAAACAGAAGATCGTTAAAGCAAATGAAGAATTGGCTACCGTAAAATATGAGTATAGAGTTTGAGAATAAACATCTATCCGATTTATCAGTAAAAACACATTCAATATTAATCCGCAAAGTAAGTCTATTTACTTTGCGGATTTTTTTTTACTCAAAACCATAAGCTTAAAATAATTTAATATTTGACATATTAATAATTCTACACTAACTTCATGTTTGATCTTAAAATATTTAGCAATGAAATCGATCAAACTTTTCCTATTGTTACTACTTTTACCTTACTTCGGTCAGGCATCTTCTGAAAATCATTTAGGAGGTGCACGATCAAATGCCATGGCAAAGACATCAGTTTCTTCATTTGATATTTGGGCAAACTACAATAACCAAGCTGCCTTGGCCAAACTCAAAAAAATCCAATTAGGCGTATTTTACGAAAATCGATTTCAGATTGAGGATTTAAGCACCAAAGCCATTGCTTTATATCTCCCCACAAAATTGGGTGGTTTTAATCTTAATTACTCGCAATTTGGATCAGATTTATACAAAGAGAGTAAAATTGGGTTTGGTTATTCTAAAGCCTTAGGTCAACATTTCTGGGCTAGCGTTCAACTCAATCAAATGCGTGTTAGACTCAATCAAGTTTATGGAGAGCAGAGCAAGTATAACTTCGAAATTGGTTTATTAGCTGAAATATTTTCTGCCTTTTATGTAGGCTTCCATCTTTTTAATCCGACTCAGGAGAAATTTGAAACCCTATATTTTGATGAAGCCATTCCAACTGTTGCACGCTTAGGTTTTTCGTGGCATTTATCAAAGGAAACGATGCTTAACTCAGAAGTCGAGAAAGATTTCGACCATGATATACGGTTAAAAGTTGGCTTTGAGCATAAGCTTCTCGAGAACCTTTTTATTCGTCTTGGTGTTTCAAATCATCCCGACCAAATTAGCTTCGGTTTGGGATATCAATATAAAATGATGAAAATAAACTTAGCCTACTCAAAACATCAAAATCTAGGCTATACACCTTCTTTTGATCTCAATATCTCATTTTAAGATATAGCTATGCTTCCTTTTAAATCTATAATAAGTATTCTCACCATTATATTTCTTGTATGCACGAAGCTTATCGGACAAAATACAGCAAGTAGAAATGATATTATTGAGAAAATGATAGAGAATATTGCTGAAAACAGCGATGAAAATTTAGATTACACCAACTTACTAGAGAAATTCAATGAATTATACGACAATCCAATTAACTTAAATAATGCTGACAAAGATGATTTAGAACAATTGCTTCTTCTTTCAGACTATCAAATCCAAAATATCTTGGATTACCGAAAAGAAAATGGCCTTATTTATAGCTTTTACGAACTTAGATTACTGGATGGTTTCAGCTATTCTATACTTCAGAAAATAATTCCTTTCACAAGCTTAGGAATTGACTCTCAAAAAATTTCAATTCCAACAAAAAGTAGAGCCAAACATTTTATTCTAGCCAAAACTCAAAGAACATTAGAACAAGAAGAGGGCTATAAAACCTATTATTTCGAAGAAGATGAACCAATGGTTCCCAAAAACAATCCTCGATATCTTGGCAATGAATGGAAATATTATACGCGCTATAAATACAGCTCTCCTAAAAAGAATATTGAATTTGGTTTTACCGCCGAAAATGATGCTGGCGAACCATTTTTCAAGGGAATTAATACCAATGGATTCGACTTTTACTCCGCTTTTGTAGAATATAAGGGCAAGGGTACAATTCGCCAAATTAATATTGGAGATTACCATGTTAAATTTGGGCAAGGCTTAAGTCTTTGGTCAGGTTTAGGATCTGGCAAATCAACCTTTACCACTCAAAATGCCAAAAGACTTCAGGGTATAAAATCCTATCATTCAACTGACGAAAATCTATTTTTCAGAGGAGGCGCAATCCAAATCCAACTTCTAAAAAACATTAATTTAACGGCTTTTGCTTCATCAAAAAAAAGAGATGCAAGCATTGAAAATGGCTTCACAAAAAGTATTGTTAACACAGGACTTCATCGTTCATATAGTGAATCGGAGCAAAAGGATAAGCTCGATGAAAAAGTATGGGGTAGTACATTGCTTTTCAGCCTAAACAATGTCGAATTTGGAGCTTCATTTCTAAAATCTCAATTTTCACCAGAACTTGCTAATAATACAGATGATTTTTATAAGGTTTATGATTTTTCAGGAAAAGAAAACCATAACCTGAGTGCCTACTACGAAACTCGATATAAGAAAATACATTGGTATGGTGAAGTTGGACAAAGTAAATCAGGTGGTCATGCCATTCTACAGGGTATGCAGTTGCAGGCACATCCTCAATTATCCTTAGAAGTCATTTATCGAAATTACGATAAGGATTACCAAGCTCTTTATGGTAATGCCTTTGGAGAACAATCTGGCACTCAAAACGAAGAAGGAATCTATTTTGGAGCTGAATTTCATCCTTACCCTAAATGGACCGTTTTAGCCTATTATGACCTATACGAATTCCCTTGGCTCAAGTATCGCGTTAGTTCCCCAACAACTGGGCGTGATTATCTTTCTCAAATAGAATTTAATCCGAACAAAAGACTCTCAGTCTATTTTAGATATAAGCACGAAATTAAACCTGAGAACACAAATGATGAAAAGATAAAAACCCCAATAGATATCTCGAAAAAACAGTATCGTCTCCATTTATCGGCTAAACTTAATGAGAACTGGGAAATTAGGAATCGTTTAGAATTATCGGAATACAAAAAATCTAAGAAAGAAAATGGCTATCTCCTATATCAGGATCTTATCTATCATCATAGTCAACTACCATTTACAACAAGCATTCGTTATGCTCTATTCGACACCGACTCGTTCAACACCAGAATTTATGCCTACGAAAATGACATCCTATATGCATTTTCAATACCAGCTTATTTCAATAAGGGATCACGTTTTTACTTCAATTTCAGATACAAGTTCAATAGATCAGCCAGTCTGTATATTCGATATGCACGTACGCAATATAGCAACACCAAAAATATTGGTTCTGGCAAATCAGAAATTTCAGGAGACACAAAATCAGAAATTAAATTACAGCTTAAACTTAGTTTATAAAAAATGCCACATAAATAATTAAGTGGCATTTCTAGATTTTATTAGTAAGTCATATAAACGTAACCAGATAAGGGCTGTTTCTTTATTCCAAATTTGAAAATATAATAGTAAGTTCCTGGCGGAAGCCTGTCGTTAGAAATTTGTCCTTTAACATTTCCATAACCATCCCAACTATTATCGTAAAAACGTTTTTTATAGACAATATTTCCCCATCTATTAAAAATTTTTAAACTGTTTTCGGGGAATCTCTCCAGACCTACAATTTTAAATTTGTCATTTAAATTATCGTTATTGGGTGTAATCGCATTGGGAATAAACACATCAATGGGAACAACAATAATCTTAACTCTCCCTTGTGTAGATAAGCCACTTTCATCACTCACCACATAGAGCATTGTCAATTCTCCAATGTATCTTTCTCTAGTATTAAATTCCATACTAATAAGATCATCAACTGAGATAATATCATTATCATTAAGAATTCGACCATTTGCAAGAACGATTTCACCAAATTCAACCGTTGTAAGAATCTTTACAGAAAGCTCATCACCATCAGGATCATAAGGACTTTCCAAATCAATAGGATTATTCAATGAAGCTTCTTTCACCTCCATTTCATAGTCGAATACCCGTGGAGCATCATTCATTGGTAAAACTGAAATAGTCACTGTAGCTTGTCCGCAAGCAGTTAAAGTTTCATTATCACAAACCTCATAAGTAAACATATCTGTACCATTAAAATCGGCATCAGGAATATAAGTATAAGTTCCATTTGGATTTATAGTCAAACTACCATGCTCAACATCTTCAATTGGAGACGTGTTGATCTCAAAGATATCACTATCAACATCCGAATCATTATCTAAAACACTTGCGCCAGTCAATATTTCATCCTCATTCACCTGAGCTTTATCATTCATGGCTATAGGTCCATCGTTAACCGATATAATTGTAATATTAACTGTAGCCTGATCACATTGCTGAGGCGATCCATCATCACAAACACTGTAGGTAAATAAATCTGAACCACTATAATTCAATTTAGGCGTATAAGTGTATGTTCCATCATCATGAATGACTAAACTTCCATTAGTTACATCAACAACTGGGTTTGTATTAATTGTCAAATTAGTGCTTGGAACCCTATAATCATTAGTCAACAGGTTTTCACCATTCAGAACATCATCTTCATTTACTTGCGAATAATCATCATTAGCTTGTAAGATTTCATTAACATCTGTAATTGATATCGTAAAATTCTCTGCTATTGTCGATCCATCAGTACTGCGTGCCTCTATACGAATGATATGAGTTTTCTCTACTTCAAAGTCAATTAAACTTTCATCTGCAATCACAACAATACCTGATGAAGCATAAATCTTGAATCGTCCGCCAGCATCATCCAACAAATGATAACTAATTGCATCACCATCGGCATCAGTCGCCAAGGCAGTGATATGAACTGGAGAATCATTCACCTCCATTTCGCTAATAATATTATCAGCAGAATCATTGTCTATTAAGTTGGCAATTGCATGATCTGTATCACCTCCTGATTCATCAATATCAGTCACAAAAATTGGGAAATCACCAGCAATTTTAGAACCATCAGCACTTCGAGCTTCTATACGGATAGTGTGATTCGCATTTTTCTCAAAATCGATCTGACTTTCATCTTTTACAGTTACAACTCCTGAAACTTCTTCAATTTTGAATCGACCATTATCATCATTAATTAAATGGTAAGTAATCGCATCATCATCAAGATCGGTAGCATGCGCTGTAATATAAACAGGTGCATCGTTTAGAACATTCTCACTAATAACATTCTCTCGCTCTTCATTATCGATCAAATCACTAATAGGATGATCAGAATCGACATCCTCATTGATGATGATAATGATAAATACCTCAGAAACTTTAGAACCATCTGAACTACGAGCTTCAATTTCTATCATATGAGATTCATCAACTTCAAAATCTATTAAGCTAGCATCTGAAACAGTCACAACACCTGTCGAGAGATCAATCTTGAATCGACCTCCTGCATCATTTATTAAATGATAGGTAATCACATCGCCATCGGCATCTGTTGCTAAAGCTGTAATATGTGCCAAATCATCAGCCTTTGCATTTTCACTTATGGAATTATCTAAAGGATCATTGTCAATCAAATTTGTAATAGCATGATCCGTATCGCCGCCTGTTTCATCAACATCAGTGATCAAAATGGTAAATTCCTCAGAAACTTTTGAACCATCTGAACTACGAGCTTCAATTTCTATCATATGTGACTCATTCATCTCAAAGTCAATCAGACTCGCATCCGCTACAGTCACAACGCCTGTCGAAAGATCAATCTTGAATCGACCTCCTGCATTATCTATTAAATAATAGATAATCACATCGCCGTCAGCATCAGTTGCTAAAGCTGTAATATGTGCCAAATCATCTGCCTTTGCATTTTCACTGATAGAATTATCTAAAGGATCATTGTCAATCAAATTTGTAATAGCATGATCCGTATCGCCGCCTGTTTCATCAACATCAGTGATCAAAATGGTAAATTCCTCAGAAACTTTAGAACCATCTGAACTACGAGCTTCAATTTCTATCATATGTGACTCATTCATCTCAAAGTCAATCAGACTCGCATCCGCTACAGTCACAACGCCTGTCGAAAGATCAATCTTAAATCGACCTCCTGCATCATTTATTAAATAATAGGTAATCACATCGCCGTCAGCATCGGTTGCTAAAGCTGTAATATGCACCAAATCTTCAGCCTTTGCATTTTCACTTATGGAATTATTTAAAGGATCATTGTCAATCAAATTTGTAATAGCATGATCCGTATCGCCGTCTGTTTCATCAACATCAGTGATCAAAATGGTAAATTCCTCAGAAACTTTAGAACCATCTGAACTACGAGCTTCAATTTCTATGATATGTGACTCATTCATCTCAAAGTCAATCAGACTCGCATCCGCTACAGTCACAACGCCTGTCGAAAGATCAATCTTGAATCGACCTCCTGCATCATTTATTAAATGATACGTAATCACATCGCCATCGGCATCTGTTGCTAAAGCTGTAATATGCACCAAATCATCTGCCTTTGCATTTTCACTTATAGAATTATTTAAAGGATTATTGTCAATCAAATTTGTAATAGCATGATCCGTATCGCCGCCTGTTTCATCAACATCAGTGATCAAAATGGTAAATTCCTCAGAAACTTTAGAACCATCTGAACTACGAGCTTCAATTTCTATGATATGTGACTCATTCATCTCAAAGTCAATCAGACTCGCATCCGCTACAGTCACAACGCCTGTCGAAAGATCAATCTTGAATCGACCTCCTGCATCATTTATTAAATGATACGTAATCACATCGCCATCGGCATCTGTTGCTAAAGCTGTAATATGCACCAAATCATCTGCCTTCGCATTTTCACTAATGGAATTGGCATCAGAATCACTGTCTATTAAATCACTAATAGAACTACTTCCATCTAGAATCGTAATTATTTCACGCACTACGCCATCTTTAACAGCATTTACAATTGTGGAAACAGTAATCTCAACAATTTCATTATCCTCATCCAAAACATCATGAATTGAAGACAAAACAATTTCCCCTCTCAATTCCCCTACAGGAATTTCAATTGTACTCGAATTCTTAGCATTCAAACCAGGTGTTAAGCTATAATCACTTGCCTCAGCAGTTCCGCCATAAACTAGTGTTATTGTTACTGGCAACAATGATGGATAATCTAATTCTGCAGTTATGATCGAACTCTCATTATTCTCTTGAATTGTACTTTCAGAAACTGTTAAGCTTATTTTTGGTAAAGTTGCAACACCAAAATGTTGATCAAAGTACTCAAGTCCGGAAGAATAAATTGCATACGATCGAGGATTCTCACTTGTAATAATATTAGATCCATAGGTTACCTCAACAAGGTATTGTCTTCCAATTTGAGGTTTAAAAATATAATTCCCTAAGTCATTATTATAACCTAAAGCTTCTAATGATTGTGTTGTAAAAGTTTCTATCAGTTCATCATCTGCGTCAATCACTTTATTATAGGCCTTATCCCAATACAATCGAACCTCAGCACCCATCAATGCTAACTCGCCTGCATCTTTTAAACCATCGTGGTTCAAATCATTAAAGACTGTTCCGCTAATTGTTCCTGGTGTAAAAAGATCACAAGTATGTTCAGGCAACTCCAAAACACAGGTTTTAGTTGTCCCTGAACTATATGAATGCCAATAGGTATTAATCGAATTTTCATTACCGTACTCATATTCAACCCAATAATGACTTGGTGCTTTTTCACCTGTCAAATCAACTTTTAGTTGACCACCAGGTAAATCCTCTCTAATATTACTATCATCCCAATATAACTTTGGCACGTATGCTGTAGGTGTTTCTGGTCGAACTGTTCTTGGAACTATACCTTTAGTCAAATGCTCCACATCATACATGGGGAAATGAAAAGTTCCTTGAAAATAATCGAATACACAGGAAACTGATTCTATATCAGTAACCAGCTGCCCTAGTCCATCTAATCCATCCCAGGCAATATCTCGAATAAGAACACCGTCCTCATTTGGGAAAGGGTGAGATAGAGTTGTTATAATTCTGTCTCTGGTTCCAGGATCATATTTATTATTAGATCCATGAAAATCAAGAAGCAAATCGATTCGCCCTTTTTTCTCAACTGCAACCCGGAAAAAGTATTTCCCTGGACAACCAAACAAGCGTGGGTAATTATTTACTTCATCTACAATAAATTCCCCATATCCTTCAGCAGAAGGGAAAGCCGTTTCGTCTGGCTCATTTAAGAAAATTTTATATTCTGGAGAAAGTTTGTTTTTATTCTCAACTGATTTTCTATTTACTTCAAAATCGAGAGTATTATCAGTGCCTGTAGAATTAAAGGCTATATTAAAACGAGCACCTCTAAATCCTGAATTTTCAAAATCAACCTCAGTCACATAACCTCCTTCATACGATGTAGACTCCGCGTAACTGTATACCTTTCCGTTAAAATCTCTATCGTACCAATACGTTGAAATACGTGGAGAGACTAAAGCCCATTGCTTGGCATAAACTCGCCCATCAATGGCCTTTGCCCCAGCACCTTTACTCGCTACAGTTATATCCCACCACTCCGTATAAATAGCTCTTTTCTTATATGTTGCTTGCGCAGCACTAAATTCGATATAATAATCTCCAGCTCCACTATTTGGCTTAAAAACAAATGCATTATATCCACCTGCCCCACATAATTGATTAGGACCATTCTTTACCTGCTCCAATGATGTAACCATATTCTCAGGAACTTTCTCTCCATTATGCGAGCCATATTTAGGCCAAACAACAATCCCATTGGGATCCTTAATACGCATCCAGGTATTAACTTTATTCACTGAGCTCGAATGTGAATGCCCATTATTTACAAATTGAGAAAATCCAAAATAGATTAGCTCATTTGCTGGGTCCTTAATATGAATATATATACGCTCCGTATCCGTACTATTGTAGTTCCCAAAATTCCCATGCTTAGCATCATTAAAAGCCGTATAGACTCTATCACTAGCTTTAGGAGCTAATTGCTTCGTTCCTTCAGCATGGACATCATTAGCACCTATACAAAAGATAACAATTAAGGCAATTAAAACACCTTTAATCATTAGCTTGGTCTCTTTATGTGAGTACAAATTTTTCATGTTTTTTTTGTATTTTGGTAGTTTTCTATCTATAAACCTTCCCAACTCAAACCACCTATGTTCTGAAATTATAACTCGTTCTCAAGAACGAATCTAAGGATGCAAGGCACCCAACATTTAAACATCTAATAGGACCCCTCCTACTCAAAGAGAATTATGATTCAACGAAAAATCATATTAGTGATCACTTACTTCATCAACTTGTTCATCTATAAAAGTATTCAACTCAAAATCGACACATCGATTAATTCGATACCAATCCATTAATGTTTGTCCCTCAAGTCTATCAAAAGGCGAACTCTCTCCTAAAGCTAGAATGACGACTCTATTGATATCGATACCTCCTTTAATGAAAAACTCGCGCGTTGCAGCAGCTCGTCTAAAAGCCAATGCATCGTTATACTCTGATGTTCCACGAGCATCAGCCCTAGCCACAAGAGTTACCATCAGTTTATCATTTTTCTTTAATAGATCAACAACTTTATCTATATTATCAAAAGCCTCTTCTTTCACATTCGATTTATCGAAATCGAAATAGACAGTAGCCAACTCATCAGGTAAAAATTCGTTTTTAATATCCTTTTCAGACATTAATCTCATAGACAGTTCATGATTAATATCCATCACACTATCACTTGTTAGAAACCTAAAATCAAGGGCGTAGTAACCATTCTTTTTAGCAAAAACTCTATAATTTATATTATTCTCTAATTTCACGGCATAATTCCCAAGGCCTATGCCTGGGTGGAGATCAATAATTTCAGGTTCAATAATTTGAAGAATATCTGGAATCAATAATTCACCACTTAAAAAATCTTTCGTTGCAAAATTCACGTTTATACCAGATAAAGATTTACGTTTCTTCATTTTAAAATAATGTGTCATCTCAGGATCGAGTATATGACTATATAAGACTGTATCCACGGGATAATAGCCTATTTTCTCAACCAAAATTTGATAAACCTGTTCTCCTTTTATATCAAATGAATATTGTTTTTTCTCACCATCATATTTTACTCCCACTCCCTTAGGTTTAATCAGGCTAATTTGATCTGGAATAACAAAATTTTCACCCAGAGAATCTTTTATCACAAGATTAACTCTATTGTCTTTCTCTATTTCAAAACTGTAAATATCATCTTCACCCAATCCTCCAATTCTATTTGATGCAAAATGACCAACCCGACCATCAGGATGCATAACTAAAGAAAAATCATCTGCACTTGAATTCATTGGTGACCCAAGGTGTCCTGGTTTAAACTCCCGTCCATATGTATTAACAACATATAAATCTAATCCCCCCTTACCTGCATTCCCATTCGAAGAAAAAAACAAGGAATTATTTGAATTAAAATGGGGAAACATCTCATTTCCTTTTGTATTTACTCGCTCACCCAAATTTTCAGGCTTCGACCATTCACCATCAATCAAATAACTTCGATATAAATCGGTTCCACCAAACCCACCTGGCATATCAGACACAAAATATAAAACCTTCCCATCCTTTGAAAGGCTAGGATGACCTACAGAATACTCATCACTATTATATGGAAACTCAGCGCTGACCTTCCATCTACCTTTATTCTCTTCGGCTATAAATATTTTCAGATTATTAACTCCATTTTTATCTCGCTTCAGCTTCCCTTTAAAATAATTACTTCTAGTAAAGAACATTTTCTTGAAATCAGAAGAGAAACAAATAGCGCCTTCATGAAATTTTGATCCTATACCATTTCCAAAACGAACAATTTGATTTTGTGCCTCTTGAGTATCATCATAAACAAACAAGTCCAAAAAGAATTCACCATTCCAATCGTATTTGTCATTTCTATAATCCTTACTTTGGCGACCAGAACTAAAAATTATATTCTCCTTATAATAGACAGGCGAAAAATCAGTATAAATTGAATTAAAAGGAGAACTTTTCAGCTCACAAATCAGATCTTGAAGAGTCTCTTTCTCGAATTTCTTCACATTCTCAACTTCTTTCTGAATCCACTTATCATCGGGATGCTTATCCAGATATTGCTGATAAACGAGCTTAGCCTGTCCGTATCGCCCCCTTTCTTTCAAAAAGTCACCCAGCAGAATAAAATCTGAATCATCTTTATTTTCATTCTCAATCAACAACTCAAAATACTCAGTCGCTTTATCGTTATGATTCATTTTGTGATACGATTGAGCTAACCTTCTCAGAACATAGGCATTTTCAGAATCATGTTTCAATGCATATTCGTAATATTCTATTGCTTTCTTATAGTTGAAATCATCAAACTCACGATCACCCGAACGCACAGATAATTTCTGTGAGAAAGAAGCTGATGAAATAGCTAAAAGAATGAAGAATAATACAAACCTATTCATGATATATTGTCAATTTTATAAAGTTCTAGAAATAACGTGGAGATCTCAATCTCTTCGATTTAAATACTATATCATAGCTCATTGAGATTTCGTGAGAACCATGTGTTCTACTAGATAGTTTTGAAACCGCGATATCGTAAGAATACCCCAATCGGAGTTGATTGTTGATATTAACTTGAAAAATGGCTGCTACAGAATCTTCATTTCTTAATGAGGTTCCTAACCAAAATCGATCTAAGAATATGGCTGTTGCTGAAAGATCCCATGAAAGTCTTGATCCTTGAGTTGCTTTTAATAGCATGCTTGGTTTCAGCTTTATAAATGGATTAACTTTTACTAAATAGCCAGCCATTAAAAAATAATGCAATTTATTCTTGTCAAGTTTGGCATTTGAGATACCCCCACTTTTTATTTCTGTTTGTAGCAGCCTTGGTATAGAAAATCCAACAAAGAAATCATCTCCATAAACGTAACTACCAACCCCAAAATTTGGGAGCACATCGTTATTGAGTTCCTGCATCAAAGGATCGTATTGGTCTACAACTCTTGAATTTGTTAAATCCACTTTTTGATGAGTTAAACCAGCCTTTAAGCCAAAATTCATGAACACGGTTTCGGCTAACTTAATTTTGTAAGAAAAATCAACACCAACATCTGTACTTTTCTCAGGACCAATAACATCTGTTTCCAGAGTTAAACCTACTCCCATATTGAAAAATGAAATTGGAGAATTTATAGAAAGAACTGCACTTTTGGGCGCACCGTCTAAACCAACCCATTGCTTTCTTGCAATTCCAAGAATCTGAGTAGATCCTCTTGAACCAGCATAGGCAGGATTGATAGATGAAGGGTAATTCTGATATTGGGTAAACATTTTATCTTGTTGCCCAAAACTAGAAACCACAAGCTCCATCAAGAACAGTAATATAAGAAGTCGTTTTTTCATTAAATTACAGCATCACATCTCCTGTTTATATTATAAACCAGAGGTGTTTTTATAGCATGATATATAGTCAATTATAGTATGGCTGATATAAAAAGGTACACAAAAGTCTTATTTTTTTCCAATTTATCAATACTAATTACACGAACCCTCTTTATGTTTACATGAGACACATTTTTTATGAGTCTAAAACACAATCATTCTAAATTACTTACACTAAAAATCAGACTCGAACATAAACCTCCATTTTTGATAATAAACAACTCTCAAATACTTATAGATTTTATTTAAAAATTCAGGTTTCATTAAATCATCAATCGATACTCACTTTAGTAAGAAATGTTACATTTGCTTTTAGAATAAGTACATCTATATTTCAACCCTATGAAAAAAATAATCAACCCCTTTATAAATGGTGACAATGGCAACTGTTTCGGTTGTTCTCCTCATAACAGTAATGGTCTAAAAATGGATTTCTTCGAAGATGGGGAGTTTCTTATTGCAGAATGGGAGCCTCAATCACACCTCTCTGGTTTTAAGAATGTATTGCATGGAGGCATACAGGCTACCATTATGGACGAAATTGCAAGTTGGGTTGTTTTTGTAAAATGTCAAACAAGTGGCGTTACCACAGAATTGAATGCCAAGTACCGTGGATCTGTCCTTACAGATCATGGTAAAATTACTGTAAGAGCCAAGCTAATCTCTCAAGAAAAGAAATTTGCTAAAATCTATACCGAAATTCTCGATCATAAAGGCTTGCTTGGATCTCAAGCAGAAGTGACCTATATGATTTTCCCTCAGGAGATGGCAAAGAAAAAATTCGAATATCCAGGCATAGAGTCTTTCTACGAAAAAGAATAAAACCAAATATTTCAATTAACCTATATTCCAATCTAACAATGAATTACTAGTCATATCGAATCTAAATTCAATATCATTTTGCATTTAAACTAAAAAAGAACTTATTTTGCCGCTCAATTAAAAAGCATCATCTGGGAAACTGGTAACTCCGAATTTCTAATTCGGCCAAAAAACGAAAGGATGTACACAATTAACAAGCATAGCACACAAGTGCTTTTCATATTTAGTCAAAGATATCTCTCTTCTCAAAAGAGAGCGCTTAGCTTCCACCTGCTTTTTAATCTCATATCAAAAATTTATTGGCAAAATACACCCTTCAGCTTTAAGCTTGCACATCCTTCTCAAGATCAGGCGAGATTTTCAATTTCTCACCCCTCAAACAGAAACAATAATGCATAAATTTAAAGCCATAATCTGGGACTATAATGGAACACTCCTCAACGATATTGAAATCGGAATTGAGAGTATCAACCTCATGTTAAGCAAAAGAAATCTGCCATTACTCACTAGCGAGAGTTATCGTGAAGTGTTTACATTCCCTGTAAAAGATTATTACGAAAGAGTTGGTTTCGATTTTCAAAAAGAAGATTGGGATTTAACGGCTCACGAATTTATTGCCAATTATACAAAGCGATTACCCCATTCCGATATTTTTCCTGAAGCTCGAATCTTACTTGATCTATTTAAGAAGCAAGGTAAAAAACAATTCATTCTATCAGCAATGGAAATGAATATGCTAAAGGATTCAACACAAGAATTAAATATCCAACAATTTTTCAACGAGGTATCAGGCATTAATGACATATATGCCAGTTCGAAAATTGAGAATGGGAAAAACCTATTTCTAAAGCACAAATTAAAAGCTGAAGATGTTTGCCTTTTCGGTGATACGACTCACGATTACGAAGTGGCTCAATCTTTAGGCTGTCATTGCTATTTAATTGCATCCGGACATCAATCCATCGAAAAATTGAAAGCAACAGGTTGCCCAAACATTATTGAAAGCTTAAACGATATTATAACAGAATAAACAACCATTTTAAATATATCATTTTTTCAACCAATCATTTTATTAAACCGATGAAAAAACTTTTTACAATTTTCGCAATTCTTTCAGCTTTTGCTGTAAATGCTCAAAATTTCCAATTGCACCGTGATTTGGAACGTGGACATTACACATCGACTTTCGAGATGTTTAAGATGGATAAGTGGGGTAACACCTTTACCTTTGTTGACTTTGACTACGATGCAGAGAATGGAATTAACCAAGGTTACTTTGAAATTGCTCGTGTATTAAAAACTGAAAAAATGCCAATTGGACTTCATATTGAGTACAATGGTGGTGTTGGTAACGCTGAAGTTCCTGGTGTTGGTAGCTTTGGTTACACTATCAACGATGCTTGGATTTTTGGTGCTAACTATTCACAAGGATCTGCAAAGTGGGGATTCTCTACTTATGCGGGTTATAAAGCAATTAAAAATGCTGACAAAGCTAACTTCCAGGTAACTGGAACATGGTATGTCAACATGCTTGATGGAAAAATGACTTTTTCTGGATTCGCTGATCTTTGGACTGAAAAAGGGTTAAGTGACAACACAATCTTCTTGACAGAGCCACAACTTTGGTATAACGTAAACAAGAATTTCTCTTTTGGTGGTGAGGTTGAAATTTCAAACAACTTTGCTGGAATCGAAGAGTTCAAAGTACGTCCTACTTTAGCTGTTAAGTGGAACTTCTAATCAATTCCATTATCACAATATAAATGAACTGCAGCTTACCATCTTTTGTAGGCTGCAATTCACAATTCTAAACAAGCATGTTAGATAAATTTTTTAATATAACAGGACTTGGTTCAACCATGAAGACAGAAATTGTCGCTGGTTTAACCACCTTTGCCACCATGGCATACATTCTTGCTGTTAACCCATATTTCCTTTCAGTAGCGGGTATGGATTACGGTGCTGTAATGACTGCAACAGCGCTTTCTGCAGTTGTTGCGACTCTAGTTATGGCATTGGTTGCAAAACTACCTTTTGCTTTGGCTCCAGGAATGGGACTAAATGCATTTTTTGCATTCACAGTATGTGGTGTAATGGGATGTAGCTGGCAATTGGCTCTTACAGCAGTATTTGCCGAAGGTATCATCTTCCTTTTACTAACCTTCTTTAACGTTCGTGAAGCGATTATTAATTCCATTCCAACCAACATCAAGCATGCAATTTCTGTAGGTATTGGTTTGTTCATTGCCTTTATTGGTCTAGCTCACAAAGATGTTGCTATTATTGTCCCTGGACAAGGAATTCCAGTTCATTTAGGTGATCTTCATTCTCCAGGAGCATTGCTTTGTATCTTAGGTATTATCATTATTGGTGTACTATTAATTCGCAACGTAAAAGGAGCAATTCTTATTGGTCTTCTTGCTGTAACTGTTGTAGGACTTATCCCAGGGCTAGGCATTACAAGTCTTCCTAAGGATGGAGCTCTTGTTAGTCTTCCTCCATCATTAGAGCCTATCTTCTTTAAGTTTATTGGATTGGATGAAATACTTTCTTGGAAATTTGTATCTATCCTATTCGTTTTTCTTTTTGTCGATATGTTCGATACTGTAGGAACTCTTGTAGGTGTCGCTTCAAAAGCTGATCTTTTGGATAAAGACGGAAGAGTACCTCGCGTGAAACAAGCTCTTTTTGCCGATGCTGTTGGTACTACTGTAGGTGCTGTAATGGGGACATCAACAGTAACAACCTATGTTGAAAGTGCTGCTGGGGTTGCTGAAGGAGGAAAAACGGGCATGACTTCGTTAGTTGTAGCCTTCATGTTCTTCTTAGCCTTATTTTTCACCCCTTTATTCACTATGATTCCTGCTGCTGCAAGTTCTTCTGTTCTTGTAATCATCGGTATTTTCATGATGAGTCCTATCACCAAAATCAACTTTGATGATTACTCAGAATTCATTCCAGCTTTCCTTACTATGATTATGATGCCACTTACATATAGCATCGCAGAAGGTATTGCATTCGGTATGCTTTCGTACGTAATTCTTAAAGTTCTTACTGGTCGTTATAAAGAGCTTAACATACCAATGATTTGTATCGCACTAATATTTGTATTAAAATACATTTACAATATTGGCGAATAAATTTATTATATAGATCAATTTGAACATCAGTCCTTGACTCTTGTTCAATTTTTTATCTCGAAATCTGATCTAAATGCAAGCTCCACGACCCCAATCGTGGAGCTTATTTTTTTTTTATAAATCTGCCAAAATAGATTGGACTGCTGCAATGCATTTTTCTTTTTCTTCAATAAAGCTCATATGACCAGAATGCTCAAAAACAAATGGCTTCATTCCATTATTATGAGCCCAATCAACTCCTTTCTCAAAAGGAATAAAATTATCTTCCTTACCTATAAAACTATATTTAGGGACTGATAATTCTCTTAATATTTTATTTCTATCCTGACGAATCATCATCGCATTTAAAGCAGCAATTATCCCCTCGTCCTTGGTGCGTGATGCAATATCTATTAAAGCGTCAATCACATCAGAGAAAGCCTCTTGGTTTTTAGTCGAAAATGTATTAGGAATTGCAGTACTACAGATCAATTCCTTTTTGCCTTTTCTGATGAATTCAATTTCTCGAGCTCTGTTAGCCCTTTTATCTTCGGTATCGGCATTGGCCGATGAATGCATAAAAGTGAAACTCGCCAAATTATGGGCATATTTATCGGCGAAAGCCAAAGCTACATAGCCTCCCATAGAGTGTCCAATCAGATGAATCGGATGAGTATTCAGATGTTGAATGACGGCATAAACCGCATCAGCCATATCCTCAACCGAAACATGATCTTGCTTTAAGTCCGACTCTCCATGTCCTGGTAAATCAATGCAAATTATCCTAGCCGATTTCGACAGGTCACAAGCTATGGCATCAAAAGTCTCAATTGACTCAAGATAACCATGCAGAATAACTATAACAGCACCATCTCCCTGATCACTGAATCTAATTTTATATTTTATAGTATCAATCCATTTTATCATCTCTTCCCTTTTTATAGTTTATGTAAAAATACCGAAATAAAGAATTTAAAAAATTCAAAACAAGTCGGTGCAAAGCTGTTCTCATAAAAGATTCATAATTATACAATATAATTGTAAGTTCGAGAGTGTTAACTATGGTCAGTAATCTATTTCACCTTCATATAGTATAATTCTCCACTCGTCAGCCTAGTAATTCATTATACCTTTCTAAATAAGAATAATACGACTAAGCTTGTTTTAAAACATATGAAAAATTAATAACTTGCAGATATTTACTGAGAATATTAAAGAATAAATTCAGTAATTGATTTAAGCTTAATCACATAGGTTTTCACTAAGAAATAACCACTTAGGATATTGCTAAACAGGTTATTGTTAGAATCAATCTAAATAAATTACATGTGTTAAGTAATATTGTTTTCTCACACATGAGCATCTACATTTGCAATTGAATTAGTTAAACCTTAGAATAAAAACAATCTAATTAATTTTTAGTCCTATGAGCAGTTTCTTAAGTTCATCAATTGGGAAAAAGCTGATAATGAGTTTATCAGGCCTTTTTCTTATTGTTTTTGTGTTGGTTCACCTTATATTAAACTCATTTTTGATGTTTGACAGTACTGGTGAATTATTCAACGCTGGAGCTCACTTTATGTCTTTACCAATTATCCGTTTCGGATTACAGCCGGTATTGTTTGGTGGTTTCATTATCCACATCATTTATGCTATTACTTTAACTCTACAGAACCAAAAGGCTCGTCCTCAAAAGTATGCTGTACAGAACTTAAGTAACAGTAGTACTTGGTCGTCACGTAATATGTTTGTTTTAGGTGGGCTAGTATTGGTTTTCATCGCTATGCACTTGATGCATTTCTTTGTACCAATTCAAATCGAAGGTAATGTACATGATGATGCTCAATTGGTAAAAGCTCTTTTCACCAATGGTTCAATGGGATTAGTTTACACTGGTCTTTATGTATTAGGCGCTATCCTTCTTGGATTACACCTTGCTCACGGATTTTGGTCAGCTTTCCAATCAATTGGATTTAGCAATAAAATCTGGAAGAAACGTTTAGAAAAGGTATCTTACTTCTACGCAATTTTCGTTGCTGCAGGATTTATAATCATTCCTTTGTACTTACACTTTTTTGCTTAATTGCTAAAATTTAACGGTTATGACAGTATTAAATTCAAAAATTCCAGCCGGGCCTTTAACTGAGAAGTGGTCGAAGCATAAAGCTGCCATTAAGGTAGTTAGCCCTGCTAACAAGAGAAAATTAGATATTATCGTTGTGGGAACTGGCCTTGCTGGTGGATCTGCTGCTGCTTCATTGGCAGAGATGGGATACAACGTAAAAGCATTTTGCTACCAGGATTCAGGTCGTAGAGCTCACTCTATTGCTGCACAGGGTGGTATTAACGCTGCAAAAAACTATCAGAACGATAACGACTCCGTTTTTCGTTTATTCTATGATACAATTAAAGGTGGTGACTATCGTGCTCGCGAAGGTAACGTTTATCGTTTAGCTGAAGTTAGTGGCGAAATCATCGACCAATGTGTTGCTCAAGGTGTACCTTTTGCACGTGAGTATGGTGGAACTTTATCTAACCGTTCATTTGGTGGTGTATTGGTAAGTCGTACTTTCTATGCTCGTGGTCAAACCGGACAGCAGCTATTGTTAGGTTGTTACGCTTCTATGAACCGTATGATCGGACAAGGTAAGATTGAAATGCATGAGCGTAACGAAATGTTAGACATCGTAACTATAGATGGAAAAGCTCGTGGTATTATCACTCGTAACCTAGTTACAGGTGAAATCGAGCGACATGGTGCTCACGCTGTAGTTATCGCTTCAGGTGGATACGGTAACGTATTCTTCCTATCAACCAATGCAATGGGTTGTAACGGTGGTGCTGCATGGCAAGCTTACAAGAATGGTGCTTATTTCGGAAACCCGTGTTTCGTGCAAATTCACCCAACTTGTATTCCTGTTCACGGTGAACAACAGTCTAAGTTGACTTTGATGTCTGAATCACTTCGTAATGACGGACGTGTTTGGACACCAAAGAAAAAAGAAGATGCAATTAAATTGCAAAAAGGACAGATGAGTCCTAACGATATCTCTGACGAGGATCGTGATTTCTATCTAGAAAGAAGATACCCATCATACGGTAACTTGGTACCTCGTGACGTTGCTTCACGTGCTGCTAAAGAGCGTTGCGATGAAGGTTTCGGTGTTAACGAAACTGGAAAAGCAGTATATCTTGACTTCAAATACTCAATTGAGCGTTTAGGTCGTGATGTAATTGAAGCTCGTTATGGAAACTTGTTCCAAATGTACGAGAAGATTACTGATGCGAATCCTTATAATGAGCCAATGCAGATTTATCCTGCAATTCACTACTCAATGGGTGGCGTATGGGTTGATTACAACTTGATGACTAATATCCCAGGTCTTTATGCTATTGGTGAGGCTAACTTCTCGGATCATGGTGGTAACCGTTTAGGTGCTTCTGCTTTGATGCAAGGTTTAGCTGATGGATACTTTATCCTTCCTTATACAATTGGTGATTACTTAGCTGATGAAATTCAGACTCCTCGTGTTGACATGAATCATCCAGAGTTTGTAAAGAAAGAGAAAGCTGCTACAACTCGTATGGAACGTTTGTTCAACATTAAGGGTTCTAAATCGGTAGATTCTTTCCACAGACGTTTAGGTAATATCATGTGGGATTACGTTGGTATGGCTCGTAACGAGAAAGGTTTGAAATATGCTATAGAAGAGATTGCTAAAATCCGTGAGGATTTCTACAAAGATCTTCGTATTCCTGGTGAATTCAATTCAATGAACATCGAGCTTGAAAAAGCTGGTCGTGTTGAAGACTTCCTTGAATTAGGTGACTTGATGGCACGTGATGCACTGAACCGTAACGAATCTTGTGGTGGTCACTACCGCGAAGAATCGACTACAGAAGAAGGTGAAGCTAAGCGTGATGACGAGAACTTTACTTTTGTATCAGCTTGGGAGTACAAAGGCGAAGGTCAAGAACCTATTTTACACAAAGAAGATTTAGTATTCGAAACTGTTGAATTAACACAACGTTCATACAAGTAAGCCATGGCAGATAAAATATTAAAAGAACTAACAATAAGGGTTTGGCGTCAAAAGGATGCTAAATCTAAAGGGAAATTAGAATCCTATAAAATCAATAACATCTCAGGTGGAACTTCTTTCCTTGAAATGCTTGACATCTTAAATGAAGAGCTAATCAATAAAGGAACTGAGCCTATTGCATTCGATCACGACTGTAGAGAAGGTATCTGTGGAATGTGTAGCTTATTCGTAAACGGACGTGCTCATGGACCAGATAACGATATCACGACTTGTCAGTTGCATATGCGTAAATTCTCTGAAGGTGAAACAATCACAATTGAGCCTTGGAGAGCTGGTGCTTTTCCAGTAATCAAAGACTTAATCGTTGACCGTATGGCTTTCGAGAAAGTACTTCAGTCAGGCGGTTACATTTCAGTAAATACAGGTGGTGTACCTGATGGAAATGCGATTCCTATCTCTTATGATGATGCAGAAGAAGCTATGGATGCTGCGGCTTGTATTGGTTGTGGTGCTTGTGTAGCTACTTGTAAAAACTCATCGGCTATGTTGTTCGTTTCTGCTAAGGTATCTCACCTTGCAAAACTTCCACAAGGTCGTGTTGAGGCTACTCGTCGTGCTAAAAACATGGTGGCTAAAATGGATGAGTTAGGTTTTGGTAACTGTACCAATACTGGTGCTTGCGAGGTAGAATGTCCTAAGGGAATTTCTATTGCAAACATTGCTCGTTTGAACCGCGAATTTTTAAGCGCTACTATTAAGGAGTAATTAGACTAAAATCTAGATATGAAGAGCGTTGCCTTAGGGGAACGCTCTTTTTCTTTATCAGAAATTCTAAAGGCAGAATCATTAAATCTCTACCATTAACAGGTCTTATCTGAACATTGAAAATACCTTGATTGAGGTCACCTATAGCTTTAGCTGCTGCTTTGGATAAATCAATAACCCTTCCTTTGACGTAGGGCCCTCTATCATTTATTCTTAAGTAAACTGATTTTTTATTATCCAGATTTGTCACTTCTAACCAAGTTCCAAATGGCAAAGTCATGTGTGCAGCAGTAAATTCTTCCTGTGAGAAATATTCTCCATTAGCCGTTAATCTTCCATCAAACCAATCAGAATAGAAAGAAGCCTTCCCTTTTACAAATGGAGTTTGAGATTTCTGGGCAAACAAATTTGAACCCAGAAGTATAAAAAAGAAAATAAAGATAGATAACTTCATGTTTTAAATATAGTTAAAGCTTCCAGAATCCCTAACAACTGTCGATAAATTGTTACACTTTGAAATCTATTGAAGTTTTTTAGCAAAAAAATCCGACTTAATAAGCCGGATTTTTAAGAATATAAAAATCAGAATTAGTTCATATTACTACTAGCAAGATTAGTGTAATAAACCTCTCGTGCAACTTTATCAACAATATGCTTAACAAATTTCATATCGTGCATCGAAGAGAAAATCTTATTCATTAACTCAAGGGTATTAGCAGTTAATAATTCAGACAGCTGAATACTTGTACCATCTTCAAAAGTAATTTTAATATCACGTCCTTTTCTACAGAAAGCCACATGTGCTTCATCAGATTCATACTTATGTGTTACCTGTATCTTAGCACCTTCCTGAAGTTCACCATTTCTATATACCACATAGCTCTCAGATTCCGAATTCCAGATAATTTTTATATTCCCTAATTCAAGAGAATACTTCAATTCTCTCTTATCTGTATCATCTGATTTAGAAATTTCAACTTCTTCTCTAAAAAGAATATCATCACCCTTCATAAGATTAAATGCATAACTATACATTTCATTCAATCCAAACTCAACTCCAACTGAGAAATCATCTGCAAAAGTAAACTTCGATTGATAATCGAAATTCATATTTTCAGAGATTGACCAATCAACAAACAACTCTCCGGCCTTTTCGTCTTCAATCTCAATTTCCGAATTCAATAAATAATCAAATTGCATACCACCTAAATATGAATAATTATATTCATTTGTCGTAATAACAAAATCATTAACATATTCAACATCTTCATCTACATAAAGTTTCCAAGGACGCATTGCTTTTTCCTTTGGCAAACGTAGAATGAAAGATTCAGAATCGGCCACTTTATCAAATACCTTTAGGTAACCATACTTGGTAATACCTTGCTGTTCAGTAAGCCCTTTTTTATAATCGTAAATACCCTTAATATCATTAAGAGTTATAGTCATAACATATCTGGAGTCATCACTTTGGCCACCACCCATTTTCATACTTGCATCATCAATCGTGATTATTTCAAATCCTTTAGATTCAGAGATATCAACAACTGCATCTGCTAGAGCATTAGCTTTAACTTCCATAAGTTGTACAAGAGAAAGATCTTCTTCTAAATTATTATCAGAGTCGTCTGAACAACTCCATAATGCTGCTGAAAACAAAAGCAGCGTTCCAATACAAAAAATACTTTTTTTCATACACATAGAATTAAGTTATTATCATCTAATAAGGTCATATGAACAAAACCTATAGATCATGGTTAATACTATTTTTCACGATATTCACACAATGTGACTTTGAACAATGACAAAGAGTATACCAGTTTTTAACATTTACGTTAAATATTACATTTACATCCGCTCTAAACGTTTAAAATTCAGCTTTCGAAACGATAAGTTACGAAAAAAGGCTAATAAAACTCAATTAAGATTTAAAGCACCTTTTGTGGAAATATATTCTATCGTGTGGAATAATTCTACAAATTACAAGTCTTGATCGTAATAAAAGCAAAAAACATCTCATCTGGATATCCTATTTAGATTTCTTCTAAAAGAATTAATTCGGAATTTAATAAAACGAAATGTATAGTCTGGAAGTCAGTGAAGTTGGGAAATTGCAAGCTGTTCAACAAAGGCAATTGTCTTTTAGTTCTCTTTTAAGATCGTAACACAAATTATTACGACTTATAAAAGCAAGTCAACTAACCCATTCTAAAGAATTAGCCATGGCTAAATTTACCAAAGAAGATGCACTTCGATACCACGAAGGCAACCGACCAGGAAAAATTGAAGTTATCCCAACCAAACCCCATTCTACACAATTAGACTTATCCTTAGCCTACTCGCCAGGAGTTGCTGAACCTTGTTTAAAAATACAGAAAAACCCTGACGATGTTTATAAATATACGGCAAAAGGGAACCTCGTCGCCGTTATATCAAACGGAACAGCGGTTTTGGGTTTGGGTGACATAGGTGCTGAAGCAGGCAAACCCGTTATGGAAGGGAAAGGCCTTTTGTTTAAAATCTTTGCTGATATCGATGTATTCGATATTGAAGTCGACACTAAAGATGTAGATGAATTTGTGAAAATAGTGAAAGGCATAGCCCCAACTTTTGGAGGGATTAATTTGGAGGACATAAAAGCTCCCGAGTGTTTTGCGATTGAAGATAGGCTCAAAACTGAACTCAATATCCCCATAATGCACGACGATCAGCATGGCACCGCTATTATCTCGTCTGCAGGCATGCTAAATGCTATCGAAATCCAAAAGAAAAAAATAAGTGATATTAAATTGGTTGTAAATGGTGCAGGCGCTTCCGCAGTAGCATGTACACGCCTTTACATCTCACTGGGGATGAAAAAAAAGAATATCATAATGCTGGATAGTAAAGGAGTGATACACAAATCAAGAACAGATTTGAGTGATATCAAGCGGGAATTTGCCACCTCCCAAAATCGTCATACGCTCGAAGAAGCCATAAATGGTGCTGATATGTTCCTTGGCCTTTCGGTTGCGAATGTGCTCTCGCCTGAGATGGTTAAAAGCATGGCTGACCGTCCTATTGTGTTTGCCTTAGCGAATCCCAACCCTGAAATCGCCTACGATC
The DNA here is from genome assembly GCF_003863355.1 of Ancylomarina euxina. Classification (GTDB taxonomy): domain Bacteria; phylum Bacteroidota; class Bacteroidia; order Bacteroidales; family Marinifilaceae; genus Ancylomarina; species Ancylomarina euxinus. The sequence goes on along the minus strand of NZ_QQWG01000005.1, from coordinate 2,836 downwards.
TTGCGATAAAAGTAAGAAATGATTTAATCATGGCCACTGGTCGATCAGATCATCCCAATCAGGTAAACAATGTCCTTGGCTTTCCATTTATCTTTAGAGGAGCTTTAGACGTAAAGGCAACTGGCATAAATGAAGAAATGAAAATTGCCGCTGTAAAAGCTCTCGCCAATTTGGCCAAAGAAGATGTTCCAGATATGGTAAATACTGCTTATAAGGAAATGAATCTGAACTACGGGACTGATTATATTATACCGAAACCTCTTGATCCAAGATTGCTAACCATAGTGGCACCTGCTGTTGCAAAGGCAGCTATGGAGTCGGGTATTGCCCGTGCCCCTATTACAGATTGGGAAGCTTATGAAATGGAATTGGAGCAACGTATGGGTCGAGACAACAAATTGCTTAGATTATTAACCAATAAAGCCAAACAAGATCCTAAACGAATTGTATTTGCCGAGGGAGAAAATTTCAAGGTTCTAAAAGCAGCCCAAACAGTATTAAACGAAGGTATTGCTCAGCCTATATTACTGGGAAATAAAAAAGAAATAAAACAAATAATTCATGACAATGAACTTGATATCGAAGATATTCCAATAATCGATTGGAGATCCGAAGAAGAGCAGAAACGACGCGAAAACTTTGCGAACATCTTATTTAAGAAAAGAAATAGAAAAGGCTTGACTTGTGCTGAAGCACTAGAACACATGACAAATCGAAATTATTTCGGCGCCATGATGGTAGAAACGGGAGAAGCTGATGCTCTCATCAGTGGATCAACATCCAAATATGCCGATACCATAAAACCAGCGATTCATACTGTGGGTATAAAACCTAAAATTAACCATATTGCAGGCATGTACCTTTTAATGACAAAGCAAGGGCCCATCTTTTTCTCAGACACAACCGTCAACCCGCGTCCAGATGCACAAACGATAGTTGATACAACTTTATTGACTGCAGAAGCCGTTCGTAAATTTAATATTGAACCCGTCATCGCACTTGTATCCTATTCAAATTTTGGATCGATACGAACAGGGAGCCCTGTTCGTGTTCAGCAGGCCGCAGCAATATTACACCGCGATCACCCAGATCTGATTGTTGATGGAGATATACAGATGAACTTTGCTTTAAATTGTGAATTACGAGACCAAATGTTCCCTTTTTCAAAACTTGGCAAGCGAAAAGTTAACACCATTATATTTCCAAACCTAAGCAGTGGAAATATTGCTTACAAAATGATGCAAGAGTTGGCTCAAGTTGAAGCCATAGGTCCTATTCTACTGGGAATGAACAAATCAATTCATGTAATAGCTCTCGAAAGTTCTGTTCGTGAAATAGTGAATATGGTGACCATTGCAGTAGTCGATGCGCAATAAGTTCAAAAAAGGCAGAAAGCTTTAGTTGAGTTAATTTCAACTAAAGCTTTTTTATCACTTCAACTTCCCTCCCAACACACAAGTTTTTTTATAGGTTTTTACATCTCCATCGGGATGAAATAATTCAAAATAGAAAACATATATCCCAATTGGAGCCCGCTCCTTACTTGCGAGTAAACCATCCCAAAATAATTCATCATGTGTTGATAAAGTCAGATTACTTGCCAATCGTCTAACCTCATTCCCAAAACTATTATAGATTCTAATGTTCGCCACATAACCACTTTTCCCCAAATCAAAATTAATGATCAACCTATCATCAAGACCATCATTATCAGGAGAAAAAACTTTAGATTTAAACCCAACAACATTAACTACCCTTTCGTCAATATCGTAGGATGAGTTTTTCAAGCCTGGTGTTCCAAAGCCGACACTTTGAGCTGCCGATATCCAATTTGATGTCAAATTCGTTTCGTTATTTGGATTTATTCTCTCCAAGGAGACTCCTTCAGTGGAAATCAGTCCCTGGAAATGCATATTTTCATTGTAAGCAAAATCATCTAACTGCTCATTATTGCTATTCAGGATGACAACTCTCCCCTCATCATCATTATATGAAGGCAAATTCTTCAATTGCAGAAAAGTTTTTTCTTCATAATGGCTGTAATTCGACTTAATATTCGACGTATCCGTGCTCAATAAAAGATAAGCCCCTGATTCCAACATTTGAGATTTATCACTCAAAGGATAAACAGCATCGAGCTGATAATTTTTATCCCGATTGGCAATATACAAATCCCGAATATCAATCATCCCATCGGAAATATTAAGCAATTCAATATAGTCGGCCCCACCGGGATAAGGATTAAATAAAACTTCATTTATAACCAAATCACCTGCTTCTGGAAGATCTGCTAGTAAAAATTCTAATTCTCGCTCTTGAATCGGGTTACCTGCTAAATCGACAAGTAAATCAGATAGCGTTAGCTGAAAGAGAATATTGTGTTCAAAATCTGATGTGAAATTCAATCGCAAAGCGAATCTATCATTTTCAATTTCGTCTATTTGCGTTGGATGACCAATATCATGATTAAGCAAATAGTTTTGAATCTCAAAAGCCTGACTAAATTGGATCGTCTCACTAAAAAAGAGATCAATAGAGTTGGAGGCACTCACGTCAAATTTCAATAAGCTTGGTGGAATAACATCAGCATTCTGACCTTTAATTGAATTATCCTTCCCTGGAGTCCCACCACTTTCATCCAAAGAGGCTCGCCAATTATCAGCTTGCCAGGAATGATTGTTACAATCAATTCTTTCCAAACTCCAACCACCATCCTTCTTTTCTTCATCAGCATACCAATCCGATGAATAGGTGACTTGATCAAGCAACACGCCTGATAGAGATTCTAAGGAAATACGGACACCTGAATTGGTCAAACTTGGGAAACTACTAAGAC
>NZ_QQWG01000059.1 GCF_003863355.1 Ancylomarina euxina | reverse complement strand
AAGTGTAAGCAACTGTTTTTCAATGTCGAATTTCATTCTTCTCTTGACATTGATTCTAAAAAGCAGTAACTTATCCAAGTCTTAGTTAACGATACCAGTCGTTTGAAAGAGCGATCTTTCACGGTAGCACCGCATAAGACTTGAACAATGCCTGGCATTGCCTTTCTTGTCCTTTTACTCCTTAAGGAACTTTCCCCTACGTTTTGTCTCAGCCTAAAAAAAGAGGGTTTAATCTCTCCTTAAAGATTTTAGTTGTACATAACGGTCTTGCTAAGTTTTCGTGGGCGATTAAAAGAACTGTCTTTTCAAACCGCACGGAAGCAAGCCGCATAATTTTGTTTATATTTTTCGCAAACCAAATCTAGGTGGCTTGCTGGTGTCTCTTAATTGAATTAAATTTTCAAACTGCTCGTCAACGCCCATGAAATTTAGCTTTTGTTGTGCTTTCGTGCTTTTATTTTTCTAACATATAAGCCCATTCTCTCGAAGGAAATGGTGCTTTATTTTTCCCAAAGTGCAGAATCAAGTTTTTGAGTTTAAGTCCATTATTCTTTTTTCGTTTGAATTCTTCATTATCGACCCAAGCTAAAACTCCCTGTAGTCCACTTCTCAATATCGGATAAAATATCAATTGAATCTTTGACGAATTATCATATGTATTATGGTGAATCTTTACATTTTCTGAAATTTTCTCAAAAAAATCATACGAAAGATTAATGCTTTCTCCACTAATACTCACCCAATCAACATCTTTTGATTGATTAATTGCGACAAAAACATTAGTGTCTTTAGATTTTACAATATATCTGTCTTGATTTACTCCATCATCAAATGACTCAAATGCAACAATATCTCCTAGATATTCAGCTATTTTACAAGCAGAAACTCCTTCTTGCACCTGTTTTACTAAATCTTCGATTATATCTTTATTCATATGTCATATTTGCGACCATGTTATAAAAAAGAACTGTTTATGTGCATGAAGCACAACGTATAGCTGTATGTCGTCTTCGTTGGCGATTTTTAATTTCATCCTGTACATATCGCCAATGCCGACATACAGCATGTTATGTACTTTTATTTTTAAAGCCTTTTTTTATTAACAAGTCTCCCTA
>NZ_QQWG01000058.1 GCF_003863355.1 Ancylomarina euxina | reverse complement strand
ATTATTTTGAGAAATATTTTCTCTCCCTTTTTCAACTCTCGCCGTTTTCCTTTACCAGACTTTTAAGAACTTTTTCGCTATTTAAGCGGCTGCAAATATAAGAACTTTAATTCCTAAACTGCAAATCTTTTTTCGTTTATTTTTTAATTGTTTTTTACCAAGATTACTCAGTGTTTACAAGCATTACAAACGGGTCAAAGATCAACGCCTCTCTCTTAAAGCGAGTGCAAATATAGACTTTATATTCCCAACTTTCCTAATGATTTTTTCATCTTTTCTCTGGTTTCAAACTAAACCACTAAAAATCAGATACCATTATTTTTAAAAAAGATTTTATTCATGATATCTAGGACTCAAAACAAGGGGATATAAAGGGCTATCGTGAGGGGAAAAGATCGATTAATTCCTTTCTATCTTTTTTTCAGCTTACAGTCTTAACGTAAATAAAGATTGGATTTTTTGACAGCTCCTGTTCTTGGATTTCTTTTTTTAGATGCAGAAAAAGTAAATCTGCCTATTTGATGCCTCATTCTTTTTCTAAACAAGGGTCTTTTTCTGTGATTTTAAATTTGTGGTAAAGCATAAGTATGTAAAAACAAAGTGTACTGGTAAGCTGAAAAAGAAAAATAGGGGAAGTATCAGCTAATATAATTCAATGATTGGATGAATAGATGTTCCTGGATAGAGAATAAACTCATCAAATCTGATAAGGGAGGATATTCAACAGCTAGTCGCTCATGCGATATTTCTATCCATATTAAATATAAAGGGTGTGAGTGGGGCTATCTGTGGCCATCAGCGGGAGATAATTTACCGATCGGGAACTTGTTTTAAGCGATTAATAGGCTCTTCAAAGATGTTTTCCTTTAGAGATTGGATTAGCTGAACCCTTGCATCTGCAATGATCAGCCCGATTTGCGAGAGAAGCAATTGGGAATTTATAACGCCTCTTTGTTTTTCAGAGATTAGGGCATAAAAAAAGCGTCTTGCTTCCATTGGAAACAAGACGCTTAAAGGTCGGCATCGACCTACTCTCCCACCTTTCGGCAGTACCATCGGCGCTAATGGGCTTAACTTCTCTGTTCGGGATGGGAAGAGGTGGAACCCCATTGCTATAGATACCTGAAATCTTCAGTTATCAGCATT
>NZ_QQWG01000057.1 GCF_003863355.1 Ancylomarina euxina | reverse complement strand
TGGACTTGCAACAAAAATGTGGACAATAAGTTAAGTCATGCCGCTCTCTTTTGATTATTTAATAGCCTTCCGTATTCTAAAGGCGAAAGATAATTTAAAGAAGAATGCCTTCTACATGTATTGTACCATGTTGCTATGTACTCAAAAATAGATAATGCCGCACTTTTGAATGTTTTATATTTGAAACGGTATATCCATTCGGTTTTGATACTTTTAAAAAAACTCTCAGCGCAAGCATTGTCCCAGCAATTACCTTTTCGACTCATGCTTTGAATAACAGTTTTGGCCTTTCTTAAAACAGCTCTAAAATCATGACAGGCATACTGAACGCCTTGATCGGAATGGAAGATCAAACGATCTATTATTGGCCTGTTTGAAATTGCCATCTTCCATGCTGGCATAATTGTGTCGGCGGCTTTCATTGTTTTACTTGTAGACCAACCAATCACTTTTCTGTCCGCTAAATCTATTATAACAGTCAGATATAGCCAACCTTCGCTAGTTCGTACATATGTGATATCAGAAACCCAAACTTCGCCCTGCCTTTTCGGATTAAATTTCCGATTCAAAAGGTTTGGAGATAAAGCAAATCCATGTTTAGAATAAGTTGTAACCACAAATTTCTTTTTTGTAACACTTTTCATATTAGCCTTCTTCATTAAACGCGCAACACGTGGTCTTGAAACCGTGATATTCTGTGCATTTAGTTCTTCGGTTATCCGTGGACTCCCATAAGTTTGCTTACTCTCTTTATAAATGATTTTAATCTGCTCAGTGAGCCTCTTGTTTTCAAGTGTTCTTTGGCTCGGTTCAGAATTAAGCCATATGTAATAACCACTACGACTAACATTCAGAACTCGACACATCATTTCAATAGGAAACATGCTAATATGATTTCTTATGAACTGGTAAATTTCCCACCGCTCTTGGAAAAGATGTGAACTGCTTTTTTTAATATATCTCGCTCCATTCTTGCCTCAGCAAGCTCTTTCTTTAACCTAGAAAGTTCAGATTCTTCTTCTGTGAGCTTGGCCTTTCCATTACCAGGAAAACTTGTTCCCTGATAGCTTGCAAACTCACTACGCCAGCGATAAATAAGTTCTGGACGTACATCGAGCTCATGAGCTAGTTCTTTTATATTTGCTCTAGAATAGCTTAACTCAACAGCATTTAATTTAAACTCTCTACTAAATTTTCGTCTCTCTTTTTCCATTTTCTAAGATATAAATTATTAAGATAATTATACCTTAACTCACTGTCCAAGTAAATGTAGCAACTCCA
>NZ_QQWG01000056.1 GCF_003863355.1 Ancylomarina euxina | reverse complement strand
AACGGTTGATGGTATGGCCAGTAAGGGAGAGCGGAGTGATAACTTATCAGTGTACATTGAATTTGATGCGAGTTAAAACCAACGCATACCTCTCAAACCCTTATTGGCTATACCATATGTTAGGTGCTGGCCATTTTAAATAAAATTTCTGGCTTTCTTTTCAGATTAATGGTTTTGGATTGAGTTTTAGTTTTTAATACAACGAACAGATAAGAAATTTAGGGCACCAGCTCTGGACAAAAATATATCTCTTTGTACTCTATTATTTTCATGTATTGCCCGGATAATATTCCATCCAAAATCACCACGAGAATATTTTATTGTAGATGACCATAAAACCAATACTCTACCTTGCCCAGAAAAAGAACCAAGAGCTGTTCCAGATGTACCTCCTGGAAGAGCACAAAATCCTGAGTAATTATTTGCTTGACTATAGGGAGAGATCCAATTAGTTCCGACTGTTTTTAAAAATTCTGCCGCAACATAATCGCCTCCGAGGTAATCGATTAGTGTAGTCCATTCTGCATCTGATGGAACATGCCAACCTGCTGGGCAGAGCTTACCAGAATTTACGGTTGGCCAATTGTACAATGCACCATATAAATCCTTATTTGCAATATTATTATCGTACAAACAATAAGCGGGCGAGTCGATTACGTCCCATGATGAATTTTCATTCATCAATGGTATATCTGTGTCATCATTATACCTCGTTGCTTTAAGGTTTTCCACCAACCAAATTTGAGTGCCGATAGTTACTGTATTATATACATTTCCATCTATATCTGTTACAGTATTGTTCGATGTAAAGGAAATATCACTGCCATAACTAGTGCCTGCCACATTAGTTGCGAATGCTCTTGCATAATATTTTGTATTTGGTATCAATCCCTCAATTCTGCAAAACATTATACTATCACTCAAACCTCCAACTTTTTTACTATTAGAAATAGTTGGACTTGGCATTAAACCCCAACAGATGCCTTGAGTCGTTAATTCAGAGCCTCCATAGCTTGAAAAGGAACTTCTTATGGTAACTGCATTTGAGCTAAGGCTAAATATTTCTGAATCAGAAATGATTGGTGTTGTCGTATTATTATTATCTTTCTTGCAACTACTTACAAGAAGGAACAAAAGTCCCATCGAAATGAGTGAAACTTTGCATATTTCTTCTAATTTTCTCATGTCTTAAATGGTTTTTGGTTTATACTATTGTCAATTTCATTAATTTTCAGTTGCTTAAAGTGCTCTATGTATCGAATTTCAGGCGGCTTGCACCTAAC
>NZ_QQWG01000055.1 GCF_003863355.1 Ancylomarina euxina | reverse complement strand
GAGGGTGTCCAAAATCAAGGACATCCTCTTTTTCATTAATCCTTCTCGAAAGTATTTTTTAGTTGATTATTGCTAATTCAAATTTACGGTTCAGCATTTTTGCTTTAAATAAGTCAAAAATCACTTCAAAACGAGATAGAATTTCATTTTTAGAAGATGTCCATATTTTTCTGGCAAGCTTCGCCAAATTGAAACCAATTGCAAGTAAGCCAAACTCAAGGTTTACGCCATCTATTGATCTCATTGTAAATCGATTAAATCCCTTGTTGTATTTTATTTGACCAAATACAGCTTCAGGCTCTATAGGTCTGTTACTTCTGTGTTTCAAACCCTTATCACTCATCAGATTCTCTCGGGCCCTTTGTTTGTATGCTCTAAGTCTACTGTTTATTTCGATTGACCTGTTGCCTTTACCTTTGAAGCATCCAGCTCGCATATGGCAATTTTTACAATTTTTCGCTCGGTATTTTTTGATCGTGCTTATGTACCCAAAACCATTACTTTTTTCATATTCTGCTACATAATCCATTTGTTGCCCCATAGGGCAGACAAAGTAATCATGCTCCTTGTTATAATGCATGTTTTGGGTTCGATACGGATTCAATTTGAATGATTTTTTTTGCTCCATATGAAAATAGTTGAACTTCACATAGTGCTCAATATTTTCCTGTTCCAAGTATTGATAATTCTCTTCACTTCCGTATCCTGCATCAGCAACCACTTCTGCTGATTGCCGAGAATACCTTGTTCTAAACCCTTTCAGATAATCGATAAAAGTACGCGTATCAGTTGGGTTTTGATAAATTCCAAAATGTGTTATAAATTGTTTTTCAGTACTGATTTGAACATTATATGCAGGTTTAAGTTGCCCATTTTTCATATGATCTTCCTTCATTCGCATAAAGGTGGCATCCTTATCTGTTTTCGACATTGAATTACGATGATCACCAATATCGGATAAGTTTGTTTCGTATTCTTGCAGCTTAGGAAGGTGCTTGTTTGTGAGTTCTTTTAATAGTTTGATCTCTTCTTTTGTCTTTTCTTTATTGCTTTGGTTGAGTTGCTTGATTTTTTCTTTTAAAACACTCGAATTGATTGGCTCAAGATCAGGCACATCATCAGCATTATCCTGGATGATACCATCTTCGATTTGAGTCAAAATAGAATCTATTTTCTTGTGAAGATTTACTTTATAACGCTCAATAGACTTGCGCCAAACAAAACGATAACGATTAGATTTGCTCTCAATTTTAGTTCCGTCAATATATTGGACTTCCAAACTCACATAACCCATCTCAACCAATATCTTGACAACGTCTGTGAATAATTTATTGATGTGTAGTTTGAGTCTTTTACTTCTAAAGTCGTTAATACAGCTGTGTTTGGGAAACTGTTTGCCAGAGAGCCACATGTAATTGATATTTTCTCTCAAAGCTTTCTCCATCTTACGACAAGAATAAGTATTACTCAAATAGCTATAAACAATTATTTTCAATAGCATACGTGGGTGATATCCTTTACAACCTCCAGCTTTATAACCAGACATTATTTTGGCAATATCCAATTGGTCAACAATTGAGCTGACTAATCTAACAGGAGAGTTCTCTGGAATGTAGCAATCAAGCCGTTCAGGGAAAAGACTGACTTGACCTTGATTATATTCTTTAAAATTAGGCTTTCTCATGCCTTAAGTTACTAATAATCAATAGCATCTCAAAATAAAACACAATTTAATCACTTGATTATTAGATGTTTGTATGAAAAAAAGAAAGAGAGTATCCATTTTTGGACACCCTC
>NZ_QQWG01000054.1 GCF_003863355.1 Ancylomarina euxina | reverse complement strand
TCATAAACTCCTTTCACTGAATTCACATGCCCTGGGGTTCCTCCTTTTTCATTTTCTGATGCTGACCAATTACTTACCGTTGAGCAAAAATTAGAAGCATCAATTCGCTCTAAACTCCAACCTCCATTTTTTTTATCATCATCTCTATACCAATCCGATGAATAGGTGACTTGATCAAGCAACACGCCTGATAGAGATTCTAAGGAAATACGGACACCTGAATTGGTCAAACTTGGGAAACTACTAAGACCTAGAGAATTTCCAAACGCTTTATAAAGCTCAACGGCTGCATTGGAGCATAAAATTAAATACTCATGAGATTGAATCTCAAAATCAGAAAGGATTTTATCTGAGCCACCAACCTTCAGTTTATAATCCTTAACATTTATTGAATAATCACTGGTATTATAAATCTCGATAAATTCATATTCTGGTAATCCTATAACAGGAGATTCATCAGCAAATATTTCATTGATAACAAGATCATACTCATGAATATCATGCCATATAAAATCGACACTTATTTCCTGCGAATTTCCACACTCATCTGTTAGGTTATTCATGGTCAGTTTCTGGATCTCACCATCTTGAAATGGACTTTCAAAATGAAGCCTTAAAACATTAGATGATTCCTTTACAATTGGTGAAATTAAATTACCAACAATCGCATAATTTGAAAGTAATAGTGCTGCATCTTCATTTATACTTTCTGAAAACTCCAGCTGCAATTCCTGATTTGAGAGTAATAAATAAGTTGTTAATTCAGGAGCTACTATATCCTTATAAACTCCTTTCACTGAATTCACATGCCCTGGGGTTCCTCCTTTTTCATTTTCTGATGCTGACCAATTACTTACCGTTGAGCAAAAATTAGAAGCATCAATTCGCTCTAAACTCCAACCTCCATTTTTCTTATCATCATCTCTATACCAATCCGATGAATAGGTGACTTGATCAAGCAACACGTCTGATGGAGATTCTAAGGAAATACCAACTCCTGAATTGGTCAAACTTGGGAAACTACTAAGACCTAGCGAATTTCCAAACGCTTTATAAAGCTCAACGGCTGCATTAGAGCATAAAATTAAATAAGTATGAGGTTGAATTTCAAAATCAGAAAGGATCGTCTCAGTACTCCCAACCTTTAATTTGTAGTCCTTTATATTAATAGGATAATCACTGGCATTATAAATCTCTATGAATTCATATTCTGGCAAGCCAACAACAGGAGCCTCATCAGCAAATATCTCATTGATTACAAGATCGTATTCATGGATATCATGCCACATAAAATCGACACTTATTTCCTGCGAATTTCCACACTCATCTGTTAGGTTATTCATGGTCAATTTCTGGATCTCTCCATCTTGAAATGGACTTTCAAAATGAAGCCTTAAAACATTAGGTGATTCCTTTACAATTGATGAAATTGAATTGCCAACAATCGCATAATTTGAAAGTAATAGTGCTACATCTTCATTTATACTTTCTGAAAACTCCAGCTGCAATTCCTGATTTGAGAGTAAAAAATAAGTTGTTAATTCAGGAGCTACTATATCCTCATAAACTCCTTTCACTGAATTCACATGCCCTGGGGTTCCTCCTTTTTCATTTTCTGATGCTGACCAATTACTTACCGTTGAGCAAAAATTAGAAGCATCAATTCGCTCTAAACTCCAACCTCCATCCTTCTTTTCTTCATCAGCATACCAATCCGATGAATAGGTGACTTGATCAAGCAACACGCCTGATAGAGATTCTAAGGAAATACGGACACCTGAATTGGTCAAACTTGGGAAACTACTAAGAC
>NZ_QQWG01000053.1 GCF_003863355.1 Ancylomarina euxina | reverse complement strand
TTAGCCCTATCAGGAAAAGGATGGTGGCGATTATCAGGTTGTCCTCAAGCTCATCAGGCTATGAATCTACAATGGTTCATAGATTTAGGATTATATAATATGTCAGTTATCTATAAACAGTTCAAACATTATTCGAAACCGCCGTGTACGAGAGTACGCACGGTGGTGTGAGAGAGCGGGGGAGTAATCCCCCTACCTACTCGATTATTCTTGTATTAGTATTGTATTTATTCTATAGGTTTGGTAATATAATATCAGTAATTGAGCTTAGAAGGATTTCTATGCTTTATTAGTTTTTTTAGTTTAATTATAATGAGTATTTTACTTTTTAATGTATTTTGTAATTATAGAGTGTGTTCAGCTTTTGATTCATTCTACTTAATCAGAAATGAATTATTAGTTAAATTAATGAATAGATGAGTAAAGTTGTTTCCATAATTATTATAAATCTGATAGGGTTTCAGCTTTTCGCGCAAAATATAGGCATGGATACTATTGTGAAAGAAGGTGCTCGTATTCCTGTTACGATAAATTATGGAAATTTGATTATTCAAACCATTCCTTCTGATGTGATGATTGAGATACCAAAGTTGGGAATAAATGAAGAGAAAGATCAAGACTCTTTGATTCTGAAGGAGATTTATACTGGTCTGTACGATCTTTCTTTTAAGTTTAAAAATGAAACGTTTAAATGTTTTGTCGAAGTTTTTAACGAACAAACGGTCCATATATTGGTAGATGTAAATGAAAAAAAGCTAGAGACAAATGTGATTGTTAACAATCCTCTCTTATCGGAGCCTGATCCAATTGATTTAGATATGGTTTATGTTATGGTAGAGGAAATGCCTGAATTCCCTGGTGGAATATTAGAACTTAGAAAATGGATAAAATCAAATGTAAAGTATCCTGAGAGTGCACGTAGAAAATATATTACAGGAAGAGTTTATATCGGCTTTGTAATAAATAAAGAAGGGAAAGTCGAGGATGGTAAAGTTTTAAGGTCTATAGATCCTGCTCTTGATCGGGAAGCTCTTAGGGTGATTAGTAATATGCCCAATTGGAAACCCGGAAAGCAAAGAGGCAAATCAGTTAAAGTATCTTACACGTTTCCCATCAATTTTCATCTTCACAGGTAGTGTTGTGGATAGTTTTCCTCCTGACTGAGGTGCTGTCTCTGCAATAGCTGTTCCATTCAGTTTTTAAAACATGTAGTTTTATGTAGTCAGGCTTGTTCATGGATTATACCCAATTGTAGTTCAATGAATTTAATGACAAATGGAAAATAAGCAAAATGAGATTCAATTTTTGAGCGACTTATTGTTTTTGTGAAATTGCATTTGTTAGTAAGTCAGATATATTGCTTGTTGGGGTGTTGTGTTTAGAACTTGGATGCTTATTTTTATAGGTAAACGAGTCTTCTTCTAATATCTAGCAGGCTGTCAATTCGTTTTCTCATATTTTTGTGGGTGTATACTATAACCGATACGTTGTAAAAGCATTTTTGACTGAGTGTGTTTTGGTATAGATAACAATTTTGTTTTTTTTTAATGCAGATTATCAGTTAGTTGAAATTTAATTGCAATAAACTTAAAAAAATCATTAGGAAAGTTGGGAATATAAAGTCTATATTTGCACTCGCTTTAAGAGAGAGGCGTTGATCTTTGACCCGTTTGTAATGCTTGTAAACACTGAGTAATCTTGGTAAAAAACAATTAAAAAATAAACGAAAAAAGATTTGCAGTTTAGGAATTAAAGTTCTTATATTTGCAGCCGCTTAAATAGCGAAAAAGTTCTTAAAAGTCTGGTAAAGGAAAACGGCGAGAGTTGAAAAAGGGAGAGAAAATATTTCTCAAAATAAT
>NZ_QQWG01000052.1 GCF_003863355.1 Ancylomarina euxina | reverse complement strand
TGAGCACGGCAAGCTATCTATTTTAGAATTGTTATAGTTAAATGTAATTCAAAAATAGTTAACTTGCCTTTTATAAAATTTGAAACATAAATCAACTAAAGCGCCACGCCATTTAGCGCAGCCCGTTGTAGCCAATTATAAAAAAACGAATGGGGTAAAATGAAGAAGATAGTTTTAATAATATTGATTAATTGTTTTTTATTCCTGTTTTGTAAGGGACAAAAAGTCGATACAATGATTTATATTCTTCCTGAGGTTGCACCAACATTTAAATATGACACTTGCACTAATCTGGTTAGCTCTGTGAAAGAATATTTCATGGACAATTATAAAATGCCCAAGATTCTAATCGATAACGGATATGCAGGGAGAGTATTTGTTGAGTTTGTGATAGAAAAGGATGGTTATCTCAGTAATGTCAAGTTGTGCAGAGGTATAGATGAAGCTTTGGATAAAACAGTAATTGAAACTATTAAAACTATGCCCCAATGGATTCCTGGAATCAATAATGAGAAGAATGTACGGACTAAACTTATTCTTCCCATTTCAATTCATTGGTTATATGGCAGAATTGAAGATGAATAATAACTGGCTACAACAAAAGCTAAATTTCATGGGCGGTGGTGAATAGTTTGAAAGTTTAGTTCAATTAAGAAACACCAGCAAGCCACCTAGATTGGTTTGTTCAAAAATATAAACAAATTTATGCGGCTTGCTTCCGCGCGGTTTGAAAGGTTAACTCTTTTAAATCGCCCACGAAAACTTAGCAAGCCCGTTAGGTGCAATGGGAGCTTCGGTAAAGTATTGATTTTTGATGTTAACTGTGGATCATTTAGAAAATATTTATAACTCTACGATTAACCACTAATAAGAATCAAAGCAGAATAATACAAGAATTTGAAAAATAATCGTGAAACCACGACAAAGGGACAAGTAACAACAGTGATTTGTCTAGAAAACATGGTGATTGAAATAGAAACAACAGTGTTTGGTATAGAAAACGTGGTAAAAGAAGGATAAGTCACGATAATCAATTAAGAAACCGTTATAATCTATATAGTCACCACGACTTTCTGTTTAGAAACCACGACTTTTTATTATATTCGTACAGTCTGAACATCTTAAAAGTTAGAATCTTATGCTTAAATACAATTTTGAACGGATATTTAGAGCTCGTGGAATTGAAAAACCTTTTAGCTTTCTTAGAAAAGCAGGATTTTCAGATTATCTGGCAACAAAGATTAAGCAAAACAAAGTAGCTAGATTAAACTCAAGTTCTTTGGAACGTATATGCATTGTTTTGAAGTGTAGTCCGAATGATTTGTTTGAATGGATTCCTGACAAACAAACATTAGTCGACTCAGACCATCCTTTGAACGACTTGAAGAAGTCAGACAGAGATGTTGATTTGACGACAATGATTAATACTATTCCTTATGGACAGCTTGAAGAGATTGAGAACTTGATAAAAGAAAAGATTAATAAAAAAGCACCTAACAAAAGCTAAATTTCATGGGCGCTGATGTGCCGTTTGAAAGTTTAGTACAATTAATAAACACCAGCAAGCCAATTAAATTTGTCTTGTTCAAAATATAAACAAATTTATTACGGCTTGCTTCCGCGCGGTTTGAAAAGTAAATTCTTTGAAATCGCCCACGCAACTTAGCTAGGCCGTTGTATGCAATAATGATTAAGAACCCTAATTTGTAAAATGAAAGAGAGTAATTGTCATATTGATATTAATAACGGAAAGTTCAATATTGGGGATTGGTATTTCTCTGAATACGTCGAAATATCCGAAGGACATCTTTGTTCAGGTAAGTTTTATTCTTCAATAAATAGAGAATTATTTTTTGAGAATGAACCTTTAAGAATATCAGCTTCTTATAAAGAACAACTCTTAAA
>NZ_QQWG01000051.1 GCF_003863355.1 Ancylomarina euxina | reverse complement strand
CCGTGGGGCGGTTTGCTGGCTTGCCTGCACATTGCCAGCGGAGGGCCTTCCTCCATCTTAATTACAGCACTGAACCTTTCCGTAACTTACTCGAAGTTAGTGATTGGTTTCATTCAGAGCACACATGAACGCTAACGGTCTTGCTAAGTTTTCGTGGGCGATTTAAAGAACTGTCCTTTCAAACCACACGGAAGCAAGCCGCATAAATTTGTTTATATTTTTTAACAAACCAATTTAATTGGCTTGCTGGTGTTTCTTAATTGAACTAAACTCTCAAACTACGAATCACCGCCCATGAAATTTAGCTTTTGTTATGGCTTTGTGCTTTTTACAATAACACTATCGTATTACAGTTTTATTCTCCATTAAATAATTTCAAATGGCTCAATATCTTTTCTTTTTTCATAATATTCTAATAGTGATTTTTTAAGCGTGCCATCTTCCAAGAACATTCTATAAAGTTCTTTTTCGTACTTTTTGCATATTTCATCTGGATTTTCTATTTCCCCTTCTATCGCCATAATTTTATCACTCAAACTTTTTATTATTTGACGGTACGCCTTTTGCAACTTTGGGTCACTTAATGCCTCTTTACAGAATCCTGAAATTAGAAAATTAACTCGATTTTCAAGTTTATAGGAAAAAGGAATTGTACCACATCCACAGTGGAAAGCAAAACCTCTATCAGGATTATATCTTGCAATGTCGATATATGCAAAAGAAATTTGCAATAGGCTATCTATTCCAATACGAGTTTTATTTAGCTCAATTATATTCTTATATTCTTCTGTTTCCTTTTTATTCATATAAAAACTAGAAAAAGCGGTATTAAAGATTCCTGCAAAAACAGGATCATTACAATAGTAATCAGTTACATCCTTTCTTACTTTATCAGAATCACATTCTTGAACGAAAAATAAAGAATCAATAAAATCACCTCCCTTTGCATTAAGGCTAGTATAATATGCATCAGTGATCCTATTTGAATAAGCATTGTAAAAATCAGCACATTTAATACTATCCGGAATAAGATATTCATAAGCCACCTTTTCTTGATTAAAACCAAAATAACGGAATTTAAGTTGAACTTTATTTAGTGTACTATCAGTACATTTAAATTCTGCCATGGTGTCAAAAAAAGTCTGAATATGTTTATTCCCTTTTTCTTCAGTTGGTTGACACCCAAATAGAGTAGCTGCAATAATCGATAAAATAAATATGAGTTTTTTCATTCGGTTTTGAGACTTATAAAATTAAGTGAATCTATTAAACTATAATTGTTTCTTTGTTTTCCCTTGCATTAGCCATAACGGGCTTGCTAAGTTTTCGTGGGCGATTTAAAAGAATTAACCTCTCAAACCGCGCGGAAGCAAGCCGCATAAATTTGTTTATATTTTTCGCAAACCAAATCTAGGTGGCTTGCTGGTGTTTATTAATTGCACTAAACTTTCAAACTGCTCGTCACCGCCCATAAAATTTAGCTTTTGTTGTAGCCTGTTTTTATTTTTTCCTTTAGTCCATTATCAATTCTCTTAATAACGAAGGTCATTTTATTTGAGTATTGATTATCTATAAACTCAATTTCCAAATCTTGTCCTATTTCGTTAATATTCTCACATATTACATGCCTTGAATGTAGATCTGATTTATTATTTCTGTACTCAAAAACTGTTGGTGTTAAAGACCGTTTTTTTCCAAAATATTTTGCTTTGCCAATAACTATGAAATTTTCATCATTCAAGATTAAATCGCAATCATTGAAAGAATAATTTGTTTGATAAGGGTCTATCTCAAATTTTTTCTTTCTCTTAAAAATGTCAAAGTTTTTTGTCCAGACTTTCAAGTCTTGATGTAATTCAGATGAAACTGTCATGTAGGATTTTATTATTTGTTTTGATTTCTTCTCAATTGAATTTAAATAAGTCAAAAAGAAAATAATTGGAAATGAAAAAAACAGAATCGTTAAAATTATCTGTATTGTTATTGACATATCTCGGTCTTTTAAAGTCAAGTAGGTAAGGGGAATTTCACCCCAAACCTCTCACAGAACCGTACGTGATAGTCTCCCATCATACGGCTCCTCAGTTAATTATTTACCATCTTCGGTCTTCCTACTACATGTAGTTGCCATT
>NZ_QQWG01000050.1 GCF_003863355.1 Ancylomarina euxina | reverse complement strand
TAGGGAGACTTGTTAATAAAAAAAGGCTTTAAAAATAAAAGTACATAACATGCTGTATGTCGGCATTGGCGATATGTACAGGATGAAATTAAAAATCGCCAACGAAGACGACATACAGCTATACGTTACCATTCATTAAAATACAAACCCTATGACAGAAAATGAACTTATAAATAATCTTACTTTAAATGAAAATGCCTATTTCTACAAAAAGATTAAAAAGGGGATTTTATCTAAAAATTTAATCGATACAACATTTAAAGAAGCTTCTTCTGACAAAATGGGGAATTACTTATTAAGAGTAATAAAAAGTAAAACGAAAGTGAACAATAAGGATGTTGAATATTCTATTTGTGTGTTTAAATATCCAAAGAAACCAAGTTTTATAGATGAAGAATTGAAAGATTGGGAGGAAGTTAAACTCGCTTATATTGTAATTGTAGATTTTGAAAATTATATAGCTGTATCAAAAAGAAATATATCTGGAACAAAGGAATTAAGTAAAAAGATTTTCCCTTTAGACTATAATACAATTTCCTCATTATTTATAGATGAAGATACTGCATTTGAAAAAATATCAATGAACAATATGAATATTTCAGATAATGCTGTTCGTTCTAAAAGTGTTGAAGCTGTTGATTTAAAAGAGAGTATCTCTTCGTTAGGTTTACAAACATATATTCCAAGCAATTTAAGAGTTAGTAACGACGATGATAAAGTTTCTCTTTCATTGGGCTCATCAAGAATTAATAAATTTGGAAAGAAAAGTAATATTGTTTTTTTTATATCGTGGTCTGACAATATCATTGATAAAATTGAGAACTTTAAAGCATCTGAAAATTTCCTTACATCTTTTGCTACACCTCTAGATTTTGAGAAAGAAAATAGCTCATTAAAACCTATAGCTATTTTGCTTTTATTGACGAAATTATATGATGAATATGAGGCAAATAGAATTGAATCTACAAAACTTATATTTGAAGAATATGAAAAAGAAATTGATGTTATTTCAATTCTAAATAATTTCTCTAGGCTTATGGAGGTGAAAGAATTAGTTAGCGATGAAGGTAACTCTTACTTTAAAATACTTAATCCTTTTGTTAATGATTTATCTCTGTCAATAAATCCAAAATCGATAACTCTACGTTCAAGTAAGTTGAAAAAACTAATGATAAAACTTACAGATGGAACAGAATTGTCTATTATTGATTTCTTTAACAGAACCAGTAGTTACATAATTAATTTTGACAGGGTTGAACTTGTTTACAGCCATCGGAAATTATTCAAGGATAGTAGATTACTGGCAAATACGGATGCATTTTTGAGCGTTTTCAAGCCGAGCACAGATTTAAATAGTGTTTCTAGTGAAAAAGGAAGTGTTCTTCCGACTTCAACAGAATTCAATGCAGGTTCAATATTCGGGTTCGTTGAAGATAAATATCTTTCAAGTTTCAAGTTCTTTATTTGCGATGATTTGGGGAAAGAATGGGCTGACCATATAGGTCTTGACGAAAATAATATTTCATTTTTCCATTCCAAGTACAAGGAATCTAAATTTTCAGCCTCAGCATTTCAAGACATTGTTGGGCAAGCTCAAAAGAATCTCGGAAATTTAAGTCCAGCAGATAACCAATGGGAAATGAAACAAAAGTTCTGGGATAGAGATTATGTATTAGATAAAACAACGACACAAATTCATAGGATAAGGAAAGGAAGTAATTCTGATGATGCGATAGACTATTTTAAAAATCTAAAAGCACAGCCTAATTTAACAAAGAAAGTATACCTAGTTATTAATTTTATATCAAAATTGGAATTGACAGATGGGCTTCAAAAACTGAAAAATAATGAGACATTCAAAGAGCGTAATGAGGTCATACAAATTTTATGGTTTATCTCATCTCTTATTTCAAGTTGTAATGAGGTTAGTGCAGAGACTTATATAATTTGTAAACCTTAAATAGAAATAACGAATGGTAACAAAAGCTATATGTAATGCGGGGATCAGCGGGTAAATCAACCGCAGCTCTCCGTTGCAACACCGCCAAATCTATGATTTGTCAATTTATAATTTGAATTAATGTAAATCAAAGTTTTGGCTAATTGCGGGTTTGAAAGTTAAATGCTTCTATAACCCGCAAAACACATAGCAAGCCCGTTGTATGCAATAATGATTAAGAACCCTAATTTGTAAAATGAAAGAGAGTAATTGTCATATTGATATTAATAACGGAAAGTTCAATATTGGGGATTGGTATTTCCCTGAATACGTCGAAATATCCGAAGGACATCTTTGTTCAGGTAAGTTTTATTCTTCAATAAATAGAGAATTATTTTTTGAGAATGAACCTTTAAGAATATCAGCTTCTTATAAAGAACAACTCTTAAA